>CAYOCT010000009.1:0-151668 GCA_964402555.1 uncultured Nitrospiraceae bacterium | reverse complement strand
ACGTCCTTGGGAAACGCCTCTTACACTGTTTGGTTGCGGCTAAGCCGCGCTGTGCATTCTGTGGCCATTCCTGTTGGACCGCTTTGGTTTTCCAAGCCGCACATGATATCGTGCCCCGGTCAACGCTGGCGGACTGAAGACACAATCATGTGGCATCGACAGGCAATCCAAAATCCAAAATCCAAAATCCAAAATGCCGCCACGGGGATTCTGTCATGATGCCGGTGATCGTTCTGCTGGTCGCGAGCGCCGTCATGGGCGACTGGATATTGCGCCTATTCCGATTACAAGGCGGCGTGGATGTCTTGCTCTATCGTCTTTTCGCGGGTTTGTGCGGCTGCGCCGTACTGATGCTGGCGATAGGCAGTGTCTCGATCTCGGTGGCGCAGTTCGTGATGAACCTGTTCGCGGTCATGGGACTCGGGTTCGAACTCTTCTTCTATTCGCGGACGAAACAACCACTCCTCCTGCCACGACGCGACCGAACGCCGCTGTCGTTTGTCGAGGGCATTGCGGCAATCGCGATCACTGCCGGGCTGGCGCTTACGCTCATCAGCGCGCTGGCGCCTGCCACGGGCTGGGACGCTTGCGTGGCACATCTTGCGCTACCGAAAGACTACGTGCGCGAGGGCCGCATCGAGTTGATCCCGGGCAATGAGTACTCGGCTTATCCGCAATGGGCGCATTGCCTGTTCGCCTACGCGTTCGCGCAAGGAGGCGAATCCGCGGTCATGTTGCTGAGCTGGACCTTTGCCCTGATGGCTTGCGCGGCGGCGTTCGATCTAGGCCGGAGGATTGAAGGCCGCGCATGCGGATTGATTGCGGCGGCCATCCTCGCGACCTCGCCCATCTTCCTGGACCAGGGAGGCACGGCGTCGCTGGACATGGCCTTCTGCGGTTTCACTTTGGCCGCTCTTGCTTGTTTCACGGCGTGGCATCATGAGCGGCACTCGGGATGGCTCCTCTTGAGTGCGCTACTCGCCGGTTCCTCGTGCGGGATTCGCCACACGGGATATATTGTCTGCGCCCTGCTGATAGTCGCTTCCTTTGTGGCTTCAGGCGGCCAGCGCAAGGCCGCGTTTGTCGCGTTCAGTTTCATTTCCCTTGTGGCCGCGTTGCCGTGGCTGATCCGGAGCGCGATACTTGTCGGCAATCCAGTGTATCCATTCTTCGCCGAATGGCTAAGTCCAGCCGACATGGAACACTGGAACGTCACGGCCGTTGGCACGCATGCCTCCATTCAGGGCACGACCGTCATGGACCTGCTGCGTTTTCCCATCGATCTTGTTTTGCGGCCACACCGCTACGACGGTTGGGCAAAATCGCCCGGAGGGCTTGTGCTGTTTCTGGGCCTGCCAGGCTTGTTTGTGGGCGGACGCCGCGCGCGCATGCTGGGCGCATTCAGCGCGTCGGGATTCGTCGGGTTCTTCTTCTTCGAGCGTCTCGCGCGCTATCTCCTCCCCTTCTTCGCGCCCATGATGATCGTCGCGGCGGTCGCCGCATGCCGGCTTAAGGCTTTGCGGCACGGTATCGCGGCGCTGCTCGCGGCCACGTTTGTGTATGGACTCGCGCTCGACGTCGGCGCGGTGCACTTCAAGCTGCCTGTCGTGTTCGGCGCCGAAACGCGCGACGATTACTTGCTGCGCCGCGTTGAACGATATGAAGCGTTTCAATGGATCAACGACCATCTTCCGCCCGAGGCTACCGTCTTTTCCTTCGATCGGCGCACCTATTTCCTTAAAGGCCGCTCTTATCAGAACGACGAGCCGTTGCGCCGCATGCAGCATGAGTCGGTACGCGATCAAGTCGATTGGCTGCGTGCCCACGGCATCCGCTACGTCCTAATACCCGTGACCTACATCGAAGAGACAGCCGGGTATCGCGATGCGTTTCAACGGATGACGGACGATTGGCTGCACTTCCGGCGCTATTTCACGCCCGTACAGTCCTTCGATCTCCCAAGGCCGCGCGGCGAAGGCACGGAGCGGGTGGAGATCCTTCAGGTTAACGCTGAGGATGAAGTACGAGAGAACGTATGAAGAATGAAAAGACCACGCTAGGGTTTTCGCCGTTTCATCCTTCATCCCTCATCCTTCATCCTTCGGAGAAACGTTTGTGTCGGTTCGCGGGACATTAGTTCGCAATACGACGTTCAACGCGGCGGGGCGCATCTGGGAAGGGATGTGCAACGTCGTACTGACGGCGTACATTGTGCCGCGGGTCGGACTTTCGGGCTGGGGATTGTGGGCACTGCTTGGTGTGTTCACGGGCTATGTCGCCTTGCTCGATTTCGGCATGAACAGCGGCCTGGCGAAATACATCGCCGAGCATGCCGCGCGCGACGAACGCGACGAAGTGTCGGCTGTGGTCAGCACGGGTTTCTTTTTCTATTTGGTTTTCGGCGTGGCGCTCGTTGCATTGGGATGGATCTGCATCGACCCCTTGCTGGCGTTCATTGCTCATCTGAGTCCGCAACACGCAAAGACGCTTGCGGAAGCCGAACTGTTCGACGAGGCCCGGTTTCTGCTCAAGTGGGGTCTGGCGCTGTTCGCGGTGTCCAATTGCATCGCGGCATTCACGGCGATCCAGACGGGCTTGCAGCGCATGGGCATTACAAACGCAATCAGCTTCGGCGCGTCGCTCCTCAAAGTAGGCGCGACTGTGGCTTTGCTGGAAACAGGCCACGGCGTGCGCGGGCTTCTGTATGCCAATGCCCTCGTGATGGCCTATTTTGCCGTTGCGGCAGTGGCAGCCGCGTTCCTTCTCGTTCCGTCGTTGCGCGTAACGCCGTCGCGGATCGGGTATGGCGCGTTCCAGCGCCTCTTCTCGTTCGGGTGGAAATCGCAGGTGTCGCGTCTGTCCAACCTGATTACGTTTCAAACGGACAAGATCATCGTTGGCGCCGTCTACATCGGTCTTGCGCCGGTGGGCGTATACCGCATCGGCGAGGAAGCGGCAAGCAAGATGCGCCAGGCGCCGGCATTGCTCGTGAGCGCACTGCTGCCCGCCGCATCGGACCTCGACGCGCGCGGAGAAGAGGAACGACTTCAGCGGCTGTGTCTTCTCGCATCGAAGTACGTCGCCGCGGCGACGCTCCCGATTGTCGCGTTCTGGGTGGCGTCGTCGGGCGTCTTGATGCGCACCTGGATGGGGTCAAGCGTTCCGGACATCGAGATTGCAGCCTGGGTCAATCGCATTCTCGCGTTCGGGTATCTCGCGAATATCCTTCCGGGCGCGGGCGTGAGCATTGCGCTGGGCAAAGGCCGACCTGACGTGCAAATGAAAGCCGGGATTATCGCCATGGTGTCAAACATCGGCCTGACGATTGCCCTGGCGATCCCTCTCGGCATCTATGGAGTCGCGCTCGGCACCGCGCTTTCAATGGCGCTGTCGTGCGTGTGGTTTGTCGCGGCCATGCGCGGTGTGGTGGGCGTCGCGCCGGGCAGACTGGTCCGCGACTCGATGCTGTGGCCGGCTGTCGCGTGCATTCCGGGATTCCTCGGTTGCGCGCTTGTGGACGCCCTGAATGCAGACCTCGTGGGGCGCATTCCGAACGGTATCGTCCTGCTGTGTTGTTGCGCGGGATTCGGACTGAGTTATCTTGCCGTGATTCGTTATACGCCGTTCCTCAATGCGTTCGATGCCGAGTTTCTCGGACACACCTTGAAGCTGCGCTACCTCCCTGGATTCCACGCGTGGTGCCGGAGGGCCGCGAGCCGTGTTTGAAGCCATCGCCCGAGCTTTGCGCCGCTACGCCGAGAAGGACGGACGCGGCTATCCTGACTGGGCCGCGCGATACATTCCCATCGTGCCGAAGCTACGCGCCCGACTCGTTCCTGAGTCTCTTGTAATCGAGATTGGCGCCAACGCCGCCGGGCTAGCCGCATTCACGCGCAATCCTGTTTGCGTCGTCGATGCAGACGAGACACAACTGCGCGCGGCCGCTGTCCGTCCGAACGTCATCGCGGTCCGTGCCGACGCACGCAATCTGCCGTTCCGCGACGCGTCGGCCGGCGTGTGCGTCTGCGTCGACATGTTGGAACACCTTCCCGAGCCGGCGCGCGGTGAGGCAATTGGCGAGATCGCGCGCATCCTGCGGAAAGACGGCTCCGCCGCAGTGGCGTTTCCCTCAGGACCAGCGTCGTCGAAGGTCGAAAAACGTATCCGCAATGAGTATCGCGAACTGACGGGCAATCGCTTGCCATGGCTCGAAGAACACAACATCAATGGACTTCCGGATGCCGATGCCGTCGCGCGGAGTTGCATCGACGCCTTCGGGCCCGCCTATCGCGTGATGCGCACGAAGAACGTCCCGCTGCCGGTGTGGGTGTGGATGTGGCGCGTGATGATGTGCGGTTGGCCGGGACGCGGCAACGCGCTCGCGCAAGCCTTCCTTCGCGCCGTGACTCCGGTAGTCTGTCGGTTGCGATTCGGAACATGCTATCGTACCGCCATCTGGATCGAGCCGAACTAGGGGCCTCGCCGTGGACGCTTCGGGCGCTAAACTGGTTTCCGTCGTTATTCCGAACTGGAACGGGCGCGACCTTCTCGCGGCGTGTCTTCGCTC
The DNA here is from genome assembly GCA_964402555.1 of uncultured Nitrospiraceae bacterium. Classification (GTDB taxonomy): domain Bacteria; phylum Hydrogenedentota; class Hydrogenedentia; order Hydrogenedentales; family SLHB01; genus CAYOCT01. The sequence continues at coordinate 147,101 of CAYOCT010000009.1, read as the reverse complement.
CTTGGAATCCCAGACCTTTCGCGATTTCGACGTGCTCGTCGTGGATGACGGATCAACCGACGATTCCGTTGCGATGGTACGGCACGAGTTTCCCGGTGTCCACGTCCATGCGCTACCCGCGAACCAAGGTTTCTGCTATGCGGTCAACGCGGGCCTTGCAGTGGTCCGAGGCGACCTGATTCTATTACTGAATAACGACATGACGCTCCATCCGGACTTCTTAGCGCATCTGACCGAGGCCGCGCGCACGTCCTCGGCGGCCATGTTCGCGCCGATTATCGTTTGGCGCGACGACCCGATGACCCTTTACTCGGCGGGCGACTTGCAGCGGGCTAATGGCCGTCCGGAATCGATTGGCTTTCGTAGTCCACTTGAAGGGTTTACGTTTCCTGCGCAGATCTTCGGCGTGTCGGCCGGCGCGGCGCTGTATCGGCGCCAGGTCTTCGAGACCGTGGGGCTTCTCGACCCGTGGTTCAACATCTACTTCTCGGATAGCGACCTGAGTTTCCGCGCGCGGCTTGCAGGTTTCGGCGCAGAGCTGGCGCCTGAAGCCGTGGCCTATCATGTGGGAAGCGCAAGCCTTTTCGGACGGACTTTGAAACGTACGCGCCAGTGCTTCGTCAACCACGTGCAGCTTGTCCTTAAGAACATGCCGTTTCCACTACTCGTGCGCTACGCCCCGGCTATCCTCGCTGAACGCGCGCATCAGGCGCGCCGGGTGTTCTCGGAAGCGCGCACCCAATCCGGCGCGCTATACGCGGCATGGATTCTTGGGACGACCGCGCTCAGCATTCCTATCTGCGTGCCGCATGCATTGGCGGAGCGCATGCGCATCCAGCGCGCGCGCCGGATCGCAGTACGGGATCTGGAGGCCCTGCTGACGCGATGAATAGGGACGCGCGCCGAATTCCCTTAGGCATTTGGCTGCTCATGATCGGGCTTTCGTCGATTCTCCCATTTACTTTCGCATGGATCGCCTATTTTCCACCGCAGGGCACGGTTCCCACAGGCATTCATGGCGTGGACGGATCCGTGTTCGTGGCCTGCATGCGCATGTTCTCGACAGGATTCTTTTCGCCGTTCGCCAATTGCCATTCGGCGCTGGGCACGCACGCCTCCGCATATTTCGCTGCGCCGTTCTTCTGGATGTATGGCGTGGCCGGAAGCGTGGGCCGCGCGCTTCACTGCAATGAATTCATGGCGCTCGGCATCGCGAACGGCATAGGCGGCTTCCTGTACTTACTCGCGGTCTACCTGTTTCTGCGCGAAGCGTTCCCGAAGCACGCAAACCTCGCGTTCGTCCTGTTCACACTGGCTGGCGGTCCCGGCGGCGTGCTGTATATCGTAACCGGTCTGCTAGGGCTTCACGGCGCACCGCGATTCGAGGAGTATTTCTATCGCTACGCCCTGTATCAGCTTTTCGAGGGCGCGCGTCCCTCGCCGATCCTCACCATGCCGCGTCTGTACTACACGGTATCGCTGGCCTGCTGCTTTGGCGCGCTCGCATGCGTGGTTCGCGCTCGGCGGACCGGTTCGATCGCGGCGCACTCCATTGCCGCGGGACTCTTCTTTATCGGCACGCTGGTCAACCTGCGCTACGGGCCGATGGCCTGGGGTATTCTTGTGTTGTACCTGGTTGTCGACGCCCGCCGCGGCGTTTGGGAACGCTTGCGCCTCGGGCTAGGCTTTGCAATACCGGTCGCCATCGCATGGCTTCTCGGTTGGCTCGTGCTGCAAAGAAGCCCTGCCTATATCGAAGGCGCGACGACATACATCCGCACGCACATGTGGCTGTCGCCGTTTCTCAGCGCGTTCCTGTTTCATCTCGCAGTCGTTCCCGGACAGGTCCTGCGGTCGGTGCGTCCGCTCGAACGTTTCGCACGCGTCGCGTCCTACGGAGCGCTCGGTTATCTCGGCGCGTACTTCGTTCTCTATATCCTCTACAGCGCGTATTACGGCAATGTGTGGCTTTGTCTCGACGTAACCTCCGCGATCCACATTTCCGATCCCGCGCTGATCGGCGCGCTGCTGGGCATGGGCTGGGCGTGCCGCAAGCGTCCTGTCTCAGCGTTGTCCGACGAAGAGCGCATGATGGGCTGGGCCGCGCTGTGGCTCGTGGCCTGCCTGGCGATAAGCATTAGTGCGTTCTTCCAGGGCTGGTTCATTCGCTTCGTGCCGGAACGAGGCATGGTCTTTCTTGGAGTCCCCATCGCCGTATGCGCCGCCGCAGGCATCGCGAACATGCGCCAGAAGCGCCCGAGCGTTGCTAGTGCCCTGATCGCAGCGATGATTGTCTGCGGCGTATGCGCGATCGGCGTAGCGTCCCTTTGCTTCCAGGGCGTGTTGGGCCATCGTCCCGGACATGGCCCTTACGGCTACACGCATTGCGAACTGGTCACCCAAGCCGATGCCGACGCCATGAATACCATTCCGGGTGGCGTCGTCTTGACGCCCGTTACGTACGGTCCGTCAATGGGCGATGTCCTCGCCCAACGCCCGAGCACGAGCGTCGTGTTCGGCTTCGGTTCCGTGAATCTTTCGGACCGCGACCAGGGAGACTCGAAGCGGGACTGCGAACGTTTCTTCGACAAGACGAGTTCCACACAAATCCGCAAGGCGATTGTGGACGACTGGTGCGTCGAGTACGTATATTGTCCCGACAGCCATCCGGTCGACGCGGACGTGGTGGCGCAGCTACGTCAGACGCCGTGGCTGGAACCAGTGGTTGAGAAGGGCAACGCGGCCGTGTTTCGAGTGACGCCGGAATCGCGGCCGCAAGGGTGACTATGCGCGATAACGGCAGCGGTGGCATTCCGGCATGGGTGTGGATCGTCATGCTCGTCCTCGCCGCCAGCCAGCCGCTGTTGTTCGTATGGATCTCGCATGGACCGCCACACGGAACCGAGCCGACGGGCCTCCACATCGCCGACAGCGCACTTTTCCTCCAAAGCATGCGGATGTTTACGCACGACTTCGCGTCGCCGTACGCCACCTGCCAGTCGCACTACGGCCTTCACGGCCCGGTCTACTTCGGGATGCCCCATCTGTGGTTCTACGGCATGCTCGGGCTGATCGCGCGCGCGCTGCGTGTATCCAATTTCATGTTCTGCGGGATCGCCAATGGCGTGGGCGCGTTTTGCTACCTGCTCGCCGCCTATTGTTTTCTGCGCGAAGTCGCGCGCAAACAGGCGAATCTAGCATTCCTTCTCTTTGCTCTGAGCGGAGGCCTGGGCGGAGTGCTCTATCTTGTGACGGGACTGCTTGGCTATCATCACAGCCCCGAGTTCGAACTCCTGTTCAAGCGCTACGCGGTCTACGAGTTGTTCGAGGGACCGCACCTGCTGCCGGTATTGCTCTTTCCCCGTAGTTACTACACCTTTTCTTTGGCGCTCTGTTTCGGCGCGTTGACGGCCTTCATTCGCGGATGCCGCACCGGCTCGCGCGCCCATTTCCTTAACGCGTGGCTGATGCTTCTGCCGGGCATGTTTATCGATCCGCGCTATGGCGTCTTCACCTTTGGGATAGCTTTTCTCTTTGTCACTTCACAGCGGCAATTCTCCATAAACGACCGCGTGCGGCTCGTGGCGACGTTTGCGTTGTACTGCGTCTTGGGCGGCGCGCCCGCGGCGTTGCTGATGCGCGTCAATCCGGCCATTGTCGAAAACCATTTCCGCGTCGCCAACATGGCCATGTGGCTCTCTCCCTTTGTCAGCGTGGCCCTCTTTCACCTCCTGCTGGTTCCCGGCGAGATACGCAGGCGGCTGCACGGTTTCGCGTTTGGAACGCGCGCGGCCGTCTTCGCGCTTTCGGGATATCTTGCGGCGTTTGCGCTGCTCTTCTGCGGGTACCAGGGTTACTTTGGCAACGTGTGGGTCGCGCGCGACGCAGCCGTGGCCGCGGCCATTTCGGATTGGGCCGTAGTAGGTCTTCTTGCCGGATGGTCGTTTGCGCTACTTCGGCGCGTCGAACAGCCGTCGGACGCGGAACACGACTGGGTAGTTGTCTGGCTCCTGCTCTATCTCGCGCTCGCGATATCCGCGTTCGGACAAGGCTGGTTCCTGCGCTACGGTCCGCAGCGCATCGAGGTGTTCTTGTGGCTGCCGTTGTGCATCCTCTCCGCCTCCGCGTTGCAGCGTTTTCGCGAACGCGAACCGCGGACGACGGCCATGCTCACTGGAATTATGGTGGGGTGCGGAGTCTGCTCGATCGGCGTGTCCGTGCTCTGCTTTCAAGGACCGCTGGGCTACCGTCCTCACGCCTCCCCCTACGCTTCGTATCACGTGGAGGTTATGAGCCAAGCTGACGCGGATACTATGGCGCGCGCCGGCGCGGGCATCGTCGTTGCCCCAATCCCCGCGAGCGACATATTTGCGTTGAAACGGGGTAACCGCACGGTATTCGGCACGGGGTCCTTTAATCTCTCCGACCAGCCGTATGTCGTTCTGGAAACGGAGGTCGATCGCTTCTTCTCCGAGCAGGCCTCCGAGGATTTCCGAAAGGATTTCGTCGAGCATTGGTGCGTCGAGTACATCTATTGCCCGGACACGTGGCCCGTGCCGCCGGAAGTCGTCGAGCAGTTGCGTGAATGCGATTGGCTTGACGAGATCGCCTCGGAAGGCAACGCGGTCCTGTTTCAGGTGCTGGGCGAACCGGTCGTACTGGCCTCGTCGGGATAGTGCAAAAACGGCGCGCGTTTCCATTGCGCCGGATCGAATCGCTCCGATTTCCTCGCGTATCCGATCGAGGAATACTCGGGATTGAGCGGGAGGCCGCACCCCGAGCCGACGTATCCCGGCGCTCCGCATCCAAGCGTCTCGCGCCACCACGGTTCATCGAAAAACACACGCACAACGTCGAGGTCGGCCGCGTCGTCCGTGTAGACCGCGCCTCCCTCCACAAGCAACGGCCAGATGGCACGCAGGCAATCCCGCGTGGATGGTTCGAGATCCACATCGAGGAACGCGAACACCAAAGGCCCCCTCAGGGCGAGCAACGAGTCCGCAAAGTACCCGGGGACGAATTCGCACGTATCGATACGTCCGCATGCCGCGATGTTCGCGCGCACTTCTTCCAGGCTCCCCGCGAACATCCCGGCTTTGTAGTAGCCGTAGACGCCGGTATGTGCACCGGCGTGGACCTGCATCCCGTCGTCCGGCAGGCCTTGAAACGAGTCGCAGACCCAGAGGCGGCGGCCCGTCAGTGAGCAGACCAGCGACAAGCCGGCCGAACTCGCGCCCTTCCACGCGCCGCACTCAACCACATCGCCCTTCGTCTCGGGCGGGATTCCGAGGATCTCGCGGGCAAGCACGATGTGTACGAGAGGCGAAGTACCGGATTGGATTTGGGCGTTGACGCGCCGAAAACCCTCGACAAGGCCTTCCCGGTCGCGTTGCGTGATGCCGTAGGCCGCCCCGGCGTTACCGCGGATGAAAGAGTCGACCAACGCCGCGCTCCAGGGCTCCGCGGCGAGACGCGCCAGTTCACGGCGTACCAGAGCCCGAACGCCCGGTATTCGTCCAGCGCTTGCAGCTATTCCTCGCAGAAGCCTTTTCGCATTTTGTTTCATAGGCGCATTATGCGATATTTGCTTGAGGAAAGCATTTCGAAAACAGGAGTCGGAAGACGCGGGACAATCTTTGACGCGCCGCCTGCGCGGGTGTATGATGCGGCGCGTAGTTCGTGCCAAGAGGTGGCTTGTCCAGCATACCCTAACGGGGGAGAGCGCCCATGTCGGAGATCATTCTTGGTACCGGCAGGCAGAAGAGCCTGCGCGAGGTCGTTGCGGCGGTTGACAAACAACTCCGCAAGTCACAAGGCAGCGCGCGCAAGCTCCTCCTGCACGGCGACAACGTCGAAGTTACGGCGGAACGCCGCGATTTCAAGGGGGAGTTCACGGACTTCGCCATCCATTCCCGTGTCCCCATGGATACCGCCGGGGCCTTGAAGGCGCTGTCCAAGGAGTTCGCCGACGCGTGCACGGTGGACGAAGAAGGTGGCATGTATACCGTGCGATGTCCCGCGCCCGGGACGGCCGTGAGCGATCGCACGAAAGAGGCGCTGGACCGTATCTCGGGCGTGTTGTCGCTCGCGGAGGTGTGGCGCATTCACGGGGAGGATTTCCGTGTCGATACCGTGAGCCCGGAACTGCTGTTCCAGGCTATGGTGCAGTACAAGGCCAGCGACGTGCACCTCGCCCCGGGAGAGACGCCCGTGTTTCGCGTGGACGGCCAGGTGCTGCATTCCGAGATTATCGGCACGCTTTCCGGCGTGCAGATCCTTGCGTTCATCCGTCTGCTCGGCGCGGACCTGTATTGGGCCGAATTCGAAGACTATAAGCAGACCAGTTTCAGCTACCACCAGGTCGGGATCGGCTACGCGCGCGTGTCGGCCTTTATGAAGTCCGGCGCGCCGCATTGCACATTGCGTTTCCTACCGGAAGTCATCCCTTCTTTCGAAGACCTCCACGTTCCCAAGGATACGATGATCAAGCTCGCGGGCCTTCATCACGGCCTGGTGCTGGTCACCGGCATGACGGGTTCAGGAAAGACGACAACCGCCGCCGCGCTGGTGGACTGGATCAACACGAACTACACGGACCACATCATCACGATTGAAAACCCCATCGAGTACGTCCACCAAAACAAGAAGGCGCTTGTCTCCCAACGCAATCTGGGTATCGACGTGAATTCGTTTAATGACGCGGTCACGGGCGCCCTCCGCCATGATCCGGACGTAATCGTCATCGGCGAAATGCGCGACCCAGACACGATCCGCGCCGCGATCAACGCCGCGGCCACGGGCCACCTCGTTATCAGCACGCTGCACTCGAACACGGCCTCGGAAGTGATCAACCGCGTCGTCAGTTTCTTCGATCCCGTGGAACGCGACCTCGTCAAACTCCAGTTGCGCGACTGTCTGCGTTGCGTCATTTGCCAGCGACTGGTCCCGCGCCTCGGCGGAGGACGCATCCCCGCGCTCGAATTCCTGTTCAACGATATCCGGCCTATCAATGAGGCCATTCTCGACGGCGACACCGACGCCATCCGCGTCGGCATGCAGCAGACGGTATCGCATTCCTTCCTGTTCGAGGACTACTTGCACAAGATGTATAAGAACGGACAGATCGACCTCGAGCACGCGCAGACCTACTCGACCGATCAGAGCGTCCTCGATCAGATGATCATGGGCACCTACTCGATTCCACGGCTCGACAGCCTCAAGTCCCTGCGCGACCCGACGGGAGGAAGCAGTAAGTCGTGAGGACGGTGCGGCGCGGTTGACGAGCGTAGCCCAAGTGTGCTACACCGGGTTCAAGCGAGGAACGTATCATGAACAAGACCGCCGTCGTTCGCGCACGGATCGAACCCGAACTCAAGAAGGAAGCCGAGGCCATCCTGCAGCGCCTTGGCGTTTCGACGACTCAGGCCATCGCCATGTTCTACAAGCAGGTCACGCTGCGGAAAGGCTTCCCCTTCGATATCGCCATTCCCAACGCCACGACCCGGAAGACCTTCGAGGCCACAGACAGCGGCCGGGATGTCGTTCTCTGTGACGATGTACAGGATATGTTTGAGAAACTGGGCATCTGATGCGCGCTGTAGCTTTCTCCACACAATTCGCCAAGGATGTCAAGCGCCTGGTTCAACGAGGCAAGAACATGGAGAAGCTCAAGTGGGTACTCGAGGCAATCGGCAAGGATGAACGCCTGGACCCCATTCATCGCGATCATAAGTTGATTGGCAATACTGATGGACGGCGCGAGTGCCATATTGAATCCGATTGGCTGATGATTTACAAAGAGGATAAGACGCGCGTCATCTTCGAACGCACAGGAACACACGCCGATCTCTTTCGTTGAGCGAGGCGTTCAGGAAGGACAATCCGTGAATCGGTATCTCCTCAAACACAATCGATCAATCCGGACGGGGGCAAGCACCGCCCGGTTCGCCCTATTGGCGTGGGCCGCTGCATTTGGCCTTTGTCTCAATGCGAGCGCCGAACCTCCGTGCCTTGCGCACTGGGCTTTCGACGGTTCGGCTGGAAATGCGGTATTGCAGGATTCAGGCGGCGACGCGTCCAGAACAATCCAAGTGAAGGAATCCCCGGGTCAGCGCAAAGGCGTCGTCGGCGAAGCGCTGGACCTTCGAGGGCAGCATGCGTTGAAAGTCGATGGTTTCGGCATCAAGGAATTGCCGCGAATCACGCTGAGCGCCTGGGTGCTGCCAACGGACTTGAGTGGGTTCCGAGAAATCTTCCGGCAGGAATCGGGCGACTTGCGCGTGCTCTTCTCGTTTCAGAACGGCGGCACGGTGCTGTCGCTTGGCCTGAATGTCGGCGGGTATGTCGAATGCGACGCGGCTATTCGTACCGATGACGTGCTTGACGGCGAATGGCACTTCTGCGCGGGCGCCTTCGACGGGCAGGCGATGCGTGTGTATCTCGACGGCAAGCGCGTGGGCGAACTAGATCGCCCGGGCGTGATCGCGCTTTCGCCCGGCGCGCCGGGGTTCATCGGTTCGACCGGCGGCGTCAACGAGCATTTCCAAGGCGGGCTGGACGATCTGCGAATCTACGCCGAGGCGCTGCCCGAAGACGAGATCCTCGCGCAGTACCAATCGGGTGCGAAGACGCTCACCGAGATCGCCAAAGCCATGGACGCGATGGCGGCGACGGTTATGCCGCCCAGCGCGACTTCGTTTGCGGAGACGGTGGCGGGATGCCGCATGAAGCTCGCGCAAGGCGGGACTGCGCTCGAAGGCGATCTAGGGCGCGCGGTGCTTCGGCGCATCAAAGCGGGCTTCCCGGAGGACTATGCCCGCTTCATTGCGTGGACCGATGGAGATATGCTCGGTTACCTCGCCGATTCTGGTAACGCCTTCAACGTGAGCCAGGCGTCTCGCCTTGTCGGCCTGATGCTCGAGTACCGGCCGCTTACGGACGAGCAGATCCGCAGGCAAACGCCGGAGGCCATGGCGCAGTGGAACGAAGCGGACGGCATCGCGCGCGAACTCGAAGCGCTCAAGGCGCGCGGAGACGAAGCGCGGTTCGCGCCGGAATGGATTGACCTGATGTTGCGGGCGGGCGCGCGTATCCAGTTCCGGCCGCACATGAACGAACCGGTCGCACCGTATGTCACACCTTCGACGCCGGTGACGCGAGACCTGACTTCCGAAGAAGCCCGTGGGCAACTGGAACGTGATTGGCTCCATCAAGCCGATGGCCACCCCACCGCGGAGCGCATCCTTGCCGAAATCCGATGGGCGCGTGAACTTGCGGCGCGCATAGGCGGAGCGGATTTCGGACAAGAACTTGCCGCGCTCGAACCGCTCGAACAGCGCGCGGCATCGCTCTCCGGAGAGGACCCGGATCTCTATTTCGCTGTGCGCCGGGTCAAGCGCGCGATCGTGTTCAAGAACCCCGTCCTCGATTTCAGCACGATCGTGATGGTCGACATGCCCTATCCCCAAGGCTCCGAGTGGCAGCACGAAACGCGCCACCGCCTTGGCTACATGGCCGTGCCTGGCGCCCGCCTGCTCGTCCTCGACGGCCTGAGTCCGGAAGGCAAGCTCAGGCAGTTGATGCCGCAATCGCCGCTGCACGGATCGTTCTGGCGCCCTGATGTGTCGTTCGACGGGAGCAAAGTGCTCGTCTCGTTCAAGCCGCACAACGAGAAGTCGTTTCATCTTTACGAAATCAACGCGGACGGTTCCGGTCTCACGCAGTTGACCGACGGGCCGTACGACGATTTCGATCCGATCTATCTGCCCGACGGACATCTCATGTTTTCGACGACGCGCGGGCATACGTATGTCCGCTGCATGCCGCCTACGAACGCGTACGTGCTCGCGCGTTGCGATGCCGACGGCAAGAACATTTACCTGGTATCGGTCAACAACGAGCCGGACTACTTGCCATCGGTGATGAATGACGGCCGCGTTGTCTACACGCGCTGGGAGTATACCGACAAGCCGCTGTGGCGTGCGGAGAAACTGTGGACCACGAATCCCGACGGCACGTACGTCAGCACGATGTGGGGCAATCAGAGCGTCTGGCCGGACCTTGTCAAGGACGCGCGAAGCATCCCCGGCAGCAACCGCGTGATGGCCACCGGCAGCGCGCACCACAATTGGTTCAGCGGCTCGGTCGCCATTATCGATCCGGAAAAAGGATTCAACTTCCCGCACGGACTCACGAAGGTCACGGCTGATGTGCCTTGGCCCGAGTGCGGCAATGGCCCCGTGGACCCCATCGAGTCGCCGAACTATCATGCAAGCGGCGCCTATCCCGCCTACTACTCGCCGTATCCGCTCAGCGAGAAGGACTTTCTCGTATCCGCGCAGCGCAGCGACAAGTTCCTGCTGTACCTTATGGACGTGGACGGCAATCGCGAGTTGGTCTACGAGGGCGTCAACAACATTTTCCATGCGATGCCGTTGCGGCCGCGCGCCAAGCCTCCGGTGCTCGCGGACCGCGTGGCGTGGCCCGACGAATCGGAGCGCGCGAACCCCAAGGGCGGTATGTTCTATAGCGGCAATGTCTATCACGGCGCGCCCTCCGAACTCGAAGGCAAGGCGCGCTATCTGCGCATCCTCGAAATCGATCCGAAAACCTACACGTACTGGTACAAGCGTCCGTATATCTCGACCGGTCCGGTCGTATCGGCGGTGCAATCGGAAGGCGTTAAACGCGTGCTCGGCACGGTCCGCATCGAGGACGACGGCTCGGTCGCGTTCAATGCCCCCTCCGGCATCCCGCTGCATTTCCAGCTCCTCGACGAGCAGTTCCGCGCATTGCAGACGATGCGCAGTTTCGTCGGCCTGATGCCCGGCGAGAAACGCGGCTGCCTCGGGTGCCACGAAAGTCACACTCGAACGCCGGAAGTTCAAATGCGCACGGTCGCCTTGAAGAAACCACCTCAGGCCATCGAACCGCCGCCGTGGGGTCTAGACACCGTCAGCTACCCGCGCTATGTGCAGCCGGTCCTCGACCAATACTGTGGCAAGTGCCATCAGGGCGATGGCGAGGCGCGCAAGACGCTCGACCTCACTGAACGCCCGAGTTCGCCGGTCTTCACGGAACCGTATTTGACGTTGATCGGCAGGCCGACCTGGGGCGCGCCCTACGTGCCGCCGGAGAAACCCGTGCCGGGCTGGGGCATCGCTAACGTACTCATGGTCGAAGGCTACGGCACCATCGACCCGTGCGCATACAAGACGCCGCCCCCGATGACGTACCTTTCCTTCAAGAGCCGTCTCGTGGAGATCGCATCGAGCGGCGAACACCACGGTGTCAAAGTTGACCCGATCAGCGTCCAAAAGCTCATTGCATGGATCGACGCCATGTGCCCCTACATGGGCGATGAAGAAGTGCGCGAGATTCCCGACCCCGAGTTCCAGGGCGTTGAATGGCTCGCGATTCGCCCGTTGATCAAGAACGCCCCAATCATCACGCGGCCCGGCCCCGTGAATTAGAGTCGCGCTGGTTCGCAGTCGCAATCGAAAGGATACCTCCATGAGCATCTCTTCTCCGTGGATTCTTGCCGCTCTAGGTCTCTCGGCTCTTCCCGCCTCGGCCGACGATATGCCCCGTCCCGAACACCCCATGCCGCAAATGGTGCGGCAGGAATGGTTGAATCTGAACGGTACGTGGGAATTCGCCGAGACCAACGACGCGGACGAACGCTACCTCGGCCCCGAGCCGTATCCCGATCACATCGTGGTTCCCTTCTGCCGCGAAAGCAAACTCTCGGGCTTGGCGCGGCGCGGGTTTGTCAAGAATGTTTGGTATCGCAGGACCTTCACGGTCCCGTCGGATTGGAAGTCGGAACGTGTGCTGCTTCACGTCGGCGCATGCGACTGGCGGACGCGCGTGTGGGTGAACGGCAAGTTATTGGGAGAGCACACAGGAGGAAGCGCGCCGTTCGCTTTCGACGCCACACCGGCGTTGAAGGATGGCGAGAACGCCGTCATTATTCACGCCTTCGACGACACCTTGAGCGGAATGCAAGCCATCGGGAAGCAGTCGAACAAGGAAAAGAGTTATGGCTGCCTGTACACACGAACGACTGGCATTTGGCAAACAATATGGCTGGAAGGCGTTGGCAGATCGTACATTCGTGAATACGTTATCGAGACAAATATCGATACAGGGACGGCTCGGTTACGCGTCGAGGTCGATACGCCTGCCGATGGCTTGGCGCTGACCGCCGTGGCCTCTGCGATTGGAAAGGAAGTTGGCAAGGCGAGCGTTCCCGCTAACTCCAAGAGTGTCTTCCTGACGCTGGACCTTGCCGAGAAACGGTTGTGGTCGCTTGATGACCCCTTCTTGTACGACCTGCGCCTGACCCTGGCGCGTGACGCTAATGCGATCGACGCCGTCGACAGTTACTTTGGTCTCCGCGAGGTCGCGATTCAGGGCGCGGCCATCCTCATCAACAGGAAAGCTGTATTCCAACGCCTGGTTCTTGACCAGGGGTTCTATCCCGAAGGCGTTTGGACTGCGCCCAGCGAAGAGGCACTCAAGCGCGACATCGAATTGTCGATGGCCGTGGGATTCAATGGCGCACGGCTTCATCAGAAGGTCTTCGAGCCGCGCTGGCTTTACTGGGCCGACAAACTGGGCTACCTTGCGTGGGGCGAGTTTCCGAGTTGGGGTCCGAACATCGGAAAACCGGGCGTCGATCTCCCCTTCCTGAACGAGTGGCTCGAAGTCGTGCGCCGCGACCGGAATCACCCGTGCGTCGTCGGCTGGTGTCCGTTCAACGAGACCGGCCAGGATGCCGGAGCGCTGCAAAACGCAGTCGTGTATGCGACGCGCCAGGCCGATCCAACGCGGCCCGTGCTCGATACCAGCGGCTACGTGCACAGCCTTCCCGATCCCGAACTTCTCGATGCGCACGATTACAATCAAGACCCAGCGTCGTTTCGTAGCGCGTGGGAAAGCCGCCTCAGCGACACGCCGTTGCCGCCGCAATATCTGGGCGGCGCCGGGCGCATCGAAGTCCCGTTCTTCGTGAGCGAATATGGCGGCATTGGCTGGAACATTCATGGCAATGGCTGGGGCTACGGAAACGCTCCTCAGGATCTCGAGGCCTTCTACGTGCGGTTCGAAGGACTGGCGAACGCGCTGCTCGACAACCGGCGCATGTTTGGGTTCTGTTACACGCAATTGACGGATATCGAGCAAGAACAGAACGGCCTTTACACCTACGACCGCCAGCCGAAATTCGACTGCGCCAGACTGAAGGCCATCTACAGCCGACAGGCCGCGTACGAGAAAGACCCGCCCATCGCACCGCGTGCCACTGCGCCGGTCGCATGGAATATCCTCGTCGGCGCGTTTCCCGATGGCGATCGCAGCCGTCCGTGGCGCTATACCGTTGACGAACCCGCGGCAACCTGGGCCGGTCCCGAATTAGACGACGCCGCGTGGCAGACAGGACTCCCGGGCTTCGGCCAGAAGGACGGATGGAAGGACAGGACGCGCACGTCGTGGAAGACGAAGGACATCTGGCTGCGCCAAAACTTCGAGTACGACGGCGCGCCGTTCGACCGCGCCTCGCTGGTGATTCACTACGACAACGCGACCGAGGTCTACGTAAACGGGGCGCTCGTGTGGTCGGGCAAAGGCTGGAACGACAACTACGCCGACTTCACCGTAACGGACACGTTGCGCGCGGTATTGAAGACCGGTACGAACGACATCGCGGTACACTGCCACCAAGATGAAGGCGGCCAGTTCATCGATCTGGCGCTTCTGATCACTGCTCCGAAGTGAGCGCTATCTGACCTCGCTGGGATACGAGGCGAGAAATCCCCCGATCACGGCCAGTATCGGTTTGAGTGTCTTCTGGATAGGATCGACTTCCACGCCGAAGTTCTCGAGCGCCGTAGCGCCAAGCAGAAACAGCGACCCTTTGGGGGCGAAGATCACGGGGCACGGGATGGCGCCTTCGAGGCCCTCGATCTGAAAATTGCAGAAGCCTAACAGGCGCGTGTCCTGCCGGCCGTCAGCCAAGATGAGGTTGCGCTTCGTCGAAGGCTCGACGCCGATTCGTTCCAGGCAATCTTCCGGAACGAACGAGTACAGCGCCCCCGTGTCAACCCAGAACTCCTCTTCAAAGAACGGGCTGCTACTTTTGACATCGGACACTCGGACCTTCCTGCGAAACATACCCATAAAGCGCGCCTCTTCGTCTTCATCTATTGTAGCACAGAACCACGCGGAGTATTACGCCAGCGCCCATTCAACGATTCTGCCGGATTCGGCGGAACAGGTGAACCGAACGAAGCCGGATTCGTCGGTCAGCACTAGCGCTGGCTCGCCGCAAACGGTTAGTCGAGCGGAGGCGAGGTCCATGCCGCGCGGAGGGCGAATCGCAAACTGAAAATCGCCCGGCGCGATTGGCGCATAGTACCCACGAATGGCAGCCGGTTCGTAACTGAATCCCATCAACGGAAGCTGGATCGAGAACCTGTTGAAGGGCAGGCGCGGATCGATGACGATCGCATCCTTTCGAGGGTTAATGCCCGCGAACTTGATCGCATCGAGGAGCGGTCCCGCGTGGCGGTTCATGTTCATCACAGGGTAATCCGTCATTGGCGTGAACGTTACGTTGAACGTTTCCCCAGGCCGTTTGTGGTAGTGCGCGTTATACGAATCCGGCCCTGACCATATGCCGTACCAGACCTTCGGATACGCCTCCGCGTGCGCGGCAAGCGTCGTCCCCTTGTAGAACTCCCACGCTTGTTGCGGATCGTGCAGCGACCACGCCCATGCGATCCACGAATCGACGGCCGCCCACGTTCCACCGTTGGTGTCGGAACCTGGATCGAGCAGCGGGCCTCGCATCGGCGGCCACATCGACAACGCGCCCGCGGGTTGCTTCGCCACGCAGTCCGATCGAATGCGGGCGAACAGAGCATTCGTCTGATTCGCATCCCACACACCGGCCAGAACGCCGAACGCCTGGGTATCGAGGAAGAGCCGGTCCTTGCCGAGGACGGTGTCGAAATACCCCAGATAGCCGCGCGCCACCCACTCCCCTGCCCAAAGCTCGCGCAACGCCGCCACCTGCATCTCGGCGAATTCGCGAAGAACGCTTGCGAACCCCGGATCGGCGCCATCGATCGCATCGGCAAACGCGGGCAGCGCGAACGCGGCAAGGCCCGCGTTCAACGAGGATTCACCGCGCCACCACGTCGAAGGGTACCATCGCGAGAAGGCGATCAGCGCGTCGTTCCAGTCGCCGGTGACACATCGGAGCATGTCGTGCGGTCCGATACCGACGACGCCGGTCAAGTGGCGGAACGCGGCGCGGGCATGATCGAGCACAGGCCCCGAGCACTTCCGGTCGAGCGGATAGAACGGGACCTCGGTGTCGAGGAAGGCGTAGTCGCGCGTGGCATTGAGGTACTCGGCCAAGGCCCACAGGAAGAACAAGCCCAGATCGCTGCTCTTTGCGTGCACGACGAATCCGGAGAGCTTGCCGTGGCCGACATGCGCGTAGGGAAACGCGCCGGTATCCGGGTCTTGCGCGCGCATCGAGAAACAGAGCATCTCGCGCGCGAGTTCGGGACGGAGATAGATCATGGGCAACACGAACAGAAAGAAATCGCGCGATGCGCCCGAGAGGCCCTGCATGAAACTGTAGGCCGAACCCTGGTCTACGAAATGGTTCTCGAAATAGTCGCTGTAGAACGATCCTGCTTGAAGATAGTACGAGTGCCAGAGCAGTTCGCGTTTCAACCAAGGCGCTCCCGGCACGTCGAACGCGAGCATCGGCCGAGGCGAGGGTTCGGGCTTAACGCCATAACGCGCAACGAGCGGCACGATACGCTCGCGCTCCTCGTAGCCGAATGCATATCGAAGCGTGATACGCTCGCCAGGCTCGAGCCGCGCTTCGCGGCGCATCGCGAGGAGCACGCGCGAATCGGGAAGCGGCCGGCGCGCGATGAGCTGGCCGTCCGCCGCCCCTCTCACGCCGGGCGGATGCCGAAGTCCGGTGTTATCGAAAAACAGCGCCCCGTCTACGGCGAACGCTCGGAATCCTTCAGGCAACGAATCGAGCGCCGCGAGGAACACGGTCTTGGGGTAATAGTCCGTTATGGAAGGTTCTTCGGGCGGCGGCGCCTTGTCAGGACGCGCGAGCGCTAGATTAACGGCGAGAACCCCCGACGGCCTGTCCCATGTCGCGTTGACATGGAAGAGGCGGTTCAGGCGTTTGCGGCGCCTCTCGAAGAACCGGCCGAAGCCGTGGGTCATGATTGGCGCAGGAGCGATCTGAACAGGATTGACCGCCCAGAATTCCGTTACCGAGATCTCGATGACGCGATCTCCGGTGTTCACGATGTACGTGGTCGAGAGGAGCAGCGGGTCGTCGCCCTGCGGCGCGTCGATCCGTTCAGCGATAACCATGTCGTCCGTCGTGGTCCGTTTCTCGAAGTAGCCCGCGCCGAATACACGTTCCTGCTCAGCGCCCTCGGGCAGGCCCGCCGAGAGCGTGTTGAAGACGTCGCCGCGTAACTCGATGAACTTGAAGCCGCCGGCGTACTGCAACGCATCCGGCTCCCATCGATTCAGCGCTTTGCCCCCGCGCGACCAATCATAGAGTTGAACGTAGCCGCCGTTATGGGCCGTGGCGCAGATGCGGTCGTTGCCAAGAAGGTGCCAATGGTCCCGCGACGCGCCGCCGGTCACGAAGTAAGCGGCACGCGGGTCGCGCGCGGCATCCATCTCGTAGAGGTACGCAGGCAGTCCCGCATCGTCGGTCACCCACCGCCCGAACGCGCCGTTGCCATACCTCATTCTCGGTTCCCTCGGTTAGACTTGCGCTTCGACCACCAACAGGACATGCACCGACCTACACGGCCTACTCTCTCACGTTGGCCAGCACGCGGTCGAGTTCCTTCTGCGTATCCCTTTGTGCATCCATCAATGCCTGTTCCGGCGTCTTGAGATCGTTCAGAACGTCGCTCACGGCGTGGTCGAGCACGCCCATGAAATAGCCTTGCGCCGGCATGACGGGACGCTGATGCTTTGTATTTTGCAGAATCTCGTAGAAGATCGCCATTTTCGCATCTTCCTTCACGAGGTCCTTTGCCGACGTCTCCTTGAATCCTGGAAACTGCCCAGTCGTCAGTACCATCGAGCGCCCGGCCTCGGGACTCGAACACAGCCATCGCATGAAGCGGAACGCTTCTTCAGGATGGCGCGAACCGCGTGGAATCCCTACGCACCACCCGCCCATCCATGCGCTGTGATCGAATCCCATACGTTCGGGATACGGAAACGGCGCGGCGCCGTAATCGAGATCGGGCGCGTACTTCTTGAAGAAACGCAGGTTCGAAATGTGACCCGCGGCCATGGCGATCTTCCCCCGGATGAATGGGTTGTCCGTTTCGTCGCCGAATCCTTCGGCGAAACTGTTGATCGCTTCGAAGCCGTACTCGTCCGCGTAGGACTTCATCCACTTCAACGCTTCGAGCACATGCGGGCCCTCGCCGCAGGTGATACGCTCCTTCTCCGTGTCGTAGAACTCGCCGCCGAACGCCCACCCCCACGTGAAGATCGAGTTCGGGTAGCCAAACACATTCCAAGGAATGAAGCCGATGCGCGTAAGCCGTCCCTGCGCGTTGCGCTGCGTGAGCAGGCGGGCGACGCGGTCGAGTTCTTCGAGGGTCTTGGGCGGACCTTGTTCCAGGAGACCCGCCTCGCGAAACGCCGCGCGGTTCCAGAACAAGGCGAAGTTCGGATCGGCGCAATACGTCAGCGCGTAGGTCTTGCCTCGGAACCGGCACTGACGCCAGCACGGTTCCCAGAAGTCTTCGTTGCGAACGCCGTACTTCGCCATCAGATCGTCAAGCGCGAGAATGGCGCCGCGTGCGGCCCACTCGCACACCTGCGGTCCTCCGACGATGGTGCAATCGGGAGGAATGCCCGCCGAGATAGACATGAAGAGTTTCTGATTCGACGCGGGGTTGTGCGGCACGTACAGCGTGCGGACATAAATGGCGTCTTGGCTCCGATTGAATTCCTCAATAAGGCGCCGCAACTCTTTGCCGTCGTCGCCGGGCCACGGCTGCCAAAAGTCGATGATGACCTTGCCCTCGGGCGGTTTCGGTGGCTCCCCCGTCAACCCGTGCAGGACGAACAGCACGGCGATCCATGCGGCCGCCAGCGCGCTCATACGAAACGAACTCAATCCGCCACCCTCGCAGTCCCTCCACTCGTCCAGGCACGGTGTAATATACCGGATCGGCAGCGTTCAAGCCCGCCCGAAAGCTTGACGTGGCGCGCGCCCGAAGTTCACACTGGCTCGCGGCAAGCAGAATGGAGACATGACGATGGACGTCATCAATCGACGGCGGTTCTTGCAGGGTCTCGGAGCGGCGGCGGGACTCGCCCTGTCGCAATACGCGCGCGCAGAGACGAAACGCCCAAGTTTTGTCTTCTTCCTGGTTGACGACATGGGATGGGCGGACACCGGATGCTATGGCAGCACGTTCTATGAGACGCCCAACATCGACGCGCTCGCGAAAGACGGTGTCCGTTTCACGCAAGCCTACGCCGCGTGTCCGGTATGCTCGCCGACGCGGGCGAGTATCCTTACTGGGAAGTATCCCGCGCGCCTTCATCTGACCGATTGGATACCCGGGCACAAAGTGAAGAACGGCAAACTGCTCCCCGCGGAGTTCCACCACGAACTACCCTACGAGGAAGTGACCATCGCGGAGGCCTTGAAGGACGCGGGCTACGTTACGGCCAGCATTGGCAAATGGCATCTGGGCACGCCGCCGTTCGATCCGCAGCATCAGGGCTTCGACGTGAACTTCGGAGGCGATCAGCGCGGCCAGCCGCCGAGTTATTTCGCGCCCTACAAGATCCCGTGCATCGAGGACGAACCGCCCGGCGAGTATCTCACGGATCGCCTGACCGACGAGGCGTTGCATTTCATCGAAACGAACAAGGAACGTCCATTCTTCTTGTATCTTCCGCACTATGCGGTCCACACGCCGCTTCAGGCGAAGGACGAAATGATCGCGCATTACAAGGCCAAGGCGAAACCGGATGCGGGACAGAACAACGCCACGTATGCGGCCATGATTCAGAGTGTCGACGAGAGTCTAGGGCGCGTGATGGCGAAGCTCCGCGAACTGGGCATCGATGACTCGACCGTCGTCTTCTTCATGTCGGACAACGGCGGGCTTATCCCAGTCACATCAAATGCGCCGCTGCGCGCGGGTAAAGGCACGCTGTACGAAGGCGGCGTCCGTGAGCCGCTTATTGTCCGCTGGCCCGGCAAGTCGCGTCCGGGCACTACGTGCGACACGCCGGTCACGAGCGTGGACTTCTTCCCGACAATGCTCGACATGGCGGGCGTCGCGCCGCGCGTGCCGGACATCGACGGTGTCAGCATCGCGTCGTTGATCGCGGGCGGCGCCGCGCCGAAACGCGACTCCTTGTACTGGCACTACCCGCATTACCATCCGGGCGGCGCACACCCCGGCGGATCGATTCGTTGCGGCGATTACAAGTTAATCGAATCGTACGAGGATGGGAAAATCGAACTCTACGACCTCGAACACGACCTGAGCGAAACGCGCGATCTGTCGAGCGAACAGCCGGAAAAGGCCGAGGCGCTACGGAAGAAGCTGCGCAAGTGGCTCAAGAAGGTGGACGCAACGATGCCGAGGCCGAATCCCGAGTACGATCCGTCGAAACCCGACGCGGCGCGAAGTTGATGCGCCTGCGATCTTCAAGCCTGGCGCAATGGTGCATCCTGGTAGCGTTCCTTGTATGGAGCGGCGCCGGCGTCTGCGCGCCGCATGCCCATCTGGCGCTCGAACTCAATCGAGGCATCTGTATCGACCGGCAATTCCGGACCATGCCGCCTGAACCCGGAATGGTAGTCACGGCGGACGATATGCGTCTCATCGCCTCGATGGGGTTCGACTTCGTGAAGGTCCTCGTGAATCCCGAGCCGATGCAGACCGAGGGACGCTTCGATCCGTCCAAGATGGACTACGTCCAGGGCCTCGTGCGGATGGCCGATGAGGCGCGCCTTCCCGTCGTCGTGTGTCTTCACCCCGAGTGGGAATACAAGAAACACGTGCTGAGTGATGCGGATGCCTTTGCGAAGTACGCCAGCTTTCTTGAAACGTTCGCCCGTGCGCTTGCCTCGCAATGGACCCCGCGCCAGCTTGCGCTGCAATTGATGACCGAACCGGGCGCCAACAGCATGAAGTGGAACGAACTCCAACCGCAGTTGTGGCAGGCCGCGCGGCGCGCCATGCCCGAACATACGCTCATTCTTGCGGGGGACCAAGTCGGCAAAATCGACGGACTGATCACAACGGAACCGGTGGACGATCCCAACGTGATGTACAGTTTCACGTTCTACGATCCGTTTGTGTTCACGCTGCAAGGGGGCGAGTGGCTTACCCCGGCCTTGTGGTCGCATCTCGGTGCGATTCCATATCCGTCAAGCCCCGAGATTCTCGCCGAACGCAAACGCGTTATCCTCGATAGAATCCCCGCGGATCATCCTGATTGGCGTGCTGCCGCGGAAGGCATGCTCAACGAGTACGCCGATGCGCGTTGGGACAAGGACACGATGCAACGCAGTGTCCATCGGCTTGTGGACTGGAACAACGCGCATGGCGGCGGCCTCAAGATCTGGTGCGCGGAATTCGGTTGCTATCAGCGCACGGTCGATCCGGAGGACCGCTATCGATTTCTCAAGGATTTGCGCGATACGTTCGAGGAAAACGGTATCGGCTGGGCTTACTGGTCTTACAACGAAACGTTTACGGTCATGAAGCGCGAGTGCCGTCCTTTCGGACCCGCGCGAGATCAAACGCCGGACAAGCGCATGCTGGATCTTCTTCTCGGTTCCGGGCGGTGAAAGCACGCCGCGAGTTGCGAGCATGCGGCCATCTGCTTCATGATGCCGCGGCACAAACAAGGAGTTAGCGGAATGACGACGCATTACGGACTTGGAGTTTGGCTCATGCTAGGTATTGCGACGCTTGCCGCGGCCGGCGCCGTTCAGGCGGATACGCCGCTGCACATGACCGGAGAAAGCCTGGTGCTCGCCGGACAAGAGCCCGGGAACCTGTGTTTCGATCGTATCGTGCCGGGCAGCGTAGTCGTGAGAAACGCCTACGACCCGAACAAGCCCGGTGTTGTGGTGTACGAGGCGGATCGGGATTACGTCGTGGATTATGAGCACGGCACGGTGGCGCGCACAGCGCAATCGCGCATCCCTGACTTCAAGACCAACATGCTGTACGGCAAGAAGGATTTCGATCACAACCAGTACCCGGGCTTTGGCAACGGTCCGTTCCTCGTCTACGTCGACTACGCGACCGGCCACGGGGCTCCGTTGTTCACGCCGACGAATCAGGCGGCCCTGTTGAAACAGACGCGCGGCCGTCTCGTCCAAGGCGGCCCCTTCAAGGTAATTGCCTTTGGAGACAGTATCACGTTCGGAGGCGACGCGTCTGAAGAACGCCTGCAATTCCCGCGGCGCTACGCGCAATGGGTGCAGGAGCAATTTCCGAAGGCAGCCATCGAGTTTGAGAACGGCGCGACGGGCGGCGACAGCACGGTGCAGGGGTTGGCGCGCCTGGAAGAAAAAGTCCTGTCGCGCAAGCCGGACCTCGTGTTGGTTGGATTCGGTATGAACGACCATAACAAAGGCGCGCTCGAGCCGGACGCTTTCGCCGCGAATTTGGTGATGATCGTCAACGAGATCAGGACCCGGACCGGCGCGGACATCATCCTCTACTCGGCCTTTCCTCCCAACCCGGATTGGAAGTTTGGCACGCATCGCATGGAACAGTTCGCCGAGGCCACGCGCCGCGCCGCTGAAACGGCCAAGTGCGCTTACGCGGATGTGTTCGCCGTCTGGAAGAAGGCGCTCGCGCGCAAAGACCTGCCGAGCTTGCTCGGAAACAATATCAACCATCCAAACGATTTCGGGCATTGGCTGTATACCGAGACCCTGAAGAGTGTGGCGTTCTGAATGCGCGAGAAATGACAGGCCGCATCGGCTTTGGGATAGGTTCTAGGCTTCCGATTCGAGAATCCGTGCCAAGCCGAGGCCTAAAGGCGCGCCAGACTCCCGAGCGAAAGCGGCTAAGGCGGCTCGATTGAGATCCGGGTGGATCGTGTGCGGGCTAGTGACAGAGAATGCTCCGGCCAGACTACCTAACGCGTGCGCCTCATCGAATGACAAGCCCCATGCGAGTCCCGTCAGGACGCCAGCAAAGAATGCGTCCCCGGCGCCCGCCGCGCTTACCGGCTGAACAGCGTGCGCGGGAAAATGGTCAAGGCGATGCCCGTCCCACGCCCAACTGCCCTTGGCGCCCGCCGTCACGACGATGCGCACACCCGGCTGAAGGCCCTTCGCCGCGGCGACGCCACGCTCTACGATAGACTCCGGGGACAGGTCATGCGAGACTCTGGCCAGGGCGGCGGCTTCGTCCAAGTTAATAGCCAGGACGTCCACCTGCTCAAGCAAATTCGCGCGCGCTTCTGACCGCAATTCTTCGGAGGTGAAAGAGGCCGCCCGGAGAAACCGATACTTCGCGGCGAGATCGAGCAACGCGGCCCGGGCCATCAACGGGACTTCCGGAACTGCCAAGGCGATGCCACGGCCGGCAAACCGCGCGAAGTCGGGCAAGGCCTCCCCCACTGCCGCGGCGTCTACACGGCCACACGCGGAATCCGCGACGGTCAGGTTCCCCCCGCTCCCATCGGGATAGAGCAGGCAGATGCAGTTCATCGTGGGGGCATCGTCGAGGGCGCGCACATACCGCAGGTCGAGACCCGCAGCAGCCATTTCGGAGCATAGGCGCTGCCCCGGCTCATCGGCGCCGACTCGGCCGACTGGCAGCGCAGAGAACCCCGGCCCTATGAGGGTCCGAACGTAATGCGCGATGATATGAAGTTTGGCGTAATCGCGCGTTCCCAGGAAGCGTCCGGTCCGGCTCTCTTCACGTCCGAGTGTGTGGTTGCCATTCAACGCGAAGCACAGTCCCGTGCCGATGCCCCCCGTCCCAATCAGTGCGTCATACCGCATCGTGGTTTCGCCATCGGCCCGCGCCGTCATTGGACCTCTCTATAACCCGAAGTCCCATTCGGGATGCTCGCCGATCGGATGCCGCGCCGTATCCACGGTTGCGGTCAAGAGGGCGTCGGGATGTTGCTGCAGCAGCGTTATCGGATACTCGGTGGTGACTGGACCGAACAACGCCACGCGCAAGGCCGTCTGTTTCCACGAGCCCGTGTCGCTGAACAACCGCACCTTCGCCGCGGACAGACATTCCTTCACACCGAGCGTCACCGACATGGGTGGAACGAACTGATAGGCCGCACCGAACGTGCGATGCGCCAAGGCCATCACGGTATCGAGATTGTTCTCCTGAACGCGCACGGTCGCGTTGCGCAGGTCGTCCAGCGTGATTCGGCTGAAGGGGTGGCGCCGGGTCTGGTTGTAGGCGATATGGCCATCCTGGCCCCACCCGCCATACGTCAGATCGATCGGAGCCGAGGCAATCCGTGCGGCCACCTCCTGGGCGTTCTCCGCGGTCAGCCAGACGCGTTGTGCCTCCGGCACCGCAAGCGCAGGCTCGACCGGATCGTAGAAGTGACGCTCCATGAACCCGCGAAAGCTGTACGGATGGTTGCGCGGGAGTTCGCGCGCTTGCCAGTCGAGGCACTCGTCCATATGAAAGACCTCGACGTGTCCAAGGCTCGCCCGCCGTTCGTTCACCAGTTCCGTAAATGGCGCGTACCAGCAACTCGGTCCGCACGGAATGATAACTCGAAACGTTCTGCCGGCCTGCCGAGCGGCTTCAATCGCCGCCACCAGTTCCGACGCCATGAGACGGCCCATCTCCACCGAATCCCGACAGACGCGGAAGGGAATCTTTCGATTCGGATGGGCCTCAAGCCGATCCCATGGGACACTACACCACGTATACAGATCTTTGGGGCTAATGGGTTCCACAGGCTAGCGTTCCCGTTATATCGAACGGACGGACTCGCGCTCGACCAGTTTGGGCTCGATCTCTTGAATGACGGCGTCGCTTCCAAGGCCGCCGTTCATGGCCTTCACCAAAAGCTCGGCGACATGACGCCCGGATTGCCTGGGGGACAAATCCATGGTGGTAAGCGGCGGGTCGAGCAGCCCGGCGCATTCGATGCCATCCACCCCAACCACGCTCAAGTCGCCGGGAATGTCCAGCGAGAGATTGCGTGCGGCACGATAGACCTCGACGGCCAACATGTCGTTGAAGCACAGAAAGACACTGGGCCGCTGTCGAGGATTCTTCAGAGCGTCGAGCGCGGCGGCGAAGCCTTCGCGGTCATTTCGCCCCAGTTTCACAACGACAGCCTTGGAGGCGGCGATCTTGTGGTTCGCCAAGCTTTCCATAAAGCCCTCCAGCCTCTGCTTGGCGGACTGAAGGAACATGGACCCCGCAAGGTAGCCCAGTCGCCGATGTCCTCGTTCGATAATATAGTCCGTGGCCTTGCGCGTTATCTTCCGATTGTCGAAGACGACCGCGTGGGTCTTCACGCCCTCCAGCGCCCCCAACGTGACAAGCGGGATGCCCTGTTCTAGGATGATGCGGGCGTGCTCCGCATCTCGCCCCTCTCCCCCACGCAGGATGATGTAACCGGCCGGCTGGAACGCATGCAGACAGGCCAGCGTGGCCGGGTCTTCACGGTCCTCTGGGGCGACGTTGTGGAACAGGATGTCGTAGCCGTGTTCCGCAAGCGCCTCGTTGATGCCTGGAAACACCATCTCGTGATGCGGACTGCCCAAGTTGGGCACCAGCACGACCACGGTCCGCATCAAATCGCTTTGTCCAGTTCCGCGTCGAGCCTTCGGCGCGGCCGCCTTGCCGCCATTGGTATCCTTCTTCATGATTGCGACCCTCTGTATAAGTGCCATCCTTGCCCTCGAATCATTGTATCAACACTTGCCAGGAAAGCGAAATTACTGGAATCTCTCGAAAAAGCAAGCCCCATATGCGCAACTGTTGCATCGGCTCCACCCATACGTTGCGCGAGTAGTGCTCTTGTCCGATCTTTGCCGATTCTGGTTCAGACAATTGTTGCGGCATACCGCCCCTTCGTGAGATACTCCATTTGACTGATCAGCAGAAAGAGGGAGGCCGGTTGGATGGCCCTAGAGCGAGGCAAACCCAGGCGCAACGTCACCACGAGCGATATCGCGCGTATCAGCGGGGTATCCCGTTCGACGGTGTCGGCGGTGCTCAACGGCAAGCGCAGCGTTCGCGAGAGCACGCGGCGAAAAGTCCTGGAGTGCATCCGGCAACAGAACTACGAATCGGGCATGATCGCCCGAGCGCTCGTGGGAGAGTTGTCGCGCATGGTGGCCGTGCTCGCCTCCAACCTCGGAAGCCCGTATCAGATGATGTACTTCCGGGGACTCAACGAGGTGCTCGGAAACCAGGGCTACCATCTCCTGTTTCACAATGTGCGCCCCGAGGACCAGGAGGATCCGGGAACCCTCGAAACCCTCCATGCGTACCGTCCCGCAGGGTATATCATCCTCAAGGGGGCCGAAGGACCGCACGCGGAGCACGCCCGCAAGATCGTGGAAGAAGGCATTCCCCTCGTCAGCGAAGCCCCGCTTGAAGGCGTGCAAACGCATGTCGTGAGTTTCAATAATCGCGCCGGGATGAAGATGGCCACGGAATACGCCATTGCGCAAGGCCACCGGCGTCTCGGCCATCTCTCGGGACCCACGTTTTCGTTCGGGGCGAAAGAACGCCAGATCGGATTCGTGGAAAGCCTCATTCAGCACGATATTCCGGTGTCGGATGCGATGATTATGGACGCCGGTGAGACGGCGGTGGCAGGGTATCAAGCCGCTCTCGAAATGCTGCGGCATCCTGAATCGCGCCCCACCGCCATCCTGTGTTTCAACGACATGGTGGCGATGGGGGTGTATCGCGCCGCGCATGAACTTTCGCTGGACATCCCCGGCGATGTAAGCGTGATCGGCTTCGACGGGATCGATTTTGCCGGACTCTTCGGCCCGCCGTTGACCAGCGTCAACATCTTTCCAACCGAATTGGGCAGACAAGCCGCCCAACTGCTCATGCGCGCGATCCGTAACGAAACCGGGCGTGGTTTCATAACGCAATGGGTCGAACCTGAAATGATTGAACGAGGATCGGTCCGGCGCATCGCGTAGGCCTCGGACACGGCTGCCGAAGCCTCCAGGAAAACTCTCATGATGGTAATCGCATGCTTCGCCCTGCTGGCGGCTTCCGCCACAGACATTATCTTTCCCCCCGAACTTGTGGCGTTCACCCCGGCTGAACACAACCCCGTCTTCACGAGCGCCGGTCCGGGCCATTGGGACGAGAAGATTCGGGAACGTGGATGGATACTCTTCGAAGACGGCGTCTATCACCTTTGGTACACCGGGTACCGTCCGCCGGAAAGCAACGCGAAGTTTCTAGGTTACGCTACGTCTTCAGACGGTAGTCATTGGGAGCGCTACGCCGACAACCCGATCTATTCCGAGGGATGGGTCGAGGACATGATGGTCGTTAAGGTAGATGCGACCTATTACATGTTTGCCGAGGGCGCGAAAGACAGGGCTCAGCTACTAACGTCCACCGATAAGATTCATTGGACTCGCCATGGTGCTCTGGACCTGCGCCAGACGAACGGCAAGCCGATCTCGCCGGGACCCTTCGGCACCCCCACGGCCTGGCATGAAAACGATACGTGGTACCTTTTCTACGAGCGTGACGATGAAGCCATTTGGCTTGCAACGTCCAAAGACCTCAAGGTATGGACCAACGTCAGCTACGGTCCCGTGCTCAGGCGAGGCCCTGGCGACTACGACCAAGCGATGATCGCGCTTGATCAGATCGTCAAGCTCGAGGGGACTTACTACGCGTACTACCACGGCCTCATCCCCGGCACAAAGCCTCAGGAGTGGACCTCAGCGGTCGCCGCTTCGACGAATCTCATCCATTGGGAGAAGTACCCCGGAAATCCATTAGTTCGCGGCGACAAATCCAGTCCCCTGGTTGTGAACGACGGCAAAGGCTTCCGGCTCTACACGATGCATCCGGATGTCCGAATCTATCTCCATTCGGGGAAGAAATAACACCCGGCCGCGCCGCGCGTCACGTGTTGAATTCGCCGGGATGGCGGAGGCGCAGTTCAGGCACGGCCCAAGCGCGTCCTGTCCGCTCCAGCCATTGACAGTAGGCTGCCAGTTGTCCCTTCGCGTGGAACGGACCGCCCTCGATGATCACCGTGTCCAGGGGGTCGCCTTGTTGCGACTTCTGCAACTGGTCCTCCCGCCATTGCGAGAGTATCTCGCGAGCCGCTTCCACCTGCTCGGGATGTTGCGCGGCGATGTCGAGCTGTTCGTAAGGATCGCTTTGCAGATCGAACAGGGCCTCCTCGGGAAACAAGTGAAAGCCGTCGTGATACGTGCGGACGTACAGCCACGGCCACCGCAACACGGAGCGCTGGCAGACGTGGGCGCATTGGCTAAGCACAAGCCAGTCCCGCCCTGAACGCCCGCCGTGCAGCACGCTGTCGGCGCAACTGCAACCGTCCCAATTGGGCGACACCGCGCGGCCGAGCAGCGCCGCAAGAGTCGGGGCCAAGTCGAGGTTGTAATGCAGCGCATCGTCGACGTGGCCCCTCATGCCGCCGGGCCAACGGATAATCATGGGCACATGGCATGTCGCATAGTCGGCGGTTGCGTGTTCCCCGTAGATGCCGAGTTCGCCAAGGTTCTCACCGTGATCCGAGGTGACGATGATCGCGAGGTCGTCCGTAATACCCTCCTCCGCGAGCGCGTTCAGGATCGTCTCGATGTGGCTGTCCATGTACCTGACTCCGCAGTCGTATCCGTCAATCATGCGCCGAAGATCGTCCATATCCGTGATTTCGCCCGGGTGGCGAGGGTACAGCGGGTTCGTATTCGCGTCGTACATATTGATCTCGCGGGCGCTGTGCGGGCCCACTTTGGCCCGGTGCCGTTCGAGCACGTCCGGCGTAATCCACTCCGGTAATGGATCGGCGGCGAAAGGATCTCCGAACTCGGCCGGTGCGCGATACGGAGTATGAGGATCCCAGTAATTGATATGCAGGAACCAGTTATCTTCCTTCGCGTTGGCCTTGATCCACTTCAGCACCGCCGGGGTGATCTCTTCGGCCGACTCCATCCCGCGCTTCCCCGTGTTGTGCATCTCGTTAAACCCCGCGTAGAACCACCATGCGGAATGGCGTTCCGCGAACGGGCTGATAGTCACGGTACGGAATCCCGAGTCGCGGAAGATGGTCGGCAGGCACTCGGCAAGATGGCGGTCGCAGAACCCACGCTCAGGCCCGTCGATACGCAGGTCGGCGCCAGTTCCCCCATGCCCCACAACGCCGGAGCGGATGCCGAATTGGCCGGTCATCAAGGCAGCGCGCGACGGTAGACAGGGCGCGTCGGAGCAAAACCAATTGTTGAAGCGAACGCCGCCGCGCGCGATCGAGTCGATACACGGAGACGTATTGCGGGCGTATCCGTAGCAGCCCAGATGGTCAGGGCGCAACGTATCCAAGTCAAGCATCAATACGCGCATGAGTCCTCTTCCTTTCTTTGCCGGATTATCGAGCGCGCGGCGATGCCGGTATTCGCGCTCGTTCCCGAAACTTTCAACTTCCTGTCTCCTGGTCCATAAGCCACCCCTCCAGCCAGGCGATCGCGTCGTTCTGCGCCGGAATCTTCATGCTGTGGGGTTCGTCGTAGTACGCGCATCTGAAGCGCGCGGAATGATTCGCCGCCGCATAGATGTCGCGAATCCTGCATTCGGCATCCTTCATGCCGTCGAGGGTGAAGAGCAAGTCCTGAAGGCAGTTCAGTACCATCAGGGGACGCGGCGCATTCAGACACACCACATCGGGCAGGTCAAGCCATGCAAGCTGCCCCGGCACGTACACCATCCACGTGTGATGCAGCAGATGGTCGTAAAGGAGCGATCCGTACGTGGTCATCCATCCTGCGACGACGCCCGCTTTGATCCGCTCGTCAAGCCCGAAAAGATGGGCACTGCGGAAACCGCCAATGGAGAGTCCCATGCAGCCGATCCGTTCCGAGTCCACTTCCGGACGCGTTAGCAGAAAGTCGACGCTGGCGCGGTCACCTTGGAAGAGGATGCCCGGCCAGGTTGCGCCCGCCGCGAGAATCGTCTTTGCGACGAGTTCCTCGTGCGGTCCGGCGACCTCGCGGTGCGCGGCAACATACGCGTTGCTTCCCGGCGCGAGTCCCCGGATAGGCGCCGTAAACTCGTCGGGAAGCGTCCCCAACTCGAGCCGCTGCGAACCGAAATAGAACGCGTCCGGAACCAATACCACAAAGCCCCGGCGCGCCAGTTCGTCCGCGAACGCGCGTCCTCCATAGGCTCGATCGATATGCTCTTGAAGACACCCTAGCGGCGCTTCGGTTTCGGTGATCTTTTCCTTGCCAAAGTAGTAGAACCCGCCATGGTCATGCAGGGCCACAACAGCAGGCGCGGGCCGGTCAAGTCCGTCGGGAATCAACAGGAAAGCTTCGGTCTCGCGGTCCGCGGTTACGTGATACCTCATATGAAGACGTGTGTAGCCAGGAGCATGCGTTTCACCCAGCAGCACCGGATCAAGGGCGGCTGCTTCCGGCGCATAGGCCAGCAACTCGAGCATCTTCGCCCGCCCGGCGCACCGCCACTCCTCCAGGTCCTTACCGAGCCATTCTTCAGAAAGATAAGACAATCGTGTCGGCTGCCGATCCGCGTACGCCTGCACGAAGGGATAGCAGTTGCCGATGTGGCTTCTTGACGCAGGCCGCTGTCCGTCCACCTCGCATGCGGTATGGGGCCGAGACGGCGACGGTTCCGTCGTCTCCATTCGCTCCTTCTTCTCTTCAATGAGTTCGTGCGCGGTATGCATGCACTAAGCGCCTATTTCACAATAGCCTGATAAACCGCGATCTTGAATAACTCTTCCAACGGGCAGTCGCCGAAGATTTGCACCATCAGGATCGCGACCATGTCCTCCTTCGGGTCGATCCAACAACGCGTGCTTGCCGCGCCACTCCAACCGAAGGTCCCTTCGCTCCCAATTACTCCGGCTGCGCCCGGATCGCGTTCGATCCCGAAACCCAGCCCAAACCCCGCGGGCGCATCCCACGACTTGGTAATGCCGTCGACGAGATGATTCTGCGTCATCAACTCGACGGTTTTCGGACTGAGAAGCCGCACGTTGCCCAGCGCGCCCCCCGAGAGAAGCATCTGGGCAAAATGGAGGTAATCCCCGGCCGTCGATACAAGGCCGCCGCCCGGCGAGGGCATGGCCCTCGGCTTCGTGAAGTCCCACGCCAACTCCTCATCCGAGTTAAGGGGGCCAATCTTCCCGCCTTCCCTGGCGCGGTACAACCCGGCCAAGCGCGCGGCCTTCTCTTCAGGCGCCCAGAACACGGTATCCTTCATGCCCAGGGGATCCAGAACGCGTTCCTTCACGAACCGTTCGTAGGGCATACCGGCCAGTACTTCGATCAGCCGCCCGACGACGTCGACCGAGAATCCGTATTCGAACCGCGTTCCGGGCTGATACAACAACGGCAATTCACTGAGCCGCTTCACCATGGCCTCAAGCGTGCGGTTCGGATTGAACAGGTCCGCTTCCTTGTACATCTTGGCCAACGTCGTGTTGGCAGGCGGCCAGTAGCTGATGCCCGACGTGTGCCGCAACAGGTCTCGAATGATGATGGGCCTGTTCACCGGAACGGTCTTGAACGCGGCCGAAGCGGCGGCGCCTTGAGGATCTTCGAGCGCGACCACCGCATGATCGAATTCGGGCAGGTACCAGGCGACGGGATCGCTCAGGCGGAATCGCCCCTCCTCGTACAACAGCATCAGGGCCACGCTCGTGATCGGCTTGGTCATCGAGTAGATGCGGAACATCGTGTCCTTGGCGGCTGGCGTATCCGACAAGAGGTCCTGCTTTCCGAATGCCCGGTAATAAGCGATCTTTCCATGCCGCGCAACAACGCATACGCTGCCCGCCAATCGTCCTGCATCAATCTCACGCTCCATGAGCGCGTCGATGCGGGCTAGGCGGTCTGAAGCCATGCCAAGCCGTTCGGGCCGGCCTGCCCGGATCTCTTCCGCCGAAGCGGCCGCGAGGACAAGCATGCCGAGCAGCAGAAACGCCGTGGTCATTCGTCTCATGGTCTGCCTCCACATCGTTCGGTCACTCCGGCTGCAAGTCCTCTACACAACCTCCATCGTGTCGCGATCCGGCAATGCAGGGAAGGGCGCGTGAGGCTCGGCCTGATACCAGTAGGCCACGGACGCGATATCGTCTTGAAGCGGCAGATACCGTCCTCCGGCGCGCCAACCCAGGGCCTGGATCGTGACTCGAAGGTCTTTCTGGAATCGTATCGGGTCCATGATGTGCCAGCGATAGAGGCCGAAGCGCTGTTGGCTGCGGTACGTGCCGTCGGGACGAATGACCTGATGAAGCCCGGCGTACGCGGTGCTGAACTCGCGGTACTGCCCGTCGCGATCGAAGTTATACGAGCCGCAGAAGTAGTCTTCCGTCCCGGTACCGCAGATCGTGGGCCATTCGTCGCCATCCATGTAAAACTTGATCTCGCCTTCCCCCCACCACCGCGTATTGTTGACTTGCCAGGCCATGTAGGTCCCGACGAAGTGCCCCTTCCCTTGGATGCCGTCCACGATGGTATAGACGTCCTTGTACGGCAGCGGATTGGTGCGCCGCCATTGAGCGTGGAAGTAGGCGGCATCCTCGGGCACATCCGTGAGGGTGTAATTGATCTGGTAGTAAAGAATCATGTCTTCGTCGGCCACGTTCTCGAACGTGATCCGGCAGTGCTTGCGGAACGGCATTTCCCAATAACAGTTGAACGCGCTTCCCGGATTGACACAGACGGGGAGCGAGTTCAGATGCGCGTACTCTCCCCAGCCCATACCGAAGAAATCCCCAACAGGCACTTCGACGCTCGGCGTCTCCTCGCCGTCCCAGTAGAAACGAAGGATGCTGAAACGCCAGTTGCCGGTGGGCGTCATCCAAATCTGCTGAATGGCGCCCGGCCCATCAATCTCGGCCAAATCAAACACCGTGTGCGCCTTGATGGAAACGCACGGAGAGATCTTCCAGCCTTGTCCAAGGTCGCGCGCGCAGGGAGCGCCCGTGCCTTCCGTAGCCATCCCGCCTTTACCTTTCTCGCCCGCGAAGTTCTCGGGAGAGATGGAACGCGTCCGTGCGTCGGACAAGCGGGACAGATTGCCGAGGGACATATTAAGGCCGTTGAACATAGATGCTTCCTCCTTTGCGCGAAACGCGCGTTGTCTCGTTCCGTAACGCGTCGATGCCTCGGCTAGCCTTCCGCCAGCGCAGGCATGAGCCGTTGTGCATTGCGATGATAGAACTTGTCGAGCACTTCGCGGGGCAAGGCCAGGCACTCGATTTCATTGCGTCCGAACGTGTGCTTTCCACAACCTGCATAGAATTGGTAATCGGCGCGATAACAGGATTCCATCCGTCTCGTGAACGCGATTCGTTCTTCATCAGTCGGGACATGATCAGGAGTGAACTCACCGACGTCGACACCGTACAGCATTCGGTCTTGGTACGTCATGAAGAAGTCCCGCACCGTATCGACCGGCTGTCCAAACAGCGCCGAAGTACGGGCGGACACGTCGACGTAGAGATTGGAGAACGCGTCGAGACGTTTGGCGAGTGCCTCCAGATCGTGGTCCATGCTTCCGAGGTGGGCGCCAATCATGACGAGCTTCGGATGCTTGGCGAGAACGCGATCCGTCGCGCCAAGAATCTGCGCGTGACTCGGATACCCCTCGCGCCCGTACACGTGCCACTCCGGATTGTTGGAGTAGTAGGAGTAATTGACCCCGGCAGGATTGAGCGGCAACCAGGCCTCCAACGGATCGGCGACGTGCGCGGTAAGCGGCTTTCCGCACGCGGCGATATGATCGTAGATCGGATCGAAAAGGGGATCGTCCGGCATCAGGTAGCTGCCGTCGGGATGCTTCAGTTCCATTCCGACTTCTTTCCAGATCTTGGCGGTCACTGCACCGGCCTCGAAGGCCTTGTCCAGCCACGCGATTACGCGGTCTGCGTAACCAGGCTCATTTCTCCGTGTGAGGTCGAAGGTCGCTCCGAAGTAAAAGGTCGGGCGGTACTTCCTGTAGATCCGTTCCGCCTGCGCTTCGCAAGGTTCCAGGATTTCGGGCCGGTTTCCATACACGCATATGTTGATAAAACGCTGCTGAATACGACGCGCCATCGCGACGAACTCCGGCATGTCGTCAAAGAGATGCGCGTGGACGTCAATCTTCAAGATCTGCTCGAAGGGAGGAGCAGACCCGCCGTGTGGTTCGATCATTTCAACCGGCTCGGAATCGACCGCCTGCGCTGCCGTTTCATCACCCACTTCGCGCCTCCTGTTCGCACATCCTGCTTAGGGATGGGGAATTTCCCACCAGGCCATCTGCTCGTGCAGCCGGAAACAGTCCCAGCCAGCCAGAAAACCACTGGACGCCTCATTCTTGCCGGCCACGCGCAATTCCACAATATTGGGATCCCGCGTGAGCGTGATGGGCGAAGCGCTTTCCCATTTCTTCCTAACATAGCCGCCCGCGTGGTATCCGTCCCACTCGGCGATCTTCTTCCCATTCAAATGCAGTTCAACGAGTCCGTAATCCGGACCCGCGGTGTACCACACTTCAAGATCGTGAATGCCGGCGTCGCCGGGTTCGATCGGCAGCGCGGCCCGGTAAACACTCGGGCCTTTCGCGCGGAACAAGAGCTGTTTGCCCCGGCTCCAGTGATTTCCGAATTCCAGCATCGGCTGCTCGACGACCTCGTCGCTCCCGAACGCCTCCTTCATATCCTCGACTTCCTCAACCCAGGCCTCCGTGAAGACGGTCGCCTCGGGCGGGTACCTCAACTCCGGCGCAGGCAGAGGCGGAAAGGGTACGTGCGGCTCGCTCTGGTACCAATAGGCTACCGACGACAAGTCGTCGTCGCGTTTGTTTGCGTGGCCGTGTTCGATGGTGACTCGGATGGATTTCGTGAACGGGATGGGATCTTCGAGGTGATAGCGATACACGTTCCACAAGGCGTTCTGCACGTGTCCGCCTTCGATCAAAGGGCATCCGAAATAGAGGTTGCTGAACGGTTTTCCGTACGACCACGCGCCGCAGAAATAGTCTTCGGAACCGGTCCCGTGCAGGCTGGGCCGTTCCTCGCCGTCGATGTAGAACATGTCGTCGCCCTCTCCCCACCACCCTGCCGAACGGTTGTGAATGGAAAGATTGCATCCCACATAGTGGCCCCGGCCCGTGGCTTCGAGAAACACGTAGTTCTCGCCGGGCGTCGGAGGAAAGGCCTGGCGGTACTGGGCGTGAAAACGTCCCGTATCCTCCGGAAGACTGGCGTAGCTATGGAAATCCACGTAGAAGTAAAAGGCGCGGCTGGCAATAGGGCCTTCGTTGGTCACGGTGATGCGCGCGCCGTTCCCGTACGGCATTCGCCAGAAGCAATTGAACCCCTGCTCCGTGCCGATCTGAATGGGCAGGCACGCGTACGCGTAGTAGCGTCCGTGGCCCAGGCCGAAGAAATCGCCCAAGGGCGACTCGACCGAAGGATCGTTCTCGCCGTCCCAATACATCCGCAAGACAAAGTTCTTGAGGTAATGGGGATCTTTTGTGCAGACCGTCATCCAGATGTGGGTGACCGCGCCGGCGCCTTCCATTTGGGCGATGGTGCGTGTCTCGCCCGGTTGGATGGGTTCGTCTTGGCCGCCATCCATGTTGCCGCCCGTCCGGTCGTAGCTCGAATGCCGCCCGGCCGTGAACTCCTTGAAGCGAGGCAGGTCCGCCAGAAGCCCCGCGCCATGCACATCCGGCGTGGCGGCAGACATAGCCAACGAATATGCTAACGCATGAACGAACATCACGTCCTAGGCCTCCAAGTTCGCGTTTCGACTACGACCGCCAGACCGACTTTGCGCATCGCTCGAACCGTGCAAGGATATCATGAGTGCGGAGCTGCTCGTACCCCGGAAGATACGTGCGAATTCGATTGCGGAACGGTCTCCACCAATGTGCGGGAACACCCTCGATTCCGAGGGTCGCGCCAAGAATCGAGCCGGCCGTCGCGGCGGTACAGTCGTTATCGAACCCCATCGCCACCGTTTGACCGATGGTCTGTGTGAAGTCGCCATGTCCGAGCGCCAGCCCGAAGACGGTAAGGCAAGCGTTGTTGTTCGTGTGCGTGGTATCCATCCCCTCGAACCGCTTGACGACCCTCGAGCGTGCGTCGCGCCAATCCTTGAGCTTCGGCGCTGTCCGCAAGGCCCATCGAATGTCGTTCGCCAACCGGCACTCGCTCGGGATCTCACCGAGGCCCACTCGAATGGCCTCGAGAGGATCGTCCAGCGCGAACGCCGCGGCGATGGTCGCGGCAAAGAACATCGCCCCATAGATCCCGTTCCGACGATGGGTAAGGTAAGCATCGCGGTACGCAAGTTCAGCGGCCTTCTCCGGCCATCCCGGTGCGGCGTAGCCCCACGGGTCGCTTCGGATGTCGGCCCCGATCCACTCCTGATAGGGATTGTTCACTTCGCCCGCACGGGAAGGATCGACACCCGCTTTCAAGTTCCGGAGTGCCACATCTTCGGCCGTGAACGCGATGGTGACAAGCTTGCTCCACACTGCGGCAACGTCGGCCGTGGTGAAATCGGGACCGAACTGTTCGAGGATGAGTAAGCCGAGCACCGTATACGTCGTGTCGTCGTCGACCGGCACGCAGCGTATGC
This sequence comes from uncultured Nitrospiraceae bacterium, assembly GCA_964402555.1. GTDB lineage: Bacteria > Hydrogenedentota > Hydrogenedentia > Hydrogenedentales > SLHB01 > CAYOCT01. The sequence goes on along the minus strand of CAYOCT010000009.1, from coordinate 111,199 downwards.
CTTCTTTAAGATATTGGCGCATGTCGTTGGGAACGTAACACGGCCGTGTCCTGCGAGGATGAACTGCCCAGTAGTCTTGAGGTGGAAAAGGCTGGCCACCAAGATCAGCTAGATCCGCCATGGCCTCCGGAGACCAGTCCTCAACCGGCGCACCTAGCGTGCATCCCGCCGCCCGGCCCAACCAAGCCCCGCGCAGACGGGCGCGTACCCGCTTCCAGGGCGGTTGCTGCCAGAGCCGCCGTGGGCCTTTGGGCCGGAGCGATTGAATAGCGGCCAGCTCGCTGGGTTCGCGGCGCAGGACTTCGGCCGAAGGCGTGCCGCGTTCAAGCTGTTCACGGGCGCGTTCAAGCTCTCGCCTGATTCGTTCAAGGCAGGCCGCCACATCAACGCCCTGCTCATGGCGTTGTTCCGCCCACTGAACGACATTGGTCATAAGTCCCTGTATCTCTTTGAAATATGGCATAATATCCGGCCTTTGACGTGTCATCCGGGCCACGCCGTCCCGCGACTCCTCTGGCAGCGTCCTCTGCGTGAAACCGCGCCGCGCACCTCGAAACCCGAATTCCTAGTGAAGCGACGATTCGCGTGCTGGGAATCGAGTAATTTAACCTTCAAGGCAAGATTTTACTACACAAGCGGCCTTGTACGCAACAAAATTGCACAGTTGTTTATTCTTTGCAGAACATAAACGTTGACAAACTGCAATTCTATGCCCTATTATCTTCAGCGGTCCGAGCGAGTAGCGGCTTGGCCAGCCCCATGTGCAGTCATGCTCCAGGAGTCGACAACGTGTCAACCCCGCTGCTAGAGGTTTCAGCGCTCAACACGGTCTTCTATACTGACGACGGTGTGGCGCCTGCCGTCCAGGACGTCAGCTTCACGATTCAGCGGGGAAAGACTCTCGGGCTTGTGGGGGAAAGCGGATGCGGCAAGAGCGTCACGGGCCTCTCATTAATGCAGTTGGTGCCCGGCCGGGGAAAGGTCGTGAGCGGGCGTATTCTGTTTTCCCGTGACCCCGGCGGCGATGTAGTGGACATCGCCCGGCTCAGTCCTCATGGCGACGCCATTCGGGCGATTCGCGGCAACGATATCGCGATGGTCTTCCAAGAACCGATGACCTCGCTGAACCCCGTGTATACCGCGGGCAGCCAGATCGCGGAAGCGGTAATACTGCACCAGAAAGTGGGCAAGAAGGAAGCGCTCGATCGCGCCGTCGCAATGCTCGACAAGGTCGGGATTCCCAATCCCGCCCAGCGCTCGAAGGAGTATCCGCACCAGCTTTCCGGAGGCATGCGCCAGCGTGTCATGATCGCGATGGCCCTGTGCTGCCAGCCGTCACTGCTGGTGGCGGACGAACCGACCACCGCGCTAGACGTGACGATCCAGGCTCAGGTCCTGGACCTGATGAAAGAACTCCAGCGGGAGTTCGGGATGGCCATCCTGCTCATCACCCACGACATGGGCGTCATCGCCGACATGGCCGATGAAGTAGTGGTCATGTATGCAGGGCGCGTTGTAGAGCAAGGAAACCCGGAAGATATCTTTTATCATCCGCTCCATCCGTATACACGCGGCTTGCTGGCCTCGATGCCCGTACTCGGTAAACGCTCGACCCAACGGCTTAACCAGATTCCCGGCACCGTCCCGCATCTGCTGGCGCTGCCCAAAGGCTGCCCTTTTAGGACTCGCTGCGCCAGCCAGATAGCCGTATGTAAAGGATTACCTCATCTCCTTCCCCATGAGGAAGAGACCTCGAGTACCCACTGTGTGAGATGCTGGCTCTATGAACCCCATGAATGACCCCATCCTGGAGGTAAAGAACCTCGCCAAGCACTTCCCGATTCGACGGGGACTGCTTCGCAGGACGGTGGGCAGCATTCAGGCGGTGCAGGACGTCAGTTTCGAGGTGCAGCGCGGGGAAACGTTGGGACTGGTCGGAGAAAGCGGGTGTGGCAAGACCACCGCCGGACGCTGCCTGCTGCGCCTGATCGAGCCGACCTCGGGCAGCGTCGTGCTGCGCGTCAACGGCGAGTGCGTCGACCTTGCGAGCCTTTCGCCTCGCCAGCTCAAGGCGTTCCGCCCGCACGTCCAGATGATCTTCCAAGACCCCAACTCGTCGTTGAACCCTCGCATGACTGTGGGCGACATCGTGGGCGAACCGTTGCGCGTCAACCACGTGGCCCAAGGTTTCGCGCTTCGCGACCGCGTGAGCGCCTTGTTGGAAGCCGTGGGCCTCAAGGCTCAAGACATGCACCGCTATCCCCACGCGTTCAGCGGCGGCCAGCGGCAGCGCATCGGCATCGCCCGCGCCCTTGCGCTTCAACCTCAACTGGTGATTGCGGACGAACCGGTCTCGGCGCTGGACGTTTCGGTGCAGGCGCAGATCTTGAACCTGCTCGCGGACCTTCGCGAACGATACGAGTTTTCGTGTCTGTTCATCGCGCACGATTTGAGCGTGGTCGAGCACATCAGCGACCGAGTGGCGGTCATGTATCTGGGCAGCATCGTCGAGATTGGCGACAGCGAGACGCTGTACCGCTCGCCGAGCCACCCCTATACGGAGGCGCTGCTGTCCGCCGTGCCCGTGGCGGACCCGCATGAACAGCGGCGTCGGCGCCGAGTCCCGCTTGCCGGCGAAGTCCCGGATGCAAGCAATCCGCCGAGCGGGTGCGCGTTTCACCCGCGATGCCGGTATGCGAAAGAACTGTGCCGCACCAAACGTCCCGAATTGCGCGAGATGGGTAATGGGGTCAAAGCGGCATGTCATCTGAGCGAAGAACTAACCTTGCGTGGAGTGTGATGGTTAGACGTTTCACAGGATATCGACCTTGGGCGGCAAAGACCGCAGCGGGCGCGCTGGCATTGTTCCCTGTCCTGCTGGCAGCCTCGGGTTGTCAACCGGCCGACCTCAAGGCTGACCTCTCGCCCTATCCCACGGGCATCGAGGCGAAAGAGGCGCCCATGCTAGCGTATAGTGTCGCTCAGGGCACGCTCCCACCCCTCAATGAACGCCTTCCCGAACACCCTCTCGTCGCCCAACATGCCTACGATGGCTATGAAGGTCCGGGCGTCTACGGTGGCACGTGGTACGGCTTCCATCCCGATCCGTGGCTCGGGGGCTGGCTGATGGTGATCGGTTACGACCCGTTCGTTAGGTGGCGATTCGACTGCCAAGGCGTCGAACCAGGCGTGGCCGAGTCCTGGGAGTTCAACGACGATGGAACGGTTCTGACCTTCCATCTCCGCAAAGGACTTCGCTGGTCGGACGGCCATCCCTACACCTCGGAGGACTTCGTCTTCTGGTATGGACTGAAGACCGATCCGCGGCTTGGCCAGCGGCCGCCGGCGTGGTGCATGGTCAAGGACGCGCAGGGGGTCAGCCAGCCGATGAAAGTCGAGGCTCCCGACCCATACACCATCGTGCTGCGATTCGCGGGCCCGGGCTGGCTTATCCCGCTATTGATGGCCAACGGCACCGACACGTGCGGCGAGTACATCATACCCAAGCACTACATGATCCAGTTCCATCCGGACTACAACCCGGCCTACAAAGACTTCATCGCTTTCGGACGCAAGAACAGCGCGATCCAGAACCCGGATCGTCCCGTACTGTGGCCCTGGCGCCCGGTGAAGAACGAGAAGGGCGGATTCCGAATCCGTCTGGAGCGCAATCCCTACTATTACGTCGTGGACGATCTTGGACGGCAACTCCCGTACATCGACGAGATTAAGACGTCGTTCGTCGCCGACCCGCAGGTCCAAGTCCTGCAAATGCTGGCGGGCGACGTGGACTGCGAGTTCCGTGCGCTGGACCTGCGCGACCTCGACCTCTACAAGGCGGGCGAGAAGCGTGGCGAGTATAGCGTCCGCATGTGGCAGACCGGCTCGGGAGCCGAACCGGGCCTGATCGTGAACTGGTCGCCGCCTGATGCCGTTCTGCGCACGCTCGTGCGCGACCAGCGATTCCGCAAAGCGCTGGCCCTCGGAATCGACCGGCCGAAGATCAACACGGTCGTCTTCAAAGGATTCTGCGTGCCGCAAGGCGCTACGACGAGCCGCGAGTCATGGCACTTCGCCGACGAGGAAGGCCAGGTCCTTTTCCGCGAATGGGAACAAGCGGACTCGGAATTCGATCTCGCCAAAGGCAACGCCCTGCTGGACGACATGGGCTTAACTGCGAAAGACGCGGACGGCGTGCGGCTGCGGCCCGACGGCAAGCGTCTGCGAATTATCATGGATTTTCGTGCCGACATTCCTTTCTATGCGGATGTCGCCGTTATCGTGCGCGAAGGCTGGCAGAAACTGGGCATTGAAGCGGTTGTGTTCACGCCTCAATTCGCGGAACTGGACCTGCGGCAGATGATGGGCGAATTCACGATCAGCACGAACGCCGTCGCGGAAATGGACCTCTTCACGTTCCCCTCGTGGGTGTTCCCCGTCACGAACGAGTACTGGCACCCGATGACGGGCCTGTACTACGTGACCCAGGGCAAAGAAGGCGAACCGCCGACGGGTCCGCTCAAAGAGCTCACCGACCTCTATGTGAAGGTGAGGAAGGAGAAAGATCAGGCCAAACGTCACGCCCTCGTGAGGGAGGCCGTGCGGATTCACATCGCCGAAGGCCCCTTTACGCTGGGCACCGTGGGCCGGCGTCCCAATCCGATTCTCGTGTCGAACCGATTCCACAATGTGCCGAACAACGGGATCACCGGACCGTGGGCCGTGGCACAACCCGCGACCAGTTATCCCGAACAGTACTTCATCCGGAAAGACGCGCCATGACAACCTATATTATCCGGCGATGCTTGATAGCGATTCCGATGCTCGTTGCGGTTTCGCTCATCACGTTCGTGCTGATAGAGCTCCCGCCCGGAGACTTCCTCGACCGCAAGATCGCGGCGCTGAAGAAGCAATACGGAACTACCGCCGTCATCCCCGAAGTCGAGCAACTGCGCGTGCGCTATGGGCTCGACCGGCCGCAATGGTATCGCTACGGGAAGTGGATCGGCGGATGCCTCCACGGCGATTTCGGCGAGTCGTTCGCCTACAACAAAGAAGTGAACGAACTCATTTGGGACCGCGTGGTCTTGACGATCATCATCTCGATCTGTTCGATGCTGATGACCTACCTCATCGCCATCCCGCTGGGCATCTACTCGGCGACACATCAGTACAAGGCCGCGGATAACGTCCTTACGTTTGTAGCGTTTCTCGGGATGTCGTTGCCCGGCTTCCTGGTCGCGTTGGCGCTGCTGGTATTCTTCTTCCGCGTCTTCCAGGTTCCCCTGTACGGCCTGAATTCGCTGCGATTTCAGGACGCGCCCTGGGATTGGGCTCGGATAGCGGATTTCCTCAAACACCTCTGCATCCCTGTCGCCGTGGTGGGCCTGAATGGCACGGCCGGCTTGATGCGCGTCATGCGAGGCAATCTGCTGGACGTGCTTGGACAGCCGTTCGTTCAGACCGCGCGCGCCAAGGGGCTCAAGGAACGCACCGTCATCTACAAGCATGCGGTGCGGATCGCCATCAACCCCATCGTCAGCAGCATGGGCATGGCCTTGCCCGGCATCCTGGCAGGCGATGCCATCATCTCACTGGTCCTGGGCCTGCCCACCATGGGCCCGCTCCTCCTGGACGCTCTCTTGACAGAAGACATCTACCTCGGCGGCACGCTCATGATGATGTACGCCGTACTCCTGGTGATTGGCAATTTGCTCGCAGACGTTGCGCTGGCTTGGGTCGATCCGAGGATTCGCTATGAGTAAGGCCGCCAAAGACGACCGCATGGCTGCCTTGAACAGCGCCGGTGTGCCGCCGGAAGGCGATAGCCATGACACGGAGGCCGTCGTTGCTCTTCTCAACTATCGGCAACTGATCTGGCGGCGCTTCAAGAAGAGCAGGATGGGCTTGGTGGCCGCCTGTGTGCTGGCCGCGATGTACGGCATTGCGGCGATGGCGGGTTTCATTGCCCCTTACGGCGCGGAAACGGTCGACGCGGCCTACGTCCATACGCCGCCGCAGGCCCTGCATTTCTCGTTTGCGGACGGGCTGTACGTTTACGGCCTTGGGTACGAGCGCGACGCCGGCACGGGACAGCTCCGCTTCGCGCCGGACACCACGAAAGTCTTACCGGTCAAGTTCCTCTATCGCGACGCCAATGGATATCGCCACCTGTTTGGGTCGGACGGCCCCATGTTCCTGCTTGGCACCGACCGCATGGGCCGCGATTTGTTGTCGCAGATCATCATTGGCAGCCGGATATCGCTTTCTGTGGGATTGTTGGGCGTTCTTCTGAGTCTGCTCATCGGGTCATTGCTCGGGACTCTCTCCGGCTATTTCGGAGGATGGACCGACGAGGCCGTGCAGCGCTTGACCGAACTGCTGGCCGCGTTTCCCGGACTGTGCCTTTGGATGGCGATCGCCGCGGCGGTGCCGCCCTACTGGTCGCCGGTCAAAGTGTATCTGGGCATCACGGTGATTCTCTCGCTTATCGGCTGGGGCGGACTCGCGCGCCAGGTCCGAGGCAAGATCCTCGCGTACCGCGAACAGGATTTCGTCATGGCGGCCAAGGCGGCGGGCGCCGGTCACTGGCATATCATCACGAAACACCTCCTTCCCGGATGCTACAGCCACATCATCGTTATTTCGACGTTGGCCATCCCAGGGATGATCCTCGGTGAAACTGCATTGAGTTTCTTGGGACTGGGTATCCGTCCGCCGATGATCAGTTGGGGCGTACTGCTGAGCGAGGGACAGCGCGTCACGGTCCTCATCAATTACCCGTGGCTGCTGCTTCCGGCAATCCCGGTGATTCTAGTGGTGGTTGCGTTCAATTTCGTCGGCGACGCCTTGCGCGATGCCGCGGATCCGTATTCGTCTTAGAGCGCGATAGAGTACCTTCGCATTTAGAAAGATGCATCGATGCCCAAACGTTGTGCCAACAAAGTCCTGCCGGACCGTGTTGGCGCGCAATGACAGGAGTGAGCCATGAAACACGTTCGTTTCCTTAGTGCGATCCTGACAATCCTGGCGGCGCTCTCGCTTCAACACGCGAGCGCTCAGGAAGCCCGCGTGACTCTCTACCGCGACACGTGGGGCGTGCCCCATGTCTACGCCGACGATCTCCCCCACGCCGCCTATGCGCTGGGCTATGCGCAGGCGCAAGATCGTCTCGACGACATCTTCATCAATATCCGCACCGCGACGGGCACGATGGCCGAGGCCTTCGGACCGGAGTACATCAAGCAAGACTATATTATGAAGATGCTGAAGAACGCCGAGCGGTGCGCGCAGTATTGGGAGACCGCCCCGGCTCACATCCGCCTGCTCGGTGACCGCTTCATGCAGGGCATGGAGCGATACTTGAAGGAACACCCCGACCGCAAACCCGCCTTCGCGACCGACCTTCACGGATGGCAGTGCATGGCCGTGATGCGCGCCATGAATCTGACGTTTCCGATGGAAGACGTGATGGGCGACCTCCAGCGCAAGGCCATGGCGCCGTCGATCGGATCGAACGCGTTCGCCGTCGCGCCATCGCGGTCGGCGGAGAAATGTCCCATTCTCATGGGAGACCCGCACCTGGAATGGAAAGGCATGGCGGTCTTCTACGAAGCGCGGGTCCACGCCGGCGAGATCGGCCAGTGCGGATACTGGCTCGTGGGCGCTCCATTGCCGATCACGGGACACACCACCCACGTAGCCTGGGCGAACACGCTGGGAAGTCCGGACACGTCGGACGTGTACATGGTGAAGCTCAATCCCGCGAACCCGCTCCAGTACCAGTATAACGGCGAATGGCGAAACTTCGAGATGGCCATGATCCACATCGCTGTCAAAGGGCAGGAGGCCGTGGACAAGCCCGCGCTGTACTCGATCCACGGTCCGGTGGTTGAAGAGCCGGACCCGGCCAAGGGCATTGCCTACTGCGCCGCGTCGCCCTATATCGATGCCGTGGGGTCCGTCGAAGAACTGTACCGGTTGACGACGGCTCGTTCGTGTGACGAGTTTTACCAAGGCCTTGCCATGAATCAAGTGATGGGCCTGAACTCGGTGTTTGCCGACCGGGACGGCAACATCCAATACGTCAGGGCCGGTTGCACGCCCATTCGCCCGAAAGGAGATTACAACTGGTCGGCGCCACTGCCAGGAGGTTCCGACGCGACACGCTGGCTGGGCATACATGACATCAAAGACTTGGTCCAGACCAAGAACCCGCCGCAGGGGTATTTCCAGAACTGCAACACCGCGCCGTCCGTGATGATGAAAGACTCGCCCATGACCAAGGAGAAGTACCTGCCCTACATCTACAACCTATCGTGGGAGGCCATGACGCCCCGCGGCGAGCGCCTTCGCCAGTTGCTCGACCCGGACGACAACGTCACTAAAGAGGAGGCCATGGCCTACACCGTGGACGTCTACGATATTCTCGCCGAGAAGTGGAAACAGGCGTTGCGAGACGCGCTGGCCTCGGCAGGCGTTTCGCGAGAAGCGGATACCGAGTTCAAGAACGCGACCAAGGCCATCCTCGAATGGGACGGCCTCTTCACGCGCGAAAGCGCGACGGCGCCGATCATCCGATTCTGGCGCGAGAAGTGCGACAAAGCCATCCCGGTAATAGACATCGCCAATGGAAAGACCTTGGGCAAGGAGGACCAAGTCAAACTGCTTGACCTTCTTAGCCAAGCGCTTGCCGAGATGAAGACTCTGTACGGCGACAGGAAAGTCGTGTGGGGCGATATACATCTGATCGGCCGGAGCGGCAAGCTCTTTCCGTGTCCCGGCGTCGAGCTGGGCGGTTGGAATCAGAAGACGATGACGGAAACCGTCTTCGATGTGGATACGCGGGAGCAGCCGAAAGGTTCGGGCAAGTATGTGGGGTTCGCAGGGTCGTCCGCCATCCTGTTGAGTTTCCTCCGCGCCGATGGCATCGAATCGTACAGCATTTGCAATTGGGGGCAAAGCGCGGACCCCGAATCTCCGCACCACGTCGATCAAGCCCAGAGACTCTACGCGGAGCGCAGGTTCAAGCCCACTTGGTTCAAGAAAGACGACCTACTCAAGAACTTGGAGTCTGAAACGGTATTGGCGTTCGATTGACACCGGCCCGAGCCCGCAACAGCCCGGTCAACTCTACAAACCGAGCCGGCGCGTCGACGGCACACTCAACATGACTTGGCCTGCTTCACCCGTGGATAATCACGGAAATGGGTTCAACGACACTGTTCGTCTGCGCGTACTTTTCGAGGCGCACTAACAAGGCCTCCGAAATGACCGTGCCCGCTTCGATCAACTTTCGTCCGGCGCCGGTCTCGATGGCCGAGGCAAGCGTCAATCCGGCCCGAAGCTCTTTGAGCGGCAGGGCGATCACTTTGCGCGCGGCCGACGCGGAGTCGATCTCGAGCGGCTCACGGCCAATGAGGCCGAGGATGGCAGGGTCATACCAGCCTTCCCGTGCGGTCATTTCTTTGACACAGTCTCTTCGCGTCAATCCGGAAGCCCGCAGTTCGTGAAAGTCCGCGGCAGCCTTGAGTATTCGGGCGCCCATGGGTATTTCCTTCCCCATTATGGCGTCGGCAGGAAACCCTTCTCCGTTGAACCGCTTCTGCTGATACAGCACGATCTTAGCCACTTCGTCCAGCCGGGGGATGCGCTCGATGAGGTCATGTCCGACACCGGGAACGCTCTCCAGCACCTTGGCCTCTTCGTCTGTCAGTTCCTCGCCGCGAGAGAATTTGGCCAGGATTTCCTGAGGAATGGCCATCACACCCAGTTGGGACAGCGTGGCCGCAAGGCCAATCTTCCACGTGTTCTTTTCGCCAAGTTTCTCCGCGAGTGACAATGCGCTGTTGCGGAGTTGCAGAGTCCTTCCGAAGGCCTCGGGGTTCAGCCAGGACAAAAGTTCCGTGAACAACTCGGCGGTTCCTCGTAACGTGCCGTCGAGCAATTCTCGCTCGGAGGTTATCAGCCGGTGCTGATGGATGGCGGCAACGAGGGAGTCTCCCATAAGTTTCGACGGGCACGGCTTCGTGAGAAAGCGAAAGACATTTCCCTCGTTTACGGCATCCATCGCAACCCGGATGTCGGCGTTGCCCGTCAACATCATACGCACCGTCTCTGGCGCGAGTTCTCGCACCTTCTTCAGGAAATCGATACCGTTCATGAGAGGCATGTTCATGTCGGCGACAACGACTGCGAATGGCCCCTTCTCCTGTAATTCCCGCAATCCCACATACGGTCCTTGGGCGGTCCTAACGTGCAAGACGTGCTGGAGCCTGCGTTGATACGCTTCGAGGATATTAGGATCATCGTCTACGAAAAGAATACGTTCGTTCATACTGACTCCTCTTGTCTTGCGTCGACACTCTTGCAGGCTTCCTCCAGGCGGAGCAGGTGATCGTCCAGACCGGCGCCGCGCAGGAAAGCCAGGTCCAAGTCCGGCGGGGGCATGCTTAGGGCAGTCGCGTTCTCGCGCCGATCAATGCAATCGGCGATATGGACGATGGCAAGCGGCGAAATCTCTCCGGCCGGGCTTTCTCCGGGCTGGTGATGATAGGCGATTGCCTCGACGATCGGGTTCGGCAATCCCCATATTCCCAACAGGTAGGCGCCCACTTCCGCATGGGAGGTGCCCAGGATCTGGCGTTCGACCTGGAACGCAGGCAACCCCTCGGCCTTTGCAGTCTCGCGAGCGCGGATATAGTCCTCCGCACAGGACATGGCCAGGATGAGTTCTCCCGCGTCATGGAGCAGTCCGGCGGTATACGCGTCGCCCGTAAGCTCCTTGCTTACGCCTTCGCATTTGCAGATCGCGTCCGCATAGGCGCCGACTTTGGCGCTGTGGCGCCACTGGTCATCAAGCGAAAACTCTTTGGGAAAGTGCGCCTGTTCCATCGGGGCGAACAACCCGGTCATCAACACGAGCGATCGGATAGTCTGAATGCCCAACAGGGACACGGCCTGGGCGGGTGTTGCGACGCGATGACGCAGGCCAAAAAACGCGGAGTTCACCAACTGCAGTATCTTGGCGACAATGGCCGGATCGGTCTCGATGATCCGTCCCACGTTGGCAATCGAACATTCCGGAGAGCGAAGTTCTTCGCAGAGCTTCTTGTAGACCACCGGGACGGGCGGCAGGCTGCCCACTTGCGCAATAACGGACTTGAGGCGGTCACTCGCCAGGAGGTCCCGTATGGCGAACGCCTTGTCCACGCATTCCTTCAGCAGCTTGGGTTTGCAGGGCTTGTTCAGGAACTGATGCGCGTCGCCCACCGTCCTATAGACCGTTTCCCCGTCGGTCTGGCCCGTCAGCACGAAGCGTACCGTATCGGGAAAGCGCTTCTTGACCGTTGCCAGCAGTTGAGCGCCGTCCATGCCCGGCATGCGCATGTCGGATACGATAACGTCAAAACGTTGCGCTTCCATGGCCTCGAGCGCCTTAGCGCCGCTTGGAACAAAGGCCATCTTCCACTCCCGCTGAAGTGGGAACAGCATGCGCTGAAGACCTTCGAGAATATTGGGTTCATCATCCACAAACAGAATGGTTCGCATGGCACGGTTCTCCAGCTTTGGGCCCGGCTAGGGTCTCATCAAAGTGTTCGTAGACTTCGTTGATTCGGTCAAAGCTCGCAAGGAAGACTTCGGCCATGCGCGGATCGAAGTGGTGTCCGGATTGATCGCGCACGATGCACGCCGCATCCGAAGGTGAGAGGGGCGCTTTGTAGGGGCGCTCCGACACTAATGCATCGTAGACATCCGTCAACGCTACGATGCGTGCCGCTTCCGGTATATCCTCACCGGCAAGGCTGTCGGGATATCCTGAACCGTCCCATTTTTCGTGGTGATGCCGGGCTATCACGCCGGCGGTCCGCAGGACTGCGAACGGCACGTCATACTCAACTGGCACATCCTCCGAGGCCATTAGGAGGGGAAACATAGCGACCATTTTGGGCGGATCACGCAAGATCCGTTCGCCGATAATCACATGACGTTCCATCGTCTCCCGTTCTTCCGCGGTCAACTTGCCCGGTTTCAGAAGGATGGCATCGGGAATACCTATCTTGCCAATGTCATGAAGCGGGCTGGCCTGGAATAGACAATCGATGGCATCCGGAGGCATGCTTACGCCCTCGGCCAGGATTCGGGAACACCACGCCACGCGCGCCACGTGCATCCCGGTCTGGTCGTCCCGATATTCGCCCGCCTTGGCCAGCCGCCACACCGCCTTTCGGTAAGAGTGTTCCAATTGTCGCGTGCGCTCGCGCACAAGACCATCGAGCAGGGCCACTTGGTCCTGAAGCCGATCGTGGTACTCTTTGAGGCGGAGCGCGCTCCTGATTCGCGCCACAAGATCCTCGCGCGTCACCGGTTTGTTCAACAGGTCCGCTGCGCCCATATCCAGGACCCGCCGTTTGAGAGTCCGATCCGCTTCGCCCGTGAGCACGATGACGGGGATGTCGCGCAAGCGGGCATCGGCGCCCATGGCCTGGATCAGAACAAAGCCATCTTTATGCGGCATTCGGATATCGCAGACGACCGTGTCGAAGACAGTCTGCCGCAAGGCATCAAGCGCCTCGTCGACGCTCGAGCAGAACGTACCCTCCCAAGCCGCGTCGCAAAGACCCAGCATGCGGCGGAGCATTTCCAGAATGTTGGGCTCATCATCCACGAAGAGCAGTTTCTTCTCAGCCTTCACCACAAGTCTACTCCACATCGCCGAAGCGCCGGACGGAATCGTCGCGACGTGTCACCCATTGATGGGCAGGCGGATTGTAAATGTCGTTCCTTTGCCAACTACGCTGTCGACGGCGATGGCGCCGCCGTGCTTGTCCACAACCACATTGCGCGCGATCGCCAGGCCCTGGCCGGTGCCCCGTCCCACTTCCTTGGTCGTGAAGAAGGGATCGAAAATGCGTTCCCGGATGCCCTCGGGGATTCCGGCGCCGGTATCGGAGATCCGTATTTCGCACCAATCGCCGTTCTGCCGCGTTCCTATGGTTATCTTGCCCTTCGCTTCGGCGCCGCCCCCTCCCACAGCGTCCCCGATGGCGTGCGCGGCATTGACAATCACATTGAGAAACACCTGATTGAGTTCCCCGGGAAGACAATTGACGAACGGCAACGATTCTGCCAGGTCGAGTTCGACGTCAGATACGTACTTCCACTCGTTGCGCGACACGGTGACTGTACTGCGAATACACTGGTTCAAATCGACGTACGTTTTCTCGGCCGAGCCGGGATGCGAAAACTCTTTCATGGCTTGGACGATGGACGAGATGCGCCCCACGCCTTCCATGGACTGCTCAATCGCCTTGGGAATTTGTTCCATCAGGTAATCGAGGTTTGCGGCATCAAGAAGATCGCGGACTTCCGCGTGCCGTTCGGAAGGAATCGGACCCTGAGATCCGGCCTCGAGCAAACCGGGCACCGCCTTCACCAATTCCGACAGACTCTCGTAGGCCATTTGCAGGAACTCGATGTTGTCTCCCACGTATTGCGTGGGTGTGTTGATTTCGTGGGCGATTCCCGCCGCCAGCCGGCCTACCGCCTCGAGTTTCTGCGCCTGAACCAGTTGAACTTCGAGATTCCGGCGTTCGGTGACATCCGTTCCGAGAAGGAAACACACTTCATAGGCGCCGGCCGCGTCCTTCACCGGATTGACCGTCACTCCGAGAAGGCCATCAGAACCATCGGTTCGCTGGTACCGAACATCCTGCAACCGGACCTGCGTGGCGACGGCGGGCCATTCAGAAAGATGTCCGACAATCGCATTCCAGTCCCAGCGAATCCCGCATGTATCAATTCGCTTTCCTATTGCCTCCTCACGGGAGATCCCAAACGTAGTCTCTGCGGCTGCGTTCCAGCGCGAAATTCGCAGGTCAGTACCAAGGCCTATCAGGAATGACGACATGGAGGTAAGAAGCCGTTCTACCTCGCCATGCGCCTTGCGGAGATACTCTTCGCTCTCCCGCAACGCCAACTCCGCATGCTTGCGCTCCGTTAGGTCATAGGCGCCGCAAGAGCGTCCGTAGACGTTCCCGAGCGCATCCTCAAGGGGAGCGGAGAACACTTGATAGATGCCGTTCCATAGGTCGAACTCGGCGGGTTGAACGAGATGAGCCGTAGCCCCTCCCAGGAACGGGCACTCCTGGCGGGAATGGCGATCCGAACATAACGCGTTGTGACAGTCGGCGCCTCTCAGACTCTCCGGGGTCTTGGCGACGAGGCGCGCCACCGCCTCATTGCAGTGCAGAATGTTCCCATCCAGACCGATGGCGAATGCCGGCTGGGGCGAAGCGTTGAACATGGATTCCCAATCTTCCAGCAACACGCGCATGCGCTCGTTCTCGATTAGCGTGCTACGCTGATCAACGGCGCGCCCGATCGATTGAAGCAGAAGATTCGGATCGACCGGCTTCTGCAAGAAGTCAAAAGCGCCCAGCTTGAGCGCTCTGACGGCATTATCGACGTTACCCATCCCTGTCAGGACCAAGGGGGTCACCGGGAGCGCATCCCGCTGGAGCGCCTCCAGCACCTGGAAGCCATCAACCTCAGGCATAGCGAGATCGATGATCGCCACGTCGAAGGCCTGCTGGCGGAGCGTTTCGATGGCGGACGCCCCGTCCGTGAAGGTCACGCACTCATAGTCCTTGTCGCGCAACGTATGCGAAATCGTCCGCAATACGAACTCATCGTCATCCACCACGATCACGCGGACTTTGTCCCGAGGGGCCATGCCTTTACCCGCTCCTTCCGGTATATCGCTCACGAGGTTTCTTCCTTTGGTTTCGTCCGCTCCAAGGCCTCACGGACTTTCCGTAACAACGCTTCCGCCGAGTAGGGCTTCTGAATGAGGTCAATACCTTCCTTGAGGACGAAGTTAGCGTGGATCGCGTTCGCGCTGTATCCACTTGAAAACAAGAACCGGACATGAGGGTACTCTGGAGTGAGCGAATCGTACACCGCCTTCCCGCCCATCCCGGGCATGACCACGTCCAGGACGGCCAGCGAAATCTCGGCGGCATGCTGGCGGAAGATTTGCACGGCTTCCAGTCCGTCAGTCGCCAAGAGCACTGTGTACCCGGCGTCTTCGAGGATCCGAGCCGCTAACGTCCTCACTACTTCGTCGTCCTCCGCCACAAGGACGGTTTCGGTGCCGCCTCGAACCCGCCGGACCACTTTCGTGCCCACGGTCGTGGCCTTGCGTCCAAGGCTGGGCAGGTACACTTTGAAGGTCGTCCCTTTTCCGACCTCGCTGTAAACTTCGATCATGCCCTGGTGTTGCCTCACGATACCGTAGACGGTGGCCAGCCCCAGCCCCGTGCCTTTCCCCAGTTCCTTCGTCGTGAAGAACGGCTCGAAGATACGCTCTTGCGTTTGGACATCCATGCCGCACCCCGTGTCCGTAACGCTGAGCAGCACGTACCGGCCCGGCGTGGCCCAAGCGTGCCTGTCGCAGTACTCCTGATCGACCACGACATTCTCGGTCTCGATGACCAATTGGCCGCCCTCGGGCATGGCGTCCCGCGCGTTGACGGACAGGTTGAGGAGCACTTGTTCCATCTGCCCCCGGTCCGCGTGAGTCGCACCGAGGCCGTGGCCTTCCATGACTCGCACTTCGATGTCTTCGCCAATTACTCGGCAAATCATCTTCATCACGCCTTGGATCACCTCGTTGAGATTGAGGTCTTCCATTTCAAGAACCTGCCGCCGGCTGAAGGCCAGCAACTGGCGGGTCAGTCCGGAGGCGCGTTCCGCCGCGCGCACGATTTCCTCCGCGTATTCATGGGTTGGCTCCATCTCCGAAAGGTGGCCCAGAAGCATGCCCCCATACCCAACGATGGCTTGCAGCACGTTGTTGAAGTCGTGCGCCACTCCTCCCGCCAATTGGCCGACCGCTTCCATCTTCTGAGCCTGCCGGTACTGCTCCTCCATGGCCTTCTGCTTGGAGATATCTTCTTTGATCGCGATGAGATGCGTGATAGCCCCCGCGGCATTGCGGATAGGACTGATGAATGCGCGCTCCCAATAGAGGGAACCGTCTTTCTTTCTATTATGAAATTCGCCCCGCCACTCGCCGCCGGCGGCAAGAGCCTCCCATAGCGCTTCGTACTCCTCCGGAGGAGTCTCGCCTGACCTTAGGATTCGCGGGTTCCGCCCCCGGACTTCTTCCTGGCTGTAGCCGGTGACTTCAGTAAACCGAGGATTGACGTACTCGATTTCGCCCTTTAGATCGGTGATCATCACCATGGCCGGGCTTTGTGTTACAGCGGCGGAGAGCTTGCGCAGTTGTTCCTCGTCCTGCATTCTCCTGGTGATGTCGCGGACGAACACTTGCACCGCCGGCCGGCCTTCGAAGTATATCGGACGGCCCACGGTTTCGATGAAGACCTCGCTGCCGTCCGGTCGCACCAGCCTGGTTTCCCGGACAGGGAGGTCGTGTCTCCCAAGTCCACGCCTCATTCGTTCGGCGACTCCCGCGCGCTCGTCCGGATGAATGACTCGGAGAATGCCCTTCTCCTGCAGTTGCTCAAACGATTCAAGCCCGCAAAGAGCAATGGCTACCGAATTGGCATACAAGATGCCGTCTTCGTTATATACCACGATAGCGTCGGGGGCCGACTCGACCAGCGCGCGGTACCGTTCCTCGCTTTGACTCAGCCCCTTCTGCGCCTGACGTTGAGCCAGAGCGATGGCAAACTGGTCGGCAGCGCTTTCGAGGAATGCCAGCAGGTCCGGGTTGAAACGCCCCTTGGCGTGATCGTTCAATTGAAGCAGGCCGAGGGTCTGCCCGCCGGAACGAAGCGGGATCAACGCCACCGACTCGTAGCCCTCGTGGATACATCGATTCCGGGCGTTCGGCCGGTGCACGAGTCCCGGAAGCGCGGCGAGGAGTTCCGATGTGCTATTGGTCCAGAAGCTGCCTTTGGAAGTGCAGAATGGCCACGAAGGATCAAACCGTCCGTGAAGGACGTCGCCGCAGCTGCATGCGAGCACGGGCGAGCCTTGATCGTCACGAATGATCTGGCCGTTTTCGTCACGAGCGCACAGGGACGTTTCGAGACGGAGGAACTCCGAGCCAAACCCCCGTGATTCGAGATACGGGAAGTCGTCCTGCTCGCGCAGTCTCACCCCCACTGCTTCGCAACCCGACCATTCCTGTAACAACACGGTGATGCCCCGGACCAGTTCGTGGACGTCGTTCTGTTCGTTGAGCAGTTGCAGGAGCCGTACCGTCGTTTCGCGTTCGTGGCGGTGGCGTTGCTCCTCGGTAACGTCCCGGAAGAATGCCTGGACTACGCGACGCCCGCCGACCTCAATCACGTTGGCCTTGATTTCGACCTGCTTCGCCTCGCCGGATTTCGTGACTAAGTCTGTTGGGAGCACGGAGCCGCGCTGGTCCGTGCGGTGAAGCGCGAACGTATGTGACACGCCTTCTTGCAGTTCTTGCCTTGGGTGCAGGAGGGCTTGGGACTTGCCAATGAGATCTTCGCGCGTGTAGCCGGTCAATTCGGTCAGAGCGCGGTTGCAGTCGAGGATGACGCCGGTTTCCGCGTCGGCAAGACCTATCCCCTCCGTGGCCTCGTCAAAGAGCGTACGATATCGGACTTCGCTCGCGCGCACGGCATCTTCCGCGCGTCTTCGCTCGGATATATCCTGGGCGATCGAAAGCAGGCACGGGACTCCATCCACGACGATGTGTTCCCCGGAGTAGAGGCATACCACTTCACGGCCTTCCTTGCCGTGAAAGACGAACTCCGCATCGGCGACGTGCCCCTGGCTCCGGAAGGACTGGAGCAAATGGACAAGATCATCCTCGGACATCCAGCCCAGTTCGAGAGGGGTCTTTCCGATCACATCGTCGCGAGTGAAACCGGACAATGTGAGCGCCATCTCGTTCACGTCGATAAACCGTCCGTCGATCATGTCGTTGATCGACATTAATACCGGCGCGCCCCGAAATGCCGCCGAGAATTTCTCCTCACTCCGCCGCAGTTCCTTCTCCGCATGCCGCTGCTCGGTAATGTCGCGGATGACCGCCATGCTGAGCGACTGCCCCGCCAGGTTGAATGACGTGACCGAAACATCGACTGGAATGCGCCGCCCATCCTTGGCTACGTCTTCCCATAGAACTCGGGCGTGTCCTTCCTGAACCAGCTTCCGGCCGATGACGGGCATCGTCTCTCGATATTCGGGCGCGACGGTATCCGCGGGCGAAAGAGCCAGCAGTTCGTCGCGCGTGTAACCGAGCATCTCGCAAGCCCGCTCATTCGCTTCGACGAATTTCAGAGGCCGGCCGTCAGCGGTTATCGGAAAGAGAAGCACCGCGTCATACCCCGCGTCGAACAACGTGCGATACCGCGCCTCGCTCGCCGCCAGGTCCGCTTCGGCCCGCTTCTGTTCCGCCCGAGACCTCAGGCTTGAGATGCCATACGCTAGATCGTCGGCCATCTCGGCGAGCAACCTCACTTCACGCTCGTCGAACGCGTCCACATGATCAGCGTAGATGAGCAACGCGCCAAGTCTCTTGCCCAGATTCTGCAGCGGCAGCGAAATCACTGAGTGGTACCCGTAGCCTGCGGCAGCCTCACGCCATGGGCTGAAAGTGGGATCGGTCTGCGTATCCCGGATGAATACCGGCTTTCCCGTGCGAATTGCAGCGCCGGTGGGGCCGCGGCCCAGTGGCGAATCGTCCCAAGTCACGCGAATGCGTTCGATGTAACCGGAATCCTGCGCGCTCCATGCCACGGGGCGCACATTCCGAAACTCCCCGTCCTCAAGGAATCCCACCCATACCAGCCCGTAGCCGCCTATGTTCCTGATAAGGTCGCAGACGCGCTGGAGGAGTTCCGATTCATCGGCCGTTCGGACCAGGACTTCGTTGCATTCCGAGATGATGCGCAAGGCGCGATTGAGACGCTCCATTTCCTCTTGCGCGCGTTTGCGTTCGGTAATATCCGTGACAAACGCATGATAGTGAAGGACGTCTCCTTCGGTGTCCTTGGTGGCGTGAAGGAACAATTCTACCGGCACGCGGCTTCCATCTTTGCGGATGAAGGCCTTCTCGTAACGAACCGGTTCATTTTGTTCCTCAAGACGCTTGAGGGCTAGGGCATCGAGTTCATCCCACTCGTGCGGAGTAAGCATCCTGGACCAGCCAATCTCCGGAAACTCGTCCGACGCGTAACCCGTCAGATCGCAGAAGGCTTGGTTGTGAATGCCCAGCCGTCCATCCGGATACGCCACGGCAAATGGCTGGGCCGAGCGTTCGAGAATGCCTGCGAGAAACTCATTTTGCCGCCGGCTCACAAGCAAGGCTTGCTCGGCAAGTTTGCGTTCGGAAATATCGCGCACGAAGACCAGGTGGGCGTCACGGCCTTGATAGCGTATGCCCACTGCCGTGGTTTCGACGTGCACCTTCGACCCGTCGAGGCGCACGTATACCTGCTCCATCGGGGGCACAGACTTTCCGGTTTCACGCTGCATGCGGATACGCTGACGGACGGCCTCATGGTATTCTGGGGCAATCCGGTCCATGACCTCGGTCCCGAGCAGAGCATCGGCGCTTGCCGCGCCCAAGAGCGTAAGCATTGCGGGATTAAGGAATTCAAAACGCCCCCCGCTTTGAACGAACACTCCTTCCGGGGCTTCTTCGAGCAACGACCGGAATAGGGCCTCGCTTTCGCGCAACGCCCCTTCAGCCTGTTTGCGCGCCGTAACGTCTATCCATTGACACACCACGTGGGTCAGCTGTCCTCGGGCGCCCACAATGGGAAACATGGCCGCGTCGATGTGCATGTCGCGCGCGGAGCCGAAATCCACCGCGCCGGCGTTCGCCGCCATCCACGGTATGCTGAAATGCGCCGGTTCATGCCGCTCGAAGACCGCCTTCACCAAGGGCATGACGCCCTGGACTTCCAGGTTCTTGTCCGCGAGCACGTTGTACTTGCCTAGGATCGCCTCCGCTGGAAGCGCTATGGCTTCGCAAAGAGACCGGTTCACGCGGGTGACCGTACCCGAACTATCGGAAATCCACATGGCAAACGGGCTCATGTCGATGACTATCTCGAGAAAAGCCTTGCTGGATCGAGTTTCCTCTTCCAAGCGGCGGTGCGCTTCTTCCATCTCTATGGCGTACAGCGCATAGCCTATGTCTCCGGCTACTTCCTCGAACAGCGCTTGCTCCTCGGAGTCATCGGCCAAGCTAGCCGGGAGCGCCACCACCAATACGCCGTACGTACGCCCTGCGTGAAATAGCCGGTGCGCCATGGCAGCCGTATCGCGATAGGTGTGCGCGACGGGACACCTGGCGCAGTCCGTCTCCGTGCTGTGCAAAGTGACCACATGAGGTCTCTCGATAGCGAGGCGACAACACTCCGGCCACTGGCCACGTCCCATCTCGGATTGAATAGTGGCGAACCCGGCGCCAATACCTGACTCGGCTGTGGCCTGAAGTTGCCCCGCGGCATCCAGCGTGGCAATCCACGCCGAACGAAATCCTCGTGTTTCTGTCAGGATTTCGCAGGATCGACGCAACAGGGCCGCGCGATCCTTCTCGTGGGTAATCAATTGGTTGACGTTGCGGACGGCGCGGAGAACTTCGGTGAGATGCCGCAGGCGTTCTTCGGCATGCTTGCGCTGGGTGATATCGACGGCGAGGATAAAGAGGCCTTCGGGCACGGGCTGGATGTTCAGGTCGAACCACGCCTTGTCGCCATCGGGATACGTGAAGTCGTTTTCCATCCGGCGGACCGATCGATCTTCCATGCAGCGGCGCAGCTCGGCAAAGAGGGTCGTCGCTTCGATGCCGGGATAGCACTCCATCATTGTCCGACCAATCAGCTCGGCCTTCGTGCGCCGCCCGTAGAGTGCCGTAGCGTCGTTGACATAGATGTACCGCCATTCCCGATCTACGATCTGGCACCCTTCCATCATGTCGTCGAGCGTACGATGGTAGCGTTCTTCCTGCTTGCGCAAGGCCTCTGCGTCTTCGTAGCGTTCCCGATAGTGAACCACGTGCTGCTGACGCCAGAGCAGGCCCAAGACAGCGGCGGCGGCAACAAGGAACACGCACACAAAGCCGATGAGTATCCATAGCCGCTGCTGCATCGGGGCTCGGACTTCCGACAGGTCCATCCGCGCCACGAGGCGCCACGGCGAATCGGGAATCGCCCGCAGGCAGGCCAGCACCGGGACCTCTCGGTAGTCGAGTCCTTCGACAATCCCCTCCTGCCCGAGCACGGCTTTAGCGGCTGGCAGATCGGTATGATCGACAGGATAGCGGAGGTTCAGAGCCGTGTTTCTCTTGAATCGAAGTTCATTCAAGAAGACCACCTCGCCATCTTCCCTCCGTACGAGCAGCGTCTCAGCCGTCTTGCTTAGTCCCGGCCACCGCTCGATGAACGGATACAGGTACACGCCCGGGTCTATCCGCAGTACGAGGAGGCCAATCGGTGGGTCGGCGTCAGCACCGCCGAGGATCGGGACCGCCACCGCAAGATGGACAGGCAGGTTGGGTGCGTCCCGGTGAAAATCGAGAAAGGCGACCTTCTTGGACCTCAGAACGTCGAGCATCGTCTCGACGGGATGCGGCGCGGCCGGTTCTGCTGAGGCAGGTTCGGTTAGCCGGACTTGCCCCTGACCGTCAACGATAAGCAATCGATCGTATTCGTATGCGCCCCGGACTTGGCCGAGCCAAATGCGTATTCGGCTTTCGGCTTCGACATCATCCGGGCGGTCGAGAAACCGCCGCACCAGGCCGGAAAAATCCTGGTTCCTGAAGAAGACGGACCCGTCGCCGAGCCGCTCCTTTCGCCACTGTACAAGATCGCTGACTTTCAAGTCCGCGATTGCGGTAAGCTGCCGCTCTATTTCCGATCGGTACTCCCTCTCAAACCGCTGAGAATAGGACCGCCCTGCCAGCACGATGCACGCCGCCAGACCTACAAAGATCAGCATGAGGAAGAATCCGCCCCGATGGGGCGATTCCGCGGGGTCGTCTGTCCGGCCGCCACGCTGCCTGGGTAGCCCGAACAACGCCGCACCCAAAAGTAGGAAGCTGAGTCCCGTGGTAGCCGCCGGAGGGATCACCGCGCCACCGGACAGCAGAGGGGCTCCGTAGACATACGCCAGGACGATTACGAACCCCAACGAGGTGAGCGCACAGGCCAGTCCCGCCGAAATGTCCCCCCATCGGCGGCTGCCCCGCAGATGCATGCGCAGAGCCCAGTACGACAACGCGGCCAAGAGGAAACAGAATGCCGTTGCCGGCGACATATGGCCTACGGGCGGCCCCTGTTCGGGGTCATGGACTGTAAAGCCCCAATGTTCAACACCCAGATAGACTCCCCGTGAAGAGAGGAACAGCAGGGCGAGTGCGGCAATCGTGACTGCTGAGAGGATGACCGTTTCGAGCCAGAGTGGCGACCGCACGGCCGGGCGTGCGCGCAGCAGTGTCACCGCGGCAATGAGCACAAACGCGATCGCCGTACTGGGCGCCATCGGAATGCGTTCACCGCCGAGACTCGCCAGCGCGGGAACTCCCAGCACCCATCCCAGTAGCGCGACGACCGCTATTGTCATGACGAGCGCGGCGCACAGACGCACCCACGCTTCAACTCGCTGAACTGCCCGTTCTTGAGGGTAGGGATCCGGATCAATGGCCATGGCGTACCCCGTCCTGGAGGCTCGCGCTCCCGATCATTTCTTTGAGCCGGGGCCACAAGTGCGTTTCGAAATCCGAGAGACGAACGAACATGTCCGCCCCGCATTCGCACGCGGAACGCGCCAAGTATTTGGCAGGCACGGAACTCACCGCGACGATGTGCAAATCCGGAATGCCGACGCGCAGGCGGTAGATGGTATCCAGGCCTTTGATACCGGCCGCAGTGATATCGACAACCGCAACGTGAGCCCCCCGATGCAGCGTCTCGCACACAAGATCGCCGTTACCGGGAATTCGCCCCAGGGTGCTGATCTCCACGGCCTTCTTCGCGAGGCTGATAACGCATTCCTCAATGACCGAACTCTCGCCCACCACGATGACGTTCATGGCTGCCTCCCCTCCGCATCACAACTGCGGAGAGCAGCGACGGTGTCACTGCTCTTCCGAGTCGCGCGCGTTGTCTTCCCGGGCGGCTTGACGTCGTGCCAGTTGAGAGGCTTGGCGCATCGTCCTGGCTACTAGCTTGCCCGACGCCGCCACGCCGCTCGAACTCACTTCCGCATTGGATTTCCCGACGATACGCGGCTCGCCGCGTCGAGCGGGTTGAGACGCAGCACGAACCGTTGCCCGCTCCTGGAGCTTCTGAACTTGGTTCCGCGGCGTCAATGTGCTTCCGATTCCCTCAATCCTCACCGTGCGTCTCCTTGTTGATTCCCCTCAAGGAAGAGCGTGGGTCAAACACCAATCCTTATCGTTAATAATAATAGCACCCTCAAGGGGGGAGAAGCGTCGGAAATCCCCTGACAGGGCATAGGGATAATCCTGATCTAAACCACGCTTATCCATTGGGGGCTTACGGACTACACTATTATTTCATTACGATGATGCGATTCAGTCTTCGGGCGAAACGAGCCCCTCGCGAATCGCAAAACGCGTTAGATCCGCAATCGAGTGGAAGCCCAGTTTGTCCATCAGGTGTTGACGATGCGTTTCGATGGTCTTGACGCTAATCTCGAGTGTCGCGGCTATTTGTTTGTTGTTCTGCCCGCCCGCCAGCAAACGAGCCACTTCCCGTTCCCGCTCGGTCAGATTGAGTACGGAGGGCGCCGCGCTTTCCTGAACGTTTTGGACGTACGCGTCGACTACGATGTCCGTCACTTGCGCTCCCACGTGGATCCGCCCATCCATGACTCTCCGTATGGCATGAACGAGGTCGTCTCCAGCGCAGTTCTTGAGCAGGTATCCCTTGGCTCCCGCCATCAACATGCCGGTCACGAAACGGCGATCGTCATGCACGGATAGCCCTATCACGCGAATGGAGGAGTCAACACGAAGGATTTGACGGGTAGCTTCGATGCCATTAAGGCCGGGCATTCCAACATCCATCACCACCACATGCGGATTCAACTCCACGGCCAACCTGACGGCCGCCCTTCCGTCTTCCGCTTCTCCGGCCACCAGAAAGTCCTCTTCCTGGGACAGCAGCAATCGAAGACCATCGCGAAAGATGCGATGGTCGTCCGCAAGAAGAATGCGCGTCTTTTTCACATTGCCCCTCCTCCGCTTTCGGATTGTAACGGATGAGCCAGGGGCACCGCCATCTCAATCCGAGTCCCCGCACTCGTGCGCGATTTGAGTTCCAGAGAACCATCGAGGTCCCTGAGCCGTTCGCGCACGCTGAACAAGCCGAACGTTCCGCCTCTGCCGGACGCCGCCTGCTCAAACCGTGCCGGGTCCAAACCGCCTCCGTCGTCCTCTATCGCCACCCAGATACCTTCCGAATCCCCGGACATCGCAACCGACACATGGTTCGCATGGGCATGTTTGAGGGCGTTCACAATTAACTCGCGCGCCATACGATACAACTCAACACTCAGGGCACGAGACAGCGTTGGAGCGTCACTCGCGCATCGGAAGTCGAAGGCGACGCCCACTCTGCCGCACAGGGTTTCCCCCAGGCGTTCCAGCGCCGGTCCTAACCCGAGTTCGTACAGAATAGGCGGACTGAGTTCAAACGTCAATCTTCGGATGTCACCCATCACGCGGTCAATCAGCCCTTCGATATCGTTCAGCAACGCTTGCCGCTGCAGCGTGTCTTTCATGTTCCTCCACGTGGCGAACTTCACGCGAATCGCAGAAAGCGACTGGCCTACCTCATCGTGCAGATGCAACGCAACCTGGCGCCGCTCACGTTCCTCCGACTGTGCCAGCGCCAACGTAAGCCGCCGAAGCCGTTTCTGATAGGCGGCCAGTTTCTCTTCAGACTGCTTGCGCTCGGTGACGTCCCGGGCCGCCGCGAACACGCCCACCACCTCCCCGCGATCGTCGCGGTACACCGTCGCGTTATACAAAACCGGCGTAGTCCGCCCGTCGCGGTGGCGCAGGACCAGCGCGTAGTCTCGGACTTCTCCCTCCCGGAAGACCTGTTCGTAGCCTGCCCGCGCACGAGCCGGTTCGGTGAAGTAGGACGAGAAATCCGTTCCAATCAATTCCTTTCGGGAGACGCCTGTAACCTCCTCCGTGGCTTGATTGACGTCAGTGATCCTTCCATCGGCGCCGATGGTCACCAAGGCGTCCGGGCTCGCCTCAATCAGACTTCGCGCGTAAGTCGATGCCTCCCGTAATGCCGCCTCGACTCGTTTCTGTTCGGTGAGATCTCGGATGACCATGCTGGTTCTCTTTTCGCCGGTCCTCGTCGTAAACACGGCCGACGCGATCTCTCCAGGGAATCTTGTCCCATCCTTACGTTTGAACATAAGTTCGCAACGGAGCCGGCCGGAACGCGCTCGTTCCTCCAAGGCTTGCGCCAGCCGAGGATCCGTACTGTCCACGATGGCGTTGCGTCCTAACGCGATCAGTTCTTCTTCCGAGTATCCGAACATGCGGCAGGCCGCCGAGTTGACGGATAGGACTCGCCCGTCGGGAATCGTCAGCAACACCGCGTCCATGCTAGTCGAGACCAGCGAGCGATACCGTTCCTCGCTCTCCTCCAACGCGACTCCCGCCTGTTTGCGTTCGGTGATGTCCGAAACGACGTGCACAACGCCCGATAGTTTCCCGGCGTCATCAAGAACGGGGTACGCGGTGGCCGCATACCAATGGTCGCCAATCTGATCCTCGACGGATTCGCGATTCAGCGAGGCGCGGATACGAACGGCAAGGCAATGGCCGGGTGGTTCAGTGCTCCTGTGAAAGACACGCCAACATTCAACTCCCTTCAGGTCAACGCCTGCCACATTCAGCAGCCGTTCGGTGGCCTTGTTCCACCGGACAATTCGGAATTCACGGTCCAGCAACCACACGGCATCGTGAATGGCATCAAACGTGGTTTCCCATTCACGCGCGGCAAGAGCCAATAATTCTTCGGCTCGCTTCCGCTCCGTGATATCCAGAATGGAAAGGTATACCCGCGAGCTTTCGCCGTTGCCTGTGGGAGTGGCAACCCACCTAACAAGAACGTCGCGCTTTTCACCATCAAGTGTCTGTACTGCGCTCTCAGTTTCATACTCATGGGCGCCTGTGGCAACCGCGATCAACCCGTCCCGAAGCGCCTCGAAGGTCTCGGAGGAGAACACGCCATGGATTTTGGAACGCAACTCTTCGGGACCAGTCGCCCGATGGAGGCGCGCGGCGGCCATGTTTACCCCCAGGATATCGACCCGAACGATCAACGCCCACACCGCCTCCGGATGCTCTCTGAAATAGGCCTCCAGATCGGTTACTCCTTGCCCCCGCAACTCGCACAAGGCTCGGTTAACCTTCGAGTAGTCTTCCTCCCATAGCGCGATGGGCGCATTGTCGAACAGCGCGTGATACCGGTTCTCGCTCTCCCGCAGTATCTTCTCGGCCTCCATCTGCTCGGTAATGTCATAGTTGACGCCAATGAGACGATCCACCCCGCTACCGGAATCCGAAACAGCCCTGCCTCTGCCCGCCAGCCAACGCACACACCCGTCGGCGCGGATAATTCGGAACTCTTCGCTGAAGTGAAGACCTTCTCCTGTGACTCGCAACAGCGATTCGCGAAGCGAGTTAATGTCGTCCGGATGGACATGCCTGAAGAAGAGGTCCGTGTCCACATGTCCGTCGCCAGGTGGAAGCCCCAGCAATTCATACTCCTGCTCGTTCCAGATGGAGGTATTGGTCCGCACGTTCCATTCCCACATCCCCATGCGCCCGCTTTCCAATGCCAGGGCGAGACGCGCTTCACTCATGCGCAGATCGTTCTGCACGTGTCTCAACTCGGTAATGTCCTGGACCGTACCCCTGAGTCCGCGGACCTCGCCCGCCTCTCCGAGAAGGACTACCGCGACCGAGTCGATAATCCGTTCCACACCATCGGGGCGGATGAAGCGATACTCCATTCGTGCGCCCGTTCGTTCTTCCAGCGCGCGCTGCACGGCATTCGTAACGTAGTCTCTGTCCGCAGGGTGTACGAATCCGAGAAACTCCTCGAAGGTTGTCTCTGCCTTTTCCGAATCGATACCGAATATGAGGCATGCGCCCGGCGACCAAAGCCCCTTCTTCGTAAGGAAGTCGCGCTGCCAATGGCCAAAACCGCCCAGCAATTCCGCCTGGGCGTAACTTCGTTCGCTCTTTTCACGAATCTCTTCAACGATCTTTCGCACGGTAATATCTTCGTGCGCTACCACGGCGCGCCGCGGGCCGTCGCTCTGAAGCAGGGTCGCACGACCGACAAACCATCGCCGCTGCTCGGGACCGTGGCACGGGTACTCTTCCATGAAGAAGGTGCTCTTGCCTTGCAGCACCGCCCGGATACCTTCGGCGAAAGAAGCGGCTTCGTCTGAGGACTCGCCGGTTGCTTCATCGGCCGCTTGGAGGTAGTTCGTCCCTTCGGACACCCGATCAGGATCGCACCCGTTGGCTTGCGCGAAATCCCGCCACGCCTTGTTAACGGCAAGAATGAGGCCCGTTTCGTCAAGGACGCAGATGTTGGCAGAGAGGGCGTTGATAGTCGCGTAGGCGAACCGCGCCGAATCGTCCAGGGATTTGTACCGTTCTTCGACTTCGTGGAGCGCGGCCTCAAGCGATATCTGCCACCGCCCTTGCGAGCGTGCGGTAGCCAGGACCGCAACAAGCATATAGACCCCTCCCAGATACTGGGAGAAACGGCTTGCCCAGTTCAGGGGACTGCCAAGGCGTGATTGCATTGAAACGCCGATCAGGCCCATGGCAATCAGCGCCAGGCCCAGCCCGTACCAATGGGCGAAAGGAGTTCGATCCCTCCGATAGCGGTCAAGGAAGATGACCGAGGACGCGCCGAACATGGCTGCGCTCGCCCAGAGAACCAATTTGTTCAGCGCTGTGGCGCCTCGCGCTTCGATAAAGAAGACGGGCATCGTGTCGCTGTGAACCAGGGCCGCAAGCAGGTACTCCCCCATCGCAACAGCGAGAATGGCTAGGCCCAAGACAGGGAATCCCGCCAACGCACTCTGAGACTTTCGCCTGCCGAGACGGGAAGCGCCGAAGGCCGCGCTAGCGAGATGGAGGACCGCCGCAAGACACGCGCTTGTGTTGTAGACCGTAACGGTCCAGTTGGCCCCGTGGCCCACAAGCGGCAATGCCGCCAACATGGCGCCCATTCCCAGAACGAGCACGCCACAAGCAAGAAAGAAGAGAGAGGCCGATCGAGAAGCCAGGTAACTGTTCGCCGCAAACAAGAATATGACAAACGAGACCGCGGTCAGAAACGCAATGTTGAGTGCGGCAAGAAGAAAAGGCGGGGCATAGCTCGGGCCGATATGCAACGCCCCGAGCGCGGCGATGGCCAAGGCGAAGCCGGCACATGGCAACCACGCAACATATCGAATTCGAGATTCGATCCCTGGGTCAACTTGACGGCAATCCCGATCCTGGCTCATGGCTACTCTCCCACTAGCAGGTTGACCGTTTCGAACCCCCAATTTTCGGATTGGCGCAGGAACTATTATACGCCACATGCGCTGAGGTTTGGAACCTGGAATAATTCCGATTCCCTGTAGGCGATGCTTGGGCCAAACCGCGTGAGCGAATGAACGTTGAGCAGAGCGAATGGCTCTGCTCACGACGCGGAATCGGCCCTAGGCCGAGGTGGACCAATGCCGGGGTCGTGACGCTGGGGCCGACCGGCGCGCGAAGGGGAATATTTGGGAGTGTTCTCTCGTAATGTAGATGTTGCTTTGGAGTGTGCAGGAGTCTTCCCGGACTGACGTGCTACTTTCGGCCGGCCCATGACAACAGAGAGGTGATATGATGAACCCAGCAAAGAACACAATCTGCCTTTGGTACGATGGCGACGCCGAGGACGCGGCGCGATTCTACGCCGAAACCTTTCCCGATTCATCCGTCGGAGCGGTGCATCGCGCACCGGGAGACTATCCGTCCGGTAAGAAAGGGGACGTGTTGACGGTCGAGTTTACCGTCATGGGGATACCCTGCCTCGGACTCAATGGCGGCCCCTCAATCAAGCACAACGAAGCCTTCTCGTTTCAGGTCGCGACCGTTGACCAGGCCGAAACGGATCGCTACTGGAACGCGATTGTCGGCAATGGCGGCCAAGAGAACGTATGCGGCTGGTGCAAAGACAAATGGGGATTATCTTGGCAGATTACGCCAATCGCCCTGACGCGAGCCTTCACCGATCCCGATGCGGCCGCCGCAAAACGCGCGTTCGATGCGATGATGCAGATGAAGAAGATTGACGTCGCTACCATTGAGGCGGCGCACCGCGGTTGAGGAAATAACCACTCGGAGTCAACCATGAACACGTCGAGAGTGACTCATGCGGAAGAACATCGAGGTACCAGGAGCGCGCGATGAGAAGACTCATTATGTGGAACCTCATCACCCTCGATGGTTACTTTGAGGGCGTGAAGAACTGGGACTTACCCTGGCACGAACGGGTTTGGGGAGACGAACTTGAGCAATTCTCCCTCGAACAGCTCAAATCGGCCGACATGCTTGTGTTCGGCCGCGTGACTTACGAGGGCATGGCCGCATATTGGCAGACAGCACAGGGAGCGATCGCCGATTACATGAATTGTCTTCCGAAGGTGGTCTGTTCTCGAACTCTTCGGGCCGCCGCCTGGAGCCCTGTGACGATTCTGAATGACGACGCGGCTGCGCGAGTTGCTGAACTGAAGCAAGAGGGCAACGGGAATATGTTCGTTTTCGGCAGCGCCAATCTTTCAAGAAGTCTTATAAACGAAAGGCTCTTTGACGAGTACCGAATTGGGATTGCGCCGGTCATTCACGGCCGCGGGAGGATGCTGTTTGGTGAGGGATTCAACACGCAGGAGCTTCAGTTGCAGGAAACGCGCACGCTTTCGACCGGCTGTGTCATCCTTCAGTATCGAGTTGAAGGCGCTACGTGAATTGGTGGCCTCGCGTCCCCAATGATGAACATTATACGAGGCTCAGAAAGGGAGGTTGTCCCATGCGAAAGATCACTGTCGGCGCCATGGTTTCCTTGGACGGTGTCATGCAGGCGCCCGGCGGACCGACCGAAGATCCAACCAAGGGGTTCAAGTTCGGCGGCTGGGTTGTGCCGTACTTCGATCAGGAGTTCGGCGAGGAGATTGACCGTCTCTTTAGTGAAGAGTTCGATCTCCTGCTCGGTCGCAAGACCTACGAGATCTTCGCGGCGTATTGGCCGTACTACGACGAAAGCGCCCCCGATGGCGGCATCGCGAAGCTCTTCAATAGAATCAAGAAGTACGTGGTTTCGGGTTCAGGCATGGTCGATACGAGCTGGCAAAGCTCAGTCCTCCTGCGCGACCTCGCCGACGTAAAGCGTCTGCGGGACGAAGACGGCCCCAATCTTGTCACCCAAGGCAGCACCACGCTCGTCCATGCGCTCCTGGCCAACGACCTCGTCGACGCGATGACCCTATTCATCCTTCCGGTCGTGCTTGGAAGCGGCAAGAAACTGTTTGTCGATGGCTCGGCGCCGCACGCTTACAAGCTGACCCGATCGCGGGATTCTAGCGCGGGCATCATGATCGGTCACTACGAGCGCGATGGTGATATCAAAATCGGAGGAACGGAACTTAGTTCGCCCAGCAGAGCCGAAGTTGCCCGACAGGAGCGTATGAAGCGCGAGGGCTAAGAGTCCAGAAACGCGCCCGGTTGAGCCGCGTGCGAGACCAACTGTGCTTGATGTCCGGCTCGAACTTACGCCTTCCGGACTATGTCGACCGAGATCTCCACAGCCGGAATCGTGCCTTTGTTCTCGAGCCAGTGTACGGTGTTCCTATCCTCGGACCAACCCACTCCCGGCCCGTAGTCCGTAGCAACACCATTGCGATGGTCGGTGATCGTACCATCAAGTATGTAGACGATACCTGGTCGGTCTATATGGTCATGAACCGGGCCGAAGACGCCTCCCGGCTCTATGGTCACCATACGCATTCGGAGTTGGCGTCCCGCCATGCCCTCGATCTCCGGACCAAGGTCAACCGCCGCAAGAAACTCCACTCGAACACCTTTGGTCTCAGGCGCCGCCTCTTCGCTACTCATCCTACGTCCTCTCCCATGGTTCCAATGGTCAGCTTCCATTATACGACAACCACGGTGTGTAGCCCGGATGGCACCAGAAAACCGATTCGTGCTAAGAGCACGTAGAAGCGAACAACGAAAGAAGTATTCAAGAAACACGTACAATGACCACTGACGTGGGCGTTTGCCCACAACCCAGATTCAGAGTCGACACAGCATTCATTGCGTGGCTGCCTCAACGCAGAGATCGCGAAGAACGCGGAGGGCCACAGAGGCTCTGCGTTCCTTCGCGGCCTCTGCAACTCTGCGTTGGAGAAGTCCCCGTACAGGTGTTTTATGCACAACGCATCGTATCGAAGAAACCCGCGGTTTTCGCACCGAATAAGTGCTTGAGATTCAGTTTGTTACACAAGTTGTCGGAGAACTTCTTGTTGTTCTTTATAGAAGCTGGACTTTAGGGTACTAACGCAGGAATGTCTCCCTCAAGAGGCGCCTACTAGCCAACGTGCCTCTATCGTGTCTGCCGAGAGATCGGCGCCGCACCGCCATTCGACGAAGTACCCGCCATTGCGCACTTGGGAGAACTCGGACCACTCTTTCAGCGGCAGGAAGGCAGGCGATTCAAGATAGGGACGAACATCGAAGATCCCCAAGCGCCCGTCTTCGGCCACTACACGCAACGTGCCGTCCTCTCGGGTCGTGACTTCAGCTATCTTCATTGATCCAGTCCTCGTATGGGCAACGGATTCTGCCCCTCAACGGCCAACAGCCAATCCGCCATCAGGTCTTCTCGATGTATCTCAATCCAGGCCACAACTAACTTGTGCTTCTTCGCAGGCAGGCTACCCGCTAGCACATTTCCATCCTCGATCGAATACACCGCGACCTCTCCCTGATAATCCGCGTGGATATGCGGATGATGGTGTTTGTCGATATCATGAAAGAACATCCGGATCAGAATGCCATAGAATATCGATATCGTCGGCACTCGCCATCCTCCCTCTTCTTGTTGCGCTCGTGAACCAGGCAATCCTTTTCGGATTTCGCCCGCGGCAGCCGGTCATCCGCTCAACGATATTATCTCACACAGTTCGCTTCTTGGTCCATACACCAGTCAATATCCTAATCGCCGGATAGGGAATGCGAAAGCGTAGGCACAGAATGATTCCGGACCGACAGGCTGCCGCCACCGCAAGAATAGCGTCTCAAAAGCGTTCCTTCACCGCGCAAGGGAAAAGCCTGAAGGCGGCGAACCTCAGGGAAACCTCAATATCCGCGCGAATATTGGCCGCAACCCACTTGAACCCCAGCGCTTTTCCGGCGGTTTGGGATAGTAAGTGAATAGTGGTGCGTTCGTGACTCAGATCGTGAGGGTTCCGAGATGGAACCTACTCTTCTTAACAAAAGGGGAACGGGAAAAGTAATGATCAAGAGTGGACGCGGCGGAAATCGAATCCCGTCCGGAAGTGCGTCCCCGTGGGCATCTATGCGTGTAACCCACCTCTTACGATTCGCCGCAGTGATACCTGTGGCGCCGGGACCAGGGTTGCGGACCGTCGTCTTAAGGTTCTCGTTCTGAACTCCTCTTGACAGCGTAGCATAAACATGACATAATTTTGCTATGAACGCC
Organism: uncultured Nitrospiraceae bacterium; assembly: GCA_964402555.1. Lineage (GTDB taxonomy): Bacteria > Hydrogenedentota > Hydrogenedentia > Hydrogenedentales > SLHB01 > CAYOCT01. Next base: position 78,410 of record CAYOCT010000009.1, on the reverse strand, counting down.
TACGAGATCGTGTTGAAGCGAAGTGCCATCACTGACATGGACAGGTTGCGCAAGTTCGACGCGACAGCGATCGCGGACGCCATGGAAAGGCACTTGCGACGTAGTCCAAGAAGGGAAGGCAAGGGCAGAATTCGGCGCCTTCGCGGCCTGTCGGACCCGGACTACCGGTTGCGCGTCGGCGACTTCCGAGTCTTCTACAACGTTGACGATCGTGTACGCCAAGTGGTTGTGCTCAGGGTAATGCATAAGGAACAGACACGTTCCTACTACGAGGAGTTAGAGTCATGACGATTGCCCCGATGGGAGATGTCCGAAACAACTTCGCCAAGTATCTCACTGCTTCGGAACGGGAGCCGGTGTTCGTCACGCGAAACGGCAAAATCACGGCCGTGATCGAGCACCTCGAAGACCGCGATATCGAGGATTACCTTCTCGAACGCAGCTCCCGCTTCCGTGTCATGCTTGACAAGGTCAAACGCGAACGGAAGTCGACGTCGCTGGATGAGTACCGGCGATCCAGGGGGGTCTGATCCCGATCTTGACGGAACGCTGTGCGCACGAGAATGTCAGCGCCGATGGAGTATCATATTCATGGATCACGAGTGGAAGGCCGAGAGAATGGAAACCATGGACAGGTTCCTGAATTGGCTTTCATACTCGCTCAGGACAAGCACATCGATCTATAGAGGGCAATCCAATTTCCAATGGCGTCTTCAGCCGAGCCTTGACCGAATCCTCCCGAAGACTCTGAGTCTCCAATGCAGGCTACCAATAGGCAACTCCCAGCAATTCAGGACCGCATCACGCATGCCCTCGGGCGGTGTCGCTGATTCATGTGCCCATGCTTGTGCGGAGGCGCGGCGGACGCAGGCCTATCGTTGCGCCCGAGGGGTTGGATGGCGCCTCAACAGATGACTGCCCCGCCAATCAGGAACGGCTGGTTTCCATCCCGGCCTGCGCACACGCCTGGACTCGGCCGCTCGACAACGGACATTTCAAATCGACCGGACAACTTGCCGCGGCGGTGAAGAAAGACCCGTCTTATGTCGCGCGGGTTCTGCGGCTGGCCACCCTCGCCCCGGACATCACCCAGGCCATCCTGGATGGGCGGGAACCCGATGGATTGTCGTACATGAAGCTTGTCAACTGTCATACGACTGGGAATAGCAGCACAAAGCCCTCGGGTTCGCCGCGCCAGAGTAATCTACCATAGAATCTTTCGATTTGCTGGAAGTCCCTCAAATTGGTTTGACGCCCAATTGCCACAGCATTTCGATAGTCCTCAAGTATAGCTGCACCTTTTCCTTCTGGTCATTTATGATGCCATCGCCGCCTGCGGGAATCGACCCAAGATCCCCATTCCAAGGGTCGTCCTCAAGAGACTGCATCAGATCATCAAGTTCAGCCTGGAGTTTCTGTCGTTCGAGTTGCGATGTGGATTCATACAGGTCATCCGGCATCAAGAAGGTAAACCCCGCTTTCCTCTCCCCTACGATGATTGCCGAAGAAAGCCAGCCACGTTTGTAGAGTAGTTCAATTGGATGGATGACCCTGGAGTCGTGATCCTCGTCCCAGATTATGGCGAAATCCAGGTAATGGGCTTCCTTTAGGGGCTGGCGGTTAGGTCCATGCCAAGTAACAGCCCGAAGGACAGAGTAATGAGTGCCTCGGCCCAAGTGTCCCGTCGGTTGGGTTTCGTCATGGAGGGTCTGGAAGAAATCAGAGTAGGTCTGCATGCTGCGAACTCCTTTCGAGAGTCAATATGGTTTTCGGCCACAAGCGCATTCGATTTCGTCGAGGCGTCAATCAACTATTATTATACAGGATGCATACATCGTACTCAAGATTCTGGATGCGCGAACTTGTCTTCACGGTCTCACAAGGAAACCTGCTTAGGAAACGCTTCCACCTCAGGACTCCTCACTCAAGAACGCTTCTCGCGGGAATGAGTTTAGCCTTTGTTTGCGGAGGTGATGCGTATTCAAAACAGGACGTGGCTTCGTGAACTGGCCTTTCACACCGGCTTCCGGCGACACGGATTGCATCCTCTTCGCAACCTGCGAAGAATGTCGCGCTCGTATCTGGTTGAGATATAAGGGATTACACCAAACAGCAATTCCGAACTCAGTCAAGAATTATTGGAGAGATTGGAGAAGTTCGGGGAGAAATGTGCCCGAATCAGGCCATGATGTCCGGGAGCACGTCCGGTTTTCACGGGGGCGTCGAACGCGTGAAAGCCTGCGAATATTGGCCGCAAACGCGAAACGCTCCCGCGTAGAGGATCTCCGAAGGGGCGGAGTTTCGAAAGGAAGAATGGTGGAGGACCTCCGCGCTGGGCGCGTCGGGCGCTGTCTTCCCAACATGTACATGAAAACCCAGCAAATTCAGGGCAAAATGCGAACGTATACAGGTGACAATACGGGAGAAGAAAGAGAAGGTTTCTTAAATAGATTTCCGGCTACAGTTTTACTTAGCAACCATGCCTGACGACCAGGCATACAAATCACAGTGGCTCCGCAGTGCAAAGGCAAAGGTCTCATCGCGTGTTTCTCCATCTGCAGGTCTGGAGGTCTTTCGGAAGAGCGACCTAGAGCTTAATGACAACCCGGTCCTTGTTCAATTTCCAGGCAACGGCATAGCAACAGGCGTATAGAAAAGCGAAATCAACCATCGCCAGGATGCATCCGCAATCCTCCGGGACGATCAGCGAGGGACCGTACATGTCTCCCAATGCATTTTGGAGGATATAGATGACAAGCGGATTCATGCCGATCAGACCCAGCGTTGGGATATTCAGTCTCAACCTATCGTTCAGAAAATGGAACGGCAAGAACATGAGGAAGCACAGGCCGGTCGCGAGAATTGGATAGGGTATTTCCATAGATCGCTGGGAGAACAGCCAATAGCCCTTTATCCCGGCTATTGGAAAGTAAAGAAGAACGCCAGCCGTGGATAGCGCCAAGCCCCAACCGAGGCAGCCATTGACTATTGACCTATGGTTTCGTGTCTCGACGAGGTCGTAAGCTATCGAGCCAAAGAGCAGGATCGGCGCCCAACTCAATGGTCCGAGGGGTCCGCCATCGATGCTGCGCTCCACAGTCCATGCGCCATATTCCGTGAACGCAAATACGGCCTGATAGAGCGCCCAACAGCAGGCGCCAGCAATCGCGCGAACCTTCAGGCTCCGCATCATGAAGGGAAGAGAAAGGATTGCACCGAATCCTATATCAACCAAGGCGTCCCACCAATACCGCCACTGTTCGGGCGCGGGATCATATAGAACGATACCCACGCAGATAAGGACAAGATAGCGCCTTATCGAGGACGTATACGCGGCTCGGGCGCCATCCTGGGCAATGCGCCTCTGTAAAGAGAGACGAAAACCCATGCCAACAACAAACATGAACAGGGGCGCGATGATGTCGGCAAAAGTCATGTAGGAGTCGTGATGCCGGAATTGTTCCGGCATGCAAGGGAAATCACCCAAGTGGTTCACAACGAGCATCCCGAGAATCGCATAACCCCGATACTGGTCTATCGATGCGATTCGGCTTGTTCGTGGCGCGACAACGTCGGAAACGACTTGGGCGGGTACTGCTCGCGTCCCCGAGATTTTGACGGAATCATTCATGAATCATTACTCCCAAAGGCCGCGAGCTGTAGCAAGTTCCCAGCCATGCACAACGCACGCGGCGATGATGGTTGTCAGTCGGCAAATGGGGGCCGCTCCTGGGATAAGGCCAGACTCGCCGCAACCATGACGACAAGGACGGAACCAAGGTTGTGTACAAGGGCGCCCCCGATGGGGGTGAGGTAACCGGCCCCGCTGGCCAGCACCGCCGCCGCGTTGAACAGAAGCCCAATGCCAATGTTGATCTTGATAATCGCCGTCATGCGGCGACTTAATTGAATCAGAAACGGCAGTTTGGAAATGTCGTCATGCATGAGAGCGATGTCAGCAGTCTCAAGCGCCACATCCGTTCCCGCCGCGCCCATGGCAATGCCAACGTCGGCCGCAGCCAGCGCGGGTGCATCGTTGATGCCGTCTCCCACAAACATCACCGTGTGTCCCTCGCACTGAAGCTTCTGAAGAATACTGAGCTTTGCTTCCGGGTTCTGGGCAGGCCAGGCATCTGTTGCCCCTACAGCTTCCGCGACTATATGCACCGCTCTTTCATGGTCGCCCGAAACAAGGCCCACGCGAAGAATGCCGAGCGAGCGAAGCGAGCGCACGACCGCCGAGGAGGATGTCCGTACATGGTCCGCGACACTGAGGATGCCCAGCGGCACCCCGTCTCGATAGACAACCAAGGGCGTTGCGCCCGTCTGCTTTATGCGGTCCAAGCGGCCCCGCAGGGGATCGGGCACGTTTATGCCACCCCCGCCCAGGTACGCACTGCCGACTTCCACAAGGCTGCCGTCCACCTTCGCACTCACCCCCAGGCCGATTTTGGTAAACATATTCTCCGCCTGACGGACAGCGATCCCTGCGTCACGGGCAGCTTTGGCGACGGCACGAGCCAAGGGATGCGTGCTGTTTTGTTCAACACTTGCGGCATACATCAAGACGGTTGGGCTATCTACGCCATCGGCGGTGACGATTTCGTCCACTCGAGGCTTTCCTTCAGTCAAGGTGCCCGTCTTGTCAAAGAGGACAACACTGGCTCTCCCTGCCTCCTCCAGGAAGATGCCGCCCTTGACAAGTACTCCCGCTCTGGCCAGACGGCCCAATGCGGCAACGATAGCCGTTGGAGCCGCGAGGATCAGGGCGCATGGACACGCGACAATCAGCACGGTGATTGCGCGGCTCGGTGCGCCTGTAATGGCCCAGGCAAGGACGGCGCATAGGAGGATTGTCGGTGTGAACCAACGCGCGTAGTGGTCAATGGTCTTGATGGCCTCAGGTTTGTGTTCCTCGGCTTCAGAAACCAGTTGGACTATCTTTCCCAACGTGGTGTCCTTGCCGACTTTCATGGCTCTTGCCTCTATTGCGCCGTTATGGTTCAGCGTGCCCGCATATACCATGTCGCCGATTGTCTTCTCCACTGGGATGGCTTCGCCGGTCATGGAGGATTCGTCCACTGAGGTAATGCCCGCCTCGACCGCGGCGTCAACGGGAATTAGCTCCCCCGGCCTGATGCGCAGTATGTCGCCTTGTTTTACGTCGGCGATGGGGGTTGGGCGCTCCTCTCCGTCAACGATAACCATCGCTGTTTCCGGCGAAAGCGACATGAGTGACTCAATGGCTCTTCGCGCCGAGTCGCTGGTGGCCTTCTCGATCAGAGAGCCAAGGACCATGACAAAACTGACCACCGCTGCGGCAAGGAACTCGCCCTGAATGAGGCTCGCAATAATGGCGACACTGACCAGTTCGTCAACATTGATATCCCTGTTCAGAAGTCCCTTCGCCGCGCCCCAAATGATGGGCAGACCATTGATGATCACGGATGCAAGCGCCAAGGCGATCCCGACGGAAGAAGGGCTGGCGTTCCTGTCGCACAGATGGCTTGCAAGGGCCAGCAGCCCCGCAAAAGCGACTCTGCGAAACTCCCATGAGTTCAGGAGTTCAAGATATACGTGGGCATGGCCCAGTCTGTGCTCGGTGTTCATATTTCTGGCTGCTCGCGGTGCTGCCCCGGTTCCGATACCGTCCCTGCGGTCTATTTCAGGTAGGTCTTGACGATATCGATGAGTTGCTCAACGGCCTCCCCCTGTTCAGGAGTCCCGGACGTTGCAGGATTGACGACGTGGTGCCGGACATGGCCCTCAATGATGCAGGCCACCAAGCCGTTCATCGCGCCGCGACATGCGGTCAGGGTCTGGAGTACCTCGTAAGGATCGTGCTCGTCGTTCTCAAGTTGCCGTTCCACGGCCTCCAGTTGGCCCTTGATTCTCCGTATGCGGCCAAGAAGATTCTGTTTGTCCTTCGTTGTGTGCGACATTTCTCCTCGTTCCTCATCAACTTCCTATTACGGTTTAAACCATTCCTGGTTGGTCAATGCCTCAAGATCGATCAGCAGCCCCGAATGATTCTTGTTCGTCTCAAGAAAGCACAGCCGGGTTTCAGCGAGCGCGCGGTAGGCGTCGAGAACCTCGATCATGGAATTGCCGCCGGCATCGAAGGCGCTCTGGGAGACCGTCAGGCATTCCGTCATCTTTGGTAGAATGGAGATCTTGAACTCCTCCAGTTCCCGTATCAGGTACTCATGACGTTTTCTGATGATGAGCATCGCCTTCACAAGTGAATTTGACTCTTGTTGACGAATGGCTTCAGCCTCTCGAAGATTGGCCTGCGCCGCCGCGATATGGCCCTGCCTCCGGTCGAAAAGGGGCACTTCAATCCCGAGCGAGACATCCAGCGTGTCCTGATCTGTTGATTGGTAGTGACGATACCCCACTCCGAGAACGGGACTCGGGAAGCGCTTGGCTCTTTCCGCCTTGAGATCCAGACCGGCCTTCTCCTTGCGCATATCGAGCGCCTGTGCGCGGGGAGTCTCTTTCAATTGTCGCTCCATCTCCGGCCATGCGATCTGGGGTGGGGCGACCTCGACGCCACCCTTGCATTCGCCAATCCGCAATTCAGGCCGGCCAACAACCTGGGCCAGCGCGATAAGGGCGGTATCGAGGTTCTCCTGGGCCGCCGTGACATCCAGCAGAAACCGGCTGTGATTGGCTTCCGCCCGAAGCAGTTCCGACTCTGCGATGTCGCCGCTGTCAAAGCGCGCCTTGGTGATTGTCACGATCTGGCGAAGTTGTTCCTCCATCTCGCGAAGCGTCTCCAACGCTTGCTGGGCGAAGAGAACCTCAAGAAAAGCCTTCTTGACCTCCGTTCGAAGATCCAGACGAACAACCTCGCGCATCTGTTCCTGGTACAGAATCTCTTGCCTGGCTGCCTGCTGCAGGCGCTGCCTCCCGCCGGCCAGCGGCAGCGTCTGCCTCATGGATACCAGGGTCTGCCGCTGGTCAGGACGCTCTGCGGCCCCTTGCTTGGGCCAGAGGATATCCGCCGGGATGCCAGCTTCCTCGAACGCCCGGTTGCGTACCGCTTGCAGGGTCTTTCGCGCCTCGCGCCCGCCCGAAGATCGCTCACCGTCAGGCGTAATCCCTTCCATGCCGATTTCCAACTGTGGATTCGGCCACAATCGGGTCTGCCGGTATTCGCCCTTGGCCTTGTCTATTCGCGCCTCGGCCGCCGCCGCACTCGGATTCTGTGTAGCTGCCATTTCCAGCGCGTCGTCCAGTGTCAATGTGACCGTCTCGGCTCCCGTGTCCGCCGGTTGAGCGACGGCCAAGGTATTCGCCAGGAAACTCGCGGCCAGAATCCCACAGAACCATAGCATCACAAATCCGTCTCTCATCACTATTTCTCCGTCTCCGTAGTAGTCAACGGTTTGCCGAACCGCAGGTAGAGCGTTGGAACAATCAACATATTCAGAAGCATGGAGGTGAGAAGCCCAAACAGAATCACATTCGCCATGGGCGTCTCGATTTCGTTTCCGGGTTTGTCTCCGCTCAATGCCAGCGGAATAAGCGCAAGGCCGGTGGCGAGCGCTGTCATCAAGATGGGGATGATTCGTTCGCTGGCGCCGCGAAACACGGCCGCACGAAAGTCCGTCACCCCTTCATTGGCCTGCAGATTACGGATATGCGTCACGAGCATGATGCCGTTGCGCGCGGCAATGCCGAATACGGTAATGAACCCGATGAGGGACGCCACCGACAACACTCCACCGCCCGCATAGACGCCCGCGACTCCTCCGATCAGCGCCAAGGGAAGGTTAATCATCACAAAGGCGGTGTCTCGCCCGGAGCCGAACGCAAGGTACAATAGAAAAGCAATGCCGAAGACGGCGCCCAGACCGACTATCGTGAGCAATCGCCCGGCGGCTTCGGCGCTTTCGAATTGCCCGCCGTATTCGACCACATAGCCGGGTGCTTTGGCGATGATCGGGTCCACCAAGGCGCGGCAGTCCTGAACGATGGAGGCCACGTCGCGCTCGGAGGTGTTGCAGGTGACGACAATTCGCCGCTGAACCTGTTCGCGAACGATGACGTTCGGACCCGTTGTGCGGACAACCTTGGCGAGCGTGTTGAGCGGTACTTTGGCGCCCTGCGGGGTGTCCACCATCACCTCGCCCAGCGTATCAACGGATCGGGCTTCGTTCGCATCATACCGGACCAGCAGGTCGAAGGCGTTGCGTCCTTCGATGACCTTGGTGACCTGCACGCCTTGAAAGCTGGCTTCGACCGCATCGGCCACTTCTCGAACGGTAAGCCCATATTGGGCCAAAGCCGGGCGGTTGAAGATCACTTGTACAAAAGGAACGTCCGTTTGCTGCTCAACCGCGATGTCCACGGCCCCCTGAACCGTCGAGACAGCTTGGCGAACCTGTTCGGCCAACCTTCGCAACTCGTACAAATCCTCTCCGAATATCTTGATGGCAATGTTCGCGCGGCTGCCGGACAACATGTGGTCAATCCGGTGGGAAATCGGCTGGCCCAGTGTGAAGTTGATTCCGGGGACCGACGAAAGGTTCCTTCGCAAGGCAGCCAAAAGCTCCTGTTTCGTGCGGCCTTTCCGTACAATATTCACCTCCAACTCGGCGCTTTCGACGCTCTGAGCGTGTTCGTCGAGTTCGGCGCGGCCCGTCTTCCGTGCCACCGCAACCACTTCTGGCTCCTTCATGATGGCCTCCTCGGCTAGGCGGCCAAGTTCGTCGGAGTCCTTCAGTGTGGTGCCCGGCATGGTTACGACCAGGATGTTCAGCGCCCCTTCATTGAACTCGGGAAGGAACGAGCGTCCCCAGAGGAGCGTACCGCCAAGCGCCGCAAAGAAGAGAAGCAACGTCGGGATGGTGACGCGCCAGGGATGGTTGAGTACGGGATTCAGAATCCTCGCGTAGATCCCCTTGATGAGCGCGGAGAAACGCGGTTCGCGTCCCTCGCGAATCATCTTGCTCCGGGAAAGCAACAGGCTACACAGAACCGGAGTGAGGGTAACGGCCACGGCCAGCGAGGCAAACAGCGAGATCAGATAGGCGGTGCTCAAAGGACGCAGGAGACGGCCTTCTACACCCGTCAGGAAATACACGGGCAGAAAGACCAGCCCGATGATGAAGGTGGCGAATACAATGGAGGAACGAATCTCGACGCTGGCATCGTAGACGACCTTCAGCGCGGGCCTCCGTTCGGATTCCGGAAGGCGCGCGTTTTCCCGAAGCCTGCGGACGATGTTCTCCACGTCAATGACCGCGTCATCGACGAGGGAACCGATTGCGACCGCCAGTCCGCCGAGCGTCATGGTGTTGATGGTGCCGCCGAACGCCCGGATGATCATAACGGCTGCGATCATGGAAAGCGGTATGGCGGTCAACGTGATGAAGGTGGCCCGGACATTGGCCAGAAATGCGAGCATGATGACCAGAACGAGAACCGCACCCGCAAGGATGGCCTCGGCCACGTTGCCAATGGCCACCTGAATGAAATCCGCCTGGCGGAACAGTTTGCGATTGAGCGTGATCCCTTCAGGCAAGCGGTTTTGGATTTCATCCAGGGCTTTGTCCAACTCCTCGGTGAGGCGAAGCGTGTTGATGTTGGGTTGCTTCTGGATGCCCAGGACAACGGCCGGTTTGCCGTTGACGGAACCGTCGCCTCGCTTGATGGCCGCCCCGATGGCCACATCGCCCACATCCGCGACTCGTATGGGCACCCCGTTCCGGGAAGCGATTACGCTTTCACGAACATCGTCAACGGACGCGATACGCCCAATACCCGTGACCAGATACTCCGTGGCGCGTTCGTTGAGAAAACCTGCGGAAACGTTGTAGTTGGATTCGGCGAGTGCCGCTATCACCTGCCGCACACTGACGTCATAGGCCGCCAGCTTGTCCGGCGTCAGCAGTACGTGGTACTGCTTGACTTCACCGCCCACCGGCGTAACTTGGGCCACGCCGGGCACTGCAAGCAAGCGGCGGCGCACCGTGCTGTCCGCCAGGGTGCGCAGTTCCATTGGGGAGTGCGTGTCCGAACACAGACCGACGAACTGCACTTCGCCCATGATGGAGGATTGCGGAGCCAGAATTGGCCGCTCCGCTTCTGCAGGCAGACTTCCCGACACTTCCGCCACCTTCTCCGTGACGATTTGGCGGGCCACCTTGATGTCCTGGCCCCATTCAAATTCAACCCAGACGATGGAAAGGCCTACGATGGTCGCCGAGCGAACCCGGCGCACGCCCGTGGCGCCATTCACCGCCGCCTCTATCGGGAATGTGATTAGGCTTTCCATTTCAGTGGGAGCCATGCCGTGCGCTTCTGTCATGACGGTGACGGTGGGCGCGGTCAGGTCGGGAAATACGTCGACCGGAGCCGTGACCGAGGTATACAGACCCAGGGCAAGAAACAGCAGGGCGGAGAACACTATCAGGGCGCGGTTATGCAGCGACCAGTTGATGATCTTGTCTAACATGGGCTGCTCCTAGTGTACGTGGCCGTGGGCGGGAATGGCGCTGGACAACGCCGCAAGGCGGATCGAGTAAGCTCCCGTCACCACGACATGCTCGCCTTCGGCAATTCCGGAAAGCACTTCAATCTGGTCTCCATCACGGATACCAAGAGTAAGGTCGCGTTTCTCGAAGGTCTCGCCGGAAACCATGACGTATGCGGCGGGACGCCCAGCCTCGTCCACAATGGAAGACTCGGGAATGCTTAGTGTCTGTTCCTTGCGTCCAGTCTGTACATGAACCGCCACGGACATTCCAATGCGCAGTGAGCCGCCAGGATTGACGGCCTCGTATGCGAGCGGCAGCGTTCGCGTTTCAGGATCGATGAGGCCCGTCATGGAAACCAGGCGCCCGCCTGCCGCCTTGTCAATCTGATGGTACTGGCCCGAAAGTCCCGGGATCTCGTAGAGCGCATTCTCGGGATTCCCAAGCCTGGGCAGAATGCTTTCCGGCACTTGGGCCTTGATAAGCACCATGGTACTGTCCACAACAGTGAATATCGCGTGGTCAGGCTGCACATGTTCCCCTGCATGAAAACCTGCTTCGACTATATGTCCCGCTATTGGGGAGCGGATTTCCACACGCGGCTGCTCGCCAGGCGCTTTGGCTGGTCCGCCATTGGCCTTTGATTGTGACAACGCTGTCCTGAGAGACGCGCAAATACGGCTCGCCGCGTCGCGTTCCGCCTCCGCGCGGCGCACGGCGTATTGGGCCTCCTCCAATTCCCGTTGGGAACGCGCCTTCTTCTGGAAGAGTTCCTCCGTCCTCTTGAGCGCCTGCTGGGACTGTTCGACCGCCACCTGGGCCTGCTGCGATGCCGCTTCCGCCTTGGCGATCTCCGCCGTAAGCTCAAGTTCCAGATTCCGAACCTGGGTCTGGTTGCTTTCATACGACAACATCTCGCTTCCCACGGCTGGAAGCTGAATCACGGCGCAGACCTGGTTGGCCTCCACTGTATCGCCCACAAATGGCAGTGCGTCACCTTGGGACGGCACAAGGACACCGGCGACCGGCGGGGTAAGAGTGGCTGTGTGCCCTGGGCATGCGGAAACCGTGCCCGTGACACGGGTGCGTTGCGTCAGGTCGCGCCGTTCGACGGGCAGGGTCCTGGTGAGCACTTTCCATTGCTGTTCCTTGAGAAAACTGATGCCTTCGGGCGCGGGTTCCTCGGCAGCTTTGGCAACCTCTTCCTCTGAAGCAAACACATGCACCGGAGGTAATTCCACGGATACGTCCTTGCCTTCGTCCTGAACCCGAATGGAGACCTTCCAATCGCCTGCCTTCGGGAAACTCAGTTGCGGCAGATAAATGCCGGTTCGTGCGGGTTTTTCTTCCCGGGTTTCAAGCGGAGGCTCCTCTCCCTGCTGGAGAACGAATACGGCAGGCCCCGATTCTCTGGGCTTGCCCGTGGCGGCATATGTCAGGTGCGTCGTGAATTGGGCGGGCTTGTTCGCCTCGACGAATGGATGTTCGATGAAAACTTCGTAACCCGCGCTCCAGCACGTGATGCGCGAAGTCTTCTCGCCCGTGCCGCCATGATCGTGCCCGCCCCCTGAAGACCCGTGGGCATCCGCGCCATGATCATGGCCTTCACTGGCCGTGGCGACACCCTGATTGGCAGAATGAATCCGCTCCTTCACAGCATCACACGAGAGGTTCGCAAAGGCGAAGCCCAGTAACACAACTATCAGCAGTACCGGATTTCCGGGCGATTCCCAACTGCGGGAAGACGTGGCTCCACCCGCTGCGGTAGCGTCAGATGTCCATCTACGAATGTTCATACAAGAATCCTTGTCCGCATTTCTCGTGTTCACGACAGCGCGCGCAGGAACGCCCAACGCGGCTCCAAGAACACATTATACTATACCCTGTACAGTATAATCAAGAATAGCCGCGCCACAGGGTGTCGGCTGGGGCCTTACTCGACCACGCATAAACCTTACCGGTTCCCAGATGGCTCATATTGTCGGAGGTCGGATCGCTAAGGACGACATTCGCCTTCGGAATGTGTTTCAGCCAGCCTCGGATGAGGTGGAAGGGCTTTTCGGCCCGGTCGACAAGTGCCTTCCTCCACTAAGTAACCGCAAGCCATTGAAAATAACAAGCAGCGACGCTCCCATGTCTGCGGCAATGGCCATCCAAAGGGTCGCGATTCCGCCCAGCGCGAGCAGGATAAAGAGAAGTTTCAGGCCGAGGGCGAACACGATGTTCTGCTTGATGATCGTAAGCGTGCGGCGGGAATGCCGGACCAGCCAGGGAATCCTGCTCAGGTCGTCGGACATTAGAGCGATGTCCGCCGTTTCGATGGCGGCATCGGTACCGGCCGCGCCCATGGCGATTGCCAAGCTGGCCGCCGCCATGGCCGGAGCATCATTTACGCCGTCGCCGACCATGGCAACGCGCCCGTACTGACGCGTCAGGGACTCGACGGCCTGCACTTTGTCTTCAGGCAGCAATTCGGCCCGGAACTCGTCCACGCCGCAGGCATCGGCCACAGCCCGCGCCGTGCCCTCGTTGTCTCCGGTCAGCATAATGGTTCGCTCAATACCCGCTGCCTTCAAGTCGCGTAAGGCCGCAAGGCTTTCCGACCTCAATGCGTCACCGACGCTGAGCATGCCACAGACATGATGGTCGTTCCCGACAATAACCACCGAATGACCCGCATCTTCCAGGGCCAGCGCCTTCTCATGCATCTCCGGGGATTCCGCCCCTTTTTCGTGAAGCATCCTGTGACTGCCCAGCCAGAAGAGTCGCCCCTCGATATGGCCTTCGGCACCCTTCCCCTTAATCGCCTGAAAGCCCTCGACGGTCAGTGCCTTGAGGTTCCGTTCCAGCGCCTTTCGCACGATGGCCCGCGCCAGCGGATGGTCGCTCAGTGCTTCCAGCGATGCCGCCCGCTGGAGCAACTCATCTTCGGAGTGGCCGTTTAGCGGAATGATCCGTTGAACTTCCGGCTGACCTCGCGTCAAGGTTCCTGTCTTGTCAAATGCAATCACTCTCAGCCGCGCAGGGGCTTCCAAGTACATTCCGCCCTTGATAAGCACACCCGCGCGTGCCGCCGCGCTCAGACCGGCGACAATGCTGACAGGCGTGGAGATAACAAGCGCACAGGGACACGCGATAACCAGGATAACAAGGCCTTCATAGATCCATTCGGCCCATAGACCTCCGAATAGCAGCGGCGGCACGAGTGCTATGGATAACGCCAGAACCATCATGACGGGTGTGTAGTAGCGGGCGAACTTCTCGACCCACTGCTCCGTGGACGCACGCCGGGACTGGGCCTCCTCGACCATGCGGATGATTCGGGCCAGTGTTGTATCCGTTGCCGCCTTGGTTGTCCTGAACTCGATGGCTCCGTCCTCGTTGATAGTTCCCGCGAAGACCTCCTGTCCCACGTTCTTTGAGACCGGCATCGACTCCCCCGTGATGGGGGCTTGATTGATGGACGTGGACCCTTTCGTAATAACCCCGTCAAGCGGAATCCGTTCGCCGGGCCGGACAACGACTGTTGCGCCCAACGGCACATCCTCGACGGGCTTCTCTTCGATGTCTCCGTCTGTCGGGCAGATAATCCGCGCACGCAGAGGCGAAAGGTTCAACAGGGCTCTGATGGCGCGCCGCGCTCGTTCCACGCTCCACGATTCCAGCAGCAGCGCTACCGAGAACAAGAACGTCACCGTCGCGGCCTCGAACCACTCACCAATCGCCATGGCTCCCAAGGCAGCCACCGTCATCAGAAGGTTCATATCCGGCCGCATCCGCCGCGCCGAAGCGAGTGCCTTGGGGAAAATGAACCATCCGCCCATTACGGCTGCGGCGACGTAGAATGCGATGGACACCACGGGGAAACGATGCGCCCCACCTTCACCGGCAACAAAAGCATCAGCCAGCCCATGCGTCGCCGCGTGAATCAAGAACCCGAGCGCACACACGAAACCGCTCGCCACGGCCATAGCCATCCTGCCATGGCGCTGCCACAAACCAGCCGCGCCCGACTGTTTGGATTCTTGCTGTCCCCAGGGAATCGCTTCCATTCCGGTCCGCGCGACAGCCTGGACAATCTCACTTTCGGAAAGGCCTTTCTCCGGCAGATCAACCGTCATCTTGCCGTTGATCAAGTCGAACGAGACCTTGCCGTCCGCGCCCAACAGCGGACACACCTCGCACTTGAGCGCGGCCACCTCCTCGGCGCAGTCCATTCCTCGAATCCTATACGTCCGCTGTCTCATCGGCCTTTCCTTTCAGCAAGCATTATACAGACGCCCGTTTCGTTTTTGTGGAATTCACCGGTGCCTCCATTCGTAGACAGACCAGACGGTAAATCCCAGACAGCCTAGCCAGAGCGGTAAAAAGACAATCGGGATATGCACGTAACCTGCCGTGACGATCTTATACCGCGCCCATACGACGCCAAGACCAAGCGAGATCGCCGTGATTCCACCGCACCACAACGCCATTCTGCGGGCGGCACGCTGGCGTTCTTGGTCCTTGCTCAATCGCGTCTTGGGCTTTGTGTTCGTTGTCGAGTTTCCGTGAGGCAGTCGCATAGTCTTACCTCCAAGGCTGCTCATTTCTTGAAATAAGCAGCGGGCATTCGGTTATCAGTCAGCTATCACCTCTGCATGTTCCAGGTGCTCCTTGTCTGCGTCGTCCACTAGACGGTCATCCTTGTGGTGCCAAAGGCGGTAGAGCGCGGGCAACACAATGAGTGTGAGTAACGTCGAAGAAACAATGCCTCCGATTACGACCGTGGCCAGCGGTTTTTGGACCTCGGCGCCCGTCCCGACAGACATGGCCATGGGCACGAAACCGAGCGCGGCCACGAGGGCTGTCATCATGACCGGCCGCAGGCGCGTGAGCGATCCCTGCACGATCGCGTCCTCCAATCCCATGCCTTTCTGGCGAAGATGGTTTATGTACGTCACCATGACCAAACCGTTGAGCACGGCCACGCCCGAGAGCGCGATGAATCCCACCGCCGCCGATATGGAAAACGGGATGCCCCGCAACCACAGGGCCACGATGCCGCCGGTCAAAGCCAGCGGCACGCCGCTGAAAACCAGTATGGCGTACTTCGCCGAGTTGAACGTCGTAAACAAGAACAGGAAGATCATGAAGAAGCAGAAGGGCACGACAATCATCAGCCGCTCACGCGCCGATAGCAGGTTCTCGTATTGTCCGCCCCAGACGAGCCACGTGCCGGGCGTTAGCTTAACCTCCGCGTCAATACGCTTGCGCACTTCCGCCACAAAGGATCCGAGGTCGCGCCCGCGCACATTGGCCTGGACCACGAGGCGGCGCTTACCGTCTTCCCGGTTAATCTGGCCAAGTCCCTCTGTAAGCGACAGCGTGGCGATGGAACCGAGCGAGATCGTTCCTCGCAGGGTGGTATCCGCCGCATCGCGGCCCACCACTCCCTGGGGTTCAGTGGTTGTGCTTTCTAAGTGTGGTAATGGAATCGGTAGCTGTTCCAGCGCGTCGAGATTAGAGCGAAGCGCCTCGGGCAATCGCACGACGATGTCGAACCGGCGGTCTCCCTCAAAGACCAGCCCCGCTTCGCGTCCACCGACCGCGGTGGCGATAATGTCCTGCACGTCGGCCACATTCAGGCCATGCCGCGCCGTCGCCTCCCGATCAATGTCGATGCTCAGCGAAGGAAAACCCTCGGTCTGCCCGGCCTTCACGTCCGCGGCGCCAGGAACCGTTTGCAGGATTTGCAGGACCTGCTGCGCGATGGGCGTCATCTTCTCGAAATCGTCGCCGAAAACCTTGACGGCCAGATCGCCGCGCACGCCCGCCACCAACTCGTTAATTCGCAGTTCGATGGGCTGGCTGTACTCGAAAAGATTGCCCGGAATCGTGGCGGCCGTCTTGCGGATTTTGTCCACTAGGCCGGCCTTGGACATGTTCGGGTCCGGCCACTGTTCGCGCGGTTTGAGGATCACGTACCCATCGGAGATATTGGGCGGCATGGGGTCGAAGGCCACTTCCGCCGTGCCGGTCTTGGAATACATCAGGGCGACTTCGGGCAGCGCGGAAACCGCTTTCTCCACATTGAACTGCATCGCCTGCGACTGGGCGAGCGACGTACTGGGGATGCGCAGGGATTGAACAGTCATGTTGCCCTCGTCGAGCTTGGGCACGAACTCCTGGCCCAGCCGCGTGAAGAGGAGCAGCGATGCGGCGAACATAAGGACAAACGCCGGTATCACGATCAAGCGCAGCTTGAGCGTCAAACGCAGTGCGGGGGCGTAGAGCCACTTGAGTCCTGACACGATCCGGCTTTCTTTCTCTTTGACTTGGCCGGTGATGAAAATGGCGACCATGGCGGGCACAAAGGTCAGCGAAAGAACAAAGGCGCCCACCAGCGCGCAGATGACCGTGATCGCCATCGGGTGGAACATCTTGCCCTCCACGCCCGTGAGCGCCAGGATTGGAATATAGACGATGATGATGATCGCCTCGCCGAAAGCGGTGGCGCTACGCACTTCTTTGCTGGCTTCGAACACCGTGGCAAAGCGTTCCTGCCGGGTGAGCACGCGTCCCAAGGCGCGTTGTTTTTCGGCCAGGAGGCGCAGACAGTTCTCGACGATGATCACCGAACCGTCCACGATCAAGCCAAAGTCGATCGCGCCCAGACTCAGCAGGTTGCCACTGATGCCGAATTGCCGCATGCCCATGGCGGTAAAAAGCATCGCCAGCGGAATAGCCATGGCCGTAATCAGGGCCGCGCGCAAGTTTCCGAGCAGCGCCAATAGAACGACAATGACCAGGATCGCCCCCATGAACAAACTGTGTCCAACCGTGTCTATCGTCTTATCCACGAGTTTCGTGCGCACCAACACCGGGCGCAAGCGGATGTCCGGCGGCAAACTCGACTGGATGCCATGGACTTTCTCGGTAATACTGGTTGCGACCGTGCGGCTATTGCCACCCAACAACATCAGCACGGTGCCAACTACAACTTCCTCGCCGTTCTGGCTGGCGGCCCCCGTGCGCAGTTCCTTCCCCACGCCCACCGTGGCCACGTCCCGCATGTGAAACGACGTACCATCCTTCGATCCCAATACGATGGACTTGATATCCTCGGAAGTGCGGACGCGTCCGTCGGCGCGCACGTTGAGGGCTTCGCCCTGGTGCTCGATGAAGCCCGCGCCGATACTGGCGTTATTGCGTTCCAGGGCTTCGATCAGATCGTTCATCGTCACCCCATACGAGATCAGCTTCATCGGGTCGGGTTGCACGAGGTACTGTTTCTCATAACCGCCGATCGTATCCACGCCGGCCACATCCTTGACGGTCCGAAGTTGTGGCTTAACCAGCCAGTCTTGCAGCGTGCGCAAATAGGCCGCTAGCTCAACCTCTGTCTGAAGACGTTCGCCTTCGGGCGTCAGATACGAACCGTCGTTCTGCCAACCTGGCTGGCCATCCTTGATGACGCTGCCCTTGCCGTCGGGATGCTCATACTCGATGACATAGACATACACTTCCCCGAGGCCCGTCGTAATGGGGCCCATGCGTGGCTCAGCGCCGGAGGGAAGGCTCTCCCGCGCTTCAGCCAGACGTTCCATCACCTGCTGGCGGGCAAAGTAGATGTCCACCTCGTCTTCAAAGATGGCCTCGACTTGCGAGAACCCATTGCGCGTCAACGAGCGGGTGGAGCGGAGGCCAGGAATGCCGGCCAGTGCGGTTTCGATGGGGAAGGCGATCTGTTTTTCGACCTCGCCCGGCGACAAGGCCGGGTAGAGCGTGGTGATTTGGACGATCTTGTTGCTGATGTCGGGCACCGCGTCAATGGGCAGCCGCAGAAGCGAAAAGAAGCCCAGTACAGCCGCGCCCGCGGTCAGTATCAGCACCAACCAGCGGTGCTGAATGCTCAATCTAAGAACATTGCTAAGCATGAAAGGTGATCTCCTTGAATTCTGTGACCTCTGGTTACGTCATCGTTGGTGGGGGTTAATGGCCGCTGCATGTTTTGCCTTCCATGATTCCCTTGGCGATCTCCGCTTTGATGACGAAGGCGCCCTCCACCACAATACGCGCCCCTTGCTCGAGGCCTTTCACGATTTCGACATGCGTGTCGTTACTGCTTCCCACGGTCACAGGCGCGGGCACGAACCCCTTGTCGGTTTGGACGAAGACGCACGTGGACCCTTCGAATGTCTGCAAGGCGGTTTTCGGCGCCACGACGGGAACAGTCTTGGTCGTTTTGGTGGACACAAACCCAGTTACAAACTGTCCGGGCCGCCATTGCCCCGCTTCATTCGGAAGCACCACGCGCGCAATGGCCGTGCGGGTCTCTTCGCCCACGATCGGCCCCATGTAGTCCACGGTAGCTGCGACACCGTCTGATGGCATTCCTCCCTCGCTTATGAGTACCTGCTGGCCCTTCCGAATGGAAGGGATATCTTTCTGGTACACGCTGAGGTTTACCCAAACGGTAGTCAAGTCCGCTATCGTGAAGCAGGGGCCGTCGTCCTTGAGCGATTCGCCGAGCGTGATATGCTTCTCAATCACAGAACCGTCAAATGGCGCGGTGATTTCGTACCGGGTGTAGGAAATGTGTGATTGGCCCGGAATCCCTTTTAGATACTCTTCCGAGAAACCCACGGCGTGCAATTGTTGTTCGGCGCTCCTCACGCTAATGGCTGCTTCCGCCATGGCCTGCTTCGCGGACAGATAGTCCTGTTCGGCGGAAATCTTCTTTTCCCAAAGGCCCTTTTCTCGCTCGAAGGTTGCCCTGGCCAGGGACTCGCGCTCTTTGGCGGAAAGGTATTCGGCCTTAATCGTCGCCAGTTCACGGCTCTCCAGTACCGCCATGACTTGGCCCGCTTTCACCTCATCGCCAACAGTTGCCAGGGATTCCCGAACAACGCCCGCCACGCGCGGAACCACATGCGCAACGCGATCAGCGTTGAGCCTCACTTCACCGGGCAAGGCCAACTGAACCGAAATCTCACCCGGTCCTGCTTCAACGACTTGGACGTTGTTGGCTTTTATCTGTTCTTCGGAAAGAACGGCTATATCCGCCTCCTCACCGTGGCCGTGGCCATCGTCTGCGGAGTGGCCCCCTTCGGCCTTGTCCGCCTCCTCGCCGTGCGCAGCGCCTTTGTTACAGATCTTGCATTCTGCTTCCGGGACTCCGTGCTCCTCACACATTGGGCCCTTCGAGCCGTGGTTGTGGCCGTCGTCTGCGGAGTGGCCGTCTTCGGTTTTGTCAGCGTCCGGTGAAGCATGATTGTGGCCGTCCTCGGCGGAGTGACCCTCCTTGGCCTTATCGGCCTCCTGTGCGCCATGGTTGTGGCCATCCTCGGCGGAGTGACCCTCCTTGGCCTTATCGGCCTCCTGTGCGCCATGGTTGTGGCCATCCTCGGCGGAATGACCTCCTTCGGCTTTATCCGCCGCTTGGGGGACAGGTTGGATTTCATCGGCGTGGGGTTTCGCTGAAGCAGCGACGTGGCCTTCGTACAACCAGACGGTCATGCTTCCCACAAGGACTACTGCCGCAAGAAGGGCAAATCCAATCTTGTATCGCATGGTTACTTCTCCTCTTTTTGGGGTGACTTCAGTTCTTCATTGCTCCACAAGGGATCACCGGTGATACGCTCAATCTCGGCGGCGCTCTGGTGGTATGTTGCCAAGGCATCCAGATACTGTTGCCTTGCTTGAAACAGGGTTCGTTGGGCGTCCAGAACGTCTAGATATCCAAACTTGCCCTGAAGGTAGGCTTCATTGATGGATGCAAAAGTCTGCGTGGCCGCGGGCAGGATGCTCTCGTTGAGCGACGTGATGGCCGTGCGAGCAGCGGAAAGACTCTGATACGACTCCGTGAGGGTCGCATGGACCTGAACATCCGTGGCCCGCCTTTCCTCGCCAGCCTTTGCCATCAAATGCTCGGCCTCCTTGATGGACCCTTGATTGCGGTTGAAAAGTGGAAGCGGCACGGAGAATCCCAACACTACCGAGTTGTCCCAGTTGCCATCTGAACGGCTGCTTCCACTTGAGCGGGAGAGTCCATCCGAACCGAAGCCAAATCCGCGAACATCTGAATCCGGCATGCCCGTCGAACGGAAACCGGCGTACACCGTAAGGTCGGGAACCGCCTTGGACTTCTCGACGGAAATAGCCGTCTGCCGTTTCTCGAGTTCCGCGCGCCAACGGGCCAAGTCGGGGTTCTTGTCCGTTCGCTTGACCAAGTCATCCAACATGGGAATGGTACGAACGATATCCAGGTCACCTTCGGCGCGCTCGAAACTTGCCTCTTTGTCGCCCCACAATGCAGCGAACCGGGCACGAGCGGAATCGAGCCCGCGTTTAGAGCTCTCAGCCTGTACGCGCGCCACCGACAGCGCCGTCTCGGCCTTCGTTGCCTCCAATGGCGAGACGCGTCCCGCATTGACTCGCGCCGATACGGTCTGCAGGACTTGTTCCGCAAGCTGGACCAGTTCGTCGTCCAACGCCACACGTTGCTGCGCAACGAGGACTTCTACAAACCCCTGGGCCACCTTCTTGAGTATGTCGGCCCGCGCCACTTCATAGTCCCAGGCGACCACGTCTCGGTCGCGGGCGGCCAGATGCATTCGTTTGGCGCGCTTGCCGCCCAGTTCTATGAGTTGTGAAAGCGAAACGGTGAACTGCGCCTCCGAGAATCCGCCTCGAGCCCCGCTTTCGGATTCCCGGTCCATCTGCGTGGTCAGACCATTGGCGGACCAACCAGTGGTGCGGCGTACGGTACGCGTTCCCGGACCACGCCCCAAGCGGACGTCTTCGGCCTCAATCGTCAACTCGGGATTCGGACGAAGCCGGGCTTGAAGCTGCCGGGCTTCCGCGACACGGATGTCCCAGGAAAAGGCGGCCAGATTCGGATTCCGCTCCAGTGTCAAGGCAATCGCATCGGCCAAGGTTAGAACGCCGACACGCATATCCACCGGTGCGGTGGAGGCTGAGTCGGTGACTGCGGCGTCCGTTTCTTCGCTCAAGGCCGGCAAAACCGTACTCATGCTCGCCACGCCTATGGCTAGGTATGCGAACGAAATGCGCGATAAAACGTATCTGCGAAGCATGTCGCTTGTTCCTTTCTTAAGGTTTGCGTTGTTCATTCTGGTAGATAGGTTCGCGGTGGACATGGCCTTTGTGACGACTAACGAGCCTATACCCGACGACCGGACCTCTTTCTTCAGCCTGTTCCAGCGCAATTGCCTTGTCCAGACTCTCTATGGCCTGTGCGATTCGCGTACGGGTTTGTGAGGCATTGTCTTTCCACATGTCATCCAAGAACGACAAGGTCTCCTTGCGTTGCCTATTAAGTGTTCTCTTCACTTCCTTGCCGTGTTTGGTCCTCTGGCTGTCTGATTCGCTGTGCTGTGACTCGGTCTCCTGCAAAGCATACAGTGCTTGCGCCATAGCACCCTTGATGGCTGCGTCCCACTGATCGCGTAACGCACGCGCTTGCCGTGGGAGCTGAGCTTTGAGAGATTTCGCTTCATCCTTCAAACGCCACAGCGCCACACTGTTCTTCGTGTCTGTTTCCTGCGGGGACTGCTGTGCGATACGGGTCGCGGATGCCTGAATCTGGTCGAGCGCAAACTCGATGGATGCTCTCTGTCGCTTGATCTCCGCATCGGCTGTTGCCGTCAGGCTTTGTGCCTCTCGACGATAGACTTCGCGAACGGCCTCGTGTCCCGAATGAGCGCACTCCGGGACGGAGACATTGCTGGATACAAGCGTCATGGCGAACGCGGACAAGACGCCGTCACTACTTGCAGAACTGGCTGAGGCGGTAGTCGGCGAGACTGATAGCAGAGCGCCGATCAGAGCGGCGGCGAGCGAACTCATCGCCCATCCGACGCCTTTTCTTTCTGTGAGGTATGGATGTCTCATGGCTCTTCTCCTTGTCTCCAAGAATTCGTTGTCGATGTGCCTGGTTGACAGGCGTGAATTGATGGTAAAACGATGCCAGAGAATGCTGCCGCCATGACATAAACGTGAGTCGGGAAACAGGATTTCTGACAGATGCACGGCTAACGTGCGGGGAGGGGAGAAGGAGAAATCAGATCCGGAGGATGGTAGTGGATACCGCGATCAATGTGTTATCGGCGTGTCCACCCGACTGAAAAGAAACTGCGGGAAGGAGGTCCGACGCGACTGTCGAGCCTATGTTCGCTGGCAGGACCGAGGTCAAAACCTTGAACGTGCCGGAGTACCTTGCTGGTGTCGCCGAAGATACCATCGCACCACTCAGGGGGATGTCCAAACACGAACCACATCCGGCGGAATCGGCGTTCCTGTCGGCTGGCGATTCCGTTCTACCCGCAGGCAGGTCCGGACAGGATGTGCAATCTCCAGCCCGCGCCAACTCTATTGCGGTGTGGTCGCGCGCGATACAGAGCACGGTACCTGACGCACCCATGACCATCGTAAGAACGACGGCCACTATGCTCAGGCCCGAAAACATTACTCTGTTCAATCGCGAAAACATGCAAATCAACCTTTCACGCATCTTAATTCTACACTTTTCATTAACCTTTTTCAAACGACCCATATTCCCGCAGATTCAAAATCGTCAATACCAGCGTCACGGAGGACCGAATTCATTGCGTCTCGGACATGGCCTTTGCGGCACGCAATCGTTTATACGCCTCCGTGGAAAGCCAGCCCGTGACAACGCGCTGGAATGACTTGTCCTTCATGAAGCGCGCGTAGATTCCCGCCGCCGTTGTCCCACGGAGTTCCACCAATGACTTGTACCATGACTTTCGCTTGGTTCTCATCCAGACTTGATGACTCCACTTCTTAGGCTCCTGATTGCCTATTCATGCTAACAGCTTCACCAAAAAACGCATCGACACCTCCAGAATGTCCAATTAGCAGTCCCATATCAGATTCTCTATTCCTAGACGCCGCGCCGCCTCGGCGACCACGGAGCGAGCAACGGTATCCGAGAACTTGCCTGTCGATTCGGTGAGAACAACCCCGAATGGAGTTGAGCCGGCAATGGTGTAATTGCGTTCAAAAACCGCCAGGAGGATGGTCTTCCAGTCAGCGGCACGTCCCCAACAGACGATACGTCCATCTGCAAGCAGACGCCCATGAGGCTTGATGAACACTCGCGTCACAACGATATTCGGCTGCAGACCCAGCATGCGAAATGGCTTGGCTTGGTCCGCTCGCCTTGCCCTAGGATAATCCTTAAGCAGTGAGTCTTTGATGTAAACGCGCACTTGCCCCAAAGGCATGTAACGCTGGAGTACTTCTCCGATCTCGGAATCCTTGGTCCAGTTCTCGTAATGTTGCGATTTCTCGATGGGACCGAGAGCGAGCCAGTTGATTTGATCGGCCACCCGCCACATGCATTCGCGAAGCTGATCGCGCACATTGTCTGGTAGATTCATTGCACTCCTCCAGGAGCCGGTGGCCTTGGGTAGTTGATGTCGGGCAACTCAAGCTCCGGATCTCCGTCCCGCAAGAAAAGCGAGGCCTGATCCAGCATCCATTCCTGAAGGAAACTGCCTGCGGATGCATCATGAAACTGGATGATCCGAGAGCCGATTCCAAGATGCTCGACATCCTCGCCGCGAACCGCCCGATCTAAATCGACCACCTCGGCGACACGACGAAGATCGGTCACGAAGTCCAGTACCACGACCTTGGACTTTCCTGGGCTGAGCCTCAGTCCTCGTCCGAGTTGTTGCACGAATATCCTGCGGCTGTGCGTTGCTCTAAGAAAGATGAGCATGTCAACATCGGGTACATCAACCCCTTCGTTGAACAAGTCGACCGTGGTAACGAAATCAAGTTGTCCGGCTCGAAAACGGGACATAAGCACGTCACGCTCACGCGGTTCCGTTTCCGATGAAATTGCCTCGGCTCGGAATCCATAGCGCCGCAACATCGCCGCAAACTCCTGAGCGTGAATTATAGTCGGACTGAAGACAATACCTGATCTTCGTTTCTCCTCATCAAAAACCTGTTTCACAACACGCGCGGCCTCCTCGTCGCGAGTGGGAATGATGAGGCGCTTATTCAACTGGGTGATTGAGTATCGGTGCTTCGACATTTGCTGCACAGCTTCCCAGTTGAGATTGTCGGCAAGAAGTCGATAGTCAACATCCGAAAGAAAACCTTGCTGAAGTCCCTCGGCAATGCCAATCTTGACGAGCGCCGGACCGAGGATCTCGTCAATATCATATCCATCACCACGCCACGGTGTCGCCGTGACACCTCCCAGCATCGGTGGACCCAGCTTCTGTATGGTCTTTTGGAACATGTCTGCGCCAATATGATGTGCCTCGTCCACGAGAATGAGACCGAAGTGTGGAAGCTGGTCCAGGTTTGCGAGGGCGCTCTGTACAGTCGCGAAGGTGATACCATCCCAGAAAGTGGGAAACTCACTTTCCACCAGTTGATGTGTGGGAACCCACTTTGGAAGTTGATACCAAAATGCCCTGTGAAGCTGATCGACAAGTGACCTGGTGTGGGCAAGCACCAGCACCCGGCTTTCCTCCACGCAGTTGTCGCGAAGGAGGTCGGCAACCACCTCCGCCATAACCGCCGTCTTGCCCAGCCCAGTGGCAAGTACAATCTGTGCGCGTCCAGTATCGACGAGCGCGCGACGAAATCTATCCGAAACATCCTCTTGGTAAGGTCTCATGGAGCGCCGGGCGGGAGGATACTCAGGACTGCTAGCCATCATCCCAAGGAGGACACGCGGGTCCGCAAGTTGAATTCGTAGCCCCGTGCGTTCAAAACGGTGCTTCTGTGCGAGAAACGCCTCACCAGGAGGACGGGAAGTGGCGACCACTAGCCGCTGAGCTCCGTAGTATTTTGCGGCCTCGACAACTTCCGCGATGGCATCCTTGGGCGGAGGGGTGGTCGTAGTGTGTTTGCACTGAAATACCCAGAGTTCATCCCTTTGCACACCCAACACATCAGCTCCGCGGTCACCAGTACCCGCCACGATTCTTACATCATCGAAACCGTTGGCGAGCAAAAGGCGTGCGAGATCACGCTCGAAAGCTTGCCAAGGCCCCAGAAGGAGTCGTCGCTCATTCAGAAAGTATGCATTTGTACCCGTCACGACGAGGTTGCCTCCCCCACCGTTGGCCCGAGAAGCTCGATGGCTAACTGGGCGCGCATTAGTCGAGGACGATGAGCATCCGCCAAGTCGCTTGCATCCTGGTCCGCCAGCCATACCGCATCGGCGAGTAGGCTCTCGTAATATCGAACGACTTGCGCTTGCGCGGCCTGTGTCGCTGCCGGACGACCGTAGTCAAGGGTCGCGTATGCATCATCCCAGCATCTACCATCCAGGAATATTTCAGGATGGCCGGAGATGAAGTCGCTGATTACTTGGAGAGGCGCGTATTCAAGAAATCGTCCCTCTGCAATGATGGCTTGCGGGTTTCCGGCCGCACGCATCGCCATCTTTTGAAAAATCGAGTCCTGATCTGGCGAAGGCAACTCGCCGAACAGCGCTAGGGCATCCGATGTGTCGACATTACCAGGAAGCGTGCCGGCGATATCAAGGAGAACCTGGCGTGCCTGCATACCGAGAACGAGGGGATCGAGAGCATGTACTGTTGCATACCGTTCACGCAGCTCCGCAAGAACACCGGCAAAACTGGCTGAACCGGGATTCCCTCTAAGAAAATCCATCGTTGACCACGCAAGCTCCGCAAGGAGTGCATCTAGCGGCGTCATCGTCGCTGATGCGAAGACGGGATGCCGGGTGTTTATGAGAAATTCATGGATGCCATTCGGGCGCGCGCGAAGAATCCAAGGCCTCCCTGTTCCAGCGAGAGCTGGATGCGAATCCAAAATCTCAAGGGTACGAATTTCCCATCTTTGGTTGGTAGAGTCACTGCGAAACTCGCCGCCGAGACTCGGAATTGGCACCTCTGGCGAGGGCGGGGGCGCGGGAACGGCAGATGCTCCGTTGGGATTTGTGGTTGTTAATGGAACGGCTGGTCCGAACCCGTCAAGCGTGTCGTTAGGGCCAGGGATGGCAGCCCCGCCCGACGCCCCCGCGCCTCCTCCGGACGATATGAGAAGCTGCCGATCTGCCTCATCCACCAATTCCCACCATTTCGTATCCGTCTGATAAATAGGGTCTCCCTCGTGGAACTTCTTTGCCATTTCTTCCGCGCGGTCATTATCAGGAACGATTAGGAGGCGTGCGTAGCAACCTGCTACCTTCGGCTTGGGGGATGAACGACGAAAGACCTGAAACAGTTTAAAGAGAGGCGAGTTGTTGGTCCCAAAACCGGCTTCTTCCGCCTTATCCGGACGAAGGGGACCATCACCACGGACAGCGCGTACCATGTCTTCCCATGCTGGGTCGGTTCTGTCAAATCGATCCTTGGTATAGGTCACTCGGCAGTGGTCAAGATGAATCTCTCCGACAACTCTCCCGCGCTGTCGTGGATCGTCAATGGGGTACTCTGGCTCGACATTCTCTCCATCCATCCACAGAAAGAGATCTTTGCTCGCGATCTCGATTTTCCGGCCATGACGGAGCAGGTCGATGCCATAGTCCGTCTTGCTTAGGTAGCGTTGAATGCCTATCCAGCCTCGGATTGAACGTCGTCGAGGGGCGACATCCGTATCCGAGAGACATGATGGACAAGCCGTTTCATCGGCGGGAAGCCACTGCCAGCATTTCTTGCAGAAGGGACGGGGCGGCAGATTGACTTCGATAACTTGGTAAGAGGAGACGGGACCGAACTTGGCAGTTGTGACCTCGCGAATCGGGTTCCCCTCACCTCCCCAAATGCAATGTTCTCGTCCCTGAACAGCCGTGCCATTGAGAAGTAGATTGAACGTGGTGGGAATACCGATCGGTCGGAGCATGGCGGAATAGGCCCTGCTGAGTTCTCGCTTCAACAGGGAGCGATTTGCGGCCTTCGCAAACCATTGCCGTTGTTCAGGCTTTAGTCTCTCAATAGTGATCTCCGTGCCGTGCTCCTTGGGGTCAATCTTTGGGCGCGTAAGCGAAGGAGTCCTGAAATGCCTTTGTCTGCGAAGGGCATCAAAATCAATGCAAAGTCCTACCCATTCGACATCATCCTCGCATGTTGTCCATACCGTGGTAACCGTTCCAAGTCGGGCCGTGGCGATGTTGAAGCCCATTCCGAAAAGCCCAAGGTTGGTTGTTGGGTCACCACCAGACCAACCAGCTCGAACAGCCATTTCCAGCTTGTCCTGTGACATGCCTGGGCCGTTGTCTCGAACGGTGACCTTTGCGGTGGGCGTGTCCGTGGTAGGAACGGCAACACTGATCTCCGGATGTGATGGAGCTTGGCCTGCGCGGACAAGCTCCAGAAACCCATCAACGGAATTGTCGACAAGCTCCGCAATGCATTTCCATTGGGACAGATTGATTTCACCCAGCATTGGCAGGATACGTGGATCGGGCTGCAGATCGAATTCGGTAACAGTATCTCTCATGGTGTCATCGCCTCCTCGCCGCGCGCGTATGGCGTACGGGCTCGGTGTCTGTTTTCTGAGCCTCTTGGTCAACCAGACTAGTCGCGCGAAATTCATTCACGCGATGGATCTTGATATCGATACTTGAGGGTTCTTTCAGACGAAGCAATTTCTCACGAACGGCTTGGGCCACCACTTGCGCCAACAGAACTGGCACGGCGTTTCCGATCTGCCTCATGCTCTCGGTCCACGAACCCTTGAAGACATAATCATCCGGGAATGACTGCAACCGGGCACCTTCCCGGACCGTGAAATAGCGCACCTCGCCCGTTGGGTAGGCAAGCATGTTTTCGCCGCCTGAGACGCCGTGGGAGCCAGCCTTTAGTGTCTTGGCCGGCTCGTCGAGTGGACTTCCCGTGTGACCTGGATAGATACGGGCACCGGGATTAAGCCAATGGTTAGGAATGCTTGCCGAATAGTCTGTCTCTCGAGGATCGGGCAAGCCAGCGATGGCATCTCGGACGGTATTCCAAGGTAGATCGGACGGCATATCGCCCCAATTGCGAATCCGCTTCAGGCGACTGGCGAAGTTTGGTGGTGGTTTGGGGCGATTCTTCCTAGCGATGTTATGTCGATCCCAGTAATCGCAAGTGATCCATTTGGCACGTATTAGGGAGTCGAGAGAATGCGTTGGCGTCGGGATGGCCCAATCAACCTCGAGATCGCCTCGAAACGCAACGATGAAGACGCGCTCGCGTTTTTGGGGAACCCCATAGTCGGCAGCGTTTAAGCATTTGAAATCGAGATTATAGAACAATCCGTCCCGATTTCCTTCTTTATGATAGGTCTTCAGTCGAGCCCAATGGTCTTTCCAGTTCTCGTCCGTATTGCGGGTGATATCCGGGTAGCGAAGTAGAAGGAGAATGTACTCAAAGGTTGAATTGAACAAAGGCCGCAGTATCCCCTTCACATTTTCGATGATAATCGCACGCGGACGGAGAATCCGTGCGGCCTCGGCAACGGCAGGGAACATGTTCCGGCTATCCGAAAGCCCACCATGTTTTCCACCAAGCGAGAACGGTTGACAGGGCGGCCCACCAGCTAGCAAGTCGATATCGCCGTGAATCTGGCTAAAATCAAAGTCCCGAACGTCTCCTTCGTATAGTGTCCAATTGGCTACGGGGTCAACACCACGCATTTTATTCTCGCGGATCGTATCGCAGCAGTCGCGGTTCCACTCGACAACGACTTCGTGGGAAAATCCCGCTTTCGCCGTGCCAAGCGCGAGCCCTCCGGCTCCTGCGAACAACTCGACGGCCTTCATAGCCGACAGTCTCCCAGGAATGACTTGATCCGCAAGGCCAGTGTGTCCATGTCGTGCAATTCACATTCCCATGCAATCATGAAATCCCAACCCAAGTTAGCGAGCTTATCTTGGTTTACAAGGTCTCGTCTACGATTGGCCGTCAGTTTCGGCTTCCAGAATCGGAGGCGTGATTTCGGCATGCGGCACAGGCTGCACCCTTCATGGCGGTGCCAGAAACAACCATGAACGAAAATCACCTTGTGCCGAGACTTGAAAACAAGATCAGGCCGTCCGGGAAGTTCAGAGGCGTGAAGACGATAGCGATAGCCGAGCGCGTAGACGAGCCGACGCACGCACATTTCGGGCTTTGTGTCCTTATTGCGGACACGGCCCATTCGTTCACTGCGCTGTTGCGGTGTCAGCGTGTCCATCGCTTGAACCTTCCAGTCTGATGTCGCCTTTCTGCCATATCCACGTTTCCGCCTTATCAGATGGGGTAGAGGCGCGGTGGGCCATGCCTATTCCCCCTTCTCGAAGAACTCTCGATGAAGACTCAGTCCTCTTTCGCCCATGGCCTTCAGTAGCTCTTCGATTTGTTGCACAGCAAGGGGCGACGGCTTGACTCGACCATTTTCCCACCGGTTGATAGTCGGAAAGGTCACACCGAGTCTGGCCGCGAATTTCTCTTGCGTAAGTCCTGTCATCCTACGTAGTTCGCGCACGAGCCGGGACATGTCGGACTGCTCGTCCAAGACGTTTCTCCTCGTTAAGGCGCGCCCTTCTTGAGAAAGAGCGCGAACCATATCATATGATTTGTCAGATGATATAGCACAAAACGGGATGGAGATGTCAAATTCGTCGCCAAGGGAAGACCCCAAGGACTCGCGGAACGCCTAATCGCCCTATTTCCAGACTCCGCTTTGAAGCAGAATGGCCCGCGCATTCAAGCATTCCGCAGCCGCATAGAGCCATGCAGGAGTTCGTGAATTGGCGTTCTGCTGCACAGGGACCAAGAGCCGCTGGTAAAAGGAAGAGGACCTCGGTTGGTAGCCTTCGAGGTGGTCGAGGCGCGGGAGGTCGCGGGCGGGGTCGGGAAAGGTGATGATCTCGCCTTGGATGGCGTCCCAGTCCTCCGCAGGCGGGGTGTCTGCTGCGTAGACGGCCATGTCGGCGGTCAGGCGTGCCTGGGTGGCGGCGTCGGCGAGCGGGTCGTCTGTGCCGTGGGCGAGGATGGATTCCTCGGGCACTTCGAGGGCTGGGTATGCGCCGAGATCGTAGAGACGGCCCCAGACGGTGGCGGGCTGGATATCGATGGCGTTGCGGCAGAAGTGGTCATGGTTCGGAAAGCCTCTCTTCAAGGTTCCGTAGACGAACAGGGTTATGACTGGGCCGGGGCTGTCATTGCGGTTTGTGTTCTTCCTCGGGGTTTCCTTGGGTTTCATGCGGGTACTCTCCGGGTACTTTCTGTCGCTTCGATGGAACTGCGGCGGCGTTCCTGGGCGATGAAGTCCACCTTGTGGAAGTCGGGATGGAAGATATCCTCGCGGTGGAAGCAGGCGAGCGTCATTGGCGGCAGGGCGAAGTCTCGCCATCCGCGCAAATCGCCGAGGACGGCATCCAGGAAACGGCCTTCGGAGGCATAGGCGATGACACGGAGTCTGCGATGTGCGCGCATAACCAGCGGGCGGTTACCGTAGAGGACATAGGTTGTCTCCGGAGCGCACAAGGAGGCGAAGACGGCGCTCAGTTGGCCCCGTGCGGGGCGCAGGGCGTCGATGAACCGGGGGACATCCAGGGTTCCGATGTCGGCGAACTTGTCTGCCAGGCGCAGGACCAATTCGCTGTCGACCTCGGCGTGGCGATAGAGCCGGTGTCGGCGGAACAGCCTGGTTGCGTTGTAGATGGTGCCGTTGAACGTTCCGATCCAGTCGGCGGCGCGCAGGGGATGGTTGTTGGCGTTGTTGGCCTCGTCCCCGCACGTCCGGTGCCGCGTGTGCCCGAGAATGAGCGTGGTGCGCCCCGCGGAACGCCCGTGGCTGCCTTCAATTGCGCCCAGCGCGTCCGCGTATCCCGGTTGGGCCAGGAGTTGTGTCGCCGGCATGGGCCGCTTGAAGAGCCGGTATTCACCGTCCTGGTCGACCACGGCCACGCCGCTGGCGTGTCGGCCCCGGACCTCGCTGCGCATCAACAGGCCGGAGAAAAGCGTCTTGAGAACGGCGATTTCGGCATCGGTCCGTCGTTTCTTCCCGAGAATCAGTCCTGCTTGTCCGCACATGACTCGATCCCTTTCGTGTCTGGAGCAAAGCCTCGGAAGATGCCCGCGGAGTATTCACGGTGATGCGTGCGGACCCATACCGCAGTCTTGTCCATCCCCATGACCTCGGCAATCCGCGCCACGGCGGGCCAGTCCAGCATGTTGCTGCGTCCGTCGCGGCGGATGGCTTCGAGGTCGTCGAGCACCTGCGCGGGGATGACGACCGGCCCCGGATCTTCGAGCGTCATGGCCACTTCAGCATGGGCCACCTTGTCAGCCACGAACGCGACAAATCCGTGCGTGGCCAAGGCGCTCAGGAGATCGGCGGCGCGCTGTTCCGCGTTACCGCCGCGCACGGGCGGCTTCTCCGGGAGCCGGGCCAACAGGTCCTCCATGTACTCGTCCTGCGTCTGTTGGGCCGTGAAGGGCGTTTGTGCGCGCATCTGCTCGACGAGCGCGAGGCAATCCGGCCCCTCAATGAACTGGCCGGTCTCCGGGACCGGCCGCCCTTCCTTGTCCGTGGCGCGAATGATCATCTTCATGGGTGTTCCTCCGTTCAGCATGCGGCCGCATGCGGTTGAGTTTCAGTTTCAAGGGAGGTTTGTGGCCGTCCCTTCTTGAAGGCCGCGTCGCCCGGCATGTTCGCCAGCAGATGCTTGCGCACGGCCTTGAACTCTTCGCCGATAAGATTCAGGCGCAGCAGGAAGACGCGGAAGTCATACTTGGCGCAGGCCGGATCGAAGGCGCGCTTATGGCTCGACGCCGCGCGCCCGTTTAGGGCCTTGGCGGCGAGCGCGAGGCAGAGCGTGATGTAAGCGCGCACCTTGCCGGCGTGGAGCGTCGCCTCGAACCAGCGGAACTCGACCGTGCCGCGGTACCAGACGTTGTGCAGGTTCACGCCGTGGTAGCGGGTCGAGCAGTAATGCTGCGGCTGCGTGTTGTGGTAGCCGTACCAGATGCGGTTGAGTTCGTCTTTCGTCTTGGGCCGCTGGCGTTCCACGTTGCGGATGAACTCGTCGCTGATTGGCCGCGTGTACCGGTTGAGGCGTTCCTGGCTGATGCCCAAGGCGTGCAGGATGAGCGGCTCTTGCTTGTACACGATCTTGGCGAGGTTGCCGAGGCGGCGACCGTCGAAGGGCGCGGCGTCGATATGGACGTGCATGCCGCACTGCGCACTCACGCGCGCGCCGCAGCGGTGGATGGCGCGGACGACTTCCTGGAGTTGCGAGATATCTTCGTAACCGAGGACCGGGGTCACGACCTCGGCGCGCAGATGGAAGGGCACATGACTGAGCGAGGCGTCGGCGACCACTTTCCAGCACCGTCCGTGCAGGTCCACGACCTCCCAGGGGTCGTAGCAGTTGGGCTGGCCGATGTACTGCACCGTACCGCCGACCACCGAGTGGATGGCGCGGGCGACCTGTTCTCGCGTCCGCTTGACCGTCTCAATCTCGACCCCGAACCTTATCTCGCGCATGTCCATGTCCGCTGTGTTCCTTCCTGCGTTCCGGCTTCAACTCGTGGGCGGCTGCTTCCGCCGCCTTGTGTCCACATGAACGCTTGGTTCCGGGCCGGAAGTCAAGAAAAAGAACACGAAAAGAACAAGCGCAACACATTGCCGTTAAATAACTTACGCTTCTTTGGCGCAACCGCCGGACACGCCGGGACTTGCGCGACTTGTACCCGACCGGGGCATGACCGCCAAAGGGTCTGAAGTCTTCTGGACAACCCTCGTTATTTCCGCTTGGCTGTGCAGGCTTGGCGCGAGGTGTTCGCTATTACCCCACAGCGGGAACGTCGCCTGTCCGCATTTCCCGGTTGAGCAGGAGCGTGCGTTGCTCCTCCTCCCGGATGCGGGCCAGCAGTAAAGCGCATGCTTCTGCATCCTCCTCCGGTAGGTCGAATGCCTGTTCGAGGCGGACGAGACGCTTGTGCAGCAGTTCGACCACCTCGGTGAAGTGATCGCGCACCAAGGCTTCGCGCTTCTCTCTTGGAGTCGGGATGTACTCGGTCATGCCACCGCGCCGTTTCACGAGCATGGGGTGTTCCTCCTTCGTTGGGCCGCGTGCTGGATTTCCTGGAAGCATTCGCGGCAAAGGTAATCGTCTTCGCGACGGTAACGTGTGTCGCCAGGCGGCTGGACCGCTTC
The DNA here is from genome assembly GCA_964402555.1 of uncultured Nitrospiraceae bacterium. GTDB lineage: Bacteria > Hydrogenedentota > Hydrogenedentia > Hydrogenedentales > SLHB01 > CAYOCT01. The sequence continues at coordinate 44,775 of CAYOCT010000009.1, read as the reverse complement.
GCAATGATCGCAACGCCAGCCGCCGCACTTGAGCACGATCTTCTCCAGCCGCAGATAGTCAGCTTGAAGAGCTTCTATGGCCCGGCGAAACACCGAGGCGGCGTTGGGCCGCCCCGGTGTTTCATCAGGTGGTTGTTTCGGGTTCCGGATCATCCTCAGCTCAGGGTCGCCCCCAGCGTGTGGATGCGCGGGTAGACCAGCGGCGTGCCGGTCATGGCCGCCTTGTAGCGAACCCGGTTGCCGGTGTTGTTTGTGAAGGTCCGCATGAGCGTGTACTCGGTCCACTCCTCCGTGATGGGCCGGGTGACGTCGATAGTCATGGCCTCCCAGGTAGCGCCGCCGTTGTTGCTGCAGAACCACTGGATGGTCGTTCCGCTCGGGATATCCATCTGCGCATAGACCTTGGTCGAGGCGACGCCCTGAGCCAGTTCGTTCTCACGGGTGACGTATACCCCGGCAGTACCGTTCAAGTACCCGACGAGATTCACGTCCCGGAAACTGAGCACGGGCGAATCATTGTCCGCGTTCGACGCCAAGCGCACCCGCACCAGCACTTGCGTCGCGAGGTTCGGCAGGCGCTCCTCCTCGGCTGGCACCAGGGCGTCCCAACTCACGCCGCCATTCATCGAATACTCCCACAACATGGCGCAGCCCTCGGGGATGGTGCTGTACTCGTCGATGTTGAAAGCGGCAAACTGAACGCCCGTAATCGGCATGAACCGGACCACGCCATCGAGATCGAACTTCCGGCCATATACTTTCATGGTAAGGCTCGTGTCCGGCAGCGGCGTCCATGCCTCCGCATTGGCGCTCTCGAACAACGCGCCTTCGGTGTAGTCCAGGCGGGTAATGAGCCCATCCTGGCCCATCTGGCCAAGCTGGGCGACGCGCACCTCGTAGAGCGGGCTTTCGCTGCCGATGACCAGCGCGTACCGCTTTCCAGCTTCCGCATAGAACGGATCGTTGAAATCGATGCGCGTCTCGGTGTTGTAGACGATATCGCCGGGCGCAACGCTCTTTTCCGCGTAGACCGTTCCGTTGGGTACACCGTTGGTGATCCCGCGCACCTGAACATTCACCGGCTGGAAGGCGTCCTTGCTCGTGAAGAAGAGGCCGATACCGCTGACGACCTGGTTCCATTCGAAGCGGAAGGTCTGCGCCAGCGGGTCGACACGGGTCGGCCACGTGCGAATCTTCCAAAGGATTGTGGTGACCACCTTGCGGATGAGGCGCATAAGCGTGGTCTCGCCCGGAGACGCGGCAAGCTGGCTGCCCTCGCCGTCCTCATCGCCGCTGGCGACACGCAGGATGCGGGAGATGTCCAACGGCGCGTTGATTTCCATGCCGACCTTGGCTTCATAGATGCCATCGGTCATCAGCACGATGCGCGTGCCGTCCCGCACGTCCGCGGGAATCGTGAACATGGCGGTCAGCGCGCCCGAACTGTCCGCGGTGAGTCCGGAAAGGACCAACTCTCCGTCACAATAGACCGAGACATTCGCCGTGTTCGGCGTGAAGTGCATGCCGCGCACATGGACATCCGTGAAGCCCCTGCGGCCCGTGTTCGGGGAAATCTCGATACGGGCGCGGGGCTTCTCGAAAAGCGCGTGCGGGTTGATGTTCTTCGAACCCGACCACTGGGTCTGGTTGATGAGCAGCGTCTCCGTGGAGGGCAGCATGGCCAGTCCCTCGCTGAACGTGGCCTGGCTGTTGCCGTAATCCACGGCGAGCACGTTCGGAGTGGCAGTACGGTCCGGCGCCACGAAGCGGTATATCGGGTCGATGCGCGCGCTCCACTGGGGATGATACCGGTCGGATTGGGCATCGTTGGAAAAGTCGTCCGAGTAGATGCCCTTCTTCGTCTGGGCGTCGCGGTTCTGAAGGTCGTTATTCATCTGGTACTGGGCGTCGTTGTACTTGAGCGCCTCCACATCACGGATGATGGCGTGAATCTGGTCCATCGTGATGCGGGTGAGCCGGAAGTTGCGCACAACCAGGGCCGTTGAATTGGGCGGACACTCGACGCTGCACAGGCCCAGCGCCCCGTCGGGCAGAATGGGCAGCTTCGGATTGTCCGCGGGCGCGCCTTCGAGCCGCTTGATCTCCGAGGTCGTCGCATAGATGATGTCGCGCCGGCCAAGGTAATAGTTGTAGTCCACACTGCAGTTCGAGCCGCTGATGGGCTGATCGCCCAGATTTGTGCGCCCGAAATTGATCAGGTCCGTGTCTCCCGGCGCGATTGCGAAGGCGGACATGTCCAGCGTCGTCGGGGACGACTGCGGCGGCACCGAGGACGTGGTCGTTTCCACGCCGTCATCCACATAGCTGATGGCCTCCGGCCCCAACTGGATGAGGCGGACAAAATTCGTGCGGCTGCCGGGATTCGTGGCGCGATAGACCCGGTAGCCCTGCGCGCCCGCGACGGGCAGCCACGTCAGCAGATTGAGCCCGCGCGCCGCCGTCGTGATCGAGACGACACTGCCTGCCTCGAAGATCGTTTCTCCCGTGGCGTCGAAGGCCGTGACGACATAGTGATAGGTTCCCGACGCGGGATGGCCCGCCACGCCGAACCAGCCGCCGTCGACGTAGTCCGTGTTCTTGACCATCTGCTTCGTGTACGTCCAGCGGACGGAGTAGGTGGTGCCGATGGCAGGTGCGTTCCCGGAGCCGAGCCAATCCACGCTGTTTCCGGACTGCTGCCAGTCCACGCCTTCCTGGTAGACGGTGGCGCCCTGGCTCACCTCGATAATGTCCACGACGGGATTCGGGGTAAGCAGGTCCTCGCCGCCGGCCACGGAACCGCGCGTGACGTTCGCGGTGATCTCGACGATGGCCTCGACCTGCGTCGTGGCCTGGAGCGGACCGTTGTTGAGCGGATAGCGCCGCTGGCTCGAATTGAAGGTCTTCTGTTCACCGCGCACCGCCTTCACGGCGACGGATTTGGGAACGTGGGTGGTATTGGGCCACTCCCTGTGGAAGCGGAAACCCCGGATATACGCCCGTCCGGCATTCGTGATGACCTCGACATCGCTCCCGTCCACGCCGCCGAGGAAACTGCCGAATCCCTCGACGAGATAGCTGCCCGCCTGGTCATAGGTGCGTTCGGCGAGGTTCTGCAGAAGCGACTGGAGGCCTTCGGCGGCCGCGAAGGCGAGGTGGTCTTCCGTGATCGAGCCGACGGTGATGCGCTCGCCCGGCAGCATGCCCTGCAACGCTTCCAGGGGCAGATTAAGCCGCTGCTCGCGCACGGGCATGAACACGCCTGTCGCGCGGTCGAAGAAGAGGACCGGCACGACCTTGCGTTCGGTGACGTTGTTCGGCAGAGCGCTGCCCGAGGTGTCCGTGGCCTTGTAGCTGAGGACCCATTTCTCGCGTTCGGCGGTGGGTTCGCCCGTGGCCGGATTGATGAGGGCCGTATCCTGCGTGTGGTCGATGTTGTACTTGAGCAACTCGACGTAGACCACATCCACGCCGGTGGTCTTGCCCGGGTCGTAGGTCAGCGTCGCGCCCGGCACCATTTCGAGGGTGCCGTCGACATAGACCGCGCCTCCTTCCATGGTCACGATATTGCCGCTGACCGGTTGCGGCGTATCGCCCATGTAGAAGCCGTCGCCGATAAGCAGGTCCCACATCTTCCTGTGCTCGAGGTGGGCGATGTCCTGCTGCTCGTTCAGTTCCGAATCGAGCAGGTCCCGGTCCTGATGATAGCGGACGCGTTTGTAGTTCTTCGCGGGGTCAAAGGTGTTTCTGGAAATCGTCATGGGGCGCTTCTCCTATATCTTGATGATGCCAACCAGCTCGACGCGGGTATCGTTCACCTTGTTGAAATCCGGTATGTTCTTCACTTCGTAGAGATACCCCGGGCGCAATACTTCGCCCATGGGGTTCGTGTCGGGATGATGTACGCCGTTCAGGGCGTAGGCGCCGGAGACCCCTTCGACGTAGGCGACGTCGCCGCCGAAGAAGCCGTACTCGCGGATGGTGATGCCGTTGGCCTCTTCCTCGTCGAAACGGAAGAAGACGCCAATGATGTTCGTCTCGTCGCCCGTCTCGATGTAGTGGACGCCATTCACGATGAGCGTGCCTTCCGCGTGTTCCTTCAAGAAGGTCCGCTTGTACCAGCGTTTCCGGGCGCGCTCGTTCTTGAGCCGCGTCTGGCCGATATCCGGCTGCGGCGGGTTCATCGGGTCGGTGAAGGTTTCGTCACCGTCGCCGATGGCGCAGTGCGAAAGGCCTTCCATCGCCTGTCCCAGCAGCAGTTTCGCGGTCAGAACGCGGCCGCTGTTCACAATCAATCCAAGTGCCATGTGTTCAGGTCCTCCTTATGGGCCGGCGCGCCAGACGAAGTCGCGCCGGGCGCGGTGCAGTCCGGCCTGGTTGAGCGCCATGCGTCCCAGGCGCAAAGGGTGGTGCCGTTCCACGGACAGCCGCAGGGCCGTCCGGTTCAATTCGTTGTGGTTGAGCGCCAGGGGTTCGACGCGGCGGCGGCGCGGCAGGCCCGTGTCCACGCGCAATTCGAATGCGGCCACCACGGACCCGGGCGCGACGTCGCTCAATGCGCCGGTATTGAGGGCCGTGCCGTTCAGGGTGAATGCCGGGGCATTGGCGCGCCAGCGTTCGACGATGTCCCATGCCTCCTCGACCTCGGCCCAGGTATCCGTCAGGAAGCATTGGGTGAAGGCGTTGTCCGCCTTCCCGAAACCGTTCAGGCGCTCCCACGCGCCCAGCCGGGTATGCCCGAGCCGGAACCCCTCGCGCAGATCCGTCTCGTGCAGGAAGGACAGCATCCGCGTCATGCCACGCGCTTCCGGGGCGAGCGGCGGAGTTTCCGCACGGAAATCCTGTTGGTGGAATCGCCACCGGAAAGGCTTGCGCGATTCGCGGAACCCGGACTCGTTGAGCGGAGCGTGGCCGATGCGCATGGGCCGGGTACGCACGACGCAGAGGTGGAGTCCGGTATCGTTCAGGGGGCGTCGACAATTCAGGCGGAGATTGTCTGGCCGCAGACGCCGGGGCGCGCCGGTATCCACATCGAGTTCGAAGGACGCCACGTCCTCGTTGATAGTGCTGTTCGTGATCAGGCCGTGGTTGAGCCGCTTTCCGTTCAGGCGGAAACGCGCGCCGTACATGCGCCAGCGCTGGACCAGATCGTGGGCTTCGGTCGCCTCAGCGGCCCATTCCGTATCCACCATGAGCGTGGCAATCCACATGCCCGCCTTGAACGCGCCGTTGAGCCGGTCCGGACCGCCCAGACGCGACCGGTTCGGACGCAGGAAGTAGCCGAGCCGCACGCTGCTCAAACGAGACACGTCCACGCGCTCTCCCGCGCAGGCAGGCGCCAGGAGCGGGGTTTCGCCGTAGCAGTCCTTTTGCCGGAAGCGAATCCGGCAGGGTACGTTGGCGTGATTGAGGACGGAAGCGCCGATGGGCGATTCGTTGAGGCGCGCCGTGGGGCGCGGAATGGCGGGTTGCCGCCGGGCCTCGATCTCGCAACAGACGGCGAACTTCCGCTCGCTCTCCCAGGTGTTCGCGAGCATGCGGGTATTGAGCGCCTTCCGGTTCAGGCGCATGCGGTCGCCGCGCCCGTGCCACGACATGAAACAGGTCGCGGCGTAGTCGAAATCGCTCAGCAGCGTCGTGGCGGAACTGTGGACCAGGAAACTCCACATTTTCCGCTTGTAGGTCAGGTGGAAGCACGCATTGAGTTCCGACCGGTTGAGTTGGAAGGTCTCGTCGGGGTCGGCGAAGAGAATCCGGCGGACGAAGAGCTTTTCCAGACCCGTCAACTCACTCGTGGCCTCGTAATACGCGAGCAGCCATTGCCAGAACCACGCGCGCGTACCGGCGGGATGATGGAACTTCAGCGCGTCGCGAACGCCGGGCGTCAGGGTTTCCGAACGGATACGGTACGCGCCAAGGCTGTGGATGAGTCCGGGGAGCTTGGCGCGGTTCAGGATGGGACGGCTGTTGAGCCGCAGCGCGTCGCGGTATGTCTCCTCGATCATGCCTTCCCAGCCCAGGTCCGCCAGCGAGCGATGGATGGCGGGAATGGTGCTTTTCCGCCGGTAGAGCGGCACGGCTTCCTTGATGATGTTCCGTTGCGTATCCGGCGCGAGACTCCCGTCATAGGGCCTGCCGACGATATGGGCGAGGTACGGAAGGTAGCGCGGTTCGCACCGGTCCACATCGAACAGGACCGGGAACCGCTCGATGAGTTCCTTCAATTCATCCAGACTCGCGGCCGGAACCTTGAGAAACGAGGCCAGATCGCCGGTCTCGTCCTCGATGGCGTACAGTGGCGGCAGGAGGTCGAAGAGCTTTTTCTCGAAGTACGGCGCCATCACGTAGCCCTCCGCAACCGGAGTTGCGCCTGGCCAAGGGTTGGGATTTCGCCGCAATTGAGAATCACGTCATCCGCCGGGGTGTGCAGGTGAACATGGCTCACCCCGCGAATGCCGTCCAGAAGTGCGACCACGTCAGAGAAGTGGATGTCCTGATCGAAGTCCACGTTCTCGAAGGCGAAGAAGTTCGCGAGCCCCTGCTCGATACGCCCGCGCACCGTGTCCTCGGACTCGCCCACCCACAGGTAGACGTCCGCGTCGATGTCGATGGCGCGGTAGACCGGGTCGTAGAGTTCGAATTCGACCGTGATGACCTTCCGCGATTCGAGGAATGCGGTGAGTTCCTGCTTGAGCAGCGGCGAGGCGATGCCGCCGCCTTCGGGCGCGATGGCGATATGGACATTGTAGTAGCGGATGCCCGCGCAATCGTTCGTATCCAGGACGCGGGCCTTGGCCACGCCGGGAAAACCCACGGCGAGGGTCTGGTAGTCCTCCTTGGTCACGGCTTTCCAGAGCGTGCGCAGTTCGGCGGGCGCCTGGGCGCGGGCGAAGTCGATGGATTCCCGGCTGGCCCCGCCCGTCGTGGGAATCGTATTGGTAACGGTAAGACGCACCGGAACGCCGTCGAGCATCACCGGCGACAGGAGGTCATGGACCAGATCCGGCGCAAGATTGCCGTCCGCGCCGAGCGTTTCCAGCCAGGAGACCTCGATGTTCGTCCCGGTGGCCGGCGCGATTCCGTGACGGCCATCGCCGAAACGAATGGCCGAGACATCCAGCCCGTCGGTCTCCACAACGAAATGTACGCTTTCCGCGCCGCTTTCCTGGAAGTGCAGCGATTCCGTCCATTCGATGCCGCCGATGATCACCCGCACACTGCCCTGGGCAATGTTCTTGCCGGTAAGTTCGAGGCGTTGCCAGGGCGTACCTGTGCCATTGAAGATCTGGCTCTTGCGTACGCCTTGCCGCGCGGACACGTCCACGTACAGCGCGCCGTGCGGCAGTACGCCGTCCGCCGCCGTCTCGAAATCCGCATGGCCGTCGTCGAGCAAGGCCCGGCACACCGTTCCCATGGGAATGAGCAGATCCTTGGCGAGAGGCGCGGCGAGAGAGAAACGAAGCGTGGTCGTCGCGGCGACGGGGCCGTCGAGCCGGTAGCCGATGAGTTTGCACAGGTTGATGATGTTCTGCCTCTGCCGTGCCGTCGGCAGGAAGGCTTCGGCGGCCTGGGCGTCGAGGTAGTAGGCGAGCATGTCGCCAACACCGCAGAAGAGTTCCAGCAGCACGACGCCGAGGTCCGAGGCGTTGAAGTCCGTCCAGCGGTCCGTCAATTGCGGGACGCGGGCGAGCAATTCGCGCCGAAGCGATTCGTAATCCTTGTTCGTGTAGGAGACGCTTGCCCGGCCCATCACGCGCCTCCCAGCTCACGGAAGAAGGGATACACCAGGTTCCCCTCGACCTGCGTTTCGATGACGCGGTAGGCGATATGTACCAGCAACACGTTCCGGTCGGCAGTTGCAGGCGACTCGTCGAAGGAGACATGTGTGACCGTGACGCGCTTTTCCCAGCGCCGAATGGCGTCGATGACATGATGGCGGACAAGTCCCTTCAATATGGTGTCGTTCTGTTCGAACACCAGATCCTTCAGACGCGACCCGAACTCCGGGTTCATGAACCGTTCACCGGGGCGCGTGCCGAGAATCTGGAGAATGCTCTCGTGGATATGCGCGTGCTCGAGCGAGGTCGCCGTCGAGATGCGCGCCCCGCCGGAACGCCGGTGAAACTGGAACGGGAACTTCAATCCCTTGCCGAGGAAATCGAGTGTCATGCGTCATTCCTCCGGCATTCCCCAGCGCAGAGGGGGCGGGTGTCCTGCACATCGACCGGCGGCGCGGGTTCGGGGAAACGGATGAGGAGGTCAAGACCGTTCGCGGTGGCGAGCCGGATGGTGCCGTTGAGTTCGACGATGCCGCGATGTCCGCTCTCCTGGGTGGCGAAGTTCTTGATGCCGCCCGGCAGGATGTTCACCTCGACCTGTTCACCGAAGGCCTCGATACGGGGGTAGCTCAGAAGGACCGTCGTACCCGCAAGATGGAAAAGGGTCGCCGTCCGGTCGTGATGGTTGACGCTGAGTACCGCCGCCTCCGAGAAAGGCGCCAGGAAGCGGCCGTCGCCCACCTGTTCGGGTGTGATATCCACCGGCAGGCCGGCGATCATGGCGGCTTCGTGCGTGACGCGCACCGCCGCCGGGTTGATCCGCAGCGTCGTGCCGTTCGGCAGCGTCACGTCCCGTCCATACACCGGGGCCAGGGGCTGCGCCGCGCCGTCCGCGCCGATAAAGGCCATCGTTCCATCCGCGCTCACGCGAATCATGTCGCCGTTTGCCAAGCCCAAGAGCCGTCCACCGTCGGGCAGGTTGCGCGCCGCAGCGCCTGCTGGCAGCGATTCAAAGGGATATGGGTCTATTGGCGCCGATTCCTCGGGCTGGGGATTGACATTCTGTAGATAGGCCGCGACCTGCTGCTGGTTCGCCGCAATGGCCGCCTCGGCCTGGGTGCGAATAGCCTCGGACGCCTGGTGACTCGCCTCGAAGGTGTTCTTCATGGCCGTCAAGGTTGTACCGATGGCCTGCAACTTGTCCTCCAACCACTGCGGAAGGGGCTGCTGGCTGGTCTGGATGCTTGTCTGCAAGGCTGCGAGTTCCCCTCGAATCTGTTCCAGGCTCGCCCGCAATTGGGTCGAGAAGGTTTCCGCTTCGCTGGAGAGACAGGTGGCGAGCCAGTTGGTAGAAGTCTGCAGCGCACCCAGTTGCTGGGTGAGCGTTTGCCGCAACGAGGTGTGGACGGTTTCGATGGACGTGCGCACCAGTCCCAACGCCGTTTGGACGTTGTCCACGCTCGTGCGCACTTGGCCCAGAACCGTTTGGATGTTGTCCATGGTGGTACGCATCTGCCCCAGCACCGTATTGATTCCGGCGATAGCGGTTTCCAGCCCCGCGATGCGTGTCGCGAGCGTGTCCAGTTTCGGGCCGACGGCGTTCTGGAAGGCCGTCAGGGCCTGGGTGTTCGCGTTTATCTTGTCGCGCACTTCACCCAGAACGCTGGCAACGGCCTCGAATTCCAGGTGATGCCCGGCGCGGCTGGAGGTGTCCATCAATACGGCCATTACGCAATCCCCACGGCGGTTTTGAGCAGATCCACGCAGGCGAGGGTCTCGCCGATATCGATGTCATAGGGCGGGGTGCCAATCATCTCGGCCAGGCCGCGCCTCCAGGTCCGGCGGCCTGGCACGGTGCCGTAGGCGGTCCCGTTTCCCATGGCCGCTTCAAGCAGGTTGTTCGCGCCGTCGGGCGCGAAATCGTAAACCGCTCCGGTTCCATTGGAAATGGCGCGGGTGTTCACGATGCGTTCGACGGCCTGGCGCATGTCACGCAGGTAGAGCGGCACGAATGGCATGTTGTCGATGGCGTTCAGGGCGGGAGTGTTCACACCGCCGTCAGGGGCGCCCAGCGATTGTCGCTGGCCGTCCTTCGTGTAGCGGTACCAGGTGGTCTGCGAGATGACGATCTGCGTCACCATGCTCACAATCATCGCCACGATGTCCTCGGTCGAGGGCGCGATGAGATAGAGCCCGCCCGTGCCGTTCGCGAGCGCCATGTAGCTGGCTTCGCAAAGGGGCCACATGTTGGCGTTCGAGCAGATGATGCAGGCGATGATGGACGCCGCGTTGAGTTCGCCGATGACGGCGGTCAATTCCTCGGTGGCATTCGCATTGTGCTGCGTGCCGACGCGCCATTGCGCCGCGGTCTCGTCGCCGATGGTAAGGATCATCCTGCGCGCGTCGGCGGCCCACGTGGTGCCTGTGATGCCAAGACGCAGCGCGTTGATGTACCACTCGCCGGAGCCGTCCGCGGCGGGAAATCCGTTCATGGCGGTCTGGAAGGCCGCTTGGTCCCGCGTCGGCTGGCAACGGATCAGGGCGCGCCGCGCATACGAAGCGTTGTTCGTATCGCCGTCCACGCCCTGCTGCATCACACCGATGCGGATGTTGTCGTGCGTGCCGATGATTTGGGTGAAGAGCGCGCTTACCTGAGCGCGCACGGCATCGATGGTGGACTGCATCGAGCCAGAAATATCGATGATGATCATCACGTCGAGATGCGAGATGGTCTGCTCGAGCACATGCTCGATGGCGTTGATCTCGCGCATCAGCGTGACGACCTGCCGCCCGGAGCAGCGTTGTCCGACGTATGGATTCCTCGCCATTACGATTCTCCCCAGGGCAGCCATACGGCCTGCGGTTCCTCGGGTGCGACGACCTCGACTTGGATGTGGCGTATGGTGGTCTGGCCCTGCAGATTGAGGTCATAGGCGGTGATCATGGCCGCGCCGACGACCGTTCCAAGGGATACGGTGCCGTTCGCGTCCACGGAAGCGATGCTGTAGTCCGTCGAAATGAAGATCGGCACACCCACCAGCGTCCCGGAAATGGTGAGCGGCACCGTCCGGTTCGAAGTGGACTTCGAGATCTTGATGTGTTTTGGGAACACGTCCCAGTAACGAACATCGCTCATGATTCCGCCTTCATCCGTTGAGAGTGTTGGGGCTGCCCGCCACGATGACCGCGCCGCAGCCCGTCGAATCGCCCACGCGGGCAATGGGTTTGCCTTCCACCAGGGTCTTGCCGCTGCCCGTGACGATGGGGGTGACGCCGTGACCGGGCAATGGGCACACGTGCATATCGCCCATGCGGGCCACGAGGATGCCGTTCGCCATGGTCCGGCTCGCGGACGAGATGATGACGCCCCCGTGATTGCTCGGGTCGCCCAGCCGCGCCACGGGCTTGCTCATGGCCGCACCTTCATCATGAGATTGATGAGGAAGCCGATGAGCCCGCCCACGGTTCCGCCGATGGCCAGCGCGAAACCGGCGATCTTCCACATGGTTTCCGTGCCGAGTTTCTCGCCGACCCGGCTGTGCAGCCGGTTGATTTCGTCGGTGTGGCGGTGGAGTTCCTCGTGAATGCCTCGCACCAGCACGTCCACGTTCTCCTTGTCCGATTTCTTTTCTATCTCCCGCTCGATCTTCTCGAGCCGGTCCTGAATCTCCCGGCGGTGGTTTTCCAGGATGTTACGGAATTCCTGACGCCAGGCGTCGAAGGTTCGCGCGAGGAATTCCTCGTGGCAGGCGATACCGCCGGGTTGAGATTGGTCTGTCATCCGTGATTGCTTCCTATGGGTTGATGAGCACCAGGGCCGCGGACCGAATCAGGACGTTGCCGGACGCGCCGTCGAGCAGCACGTTGCTGCCCGCCCGGTCGGTCAGGCCGATCCGGGTGGATGCGGCGTCCATCAAGATCTGCTGGCCGCTCTTGTCGACCGCCGAGATGCGTTCCTGTCCCGGCGCGGCGTTCATGAGAATCACCTGACCGGCCTTGTCCGTAAGCTGCACCTTTTCTGCGCCTTGCGTGGAATCGATGAGGATTTCCTGCCGCCCGTTGAGACCCCACAAATGCACTTTCTCCCGGCCCTTCGTGGTGTCCATGAGCAGCTTCTGCCAGCGCGACCGCTGCGCGTCACCGGACTGGAGATGGACCTTCTCCTGGTCCTTCCAAGCCTCGAGACGTAGGAACTGGCGGCAGACATCGGTAATCTCGACACGGGCCTTGCGGTCCACGATGTCCGAGTCGATGCTGAGCTGGTCGCCCTTCTCCGCATCCTTCGTGGCGCGCCGGCGTCCGTTGCCCGTCTGCACCGCGCCCTTGACGCGGCCCTCCATGTGGAAGGTCTGGCCGGCGCGGTCGACGATCTTGAGACACTCCTTTTCGTCGCTGTCATCGGCGAGGAGGGTGTGGCCGGTTTCCGTCTTGAACAGCACCTTGAGCCGCGGGCAGTAATACGGCGGATGGCCGTGATACTTCGTGTGCTCGCGGTGGTCGTGTGCGTTGCTTTGACGTTCGTTTTTGTCCTCGCAATCCAGGCACGCGCAGTCCGAACACTCGCGTTTCGATTCCTCGGGCTGTTCGCCGGGGTTGCTCTTCGCGAGCCACGCTCCGGTCCAGATCGGGTGTTGTACCTGACCGCCCTCGAATTCCGCCCAGACCGACGCGCCCGTTTCGGGCACATAGAACATGCCGGTATCCTGATTGCCGCCGTAGGGAAAGCAGGGATACGCCCATTCGGACCAGTTGTCGCGTCCCGAGCCGAGCACGGCGGCGATTTCCAGGCGGACGCGGCCCAACCGTTCCGGGTCGTTGTTGTCCCGGACGAAAGCGCGGTACTTGCCGAACCATCGGTTTCTGTACCGTTCCTCGGTCTGCCGGTCGCGGAAATCCAACATGATGCGCCTCGCGTCCTACTTGTTGCGGATGACGCCGCGCAGGAGTTCGCGGACGAGACGGGCCGCCGGAGGCGCGGGCGTCTTCTTCGGGTCGGCCTTGGCCACGGCATGCTGCAGCGCGTCCTTCACCGGCGCCGCGAGTTTGGTCTCCTGCGCCGCGACGCCGTTCTTCACGAAATTCGCGCCGAGCCGCTCGATAACACCGATGACGGCATCCAGCGCTTCGGCCTTCGCGCGGCCCCACGCGGTGAGTTTGATGATCGCGAGCACCGTCACGATGAGCGTGACAAAGAGTTCCTTGTTGTCCAGTATGGTTCGGTAAAGGGTTTCAAGCTGTTCCATTATCGTTTCCTCCGTTGTGGTTCATGGCTTCCTCAAAAGACACATAGTTCCCGCCGAGACGGCCCCAGCGGGCCTTGCTGCCGCGCACGTCGACATGGATGAAATTGTCCTCGGGGTAGACGCCGATGCCGCCGTCGCGGAAGGCCGGGATGAGTTCGGCAAGTTCCGCGAAGCGTTGCGGGGTGAGTCCCTTTGGACACAGCACGTCTGCCGCGGTCCCGAGGCAATGCTGGCTGTCCAGCGATCCGCTCACCGCCTTGTTGTGCGTGCGGCAGCGGAATCCACTCGTAATCACGAGCGGCGCGCCAGCGCGGTCGCGGAGTTCCTGCAGGGCGTGGACAAGCTCCGGCAGAATCGGCGCGCTGTGGTTGCAGCAGTTCGCGCCCTTGCAGGCGAACTCGCTGCGGCTGAAATTCCTGGTCAGATCTCCCATGATGCTCTTCTCCTGGTTGGGGTCAATTGATGCGTTCGCCGCTGTTGGCGTCGATGGTCACCATTTCCGCGCGGGGCACGGCGGCATCCGCGCCCGGTTGTGTTTCCTTCTCGTTGGCGGCGCCCTGAGTGTCGCCGGCCTTGTCGCCCGCGCCCTTCCCCAAGGCGTTCTTTTTGAGTTTGAGTTCGCAGGAATAGCCGTGTCCGTCGATCTTGTGCTGTACGGAATGGCAGTAGTAGACGCCGGAGAACTTGCGGCCCACGCCCGTGACTTCGATGTTCTGCTTTGCACGCAACGAGGGGATGCCAATGGTCTTGGCCGTGGCTTCGACCTGGCGCATCTCCGCCTCCTTGAACTTGCCCTCGGCGGTGTCCTGCGCGGGTTCCTGCCGGGGTTCCTGGTCGAAGGCCTCGGACCGTTCGAAGGACGGGACAATCTCGCCCGATTCCTGTTCCTTGTACCGGCCCTCGCCGGTGTTGCCGTCCACGAGGTAGGTCTTGCGGCCCAGTGAGCAGCGTTCGGGCGTAGTGTCGTTGTCCGCGGTGTGCTCGACGCATTCCTTCCTGCGCGGGTCCACGCCGACGGCTTTGGTCGCAACGCCCGCGCCCTTTGCGCCTTGGGATTGGGTCGAGGGGTTGAAGGAGCGGAGCAGGCCTTTCCGGTCCGTGAAGTATTCGAGGGTAACCGCCGGAGCGGATTCCAGGTTGCGCGGATGGAAATGCAGTTCGTCGTCCTGTACGAAGAACACATAACCGGTCACGCCGTCGCCGTCCTTGGCGCGCGCCTTGGGCGCGAGTTCCTGGAGGAACTGGGCGTCGGAGATATTGCTCTGCGCGACGCGCAGATGCCGGTCGCGCGTGGGCGTGACGACGGGGCGCAGCCCGTTAGCCGAGGCGATCTCCTCGGCGATGTCCGAGTAGGCGATGCCCGGTGCGGGTTTCTGCCAGACCTTCTGGTTCTGTTTGCCCGCGAGCTTGAAGCCCTTGTCGAAAGCCTTGATGCGGATGGTGGGCGCGCCCCGGTGCGGGAAGTCGTAGTCGATGTCCTTAATGACGGCCTTCTTGCGGGGCGACAGGTTGCCCACGTATCCGAAGCGGGCGGCGATTTCGTTGCCTTCCTGGAAGAGCGGATCGTCCACGAACTGGAGGTTCCGGTTGGACACGCACAGCTCGAGTTCGTCCATCTCCTCCTCGTTGTCCGTGAAGGAAAAGGCCTCGATTTCCTGTGTGATGTCCTTCGAGAGGGATTGCCCCTCGATCTCGATCAGGAAGGTCGGTTTGAAGGTATCCAGGTCCATCGGTGTCTCCGCTGGCGCGCCAAGCGCCCACGGAGATTACTTACCGGAAGAAACGGGAAACTGTCGGGTGGGTTTGCAGGAAGGGTACATGCCCGAGGAGGGAATTGCTCAGTTTATAAGACCGAATTTGCACGATAAAATCGGTTCTTTTATCGTGCACGATTAGTTTTATTCAAACAGGCTATCCAAGCACCCGCATCTGCACATGCTCGACTGAGGGAATTCGCAGGACTGTGCCGGGTTCGAGTTTAAGCGGTAAGAAGAGGTCGTTGTAGTCGCAGATGATCCACCAGAGCTTGGCATCGCCGAGGTAGCGGTGGGCGATGATGTCGAGCCGTTCACCGTCGGTCACGGTATGAAAGCGGTCGTCGTACCGGGGCGTGGCATCGATACGTTGCCGAGTCCCGAGGCTTTCCCAATCGCCGTCGCGGTACAGGACGCAAGATGCGTAGCGCGAATCCTTGCCGATCATTGCCGCACCTCCGTGTAGTTGACGGATTCGTCCACATACTCTTCCAGAACCAAATCCACCTCGGCGTGCTGCGGCAGGAGATTGTCCCGGTCAAACATGTGGAAGTACCTTGCCTTCACGTTGCTCACGACACATTCGACGCCGGGGTACAGGTCGCCAAAGATGAACAGCACCCGGTGCGGTGCGTTCTTGAGCATGGTGCCCGCGTGTTCCGGATAGAGGAGCGACCGAAGCCAGTGAACCTTCTCCTTGACCGGCCCCTTGAACAGATGCAGCTTGAACGCAATCTTGCGCGGCTTGCCAGAGACATACTGGTAACGAGGATGACTCATGCCGGGAATTTCCACCTCGGCATAGTCCGTGGACTTGTCGTCGGCGATATCGTCCGGATTGTACTGGAACTCCAACCGATCATTGGTGTCGATATCTACGATATAGCCCTTTATTTCCCGCTGATCCCAGCCCACCTTCAGGTCTCCATCCGTTCCGTGCATTGCTTCATCGAGCTGTCCTTACAGTGTTTCATAGTTGCGAATCTTCTGTTCGCGCATGTCCTTGTATACGGCCTCGGCTACAACGCGCCCGTCGATCTGTGTGGTTACCGCGAGGTCGATGGGCCGCTCGGCCACGGCATCCAACCGCGCCAAGACGCCTTCCAGAAGCATGCGGAGCGAGGCGTCATGGTCCTGTGTGGTTTCCCCCGTGTCGCCCTGCCGCTGGCGTTGTTCCGTCAGGATTTCCATGCGCCGGACGGGCATGTCTTGCGTGGGCACCGAAGATGCAGCCGCAACTGGCGGCACAGGTCCAAAGGGTTGCGGCGACAGGTCAACAGGCATAGCGCTCGGAAGGGTCGGCTCCTGCATCGTCCACTGGATCGGCATTGTCGTCGGCGCGAATTGCGGTGTGGCCGCCGACACCATCGCGGGAAGCTGCAGTGGCGCCAACGAGGGGACATCCGGTTGGACCCGCGCGGTAAGCGTCGCCCTGGGCAACGCGGGAACGTCCGGCGACAAGTGAAGCGGAGCCTCGAAGTCCGGCATGCCGGGAAACGGCCCAATCGTGATCGGGTCGACCCGTCCTGGGACATTCATCGTGCCGGGTACGCCAGGGAGCAATTGCGCGGACAGGCCCACGTCCGGCAACTCAGGTGAAGACGCAATGACGTTTCCGGCAATGGTCGCATCAAGCGCGGGCACGCTCAGGGGTCGAAGGTTCGCCCCGAGGTCCAGTTCCGGAAAGGGGCGCGGAACAACATCCAGCGGCACGGGCGATAGTGTTGGCGGCATATCCCGTAACTGCGCCGAGACCGGGACGTTCATCGCCGATGCTTCGGGCAGTGTTATACGTGGAGTGACAACCGGCGCGGGAATCCTGGCCATATTCCTTCCCGTATCGAGCGGAAGGGCGGGCGATTCCGGAATCACCGGGCGCGCAACGGCTGCTCCGTCTCGAGGAGATACTGCAAGCGCAGAGAAGGCAGGCTCTTGTGGCGTCTGCACCATCGTGATTGGCGCGGGCTGAGCAATACTTGTTGCCGTAAACGTATCCGGCACGGCCCCGGCCATAACCGGCGTCAAGAGGAGGGCGGCTTGGAAGGTCCGTGGAATCAACGAGGTATCGAGCCGCGGCAAGACATCCGCGAAGAGCTTGGGTAGTTGTTCGGTAAGCACGGGCTTCAGATTGAGCACGGCCTCCAACGCCCGGGGCATGAGTTCCTCGCGCAGTTTGGGAATGAGCGAAACCTGCTGCGTGACAGCGGGGATTGCCGCCACCGGCACAATAACCGGAGGCGGAGGTGGTGTACCCACGGGCTGCGGCGTTTCCGTTCCGGCCACCCAGGAAGTGGCGCTCTTCATGCCGCCCCAGATCCCGCCGGCCACGTCGCCCACGCCCTTGATCGCGCCACGCCCCACGTCCATGACCGTGCCGCCGACACTCGCCGCGATGTCTTTTGCCTTCCCAAGCACATTTCCAGCCGCCGAGGCCACACTCGCCAGACCGGACTGAATGGCGCCCACCACCGAAGCCATACCATCGCGCAGACCATTCCACAGCGCGGTGGCGCGCTCGCCGATACGAGCGAAGGCGCCGGTCATGGCGTCATGGATGCCCGTCGCGGCGGATTGCACGCCCTGTGCGAATCCGTTCAGGCCGTCTTTGACGCCGATCCATACGGATTGCAGCCCCGGTACGATGGATTGGGCCGCGGCGGTGACCGTCTCGAAGGCCGACGACGCGCCTGTCCGCACCGTTTCCCACAAGGCCCCGGCAACAGCCGCCCCTGCCTGAAACGGCACGGCGAGGACACTGCCGATTCCGGAGAACAGGCTGGCCATACCCTCGGGAATCCGGCCCAGCGCGGACAGCAGTGTGCCGCCCAGCGAAACAACCGCTTCGAGCGGCGCGGCGAACAGGCTCACGATCCCGCCAGCCAGCGACTTCAGAATGCCCGCGCCGAACTCGAATGCCCGGCTCAACAATCCGCCTTCGCCGCCGGAGAAGAAGCCGATGACCTTCTCGAACACATTTTTCAGCAAGAGCAAAGGAAACAGGACCAGAGATAAGATACCTTCGCCCAGCGTTCGCAGAATAGACGCCCCGAAGGAGAACACATTCCCCAGAATGCCGCCGCCATCACCAGCGAAGAGTCCGCGAATCCAGTCGTAGACGCGCCCAATGAGCCGGAATGGAAGGAGTATGACATCACCCAGTCCGGAAAAGAGGTTGCCGATAACCGACGGAATGGCCTTCAACCCTGACCAGAACCCGGCAAGCACGTCCTTTGCCCATCGGAATGGGGTCAGCAGGAATTGGCCAACCGCGCCCGCGATGGCCTTGAGTCCGTCCACCAACGACATGTCGCCGGTCAGAACCCGCCAGACCGTGTGAATGATCCTGCCCGCCGCCACGAAAGCCTGCGCAATCATGCGCACCGGCAGCAGGAAGCGATAGGCGAATTGCCCGGCCCATACCAGAGCAGACACGATTATCTTTGCCGCCCAAGTCACGGCCCGCACCACGATGGCCAAGCCCCGGACAATCAGCGACAGGTTCCAGACCACGACGCGCAGGGCGTAGGCCAAGCCTTGCAACAGCACGCCGGCCACGGTCCCGATGACCTGCCCGAAACTCCGCCAAGCCGTGCCGTCCGTGGCCCCGGCCGCCACGCCAAAGACCCCCAGAATGGAGAACACCGCCCGGCCCAACGTGCCGAAAGCCGTCATGAGCGATTGCACGGCGGGTTCGAGTATTGCGCGGACGCGTCCAAAGGCTTCCGAGAACGCGCCCGACAGCCCCGCCAGAAACTCCCGGACCCGGTAATAGACCTGGAAGACCGTGGTGACAAAGCCCATGAGTCCCGCCGCCTCGAGCTTCTGGGCCAATTCCGCAGACATTTGCCCGACGCCGCCATTCAGGGAGCTTACCAGCGCCTGGATGCCCTGGATTGCGAGCCGGACCTTTTCCCAGACGCCCACGACCATGTCGCGAATGCCGCCGAAGTTGGACTCCCAAGCCTTCTTCAACAGGTACACCGCCAGAACGACGCCCGCGATGGCCGCCGTGACGGGGAGGAACCATGCGGCAATGGCCGAGCCAACTCCAGCCGCCGAAGCGCCGATGGCTAAAATGCCCGCCTTGATGGCCGGCAGGGCAAGTCCAAGCATGCCGATACCCGCCATGACGCCGCCCGCCGCCACGAGAATGCCGCCCAAAGCCATGGACAGCGTCAGGACCACACGCGTCACGCCGGGCACGGATTTCGCCAGGCGCTGAAGCGCAAGAATGGCCTTCGAGATGCCGCCGATGACCGGCCCGATGACGGGCAGCAACGTCTTGCCCAGTATCTCGAACAGGTTGCTCACCTGTTGCCGGAGCAACGTGAACTGCGAGCCGATGTCCATGTTCATGGCCTTGGCCATGGTTTCCGTCACCGTCGCGCCGGAGCGCATCGCGTCGCCGACGGACTGGATGTTCGTCTCCAGCGCGTCCATCCCCTGCGTCATCTGCAGCACGAACTTGACGGCCTCGTCGGACCCAAACGCCTTCTTGAGCGTCACCTGCGCGGCCGCCTGGGACAGGTCCGGAAACTGGCTCTGCAATTCGCGGAGGATGTGAATGACGCCCTTGAGCCGCCCCGCGGAATCCGTGAACGACAGCCCCAGTTCGTCTCCGGCCTCGGCGGCCTTCATCATGAACGCCTTGTACAAGGTGCCCGCCTCGGACCCGGGCATGGTGGTCTGGAGCTGCCCCAGGATGGCGAGTTGTTCTTCCATCGGAACTCTGGACGCCGCCGCGACCGCGCCGATATTCTTGATGGCGTCGGCCATCTGGGGGCCGGTGGTCTTGAAGGCCGCCACGGTCTGGGACAATGCGCCGGAGAAGGCGGTGGCCCATTCCATGTCGCTCATGTCCGCCATGATGGGCTTGAAGATGCCGTAGGCTGTCGTGAACGTGCCGACCATTTCGTCCGTCGTGGCCTTGGTCGCCTTGCCGGTGATCGCCGCCATGTTCGTGAAGATGCCGACGGCCTCGTCGCTCAGGTTCGCCAGTGCGGATTTCACGTCGTATGTCGCGGTGATGAACTGGGCTTTCCGCGTTCCGGCCCACTGGTTCGTGAAGGACTCCGCCGCATTCTCGATGGCGTTGAGGTCCTTCACGCCCACCGACGAGAGTTCGCCGAGGGCCTTCTGCGTCTCCGCAGTGGACGCCACGAGCGCGGCGGGCACGGCGAGCAGGGCCAAGCCCGCGCCGATCATCATCGTGCCCTTCTGGATACGGTCGAGGTTCAGCGTCATCCGCTCGCTGGCCGCCGCGACGGACGCATCCAGCGATTGCATGGACGATTCGATGCGCATCGCGTTGCGCGAAAACGCATCCTTCATCGAAACGACAACGCCCAGTCCCAGGTCGTTCACTTCCTGCGCTCCATCTGTTTGCGCTCATATTCGAGTTGGGTTTCCAGCATCTCCACAAAACGGCGGCGGACGTGCGCGGGCATGGCCATCACGTCGCCATAGCTCCAGTGCAGTCCGCCGTAGGCCAGGAAAAAGGCGTCGGTCAGAGGGTGGCCGCCTGGGGGAATAAAAAAGCCGGTTCCGCCTCCAGCCGCGTCTGGATGACCGCGCCGCAGGCGAGGCAACTGGTCTTGATCACCGTATCGATGCCGCCGTCCTTCACGCGCATTTCCGCGCGCAGCGCATTGAGGTCATAGGCGGGCAGGTCGAGGAACGTCTTGCGTGTCGGCGGTTTGCCGCCCAGTTCCTTGATGCGCATGAGCATGGCGGAATGGATGCCCGGATTCTTCAGCGCCACGAGCCGCTTTTCCATGTGTCCATCGAGCGGCACGAAGACGACTTCCTTCTCCGACTTCGGCAGCTTGAACCGGAACTCGCGCTCGGCGGGGTAGGGCGTGACCGTGAGGTCTTCGAGGTTAATCTCGACCGGGTTATCCTCGCCGCAATATGGGTCCGGACAATGGAGAGAGAGCGTTACCTCGTCGCCGAAGGAAATCTGGCGCAGCCTCACGAGCAGGAAGAGCCGGTCGCCGCTGAGCAGTCCGAGCACATCTTCCATGGCCGGTGCGTCATTGCCGCCGAGACTTTCCAGGCAGTTCAGGAGCACCTGGTTTACCGCCGCGCCGTTCTTCATCAGGCGGCGGTCGGTAAGCAACGATTCCTCGTTGCCGGTAATGGGACGCAGCGCGGCCTCGATACCGCTGGGAAGTTCAAAGGTATGCATGTTGGTTCTCCTCAATCGTCCGTCCAGAACTGGTAGCAAATGGTGAGCGACTCGATGGTGTTTTCCGTGTTGCCGCCCTCGAGTTCGGTGTACTCGACCTTCTTGACCCAGGCGCCGTGCAGCGTCCAGCGCCGCGTCTCGTTGCCCGAGCGGTCATAGCGCACGATGTCGATATCGCGCATGTAGTCGTTGGGCAGGCCGCCGGTCGTGGCGTTCACGTCCACTTCCTGCTTCAGCCAGTCGAGCGTGGCCTCGTCGGTGCCGTCCTGGAGGATGCCTTTCTCCAGCACGATGTCGTCGAATTTCACACGGCCCGCCACCTTCTGGTCGAACATGGAGCCGCCCGGCGCGAAGACGACCTCCTCGAATTCCGTTGTCGGTTCCTGGCCCTTCTGGAACAGGGCCACGTCGAAGCCGTTCACCTCGATGGCGAATTGCCAGTTCTGATAGAGGCTCTTCGGCATGTTGCCACTGCGCATTGCGGATACCTCCTATGCGTTGCCGAGGACTTCCGAGAAGGTCGCCCCGGTATCGGTCATGATGAAGTTGAGTTCGATAAATTCCGCCGTCTTCGTGGGTTTGACGAAGACGCGGCAGATGAGTTCGTAGCGGTCGATAACGGCGGGCGTGTTGGTCTCCTCGTCGCATTGCACCGCGAAATCGTAGAGTCCGCCCTTGTCCTTGATGTCCTGCAGGAACGGCTTGATGAGCCGCAGCAGCGCGCGCCATGTCTGGGGATTGTTCGGCTGGAAGACGACGAAGCGCGAGGATTCCGCGATGGCCTCTTCCATGAACATCATGAGCCGCCGCACGTTGACACGGTCCACGGCGGACGGCTGGCTTTGCAGGGTCCGCTGGCCCCAGATATTGATACCCGTATCGGGGAACACGGCGATGACGTTCACGCCCTCGGGATAGAGAACATCGCGCTCACCCCGGCTGGTTTTGTACGCCACCGAGAGCGCGTTCAGGACGCGGCCCCGGTCGATGCCCGCCGGCGCATACCACACCTCGGTCTTCTGGTCGCTGCGGGCGTAGCACCCGGCCACCGCGCCGGAAGGCGGAATCAGCTTCGATTTCCCCGTCATCGGGTCGGTGATTTCCAGCCACGGGTAGTAGAGCGCGGCATAGGAGGAGTTGAAGGCCGCGTGCGAATAGAGCCCTTGGCCCTTGCGGAAATCCACGGCCTCCTGCGGTTCCAGATGGATGGGTGTATCCGCCAAAAAGATGAGGTCCTGCCTGCCTTCCACGTAGGCGACGGCGCCGCTGATGACGGGCGCCGTGGTCACACCGGGGACGGACAGGATGTTCAGCGCATCCACTTCATCGAAGGCATAGACGCCCGTGTGCTGGGAAGGGTCGCCCAGATAGTCGATGTCGGAAAGGTCCGTCAAACCATCTTCGCCGCCGGAAAGTGTTTGATTGCCCACGGCAGGCCGGTCCGTTGCGAGGCCCGTGGTTGCGGAAAGGTCGCGCGTGGTGATCCAGTTGGACTTGCCGTTGACGGCCAGTTCGACATGGCTCGCGGAGGACTCGTCCATGGAAAGCCCCTTGAACACTTCGACCACGTTGCCCTTGTAGCGAACCGTAAGGTCAAAAGCGTTCGCGGGGTCCTGGTTATTGTCCGCGATTTCCACGGAGAGCCGGTCGCCCCAGACACCTTCATTGAACGCCGATACTTCGAGCGTGTCCGCGGAATTTGCGCCTCCGGCGAGCGTTGCTTGCGCAGCGGCTGCGGCCACACCGCTGTCCACGGTCGCCGCCGACACCAAGGCCGACGCGGCAAGGTTTGCCGTGACGGCCGCAACCACTTCGTCCGCCGTAGTGATTGCCGCGCCCGTGTCGTCCGTGGCCAGATGGACGGTGATGGCCGTCCCCATGACTACAACCGACAGAGGGGTATCGTTGCCCGCCGCGATAAGCGCGATGGAAATGGCATTACCTGCAACGCCGGGATTCCTGGCGGTCCAGGTGATCCGGTCCGTACCCAGTGTGCCTGACCGCAATACCGCCGCAACGGCATTTCGTCCCGTGAGCGTGACCGTGGCCTTCTCCGCCGTGAGCGTGCTCCGGTCCGTCGGATCGGTCAGATGGGCGACGCGGTTTACCCAGAGCACCGCGCCGCCGTTGTCGAAGAAGGCGCGGGCGGCATAGGCGAGGTATCCGGCGGCAATATAGCCGCCGAAAGTGTTTATGAACTGCTCCCAGCTCGTTACGAGCGTGGGCTTGTTGATGGGACCGCGTTCCGCGATGCCCACCATGGCCGCGGACGAGGTCGAGATCTGCTTGACGTAGAAACTGAAGTCCGTCTCGCGTACCATCACGCCGGGGGAAAGTTGTGTCGTCATGGTTACTTGCCCTTCCGAGTGCGTTTGCCGCCGGAAATGACTTTGGCCGGAGTCTCCGACGAGGTTTCCAGCGGCGCCGCGATTTTGGGTTGCTCGGTTTCCCGGAGGTCCACGTAGTTGCGCCGCTGGGCTTGTTCGAGTTCCGGCGATACCAGATCCGAGGCAATGGTGCGGCGTTCACGCGGCCCAAGGTGCAGGCTCGTACCGTCCGCCAACTGGAACGTCAGTGGCTGAAACAGAAGGTTTTTCACTTCAATCATGGTTTTCTCCTTGTAGAGGGGGTTCATGGGTTCGGGTTTCCTCGATGCCGCCGGTGTACTGGAAGGTGCGGTCGCGGATGAGCTTGCCCTCGCGGACGATGCCGTCGTAGACGGGACAGTCCTCGATTCGTGCGCGGCCGCTCGCCTGGCGCAGGTTGGAGAGGTTCACGCGCTTCAGACCGCCCAACGGAGTGAGTTCGGTGAGGTTGAGCGTCCCGTCCGGCGACATGTCGAGCACTGGATGGACCTGATAGAACCGAGCAACGCGCTCCTGGAACTCGAGCAGTTCCGGTTCCGTGGCCGTCGTGACGATAATGTCGAAGTCCAGGTGATAGAGGCGCGGCGCATTGCATTCCTCGTAGGAAAGCGCCGGAACATTGCGCTCCAAGAACCTCGACGGCGTCCGCCGAACCGTGTTCTCCGTGAGTGCCGGACCCTGCAGCAAAACGCTCGGCGTCCGCTTCACCTCGAAGACATCATCCGCCGCAACCAGCACGGCATCCGGATGGATGTCCCGCTTCACCAGCCGGATGTATTCCTCGACAACTTTCCGAATCGCGCTCAAACCACGGTCCTCCAGTAAGCACTCTGAGGGTTACTTACCGGAAGAAAGGGAAAACTGTCGGAACAACACGTGCGTTGCTGCGTACCGAGCACTTCGTCCAGAAGGTGTAATGGAACGAGATAAGTGAATATAATGCTGGCACAATGGCCCGAGACTACTTGAAGTCATTCTTGAATGAGTGCGTGAACCGCTCGGCAATAATCTAAACGAAATGGAGCCCTGCGTTGGTGGCGGGATGGAATAGTGCATCGAGCCATCCGGGCCTTCGAGGAAGACTCTATCAATAGAGACTCCTGCTTTTGTCGTGCTTCCTGATGGAGGGGCGAGCGATTGGTGTACATGTTGAAGATGAACCAGAAGGTCTCAAAATGAACGCAGCTACGAAAACCTTGATTTCCGCGTCAATTCCAGAGCGTACTGATGAATTGAATGGGTTGTGGGATGAATATTCACCCCAGTTCAATTTGACTGATGATAAGCCCGGATTTTGCCTTGAGGCCGGGCCATGGGGGTTAGTGCTTTTTACTTACCGAACTGTGGAAATTCTCTGGTTACTTGGCTTCGCGTCATGGAAGGCTATGTATTCATATTCAACGCTTCTATTTTCACTTCAAGTCAGTAACGGCGTATTCGATATGGCTCAGACAAACGCCATTTCTGACCAACCGGATATCGACAAAGAGTATGATCGAGTGATTGACGCTATATACGAACTTGCCAACATTGAAGATAGCAGTAACTTCAAGTGGCCTGATGGAGTGCCCACGCCTACGGAAAGCCGCCCCCCCAACGATGAGTACGCCGTTGTTTTCGACCTGATATGGATGGCAACTGCTTATGTCTTTTTGCATGAAATACAACATATCAGGTTAAGAAAAGATGGAGTCACCCTAAGTTCCCTTGACGAAGAAATGGAGTGTGATAAATACGCGCGAGAACTCATGCTCGTGAAAATTCCTGAATACTCAGCTTCTTCCGGATATTCAATCGACAAGCTGAAGACAAAGCGGGGAAAGGGAATGTGCTTAGCGGCATTTCTCCTTTTGGTCATAACTCCCCAAGAACTCTGGCGAGGATCAAGGTCTCATCCGTCACTTGCTGACAGGATCTCTGCGTTCACCACTTTCATGGAACTTCCCGACTGTGATTCCATGTGGAACTATCTTTCATGCCTGCTTCTTTCGCATATGCGCTATCACAAACAGGCTCCAAATAAAATATCATATTCATCTTACAAGGACTTATGCATGCAATTAATAGCCCTCCTGCCAAGTTAAAATGTAGTTTTCAGCGCCTGCCTGTAGTTCTCCAGAATCTCTTCCCGATACTGTTCCATCACCGGATGCAGGAATGGGCGCGCGGGGATGATGATGGTCGCGCCATTGGGGTGATGGATGGTTGCGCCGTATTCCATGACCGCGCCGATGTTCACTACGTCCTCGCCCTGGGGATTGACCGTGCCGCGCAGAAGCCCGACAAACGCCTTGTCCGCCATGATCTTCTGCGTGATGGCGTTGACCAGGAATCCCGTATCGATAAGGGCCTTGCTGGAGCCTTTCCGGTCGATGGTGCTTTCCGCCAGCTTCACGAAGGGCACGCCTCCGGGCGCCTGACTCTTGATGCCCCGTTGAATCTCCCGCACGAGCAGCAGCGCGTTCTTCACCGTCGCGGCCCGCAATGCCGCCGCCATGCGAGGACCGAGCGAGTTTCCAAGAACGGCTTTTGCCTTGGCCCAATCTCCCGTGCGCCTAACCGGCATGGATCTTCACCAGCCGCAGCGACTTGTGCGTGACCATGCCGAACAGCCTCTCCTCGACCACCGCCTGTACCCGGTACGTCTCGCCGTCGGCAGCAAGCCGGTCTTCGGCACGGACATCCGCCTCGGGCAATACCGACGCCACGGCATCGATGTCGCCGGGCAGATCGTCCGGGGGCGTGCGATTCAACTCCAGGGGAATCGTTCCAACTTCATCGAACTGTCCCTCGTCGTGGCCATAGAGATTCTCACCGGCCTCTCGGCGGAGGACGGCGGCCTCCTGGCCCGAGGCGCATATCAGCGCCCGCACGTCGGACACGGCCGAAGCGCGCTCTGGGCCTGACAATAAGGACATACGTTCACTCCCTGCTCATAGACAACCGGGACGATGTTACCCGGATGAACAAAATAGTCATCCTCGGCGAGGGCAGCCTCGGGTTTCACTTCCTTTAACCGCGACCGGTATTGGTCGCGCAAGTCCGCTTCGAGCTTCGCCCACTGTTCGGGCTGTCTGCTCTTGTCCACCCGCTTGTCGCCGCTGCTGAAGGCGAAAGCATTCGCCGTCCGCGACCGCATGATTTCGCACGCATGAATCCGGGCCAGCAGGAGCAGGAGTTCCTGTTCCACGCCCTCCGGCGCGGGCACGATCTCACCGGCCACGATGGCAAAGACCATCTCTAAATCGCGGGCGATCATGAGCGCCGCCCGGTGCAGACACCGCGTCAGGGTGGTCTCGTCGAATAGCGTGGCATCGCTGTCGCCGAGGTCCGTGCGCAGGACGGCCAGCAAATCACTCGTTGCCACCCGTCAGTTCCTTCTTCTTCTGGCCAAGCGCATCCAGTGCCGACCGCCGCTTCTCGGTGCGCATCTGCGCCTTGGCACGCTCGGGGTCGTCCATCGTATTCACACTCGCGATGGCCTCCTGCGCGGTCATTGTGGGCAGGTTTGGCGTCTCAGGCGCCTGCTCCTGCCCCGAATCTTCCGGTTTCTTGTCAATCCGCGCCAGATGTCCGGAGGCGACCAGCGCCTCCATCTGTTTCGTGATCGTTCCCACCTCGACGGTCTGGCCCGGCGTCAGCTTCAGGCCCGCATCCGCGATCACGAGCATGCCCCGGCGTACGTTCTTCAGTTTCTCCATGACCCATATCCTCCTCAACCGCCGAGAATCTTGATCTTCGTGAGGATATCCGGACGCGTGACGCCCTGGCCCAGTTCCGACCACACGAGCCAGCCCGTCTTGAAACGGGTCTTCTGCTCGATGGCCTCGGTCTTGAGCGCCTCGCGTATAGGCATTTTGCCGACTTCCTCGTCGGGCACCAGGAGGATTTCGTTTAACGGCATGGCGGAGGTCAGCAGGATGCCGCCGGTGCCGTAGTTCTTGATGACGCCCTTGGCGCGCAATTCCTGCTTCGTCTGCGGATCGAGGTCCCAGCCGCGCATGTCGTTGAAACGCCGCCCGCGCATGACGATGTACTTCACCGCGAGTTCCATGTCCTCGATCATCGAAATGGCCTCGTTGAGGCCGTCCGCCGTGAGGGCATTGCCGGAGATCTCGACCGTGTTCGCTGCGGGCACCGCCGCGGAGATGACGGTAAGCGTGCGCTTGTCGATTTCCTTGCGGATTTCGTCCGCCGCGCCGGTCTGGATGTCGGTCAGCGTGCCGATGTTGCCGTGTTTGAGCACGGAGATGTCCACCATCGGCGCGGAATGGATTCGGTTCGTCGGGAACTCGACCTCGTCCTTGCCGACTTCCTGTTCCCGCGCCTCGCCTTCCGTGCTGATCCAGTGGGCCTTCACGGTGGGCTTCTTCTGATAGACGGGACGCTCGCCCTTCGGAAGCGTATGCTGCGTGAGCAGCAGGGAAGAGATCTCCTTGCGTTTGATCTCCTGCTCGATGGGTGCGGCGATGGCCGCCGCCAGGGCGCGCATGCCTTCGGGAGACTCGAGCGCCTCGCTCATGAGCCGCGCCATGGTCTCCATGTATTCCTGGCTGTGAATGTTCACGTTCTTGGTTTTCATGATGATTGAGATTCCTTTCCTCAGACGAGCAGCCGGAACTTGAGCGTTCCGCCGGCCACGGAAATGGCGCGCGCGACGACCAGTTCGCCTTCGCCGATGGTTCCGCCAGTGAGTTTTCCGTTCGCGGAGACCTTCAGGTCGTCGTCCGCATTGATGATTCCCTCGAATACGTCGGTCTCGTAGACGCCGCCCATGCAGTAGATGCCGGGCATTTCACCCGAGGCATAGTCCTTGATCAGCAGCCCGAAGGACGGCGCGGTGGGATCGGTGTTCACGGCGAACAGGTCGTTCCCGGCGATGGAAACCACTTGGCCGAGGGCGCCCGCGCCCTGGATATGGCCGTCGCCGTAGGCAAGACCTCGGTGACACGGATTGATGAAAGGCATGTTCGTTTCTCCTGTGTGTTTCTGTTACTGGTTGGCGGCGGTGCCCACGCGCGACTCGTAGGCCGCCATGAACCCGTCGCGGAGCTTGTCTTCAAGGCTGGTCTTGCTGTCATCCACGTCGCGCGGACGCACCCCGGCGTCACTGCGCATGGGCGGATCGTCCTCGGCCTTGGACGCTTCCTTCTTTTCCTGTTTGTCCGGCTTTTCCTCTTTCGCCTGCGCATCGGCCTTGGCTTTGCGCGCCATGCGTGAGAAAGCCGCCTCGGTCGCTGCGAAAGCCTCGTCGGAAAGCTCCGTCAGCCGTTTCATTTCCATTTCCCGCTCATCGTCGCCCCCGAAATCCACGCCCTGCTTTTCCAGTTTGGCAAGCAGATTGCGGGCGCGGGACTTGTTCGCCGCCGCCTGCCGTTCCGCTTCGAGTTCCTCGACGCGTTTCTGCAGCTCCGCGACCTTGGCCTTCAGCGCCTTGTTTTCCTTTTCGAGTTCGGTGATCCGTTTCTGCGGATCGTCCGCACCCGGGGTGTCCGGCACGCCGCCGGCGGGTTTGTTCTTCGCCGCCTCGGCTGCCTTTTCTTCGTCTTTCTTCGTCTTTTCGTCCATGTCCGAATCTCCTTTGGATGGATCGTTGCCTGGTTGTTGCGAGGCGACCTGCAGAATCCGGGCGTTCTCGTCCGCGCCCTTGCGGTCGAGGAGGCCCAGCCCCGTGAAAGTCACGCCGTGGAGGATTTCGTAGACGGGCTTGCCGCCCGATTCGCCGCCCTTCATCTTGCGAAGGTGCGGGCAGTAGTCGTTCTTGTTCTTGACCCGCTTGCCGCAGACGGAGCACTCGCCCTCGGCGTAGTCGCATTCCATCGAGACCTGGGCAATAATGCCCTTGCGCATGAGCTTGTGGGCGAGCCGAGCATGTTCGCTTTCCTGCACGTAGAGTTCGCCGACGCATTCGATACGGCCGCCCTTCTCGTCCTCGAGGTAGTCCGCCGCGACGATGCCGCCCACGATGTCCGCGAAGTCCTGTGAGTGCTGCAGGTCGATCTTCTTGTTCACGGCGGTCATGTGGCGGCTGGAAAGTTCCTCCGCCGTGAAGTGGTCGCCGTTCTTGTTGGTGCCCGTCCGGCACAGCACGAAGGTGAACTGCGGGTCGCCATCCGGCCCGGAGCGCATGGCTTCGGCAGAAAGGCCTTCGTGGCTCTCAAGCAACACCTCGACGGGAATGGTCGTGTGGAAGTTCGCGGCGGCGGTAAGCGGCGCGGCGCCCGGGATGTGGCTGGATTTCGTGCCGGAGGACCTCCGGCAGACGAAAAGCCGTTCCAGGGCGTTCGAGGCTTCCCCATGCCGCGAGGTGATGTTGTAATGGTGTTCCTTGCTCTGCATCCGGCTGTCGCGGCCCAGACCGGCGATGATGCTCTTCATTTCGTCTTCGTTCGGATACGCATGATCGCGATACGATATGAGCCAGTGGGGAATGTGGCGCGCGCTGCCGAGGAAGGTCTGGAAGAACTCCGAGGCATTGGCCTTGGTGACGGTTTTGTGGTCCGTTTCGTAATACTTGACCTTCGTGTCCGCCCGGAGCGTCAGGCCCTTCCAATAGGTCATGAGCCCCTCGACGAAGTGATACGACCGCTCGTAGTTGGTCGTCGAGAACTCGGTGGCATAGGGCGGGTCGAAGTAGGCGAGGTCCGTCTTGACCTTCGGAAGCAGGGCGTTCACGTCCTCGCAATGCGCTTTGCAGTCTTCGCCATTGTCGAAAACGAGTGCGTTGATGCGCCGCACGTTGTCCGCGAAGCGTTCCTTGAACTCATCGGGGTTATCCTGCCGCCGCCCATAGCCCGTCGAGGACGAGAAATGACCGAAACCGCCCTTGCCGCTCATGCAGGTTTTGCCCAGCGCGAACAGGGCGATGTCTTTCTTGAATCCTTCGAGCCGGTCGCAGTTGGCGCGCATCACATCGATAAGCTGATGGACGCCCTTGGCGAAGAAAATGCCCTTGAAGTTGTCCTGGACAAAGCTGCCCGCCTTGGGGTTGTCGCCCAGTAGCATCTCCAGGTCATCATCCGAGAGCCGGATGGACTTGTTCTCGATAATGGCGCGGGCCGCGTGGTGGCAGTAATGGAGCCGGTCGTTCGCAATGACGCTCAGGCCCTTGGTCTTGAACATGTACGCCACGACCGCCGAGCCCGAAAACACGTCCACCACCGACTTGACGTCTTGGGGCGTGTTCCGCCAGATCCAATCCACCAGCTTCTGCTTCGAGCCGATGTAGTTGGTGACGTACTTCGGGCGCTGTTCCGGCGGCAATTCCTCTTGCGCGCCCGCGCCGCCGTCCGAGGCGGCTTCCGCCTCCAGAGCGCCCAACTCAACCTGAAAAGCGGCGTCCGCTTCCAGCAGGAAGCCAAGCCGCTCCAGGTCCGTTGCAAACAGTTCCATGCGGTTCTCCCGGTATGTGGCGGGACACGGTCCACGGCGGACCGCGACCCCGCTATGGGTTACTTACCGGAAGAAGGCGGAAACTGTCGGGTCATGGAATTACTTCTTGGGGGAAAAGCCTCGGAGGATGGATGAGGCGCAGGATTCCAGACTCGGAGACTCCAGTGTTGCGACGTCCAAGAAGGCGCCATCGTAGGGCGACCGCGTCTGGCGGTGGTATTCGAGAAAGTCGTCAGACAGACTGGTGACGTCGGCCTCGACAAGGCGGTTGAGGACCCAGTTCGCTTCGTCTTTGCGCGCGAGGACGGCGGGATCGCGGCTGTCGATGTAGAGCGTCTCGATGTCGAGGCCCGGGCCGGGTCCCTGGACCCAGACACCAACAGGCTCGAACCAGGGGCGGCCATTCTCGTCTTGGCGCAGCACGCAATCGACCATGTAGCGGAATTTCATGCCCATTCCTCTGCGATTTGCAGGTGTTCCCGCTGCAACTCCGCGTCAATCCGCGTGAACATCCCGGCATTTGCGGCCTTGTACTTCTGCCAGTCCCGCCAGTCGCTGGCGTAATCCGGCTCAGTGATGGGTTCTATAAGCTCGACATGAAAGCGCCGTCCCCGATCATCGGTGAGGTCGACGATAAGCCAGCAGTTTTCGAGGGTGTCGCGCATGGTCATCTGGACGATCTTGACCGTGTGTGCGTACTGCCAGCCGTTGTTGTAGCCCACGGATTTCCAGAGCAACCAGAAGTCCGACCGCGTATGTGTGCCCTGCGCATCGAAATGCGGAGCGATCCTCGTGACGGTGAAGCTGTCCACGAGTTCGCCGAAAAGCCGCTTCTTGTCCTCGCCGAAGACCTCCATGCGGCTGCCCCGCTCGTTGAAGAGCCGCAATAGCCCCTGTATTCGGGCCTTCTCCTCTTCGATGAACTCCTTCACAGGACGACCTCCTCTATCTTGCGCCCATCGGACAGCACAGTGATGCCGCGTTTGGCGAAGCTCTTCAATACGCTGTCCCGCTCGGCAGTGTTCTCCGTAACGATGTACTCGACGTTGTCCAGCAACGTGACCGAGTACTTGAAAATCGTCTCGTTGTTGGAGGAACCAGCGAATTCGCGCCACTCGCTTGGGGTGCTTCCGCGCCGGTTCCGGACATAGTCGTCCGTAACCCGGCCAAAGGCGTCGTGGTCATAGCTGACCGCGTCCATCCGGCGCAGCAGCCGCTTCTTGAAGTAGAGTCCCCGGTTCGTCGGCTTGCCACGCGCGGGCAGTTTCTTGATGCGCGTGAAGAAGTAGCTGGCACCGCCGGTGTCCATGTCCGCCTCCGGCGACATGCCGCCCGGCGGAATGCCGATGCGCATCTTCTCGACGGTGCTCACCATGGCCCCGTTGTTCTCCAACGCCGTTTCGATGAAGGTGTCCATGCGCGCGCCATCTGTCAGCTTGTGAAAGAGCGCGTGCCCCTTCATTTCCCGTTCCAGATCCGCGTCGCTCAGGTCAAAGCGATACTGATGCCGGTACCCGCCCTCGAGTTTCCGGTCGAGGAACCCGAGCTGATACTCGCCGTGGGGGTTGTAGCCGGGCATGGTTGCGAGATCGCGCACACCGAGCCGCTGCTGCCAGTAATCGCGCAGTGTCTGCACCCGCTCGGTCACCGACGCGTCCCGGTCTTCGAGGTTCTTCAACACCTTCTTGTATGCATCTCGGCCGTCTTCCTTCGTCACGTAAGCCATCTTTCGGAGGTACATCCACTCGGTATGCTCGGGCAAGGCCTCGGCGGTGTTGACGCCCAGTTCCTCAAGCCGCGCCAATGCGTCGACCACATCGTCTGGCGAGCCATGCCGCGGAAGGGTGATCTCGACCTCGCCCCGCTGCGCATAAAGGTTGTCGTTGTTCCACGGGCGATAGCGCACCCGAGTGCCATCGGGAAAAGAGGCCGTGTACTGATCGCCTTTTTTCATGCGGCGTCCCCGGAACATGTCCGTGTTAGACGCCGCGTCATCCTGCACGGTGATGGCACCTTTGTCGAGGGTACGAAGGGTGTTTTCCACGCCGCCCCGCTGGACGGTAAAGACGGCCTGCGATGTCTTGCGCGGCGGTTCCTTCTTGCGCAGGTATTGCGTCAGGTTGCCCTGAATACCCCGCCGTTCCTGCCGGGCCTTCTCCGCCTCGCCCAGCCATGCAAGATAGCCCTTGGCCATGTCACGCACTTCGGCATCGTCATGCTTGATCAAGGTTTCCAGAGCCGACCGGTGTTTCAGTGCCTTTTCCAGACTGGCCATGTTGTACTGGCCGTCTTGCTGATGATGGTTGACGGTTTTCACCGCCGCGAGAATGTCATCGTAGAAAGCGTCTTCGTCGAGGGCCTTGCCGATGCGCTGCGGCGCGCCGCGCAGGTCGCCCTTGCGCAATCCGGCCAGCATCCGTGCGTCCGCTTCCGGGCGAAGCTTGAACTTCATGACGGTCCGCTTTTTGCCCTGATAGGTCTCGGTGAACACGAGCGCGTTCTGGTCCTCGATATCATCGAAATCGATAGGCAACGTCTTGCCCTGCCAGCCCAACGCCTCGGCATCCTGGAGAATGCGTTCCTGCCCGGCGCTGATGCGCTTGATTTTCCCCGCAGGCGCGGCCATGCGCTGGAAAGAGAACTCCTTGTCGCCGAGAATGTCGCCGTAGAATCCCTCGAAATCCCGCCGCAGGTTGTGTTTCCGGGCAAGGGCCTGGTCATAGAAGTGTTTCAGGCCGGCCTGATCGCCTCCGAAACGCCCCTCGGCGTAGGGCCGCAACATCGCAAGATAGGCGTCGTCGGAGATCTTCTCGACTTCCTGGATATGCCGCAGCGTAACGGCTGGGTCGAACCGGACCTTGCCCCCCTTTGCCGCGCGGAAGACCATGTTGTAGTAGGGTTCCTGCTCACCGCAGGCCCGGTTCGGGTGATAGTCGATGGACAGACTGTCCTTGCCCAGGAACTTGAAAGCCTGCCCCTTGTCGATACCGTAGACGTGGCCGTCCTTGCCGCGGATAAACTGCTTGGCATGCCCGTCGTGGTTGGAAACCAGCCAATCAATGACATGTTCCCGCTGAATCTGCTCCAGTTCGAGGGTGGTGAGGTTCTCTGGCAGCGTGTTACGGAAATCGAAATCTGCCTGCAGGTCCGTACGCCACCGCTGTATCGAACCCATGCGCCCGTTGAGCCGAATGGTTCGGACTTCGACGGCGTCCGGATCAATGAGCCGCCCGATGAGATACGCGGATTCCTCGCCATGGGCGACGAATTCATCCCGCGCGGCCACCGGTTTGAACAGCCAGCGGCCGCCGTCCTCGTCCACCCAGAATTCCTTCTCGTGGGCGCCCTCGACCTGCGCTTTCCCTTCCAGCTTGAATCCGCTCGCCTGTTTCTTCTTTGCCCACGTATCGTCCACCGTCTCGAATTCAACGCCTTTCTTGGCGAATGGCGCGGTGGACGGCGCAGCGGACGGTACGGAGAGAGGGGCGACCGGCGGTTTTTGGGGTGGTAACGGCGCACTTGGCGTCGCGGACTTGCCACTCTTCTTTCCGTATTTCTCCTGGTGTGCCGTGTAGCCCGCTTCGAGTTTGGCGTGGACCGCCGCGACCTTGGCCTCGTCGGTCTCGGTGAACAGGGTGATGAAGTCGTCCTTGCTGCCCCATTGCCAGTTCTTGACCTTGCTGTCCTTGGCCTGTTTCTTCAGATAGCCCGCTTTCATCCCGGCGATCTGGTCATGGAACAGCTTCTTCTTTAGGGCGAGCGATTCCGCCAGCGGTTTCATCTCGTCAGCGGACACCAATCCGCTGCCCACGAGTGCCTGCTCCGCTTCCTTCACCTGCGCCAGGAATCCCTTGAACTGCGCCGGTTCCGCGGGCAGCACGACTTTCTCGACCGATGCCTGGGCAAAATCCTTGGCCTTTGTCGCCGCCGCCTGTTGGGCCTGTTGCTGGACCTGCTGGGCCATCTGCTGGCCCGCCTTCTTCTTCAACGCCTCGACGAGCTGCTGCTTGTTCTTCAGCACGCCGATGCCGTGTTTCGCCTTGGCCGCCGCGAGTTCCTGCCCCATGAGGCCCGCGTGGTCCTTGCCCGGTTCGAGCTTGTCCAGGAGGGCGATGGTGTCCTCCTTGGTCATGTTGAGCGAGATGTCCTGTTGCTTGGCCATCTCCTTGAGTTGCGCGGCAGTGAGATTTTCCAGGTCCGGCAGAGGAGCGAGGGCGGCCTGTTCCTTGGCGATGACCTTGGCCTGCAGCAACGCGGCCTGTTTCTGCGCCAGCAGTTCTGCGAGTTCCGATTTCGTCCGGAGCAGCCCGATTTGGTGTTGTTTGAGCTTGGCCTTGAGCGCTTCGCCCGCAAGGCCGCTGTGGTCAATGCCCGGTTCGACCTGGTCCAGTAATTTGATGAAGTCCGCCTTGGTGCGCGCGACGGAAACGCCGTTCTCCTTGGCGAGCGTCTGCAATTGCTTTGACGTGAGCTGTTCCAATTCCCCGATCTCGCCGCCCTCGAAGGCTTTCTTGAGCGCCGCGTTCTCCTGAGCCTGGGCGTCGGCCATGCCTTCGAGCACATGCGGCGGCAGGATGCACGCATCGCCCTGGGCGTCGTTCGCCGCGGCCTTCGCGGACAAGTCCGAACCACAGATTGCCAGCGGTTTCGCGATAATGTTTGTGCAGCGGCAATGGGGATGCGCGGGTTGCTGGGGAAACTTTTCGATGGGAAAGACCTTGCCGTCGAGGCCGTTGCACACGGGACAGGACCGCTCGTCTTCCATGCACAGCCATTCGAGCCGCTGCACGCCCGCGCGCTCGTGGAACTTGAGCCGCCCCATGTTGTGCGCGCGCAGGACCTCTGTCCGGGCGATCATCTCCATCCGGTACTGGGCCTTGCTGAAAACCCGTGTCCCGGCCTGGCGAAAGGAGTCCTTGTCCTCGATGACCGCGCCGAGATCGCGCACGATGTCGCCCGCGCCCTTGCCCGTGGCGATGCCGGTCAGGAGCGTACGCTTGATGCCGTCGGCCAGTTCGCGATGAATGTCGCCCGCGAGCGTCAGGTTGTATTGCGCGAGGAAATCGAGGGCGTTCGTGTCCACGATGGTGAAGCATTTCGTGGCGAGCTTGTCGAGGCCGCCGGACGTGAGGTCTTTGTAGAAAGGAAGGGCCGCGTCGGTCAGTTCACCAATGCCCCGGCCTATGCCCAACCGGAAGGCTTCCTTCGTGCCGCGCCGCCAGACGAGGGTCTGCTCGTGCTTCAGCCGTCCGAGGCTCTCCCCGATTTCCGCCTGGAGCTTCTCCAAGCCCTTCAACGCGGCCAGCTTGTTGTCCGGCAGCGAAGCGGGCGCGCCATAGTGGCCGATGCTCGCCTTTACCTCGCTTTCCGCCTGTTTGAGCGCCTGCGTGAGTTGGGAGGTGACCTGCGCGGTGTACCGGTCGCGCGCCGTGAGACTTCGCTCCGTGGCCGCGCGGATGCGTTCGGCCAGGGTCGGCATCAGTGCGCCTCGCGCCGGTCCAGAAAGCGGCATGCGGGTGCATCGAAGGCCCGGTCGGTATCATGGACCCGGCAACGGCTCTCTTCGCCATCGAAATGGGAACACTCGTCGCATATCGCGCCGGAAGCGGTTGCAGAGGGTTCCGCCCCGAGCAGTGAAGCTTCCGCCGTTGGCGCGCCGATGTGCGCGTCCTTGGGCAGCCCCAGCATCTCCTGCGCCCGCTCGACGCTCAAGATGCCCGCCATCACCATGTCCACGATGGGCTTGACCAGCTTTTCGTCGAACAGATCGATGGTCTTGCCTTCGGTGGCCCGGTTCGAGGTTTCGATTTCCGGGTCGAGGTCCATCTTCAGTTGCAGACTGGACCGGCTGATGAGCTTCCGGTCGTAGAGGTCCAGCAGCAGCCGCTTCATGTCCACGGCGTCGCTGGGATCGAGGTCGTTGAACAGGTACTGCAGGGTCTTGTCCCCGTGGCCGTGCAGTTCCATCCAGTCATCGAATACCCAGTCGAGCAATGCGCGCGCCGCCTGCTTGATTTCCCGGATCATGACCATCATCTTCTGCATGCTCACGGAGGCCGTCGCGAAGTTGGGGCCGTCGCCCGTCACCAGCGAACGCGACAGGCCGAGCGCTACAACGATATCTTCCTTCACCTCCTTCACCTTGTCCTCGACCTTGAGCACCTGGCCCTCGGTGCCGTGGGTCTCGACGGTGACGTAGAAGGGAACGACGAGGCCGCTCTTGAGGTCCATCTTGTTGACCATGTCGCGGACCTGTTCGAGCATGCGCTGATCGGGCATGACCATTTTCTGACCGAAGGCGCCGCCCACCTTGAGCAGACGGAAAGGCGTGGTCCACCGTTTGGCGATAGCCTGTTCGGCACGACGGTAATCGCGAAGGAGTTCGATGGATTGGAATGCAGGCAGCACAAGCGAGTTGCCGCGCGGCGAAAAGGCGGGCGCGTCCCACTTGAGATGGATCACCTGCTCGACCGGCAGGTCCACGCCCTCGTCCCCGGCGGACTTGTCCTCGGCGAACTGGCGGACCTCGACAAGGTCGCCCTGGGCGTACTTCACCTTCACCGAGATGGGATTGACACAGACGAGTTCCTCGATGTCCCGGCCCGACTCGGCGTAGCGTTTGAAGCCGACGGCGTCGCCCTTCACGAGCAACTGGAGGACCATGTCCTTCACGAACCGCGATATGCGTAGCCGCCAAGCCGCTTCGACGGCCTCGTCCTTCAAGGTCTTGTCGTCCGAGGTGAGCTTGATTTCGTCACCCACGGCGAAGGTGCGCCACGAGTTCACGCAGTTTTTCACCAGAGGTTCTTCGAGGTAGTATTCCCACGCCTTCCGCGCCCGCTCTTCCCAGGTCGCCGGGATGGCCTCGTTGGGGTTGAGACCGGCGAAGGTGGTCGAATCCAGCGCCGCCGCCGTCGCCAGTGGTGCATCCACCACGCCCGCGGCGGAAAGGCCCGGTTCGGGTGCTTCTGGGTTTTGTCGGGTTTCCATGCGGTCTCCTCCGGTAAAGGCCGACACAAGCCCACACGCGCCGCAAAACGGCGGAACGTGCGGAGGGCCTATGGGTTACTTACCGGAAGGAGTCGGAGACTGTCGGATTTGGAGTCAGATAAACACCGGGTCCGTGAGCACGGGCTTGAGCGAGACCACCTCATCGTCGCTTTGGTCGAGGCTTTCCTCTTCCCGGATGAGAAGGGCGCAGCGGATGGCGTCGATGATGTGGTCGTTGCCTTTCGAGTAGACGATTTTGCCGTCACGCAGGGTGTAGGTGTGCGTCGTGAACTGGTCCTCGATGTCCGTATCCTCGGCGGGCAGGACAAGCTGCTTTCGTTGCAGCGCGCCGTTGATAAGGCTGGTCATCAGTTCCTTGGTGCGCTTCTTTACCTCGCGGCCATCGCGGACGGCCAGCCGGGTCATGCCGCCGAAGTCGTAGCCCTTGAGCCGTCCCTCCAACCCCAGTTCCTTGTACTTGTCGAGCGTCAGTAGTTCCTGCACCACGGCCAGGCCATTGCCGCCGTTGTCCACGCCCATGCCCACCGGCGTGTAGTACCGCTCCAGCAGCGCGAGCGTCTGCGCGATGTGCGGGTACGCCACGTGCTCCAGGTGCAGACGCAACACGAGCCGCAGCACTCTGCGTTCGCCGGCCTCGACCTCATGGAAGACCACGAGTTCCGTCGGATCGTTGGTATAGCCGAGGTCGCCGCCGATCCAGAACACGCCGGTCTGCGGCGTAAGGTTCAGTAGCATCTCCAGCCGGTCGTGGGCAGCCTCCTCGTCCGAGCAGTCGCGCAGTTCCGAATCGGTGATGACAATCTTCCGGTATTCGAGAATGTCCTGCCGGCAAAGGTTGAACTGCTCCACATTGAACGCGCCATAGGATGGCTTGCCGTGTTCGCCCGCGACCTCGTGCTGCCAGCCCGAGGTATCGCGCCCGCCGTAGAATTCGAGGAGTTCCGCTTCTCGTTCGTCGTTCCAGAGAGGGTTCAGCCAAGACGGCCACCGGAACACCGTGAACTGCTCGGAGAGCGTCAGCCGGTAATAGGTGGTGTTACGCAGACCGTTCGGTGTCGAATAGATGCGCAGCGTCCCGTCGGGATTGAGGCATTGCCGCAACGCCTTCCACGCCTTCTCGGAAAGCCAGGCCGCCTCATCCACCCAGATACGGTCCACGTGCAACGACCGGAACGCATCGCCATACGCGCCCGCCGGCCGGAAGTACAGGATACTGCCGTTGGTGAATTCCAGCCGGAAGTACGGCTTCCGATGAATCTTTGGCTTGCCGTACTTCGTGATCGCGATGCTGTTCATCAGGTCATCGTTGTGGTCAAGCTGGAACTCAATCTCCTCGATAACCGTATCGAGATGTCCCTGATGCGGCGCGGCGATGAGTCCCTGCCCGCCGCGCGTGATGAAGGCGAAGTGCAGCACCTGTGTCGTGAGGTTTATGGTCTTTCCAACGGCCCGGCCGTCGAGGTGGATAATGTTCCGGCCCGGACACAGGAGGTCCTCCCGCTGATGGGGCCAGTACTCCCTCGGCGAACCATCCCGGTTCGCAAGGTATGCCTGGCCCCACCGCAGGGGACTCGCCAGCGTTTCCGCAAGGCGCTTTTCCTGTGCCGAGAGAGACGCCATCAGATCTGAGCGGCCCGCAATGCGCCGTTGATGATTGTTCCCGCGAGGTCGCCCAGGATCTGTTGGACGGCCAGCATGCCCTCGCGGTCGCGTATCACGGCCGCGATATCCGCCGTGGCCTGGTCAAGCTCATCCCACTCAGGGTACTTCTGCGGCGTGGCCGCGAGCTGCGCCAAGGCAGCCTCGATATGGCCCGAGGCGAGTTCCTTTCCGATCTCGGCCAAGGCCTGCCCGGCTTGGCGCACGGCAGCTTCATGTTCGCGAAGGATTTCTTTCATTCCGTTTCTCCTTCCGCCTCGCCTTCCGTTTCTCCTTCCGCCTCGCCTTCCGCTTCGCCTTGCGCCCACCGGTCGAGGGTGGCCAGGCCGTCGCGCAGACGCGTGCCCATGCCGGTGAGCCGCTCCGCATCAGGATGGCCGCCGGCCTCCAGCGCCGCGTTGGCCTCCTCGACATACTCCGGCATGTGCCGGTTCATCGTGGCGATGGCGCTCTGGATGCGCTCCGGCGGTTGCGTCGTCGCACAGCCCGCCAGGGCCGCCGCGGCAACAACGATCATTCCTTCCAATAGTCTTCGCACGTTCATACCTCCTGTTTCGCGGCCCGAAGGCCGCACCGATGTTTCTCCCGGAAACCCTTGACTTTGCCCCGAAAACCAAGCGTGTATGTGTATGCCGCGGGCGAAGCCGCCCGTGGCAAGCAACCGGAAACCCAATGAGAGAAAGGAATCCCACCATGCCAGAGCACACCATCCACGAAGCCGCCGAAGCCTTCCTCGGCCACCTCCGCGAACAGGGCAAGAAGGAGCGGACGCTGTACACGTACAGCAAGGATCTGGAAATCGTCGAGGCCTTCTTCGGCGGGGACAAGAAGATAAGCAGCATCCGGACGCCGCAGGTCGGCAAGTTTTTCAAGTCCGATACGCTCCTCAAGCTGCCCACGGGCCGGGAACGCGCCAAGCCCACGCTGGACAAGACGGTCCGCGTCTTCCGCATGTTCCTTGTGTGGGCGAAGGAGACCGGCCAGCTTGCCGACCTGCCGCTTCCCAAGGACACGCCCATGGGCCACAGCCGGGTGAAGGGGCAGGACGATGACGGCCAGCAGTAACGCGGCCATCATTCCGCTCGCGCCCCGGCGCACAAGGCTGGCGGACCACCTCGAAGCGTTCCTGACGAAGCTCACGGTGGACAGCCGCTCGAAGCACACCGTCAGCGCGTACCAGCGCGACCTCGCCCGGGTCTTCGAGACGCTCGAATCGTTGCGGCCCGTGCTCACCCTCGCGGACGTGACGCCCGGCCTGCTCGACCAGGCGCTCGCGGCCCCGGCCATTGTGAACACCGCCCGGGGCCAACGGTCCGCAGCCTCGCTGCACCGGCTGAAGGCGGCGGTCAAGGCATTCTTCGCTTGGGCCAGAGACAATGGCCTCGTGGCCGAGAACCCGGCGCGCAGTCTCCGCCTCAAACGGTTGCCGCGCAAGCCACCGAGCTTTCTGACCCAGGCGGAGAAGCGAAAGCTGCTCAAGGAACTCCGGGGACACAACGCCCCGGCGGACCGGCGCGACCGTGTCATCTTCGAAGTGCTGCTCGGCACGGGCATCCGGCTCGGCGAACTGGTCGGCCTCGACCTGGACGACGTGGACCTTGACGCGAAACACCTGCGTGTCCGCGCCAAGGGAAACATCTGCCAAGTAAAGTTTCTCAAGACCGACCTCCGTTCATTGCTGCGCGCCTGGCTCAACGAGCGGCGGCGTCTGGCGTCCGCCGAGGAGCGCGCCTTGTTCCTGTCCAACCGCGGCACGCGCATCACGCCGCGCCAAGTGGCCCGCCGCCTCGAGGACTGGCTGGTACGCGCGGGCATCGGCAAGCGGCTCTCGCCGCACGGCCTGCGCCATACCTTCGCGACCCATCTCTACGACGCGACCTCGGACCTGCTCGTGGTCCAGCGCGCCCTCGGTCATCGCGACATCGCGACGACCGAGATCTACACCCACCTCGTTGACGGCCGGCTCGAAGAGGCGCTCGAACGCCTCTGAGTCCCGGCCCGCATTCCCGCGCTCCCTCGTGGAGCGCATCTCTCTTCGCGCGCAATCATTCGTGACAGTCACGATCACAGTCCTCACAGTCCCCGCCGAAGAACACAAACGACCAAGCAACGGCGGGAAGGAATAGCCAGGAAAGGTTTCCTGGAACACGTCTTATGCGACCTCTCACGCATCGTCCGCCTCAGGATCGCCGCTGTTTACGGGGTCTTCCGGATCGGGCGGCACGGAGTTATCCGACCTTTTTTTCACGTTTTTCCGCGGGCGCTCTGTCTTCGCCGCCTTGGCGCCTGGCTTGGCGCCGGTCTTCTCCAGGAGTTCCGTCGCCCAATCCGCCGGTGTCGTCTGCGGTCCCCGAGGCTGGTCACCCTCGCGGGCGATCTTCGTAGCCTTGAGATCCTTCATGTGCGCGCGGATCATCTGGTCCAGCTTCTGGGCCGCATCCACGTTCCCTTCGACCTGGGCGCGCATCAGCTTCACTGAGTAGATGGCCACGAGCTCAAGTTGCAGGAAGTCGCTGGACTTGTTGAACTCGAAGTCCTGGTAGAGCCGCTCGATTAGCTCATCGAAGGATTCGCGCTCCTCGGCGTTGAGGCACTTGTTCGCGAAGATGCCGTGCTTCATTGTGTTGAGGTTGCCCTGGGGCGCCCCGGCGCCTTTCTTCGGCGCGGCCTCACCTTCGTTCTGGCGCCATTTCTTGATGTCGGCTTTTTCAACTCGGTTCAAGGCAATTCCCAGCGTAAATTGTTCTGTCCCTTTGGCTTTCGGGGCGGGAGACGAAAACAGCGATAAACATTCGCTACGGGTTACATACCGGAGCCGCCGCCGAACTGACGGAAATCAGCGCGGTTCCCCGGCAAGAATCTGGTTCACGCGCCGCGTTGTGATGCCCGCCAAGCGTGCAATCTCCTTCGTGGGCACGCCTTCGCCTCGCAGGGTGAGAATGAGTTGCCGCCGTTCTCGCAGGAAGGTCTTGGGCGAGGGAATCCATACGAGGCCGGTGCAATGCTTCTGCACTTCGGCCAGCAGATCCGGCGGCAGAATATCGCGCGCGTTTGCGTAGGAGGTCGTCATACCGCAACGGTCTCCTTCGGGATGCGCGGCGGCCACACGTCCTCGTTGGCGAAGCGAAGCGTGTTACGGGCGCCGTTCCAGTCGTGGACGATCTCGATGTGCGTTTCCGTGATTACGCCCAGCGCATCCTTTGGCCCAACGAAACATACGAGACCCCAGTCCTGACCGCAGGGGAATACGAACCGTCCCCGGTTCTGATAGAGCCGCGCCTCGGACCATCCGAGCGCCTGGGCCTGTTCGCGGATGGCGTCCACCTTCGCCAATGCATCGGGAGCAATGGTGCGCTCGAAACGGTAATCGCCTTCCTTGGGGAACCGGAACGGCTTTGGCCCCGCCTCCGGTTCCGGTTTGCGATTGGCTGGTGGTATGTAGCTGGCCGGGTTGAATGCGCGGATGACCGCCTTGAGCGCGGCGTGGCCATATTGTCCGATGGCCCATTCCTGCAACCTGTTGAAACGGGAGCGCAGTTCGTCCCATGCGGTTTTCGAGAGAACGCCTGCCTCGAATCGCCGCCGCGCGGATTCCATTCTGCCGCGAAGCCACGCGAAATACTCGGGGTCCACACGCCGGTAGCAGACGTCGCCGATGAAGATGTCTCGCGGGTCGTCATCCCGCAGTCCGGCCTGATGCAGTTCGAGGGCGGTCGATGCGAAGTAGGGACCGCCGGTATGTGTCGCCGTCATGGCATTCTCCTCGGAAGAGGGGCTTTATGTTTCTTCCGAGGGTTACTTACCGGCGCGACGGCGAGACTGACGAAGGCCGGACTTGGAATGGAGCCACCCTGCCACCCAACCACCCAACGCCTATAACTTCCTTGAAATCGTAATATGAACTCGTCTCATATTACGATTTGTAGAGAGTTCTACCCATTGGGTGGTTGGGTGGCTGGGGTGGGTGAATCTTGCGGGGAAAATGCGTAAGGGCTTGTCGTTATGTGGCTTACAGCAAAAGGCGTTGCCGAGGCCGAGATCAAGCATTGAGAACACCGCGTGAAGGCAGCGAAAGACACGGCGAGACTCAGTAGATGTGGGTGAAATTCCCCTGAAGAGTAGAGGGAGCGCAGAAGAAGGATATGGAAGGCGTGTCGCTGGGAGGGAAAGGCATCAATAAGGCGCGGGGTCGCGATCCGGCCATAGTGGTCAAGTGACGACCGGGAATGGGTCGGAGATGTTAGAACGGGAGCAGATCCTCCTCATCCTCTTCGCAGTCAAGATGCTCCGGGGCGGCCTTGCCGGGCTGTCCGGGAGCATCAATGCGCTCGAAGGTATAGCACTTGAGCGCCTTGTGGTCGGCGTATTGCTGCCGCCAGACATTCTTGAACCCGCTCACAATGCGGTAGTCCTCGATTTCGACACTGCTCGCTCCATCGAAGACTCGCGCGAGTACGGTTCCGATACGCCGTCTTCCGTGTTCCTCGTTCCAGAGTTTGAGGCCCGGAATGGGGATGTCGTTTTCCTCGGCAAGCTCATAGAGCTCCGATGCCGTCAATTCCTGCCCGAGCCTGCCTCGCGCCTCGATGAGCGCGGCCATCGTGCGGATGAACCCCTTGCCCGGGTCGCTGACGCGTTCGCGTGCATCGCCGTGGCCGTCCATGAGCGGCGCGGCCTTCAGCAGATTCTGGACAATCCAGTCGAGCGCGCAAGCCCAGTCCCGGAAATCGTGCCGGGACTCCCGCGTCCGGGGCCTGCCCTCGGCCAGCCACGCCCGGACAACGGCGAACACGCATCCCAGATAATACGGTTGCCGGGCTCGCACGTGGGCAAGCAGGTCGCCTTCGGGGTACGCGCGAAACGATGCGGACTGCGGCCGCTTGCGGATACGGATGATGGACGAGCGGTTGGCGAAGTCGCGCGTGGTCTCGAAACCGTTGGACGACACGAAGATGAAGAACCGCGACGGGTCAATCATCATCTCGCCTCGGTGCGGCACGCGGACCGGGAAGGCCCGCTCCGAGGTCATGAATGCTTCAAGGTTCGGCGAATCGAGTTTGCCGCGCAGGTTGTCCATCTGGATGAACGGGCGGCCTTCGGACAGCCGCGCCGAGAGCGATTCATCGAAGGAACCGACCCCGCCCATCTGCCGCTGTGTGACAAGCCGCGGCGTCTCGTTGTAGATGGCCGCAACCACCTTCTGCCGGTAGGTCTTGCCGGACTGACTGGCATTGGCCTCGGCCACGTCGCATGGAACGAGGTTGAGCATGCCGCCCAACCGTAGCGCGGGTGTGATGAACGACGCCAGCGCCCGGCTCCGGTCGCCCGGGCTCAGGAAATCGAAGTCGTCGAGCAGCTCGGAAAGCGCTGGCGCCGCTTCCTTGA
>CAYOCT010000008.1:0-152247 GCA_964402555.1 uncultured Nitrospiraceae bacterium | reverse complement strand
CGCAAATGGCGCGACGAGGACCCTCCCGGTAAGATTAGCAAATGGCTTGACAGGATCCTATCGCCCTCCACCGTTTTGGCTACTCTTCCCAACCATAAGCCAAGGCCCAGCCGTGTGTCCAGCGCTTGC
Source organism: uncultured Nitrospiraceae bacterium (assembly GCA_964402555.1). Taxonomy (GTDB): domain Bacteria; phylum Hydrogenedentota; class Hydrogenedentia; order Hydrogenedentales; family SLHB01; genus CAYOCT01. The sequence continues at coordinate 152,118 of CAYOCT010000008.1, read as the reverse complement.
GCAGTTGAAGCCGCGCGCCCGATGTCCGTAGACTCCCCGCATCGACATGCACAGCGCGGCAGAGCCGCAACCAAAGAGATGGAAAAATGAAAGTCTAAACGATAAGTGATGAATGATAAACGGTCAAAGGATGAAGGATGAGGGCTGAAGGATGAAGCCTGAACTCGCCCGCAGTCCGATATTAGTGCTTGTGACCAGTAAACTTGCACACCATTTCTTCGAAAAGCTGATGGAAGATGACAGATAGTAGTGCGGAAGGACGCCCTATGACCTCCAAAGAACGCATCCTCACAACCCTGCAATGCGGCGTCGCCGACCGCGTCCCAATCTCGACGTACGAACTGGTCGGTTACAACAGCCGCGCCTTCGAGAACAACGATCCCTCGTACGCGCGGCTGATGCAGGTCATTCGCGAGAAGACCGACTGCCTGGCCATGTGGGGTCCCGGTTCCGACAGCCGGTTCCTGCAATCGGCTTTCCCGCTTGAGATCGACGTGCGTGAGGAACGAGAAGACAACGCCACGATTTACTATCGGACGGCGCACACGCCAAAAGGCGATCTGACGCATGTGAGCAAAGTCTTCGACAACATCCACACGACGTGGACCATCGAGCATTGGTGCAAGAGCGTCGAGGATGTCGACAAGGCGCTGTCGGTGCCGTACGTGCCGGTCACATATGACGCGTCGGACCGCGCGCGGATCGACGCGGAACTGGGCGACCGGGGCATTATCATGGACAGCATGGCCGATCCGTTGTGGATGGCTGCGGACCTGATGGAGTTCGGCCAGTACACGGTATGGGCGCTGTCGGAAACGGAGCACTTCGCGAGGACAGTCGACATCTTTCATGCACGCTGCATGGAGAACCTACGCCGGAGTCTTGAGGTGAACGTCTCGCACCTCTACCGCGTGTGCGGCCCCGAATACGCAACGCCGCCGTACCTTCCCCCTGAATTGTTCGACCGATTCGTCACACCCTACGTGAAAGAAATGGTGGATTTGCTGCATGCCAAAGGCGCGCTCGTGCGGTTCCACTGCCATGGCCGGGTCGGGCAGGTACTCGACATGATCGCGGCCACCGGATCGGACGCGATCGATCCATGCGAAGCGCCGCCGGACGGCGATATCGAATTGGCCGATATCAAACGTCGCATTGGCGATCGCGTGTGCCTCTGCGGCAATCTCCAACTGAAACTCCTCGAACACGGCTCGGAATCGGAAGTCGCCCAGGCCGTACGGAACTGCATGCGCGCGGCCAAGGCCGGCGGCGGCTACATCATCCTGCCCACGGCCGGCCCCATCAATACGCCACTCGCCGCAAAGACCGAAGCTAACTACATCACGTTCATCGAGACTGCGGTCGAAGAGGGAAGGTATTAGATACAAGACGTTCGGACGGACTTGCGGGAAGAGTGTAACTGAGTTACAATGACTAAAAGGCCCGGCAAACGCTAAAACGTGCGAGCCGCCATCCGCAGGATGCTGGATGCGGGACACTATCTCGAGACGCGGCACGCCCAGAAACGCATGCGCGAGCGCGGCATCACTACGCATGACATCTGGGATATCTTGCGGACAGGCACGCACGAGAAACGCAAGGACGAGTACGATGAAGCGTTTGCCACGTGGAAGTATGCGTTTCGCGGATCGCCCCAGGACGATCCCCGGACGCTGCGCATCGTGGCCGCGCTAGCGGATGACGGAGTTCTCGTGATCACCGCCATCCATCTGGAGGGTTCGCTGTGAACGTCAAGGACATGCCCAAACGGATCGCTAAACGCTTCACGTGCCACAGTTTTGGCTTTCCGGTAGTGCTGACCAACATCGCCATCGCGGGACGCGGCGACAACGCCATTCCCCTCATCGACTACAAGGATCTCGAGAGGACACTTCTGCGAAAGTTGCCCCACAAATCTTCGCGCCTGACGGGCGCCGAGGTGAAGTTCATTCGGAGGCACTTCGGCATGACGCTGGCCGAATTCGGAAAACATTTCGGTGTCTCGCACGTCGCCGTGCGGAAATGGGAGTCCAAAGGCATACAGCCTACCAGCATGACATGGTCGACGGAGAAGGACCTGCGCATGTTTGTCGAGCGAAGGCTGGGCAAGAGCCGCGCGGCCTTCGTGGCACTGTACGACGGACTCCAGGACCCGCCCCCTTCAAGACGGAGCACGTCCTTGACCATTGACATCGCGGCGATGCAGGCCTGACGCTGCAACTCAAACCGAGAAGTATCCTGATGAAGTCACTGCACGCCGGACAAATCGACGTCCTGTTCGACCGCAACGGTGATCGCCATTTCAAACGCTCGGGCGTGATCGACTGGATCGGCAAGCCGGTGATGATCCGGTTTGCGGGGCTCGTGTTCCATTTCGACTTGGAAGGACGCATCCATCGCATCGACGGATTCGAGTCGCCCTACAGTTGGGACTGGCTGCAGCGGACGATGGCGAACGACTGGATCTATTACGACAAGATTTGGCGGCCGGGACCTATCCCGGAACCCTCGGGACTCATCGGCGATACGGCATGGGCTATCAACGGGCGTACCGATCTGCCGATGTTGAAAGGGCACAGCGGTCTGCAGGAGCAGCACGTCGCACGCGCCTTCGATAGGTTGGACGCGCTGATCGAGATTGCGGGCGTGTACGTGGAGCGGCCGCCTGAAATCGAGCCGGCCTGCGCGCCCGAGGACGCGCAGCGGCTGAGGGCATTTCTCGCGAAAGTCGCGCGGCATGATCGGAATGCGTTGCAGCGGATAGCGGACGACCTGCGCACTGTGCATGGAGGCATGCCCGTGCTTCCTCCCGACACGCTTAACGTGGACTATCAAGTGCTTCTCATCAAGGTCATGGACGGTTGCGCGAATGCCTGCGGGTTTTGTACGGCGCGGAGCGAAGCGCCGTTCGCGATACGCAGCCGCGAGGATGTCGACACGCAAATCGAAACGCTCTCGCGAATCTACGGCGAGGATCTGTACAACTACAACGCGGTCGTTCTGGGCGAGTGCGACGCGCTCGTCTCGCCATGGGTCGAGTACGCGGCACGGCGCGCCTTCGAGACGTTCCAATGCGGCGCTTCGTACCACGCAGGGTCGGCGTTGTTTCTCTTCGCGACTAACGCGACGCTCTGCGCGCTTCCGGACGCCACCATCGGTATGCTCGATGCGTTGCCCTTTGAGCAGGTGTACGTCAACGTGGGCTGGGAGGCCGTGACGCAGGATGCCCTCGATCGGCTCCGCAAGCGCTTGACACGCGAAGACGTGCTCGCCGGTATGCGTCGCGCCTGCGACATCAACGCGACACGCGCGAAGGTCCGCATTTCGGGCAACTTCATCTGTGGCGAGGAGTACGAAGTCGAAAGCGTCGCAGAGGCCCTGCGTGAAACCCAGTTTCGCGGCCAGATCTACCTCTCGCCGCTACAAAACGCGTGCGGTGCGGCCAAAGCCTTGTCGGACCTGCGCACGCTGCGCGAAGCAAGCCGCGCGGCGCGAGTGCACCTGTACACGATGCAGCGCCTATAGACGAACGCCCCGCAGGCCAAAGCCCGCGGGGCGCCCGGGATATCGTCGTCAAACTAGGCTACGCGGTAAGTGTCCAGTCGCCGCGATACTTCCGCATGAGCAGGCCGTTCAGGGCCGGGTTGTCCGTAATCTCTTCTTTGCGCGGGTCCCACTTGAACTTCGCGCCGAGCGTGCAGGCGATCTTGCCGAGATGCCCGACCGACGCCGAACGGTGTCCGGCATTGACCGGCGCGATGCATTGCTCGCGCGTGGTGACGCCGTTGATGAAATCGGTCATGTGGTTGCGTTCCTTGCGGAACCGGAAATCGTTCTTCTTGAACTCGGTCTTGATCAGGGCTTTGTCGCTCGCCTTGATGCCGCTGCGATCGATGTAGACCCACTTGCCTCCCTCGCCGAAGAACATCGTTCCGAGCTGGCCCGGATTCGCCCATTCGGCGGGCATGTCGCTCTGGTTGGCGACGGTCATGGTGACGCCGCCCTTGTACTTGCACGTGAACTGGTACCGCGCCGGCGCGTCATACAGGTTGTTGCGTTCCTTGCCGAATTCCCAACGCTGCCCTTCGACTTCGATTGGGCCTGTATGGTCCCAATCCATGGCCATGTGCGCGATGTCGGCGTGATGGCCGATCCAGTCCATCATCTGCCCGCCGCCAAACGCCATCCACCAGCGCCAGTCCCAGTGGCAGCGCTTGGGATGGTATGGCGTCCACGTAGCCGGGCCGACATAGAACTCCCAATCCAACTCCGCGGGCGCCTTCGGGAACTCGTCCACCCAAAGGGCGTTGCCGAAGTCCGGCAGGCTCACAAGGATCCGCTTGACGCGGCCGATGTATCCGTTGCGCACGAGTTCACACGCGAGTTTGAACGTCACGCTCGACCGCTGCATGCTGCCGACCTGGAAGATACGCTTGTTTTCTTCTACCGCTTTCACGACGGCTTTGCCCTCGCCAAGCGACCACGTCAACGGTTTTTCACAATAGATGTCTTTGCCGCGCCGCGCCGCTTCGACGCACACAAGCGCGTGCCAGTGATCCGGCGTCGCGACGATTACCGCGTCGATATCTTTGCGCGCCAGCAGTTCGCGATAATCGGAATGCGTCTGGCAATCGGAATTACCGTAGTTCTCGTCGACAACTTTCTTCGCCTCGGCGAGGCGTCCTTTATCGACATCGCATAGTGCGATCACACGCACGTTGTCGTGGGCCATGGCGTTCTTGGTCAGCCCTCCTGCCTGGCTGCCCGTACCTACGACGCCGATATTGACCCGGTTGCTTGGCGCCGTAGCGCCGTCCGCGCCCAAGGCCGAACTCGGAATGATGTACGGCGCCGCGACCGCCGCCCCCATGCCTGCCAAGAACATTCGCCTTGAAACCCCATACCCTGTCTTTGTGTCCATGAAAACACTCCTCCGCTTCAGTCGACATCCAACCATGCCCAACCACTTTGGCTCATTCTAGTGCCTGCAACTAGACGCGCGCAAGGGTTTACCTTCCGAGACCTATCGAAGCAAAAACGCCCGCCTTGCTTCTTGAGTCGGAACTTTGCCACAATACCCGCGCTCGTGCGGGCTGGGAGGCTGTCGTACCGCAGCCCTCGACGGAAAGAAACCAACGCAAGACCGAACTCCAGCAAAGGCAGGGATCTATTTTGTCGGAACGACCGCTAACGAGGAACATTCAGCCGCGGATGGCGCCGCCTTCGATCCTGGACTATGAGCGGAACGGCGGCTACCAGGCCGCCGCCAAAGCGCTCAAGCACATGGCGCAAGCGGAAGTGACCGAGCTTGTCGCGACGGCCAACCTGCGCGGCCGCGGCGGCGCGGGCTTCCCCACGGGCGTAAAGTGGCGTCTGATCCCGATGGGCGCCGACGCGCCGCGCCCGAAGTACCTCGTGGTCAATGCGGACGAAATGGAGCCGGGCACGTTCAAAGACCGGCTGGTCCTTGAAGGCGATCCCCACTCGATGGTCGAGGGTATCCTCCTCGCGTCGTACGCCATCGGCGCGGAAATCGCCTACATCTTCCTGCGCGGCGAGTACATCGTCGCGGCGGAGCGTTTGAATAAGGCTATCGCAGAGGCCCGGGAAAAGGGCTATCTCGGCACGAACATCCTCGGCTCGGGATTCAGTTTGGACCTACGGCTGCACTTGAGCGGCGGGCGCTACATCTGCGGAGAAGAAACGGCGCTGCTCAACGCGCTCGAAGGCAAGCGCGGCAACCCGCGCACGAAACCGCCTTTCCCGCAACAGAGCGGGCTGTGGGGCAAACCGACGGTGGTCAACAACGTCGAGACCCTCTGCAACGTCCCCCACATCGTCAACCACGGCGCGGACTGGTTCAAGCAACTTAGCCGGACAAAGAACGGCGGCACGAAGCTGTTCGGCGTCAGCGGCAAAGTGAAGCGTCCGGGCACGTGGGAGCTCCCGATGGGAACGACCATCCGCGAGATCCTCGAAGAACACGCGGGCGGGTTGCGCGACGGATTGCGGTTGCGCGGCATCATCCCCGGCGGCGCGTCGACGGATTTCCTGACCGAGGAACATCTCGATCTGCAAATGGATTTCGACACGGTGCAACAGGTGGGCAGCCGCATGGGCACCGGCACGATGATTATTCTCGATAACGAAACCTGCCCGGTCGGCATGGTGCTGAGCCTGATCAAGTTTTTCGCGCACGAGTCCTGCGGCTGGTGCACGCCGTGCCGCGAAGGCCTGCCATGGGTGGTCAAGGCGCTCACGGCGCTCGAATCCGGCGAAGGCCAGGATGACGACATCGAAGTCATTGAGCGGCACGTCCAGCTTCTCGGACCGGGCCTGACGTTCTGCGCCCTGGCGCCCGGAGCGGTAGCGCCACTGGGAAGCGCGTTGAAGCATTTTCGCGAGGACTTCGTCGCGCATATCCGCGAGAAGCGGTGTCCCTGGAGAAAGTGATCAGTGGCCAGTGATCAGTGGCCAGTTTTGAAACGGCTTGAAACATGGTCAAGCACTACAAGGAATTGATTGTGTGGCAGAAAGCGATAGAGCTTGTTACGGATATCCACCGGGTAACGGCAAGCTTTCCCACGGAAGAACGATTTGGACTGGTATCGCAGTTGCGGCGCGCGGCGGTTTCGGTTCCGAGCAATATCGCGGAAGGCCAAGGCCGGTCGTCGACGGGCGAATTCAAGTTGTTTCTGGGCCACGCGCGCGGTTCGCTATGCGAAGTTGAATCGCAGTTGGTTATCGCAGGAAACCTGGGCTTTGTCCAGGAGAACGATTTGCAGCGCTTCGACGATTTGACCAAAGAGGTCGGGCGTTTACTGAACGGACTAATTCGCTCCTTGGAGCAACATTCATCGGGTTGAAAACGACTGGCCACTGGCCACTGGCCACTGGCCACTCAGTGAGTCACTGATGGCGACTATATATATCGATAATGAGCCTTACCAGGTTAAAGACGGGCAGAATCTGCTCCATGCCTGTCTCAACCTGGGATTCGACATCCCGTACTTCTGCTGGCATCCCGCGATGGGTTCGGTCGGCGCTTGCAGGCAGTGCGCGGTCAAGCAGTTCAAGGACGAGAACGATACGCGCGGCCGCATCGTCATGTCGTGCATGACGCCTGTTACGGAAGGCATGCGGATCTCGATCGACGACGACGAGGTCCGATCGTTCCGCGCGACCGTCATCGAATGGATGATGACGAATCATCCGCATGACTGCCCGGTCTGCGACGAAGGCGGCGAGTGCCACCTTCAGGATATGACCACGATGTCGGGCCACAACTACCGCCGGTACCGGTTCAAGAAGCGCACGCACATCAACCAGTACCTCGGGCCGTTTTTGAATCACGAAATGAACCGGTGCATCCAATGCTACCGGTGCGTGCGGTTCTATTGCGACTACGCGGGCGGAACCGATTTCGGCGCGTTCGCCAGCCATGACAACGTTTATTTCGGACGCCACGCGGAAGGTGTCCTCGAAAACGAATTCAGCGGCAATCTTGTCGAGATATGCCCGACGGGCGTGTTTACGGACAAGACCTATCGCGAGCATTACACCCGCTCGTGGGACTTGCAGACGTCGCCGTCGGTGTGCGTGCACTGCGGGCTGGGATGCAACATCACCCCGGGCGAGCGCTACGGCAATCTTAGGCGTGTCCGCAACCGCTATCACGGCGAGGTGAACGGGTACTTCCTCTGCGACCGCGGACGTTACGGCTACGAGTTCGTCAACAGCGCGGACCGTATCAAGCAGGCGCTCTGCAAGTCGGGTTCAGGATTCCGCGCCCCGGGATGCGGTGGCCAGCCAGAAGCGCGCTTCCTTCCCGCGAAGAAAGCGGAGCTGCTCGCGCAATTGAAAGCGATCCCTTCCGGCACGATGATCGGCGTCGGTTCGCCGCGCGCATCACTCGAGTCCAACTTTGCGTTGCGCGCGCTCGTGGGACCGGACCGGTTCTACATGGGCATGGGCCGCCGCGAATGGCAGCTTGTCTCCGCCGCGATCGAAACGATGCAATCGGGTCCGGCCGCGATCGCCACACTGCGCGATATGGGCGAGGCGGACGCGGTACTGGTCCTGGGCGAAGACGTGACGAATACCGCTCCGCGGATCGCGCTTCAACTGAAACAGGCCTCGCGGCGAGCGCCTATGGCGAAAGCCGAGAAGCTGGGCATCCCGGAGTGGAACGACGCCCCCGTGCGCGAGCTTGTGCAAGATGCGCGCAGTCCGATGTTCGTGGCCACGCCGTGCGCGACCAGACTCGATACCATCGCGACGGAATCTCATTATGCGGCTCCGGACGATTTGGCGCGGCTTGGCTATGCTGTCGCGCACCTGCTCGATTCGCGCGCGCCGTCCGTGGCGGATCTGGCGGATGACGTTCGCGCGCTCGCCGAACGGATCGCGAACGCGTTGAGCGCGGCCAAGAAGCCGCTCGTTATCTCTGGGCCGTCGTGCGGCAACGAGGCGCTGATCAAGGCGGCCGGTTGCATCGCCCATGCACTGAACAAGCCGGAGCGTCCTGCATTTCTTAGCCTTACCGCGTCCGAATGCAACTCGGTCGGCGCGCGCTTAATGGCAGCGCGTTGTCTTGACGATTTACTCGAAGCGCCGCAAGGCGATTCCGCCCCCGAGGCGATGGTCGTTCTAGAGAACGACCTGTTCCGGCGCGCGGATCGCGAACGCGTCGCCACGCTGCTGGGCCGCGCGAAGCACCTGATCGCGCTCGACCATTCGTGGCAAGACACCTCGCGCCAGGCGGATGTCATCTTGCCGACGGCGGCATTTCCGGAAGGCGATGGCACGCTGGTCAACAACGAGGGCCGCGCGCAACGCTTCATCCAGACCTACGTGCCGGGCGACGACGTGCAAGAAGGCTGGCGCTGGCTAGGCGAAATGCAGGGCAAGCCGTGGAAGACGATCGACGATGTGCTGGAAGCGATGGCTGCTGAGTTGCCGCAACTGGCCGCGGTTCGCGAGGCCGCGCCGGCATCGTCGACGCGCTTCAGCGGATTGCGTCTGCCACGCCAGGCGCATCGGTTCAGCGGGCGCACGGCGATGCGCGCCCACCTCGGCGTGAGCGAACCGAAGATCCCCGAGGACCCGGATTCGCCGTTCACGTTTTCGATGGAAGGGTACCGCGGGCAGGTGCCGGGCGGGGTCATTCCGTCGTATTGGAGCCCCGGCTGGAATTCGGTGCAAGGACTCAACAAGTTCCAGGAGGAAATCGGCGGGCCATTACGTGGCGGCGACCCTGGCGCACTCTTGCTTCAATCCAGGGACGGAGAAGCCGCGTTCGGCTCGGATGGCGTTCCGCAGCCCTTCGATGCGCGCGAGGAAGAACGTTGGATTATCCCCCTCTTTCACATTTTCGGCTCGGAAGAATGGAGTATGCAGTCGCCGCCGGTCGCGGAACGCGCGCCCGCGCCCTATGTCGCCATCAACTCCGAAGATGCGGCAACCTTGCGCGTGGCGGACGGCGAACCGATTGAGGTGTTGTTGTTCAACACGGTATATCGGTTGCCTGTTGCGATTAAGCCGAGCCTGCCGCATGGCGTGGCCGGCCTGCCGGTGGGCCTGCCGGGATTGCCCGAGTGGGGTGTGCCCGCGTGGGGCGCTATCGCGAGAGGGTTTGAATGATGCTCACGGATCTTTGGCGCCAGATCGAGCCGGTCGCATGGCCGTTGATCGTGGTCGTGGGCGTCCTGTTCGTGTTCCTGAACATGGCGTCGGTGCTGATCTGGCTCGAACGGCGGTTGCTGGCGTTGTGGCAAGACCGGTTCGGACCGAACCGCGTAGGCCCATTCGGGCTGCTGCAACCGATCGCGGACATGGTCAAGATCTTCACGAAAGAGGACTGGATTCCGCCGTTTGCTGACAAGCCGGTGTTCATTATCGCGCCCGCAATCATCGTGTTCACGGTGCTGATGTCCTTCGCGATCGTCCCGTTCGGGCCTGGCGTGCTCGTGGCTGACCTGAACATCGGCCTGTTGTTCTTCCTGGGTATGTCCTCTCTGGGCGTGTACAGCCTGGCGCTGGCCGGATGGGCCTCGAACAACAAGTACTCCCTGTTGGGCGGTTTGCGCGCAAGCGCGCAGATGCTCGGTTACGAAGTCTTCATGGGCCTGTCGATCATGGGCGTGGTCTTGATGGCGGGATCGTTCAACATACGCGAGATTGTTGAGGCGCAGCATTCCATGTGGTACTGCGTCCCGCAGTGCCTCGGACTGGTGGTGTTCTGCATCGCCGGGCTTGCCGAGACTCACCGCATTCCCTTCGATCTGCCCGAGGCCGAAAGCGAACTTATCGCCGGGTTCCACTCCGAGTATTCTGGTATGAAGTTCGGGATGTTCTTCGTGGGCGAGTATCTCGGGATCAGCCTGATCTCGTGCATGATCGTCGCGCTGTTCTTTGGCGGATGGTATGGGCTGCCGTTCATCGGCCCGTTCCTGCCTCCGGTGATTTGGTTTGCGCTGAAAGTCATGTTCTTCATTTGCGGGTTTATCCTGCTGCGCGCCGCGCTGCCGCGGACGCGCTATGACCAGCTCATTGCGTTGGGCTGGAAAGTGATGCTGCCTTTGTCGCTGATCAATCTGATCGTGACGGGCGCCGTCGTGCTTATGGCGAACAACCCTTAACCAAGGAGTTCATAGATCGGATGTGGAGCGCGTTTCGGACGATGTGGGTGGTGCTCACGCACACCTTCCACCGGCGGGTCACCGTCCAGTATCCGGATGAGAAACCGCAACTGCCGCCACGCTGGCGCGGCCGGATCATTCTGAGCCGCGACCCGGACGGCGAAGAGCGTTGCGTCGCGTGCTATCTGTGCGCGGTCGCGTGTCCGGTGGCGTGCATTGCTCTGCAAGCCACGCAGGACGAAACCGGACGCCGGTACCCGAAGTTCTTCCGCATCAATTTCTCGCGCTGCATCTTCTGCGGTCTGTGCGAGGAAGCGTGCCCGACGTACGCGATTCAGCTAACGCCCGATTTCGAGATGGGCGAGTACAACCGGCAGAACCTGGTGTACGAGAAGGAGCACTTGCTCATTAGCGGTTCGGGCAAGTACCCGGGATACAATTTCTATCGCGTGGCGGGGCTGGCCATCGGCGGAAAAGCAAAGGGCGAAGCGGAGAACGAGTCGGCTCCGGTGGATGTTCGGAGCTTGATGCCATGATGACAGCCGTTCGTGATCGTGGTCGTGATCGTAGTCGTAATCGAATCTCATAACGAGCTAAGGATCGTTGACATTGGAATTCGGACACGAAAAGCTGGAGGTCTATAACGCGAGCCTCGAGTTCGTGGCGTTCGTATCCGGCTTGGTGGGCGGACTGAGCACCGAACATCGAAACGCGCGCGATCAGTTGGTCCGTTCAAGCCAATCGATACCGCTGAATATCGCGGAAGGCAACGGCAAGCGGTCTCTCGGCGAGCGCCGCCGTTTTTTTGAAATCGCGCGCGGTTCGGCAACGGAAAGCGCGGCAACGCTCGATGTATTGACCGTATGTGGTGGGTGCACGAAAGACCACGTTGCGCCGGGCAAGGCCTTGCTCGTACGCATCGTGTCGATGCTGACAAAGATGACCGAACGGTGCGATGGCGTAGCCCGGGAAACGGAAAACGACTACGATTACGACCACGACCACGATCACGACTCGGTAGGAGCGGAGAGAAACTAATGACGGCGGTCTTCTATATCGCCTCGGCAATCGCGGTGATTACGACTCTGCTGGTGATCACCCGCAAGGAACCGGTGCATTCGCTGCTGTACCTTGTCGTGTCGTTGCTGGCAGTGTCGCTGGTGTTCTTTGTGCTGGGCGCGCCATTCATGGCGGCGCTCGAAGTCGTGGTGTACGCGGGCGCGATCATGGTGCTCTTCATCTTCGTCATTATGGTGTTGAACCTGGGGCCTGAAGCCGCGGCACAGGAACGGCGCTGGCTGGATATTTCGATGTGGAAAGGCCCGGCGCTGACGGCGCTGGTCCTGCTGGGCCTGTTGGTGTTCGTGCTGCGCGGCCATGCGTGGCATCCGGGCACCAAAGCGGTTGCCCCGAAAGAAGTCAGCATGGCGCTGTTCGGGCCGTACCTCATGGCCGTCGAACTCGCATCGATCCTGCTGATGGCAGGCCTCGTGGGCGCGTATCACTTGGGCCGCCGCGACGAGAAACGAGGTGACGCATGATGGCCGCGGTTCCCGTGGAACATGGGCTGATCTTGGCCGCGCTGTTGTTCGTGCTCGGGCTGACGGGCCTCCTGGTGCGGCGGAATCTCCTGTACGTGTTGATGTGCGTCGAGATCATGCTGAACGCTTCGGGCCTCGCGTTTATCGTGGCGGGATCGCGCTGGGGCCAGGCGGACGGGCAGGTCATGTTCCTGATGATTCTTAGCGTGGCGGCGGCGGAAGTCGCGGTGGGCCTGGCGCTGCTCCTGCGGTTCTACAGCCGCTTCAAAACGCTGGACACCGACGTGGCGAGCGATTTACGAGGATGACCATGTTCAATCTTCTATGGATGATACCCGCGCTGCCCTTCGCAGGATTCCTGATCCTGGCCCTGTGCGGCGGGCGGCTCTCGCGCGGCGGTGCGGCCTGCGTGGGCGCGGGATCGATCGGGTTGTCGGCGGCAGTCGCCGTGACGCTCGGCACGAAGTTCATCATGGCCCCTCCCCCAGGCGGCTCGTACACGCTGACCTTATGGACCTGGATGGACGTTGGAGGCCTCGCGCCGCACATCGCGCTCTACTTCGACGCTCTGTCGGTAGTGATGTGCCTTGTGGTGACGGTCGTCGGCTTTCTGATTCACATCTACTCGATCGAATACATGGCCGACGACGCGGCGTTCAGCCGGTTCTTCGCGTACATGAATCTGTTCGTCGGTTCGATGCTGATGCTCGTGCTCGGCGACAACCTCCCGTTGCTGTATCTGGGCTGGGAAGGCGTTGGCCTGTGCAGCTATCTGCTCATCGGATTCTGGTACTCGAATCCAGCCAATGGGCGCGCCGCAGCCAAGGCCTTTATCGTAACCCGCGTCGGCGACACCTCGATGGCGATCGGCCTGTTCCTGCTGTTCACACGCCTCGGAACGCTCGACATCCAGGAACTAATGCACCGCGCCTCGCAGCAATGGCCTGAAGGCTCGACCCTCGCGATCCTCTCGGCGGCGTTGCTGCTGGGCGGAGCGCTCGGCAAGTCGGGCCAGCTTCCTTTGCAGGTCTGGTTGCCGGACGCCATGGCGGGCCCGACTCCGGTCAGCGCGCTCATCCACGCGGCAACGATGGTCACCGCGGGCGTCTACCTCATCGCGCGCACGCACGTCGTATTCGACCTCGCGCCGCCGGTTCAGCTTGCGGTGGCGTGCATTGGCGCGGCGACGCTGCTGCTTGCGGGCGGCGCGGCGCTGACACAGCGCGATATTAAGCGCGTGCTCGCCTATTCGACGATAAGCCAGATCGGCTACATGTTCCTTGCGCTTGGCGTGGGCGCCTACGCAGCGGGCATCTTCCATCTAGTCACGCACGCGTTCTTCAAGGCGCTGCTCTTCATGGCCGCGGGCGCGGTTATTCTCGCGTTGCATCACGAACAGGACATGTTCAAGATGGGCGGCCTTCGCAAGCATCTGCCGGTCGTGTTCTGGACTTTCCTGATCGGGGCGATGTCGCTGGCGTCGCTGCCGCTGTTCACGGCAGGCTTCTACAGCAAGGACCTGATCCTGTGGGACGTGTTCGCGTCGCACCGCGGCGGCACGGCGTTGTGGGTTTGCGGCGTAGTGGGCGCGTTCATGACCGCGATTTACACGTTCCGCATGGTCATTATGACTTTTTTCGGCGAGGTTAAGACCATGCCCCATGGCAGGCCACGCTGGTGCATACGGATCCCGCTGGTGGTCCTTGCCATCCTGTCCACCGTCGCGGGGTTCATCGAGTTGCCGCACATCATGGCGCATCTGACGCTTTTCACTTCATTCGTCGAGGAGACCCACGCGCTCCCGGCGGCGCCGGTCGGCCATGCCACGGAAGCCACCGAGATTATCTTGCTGGCAATTGCCGAAACGGCCGTGCTGAGCGGAGTACTTATCGCGTGCTTCCTGTTCGCGTGGCGTCCGCAGCACATCCGCAAGTTGGCCGCCACGCCGCTCGGCCAGAAAGTCCATCACCTGCTGTTTGTGGGCTGGGGATTTGACTGCGTGTACAACGCCTTGTTCGTACGGCCTTTCGTGGCCATCGCGGAGTTCAACAAGAACGATTTCATCGACAGTATCTACAACGGCACGGCGGCGGCCGCGGCGCAGCTCCATTACGGATTGAGCCAACTGCAGACAGGACGTTTGCGCTGGTACATGATGGGCATTGCGGCGGGCGCGGCCGTAACGATGATGATTGTGGTGTTCCTATGATGCTGACCTCTATCGTCTTTATTCCGTTCGTGGGCGGTCTGCTGTCGTGGTTCGTATCTCGGCGGAACGTCTCGCTCGCACGCTGGGTATGTGTGGTCGCGCTGGCGCTGGACCTCTTCCTGCTCCTCCGGCTGTGGAACGCGAGCGTCGCGGTTACGGGCGGCACGTGGATTCTCGAAACGAACGCGCCATGGATTCCCCAACTAGGCATCCGATTCCATCTCGCGATGGACGGGCTCAGCCTGTTGATGGGCATCTTGACGGCGTTCCTCGGACTGATCTCGGTTGTCGCCTCCTGGACCGAGATCGAGGACCGCGTCGGTTTCTTCCACTTCAATCTTCTGTGGGTGCTGTCCGGCATCCTCGGCGTGTTCACGGCGATGGACCTTGTGCTTTTCTCCTTCTTCTGGGAGATGATGCTCGCCCCGATGTATTTCCTTATCATCATTTGGGGCCACGAGAACCGGATCTACGCCTCGATCAAGTTCTTCATCTTCACGCAACTGAGCGGCCTCCTCATGCTGCTCTCGATCCTCGGCCTGTACTTCATCCACGGCCGCCAGACGGGCGTATACACCTTCGATTACTTTGAACTGCTTGGCACGCGCATCGAGCCGCGCACGGCCATGTGGCTGATGCTCGGGTTCTTCGTCGCGTTCGCCGTCAAACTGCCGGTCGTGCCGGTCCACAACTGGCTGCCCGACGCGCACACCGAAGCGCCGACGGCAGGAAGCGTGATCCTCGCCGGACTACTGTTGAAGACCGGCGCGTACGGCTTGATTCGCTTCGTCATGCCGCTGTTCCCCGACGCCGCGCACGCGTTTACCCCGGTCGCGCTGGCCTTGGGCGCGTTCGGCATTATCTACGGCGCCGTGCTCGCGTTCGGGCAGACCGACCTCAAACGACTCGTGGCCTACACGAGCGTCAGCCACATGGGCTTCGTGCTCCTGGGCGTGTTTGCATGGAACATCTGGGCGCTTCAAGGCGCGATCATGCAAATGATCTGCCACGGTATCGCGACGGGCGCGCTCTTCATTCTCGTCGGCGGCCTGTATCAGCGGATTCACACGCGCGACCTGCGGCGCATGGGCGGTTTCTGGACCTCCGCGCCGCGCATGGGCGGTGTAGCGATGGTGTTCGCGATGGCGTCGCTGGGCCTTCCCGGGCTTGGGAACTTCATCGCGGAATTCCTGGTCCTGATCGGCGTATACCAGGCAAGCCTCGCGGCGACAATCGTGGCCGCGCTCGGCGTTGTCGCAGCGACGATCTACTCGCTGTGGATCATGCAGCGCGCGTTCTTCGGTTCGCAGGAAGACAAGCCATACGTGCGCGACCTCTCGGGCCGCGAGTCGCTGGTAATGGCGGCGCTGATCGCCACCATTGTCTGGCTGGGGCTTTACCCGCAACCCGTGCTCGATACGGCCCGCCCCGTGTTGCATCGATTGCAGCAGGCCGTATCGCAGGAGGCCTCCCATGACGCCAAGTGACCTGGTCCCGATGCTGCCGTTCATCGTGCTGGCGTCGGCCACTGTCTTCGTGATGCTGGTCGCGGCGTACTTCCGCAGCCACGCGGCGGCTGCCGGGCTGACGCTCGCGGGCCTGCTGCTTACGCTCGTCTTTCTCGTGCTGACGCGTTCCGCTCAGCCGAGACAAGTCACGCCGCTGCTTCTGCTGGACCGCTTTGCGCTCTTCTACATCGGGTTGATCGTGGCGGTCAGTGCGGTGGTGACAGTGCTGTCCTACGGATACTGGGAGCGCCGTGGCCAGCGGCCGGAAGAATACTACGTGCTGCTGCTCTGCTCGACGCTCGGCGCGTCGGTCATGGCTGCCAGCACGCACTTCGTCTCCTTCTTCCTCGGCCTCGAGATCCTGAGCGTCCCGGTCTATGCCATGGTGGCCTATCCGCGTACGGACGCGCGCAGCCTCGAAGCCGCGGTCAAGTACCTCGTGCTCGCGGGCGGCAGCGCAGCGTTCCTCCTGTTCGGCATGGCGCTCGTCTACGCCGAAATGGGAACCATGTCGTTCGCGTGCATCGTCCAGGCGAAAAGGTCCCTTTGTCCGGAAGACACGATCGTCCTCTTGGCTGGAACCGGCATGATGATAGCGGGCATCGGCTTCAAACTGGCGCTGGTCCCGTTCCACTGGTGGACGCCGGACGTCTACGAGGGCGCGCCCGCGCCGGTCACGGCCTACGTGGCCACCGCGTCGAAAGGCGCGATGTTCGCGTTGCTGCTGCGATACTTCTCGATGCTCGACATGCGCGCCTACCCGTCGCTGTTCCTGCTGTTCACGATCGTGGCCATCGCGTCGATGTTTACGGGCAACCTGCTCGCGCTCCTGCAAGACAACGTCAAGCGCATCCTGGCCTACTCGTCCATCGCCCACCTCGGCTACCTGCTGGTGGCTTTCATGGCAAGTGGGCCCTTGGCGGGCGTCGCGGCGGGATTCTACTTGGCGGCGTACTGCATCACCACACTCGGGACCTTCGGTGTCATCACCGTGCTGTCAACGAGCGAGCGCGAACCGGACCGCATAGAGGATTTCCGCGGCCTGTTCTGGCGCAGGCCCTGGATTGCCGCGGCCTTTACGACCATGCTGTTCTCGCTCGCGGGCATCCCCCTCACGGCGGGTTTCATCGGGAAGTTCTATCTCTTGGCCGCGGGTGAACAGTCGGGCCTCTGGCTAGTCGTGTTGCTGCTCGTCGTCAACAGCGCCATCGGCATCTTCTACTATCTCCGGATAGTGGTCACGATGGGCAGCGGCGCCGAGGAAATCGCGCCCGTGGACGCGCCGCCCCTCTCCCCTGTCGCACGCACCGGCGCCGCGGCGCTCGCGGGGCTTACCGCCGCGCTGATTTGGCTCGGCGTCTACCCCGCTCCGCTCATCGCTCTCGTGCAGTCCTTCATCAAGTAGCCATTCCTCCGCAGCGCGTGTTGACACCTGGGCCGCAGACCACGATACTGAAACGTCTGCGATCAAACCGTTGACAAGGCAGGAGACGATGTACGTGACAGCACGACGAATGGCCGTGAGATGCCTGGCACTCGCGAGTGTGTGCCTCTGCGCAGGAGCGACTGAAGCTCCGGACCTCGTGTGGTACACCACTGCCCATACGGGACCGGTGCTCGGACTCGCCATTTCCCACGATGGCTCGACGCTGGTTACGGGCGGAAACAACATCAAAGTCTGGAATGCCGTGGAAGGGTCGGTGCGTTACACCATTATCCGTGCCGCGGACGCGCTGGCGCTGGCCCCGGACGGCATAACCCTCGCTACGGCCTCCGTCGAATATGACGTCGCGCTGGACGTCTATGCCCCCGTGATTCGCGTCTGGAATCTGAATACCCGTCAGAACACGTACACTCTGCACCGGCACGAATACGCAGTGGCCGCACTGGCCTTCTCGCGTAATGGGGATTACCTGGCCTCGGGCGATGGCACGCAGGAAACCTTCGTGTGGGATTTCCCCGACAGCGTGGTCTCGGCGCCGCTCCGTTTCTACTCGACGGCGCTGGCTTTTTCGCCTGTGGCCGACATTCTCGCGGGGGGCGGCCAGAACGCGTGGACGCGGCTGTGGGGCGTGCCCGACGGCAGCAGCATCGTGGCGGCCGCATGGCCCATACCGGAAGCGCTCGCGTTCACGCCGGACGGCAAGACGCTCGCCGTTGCGGGTTCGACAAGTTCGGGCGCCGACGGTGTCACGCTAGGCCATTACGCGGGGGACATCAAATTGGTGCGCGTGCCTGAGTCGACGGTGATCCGCACGATGCGCGTAACCGACGCCGCGGCACAATGCGTCGCGATCACATCCGACGCGACTGTTATCGCCGCGGGATACCAGGACAGGGCCATCCGGCTCTGGGACATGAGCGACGGCGCTCTGTTGAAGACCTACGATGAAAAGACGGGAACCAATCTGGCTTCTCACGAGGGCGTGTTCTCGATCGCGTTCACCCCGGACGATCAGTTCTTTGCCTACGGCACGGACGACGGCGCCGTCGGTTTCGCCCGCAATCCATTCTATTCGGGCGCTGAAGGCGAAGGTGAGGGGGAAGGCGAAGGTGAGGGGGAAGGCGAAGGTGAAGGCGAGGGTGAAGGTGAAGGCGAAGGCGAGGGTGAAGGCGAGGGGGAGGGTGAAGTGCCTTACTTCGCGTGCTCGGCGCAGCGGATAGTTGGCCTGGAGCAGAACGGCTTGACCGGAGATTTGCTGTGGTTCATGGCAACCGGCATCGCCTTGACCGTGGGCGGAAGAAGGCCCAGCCCCTCAATTCGTGGCGGCAGCCGTCGCCGGTAATGTGAAATCGCAGACTAGGGGCAGATGATCCGAGTAGGTCACGCGGGGAATGTCAAACCTTGTGACACGAATCTCGGGGCTGTGAAAGATGAAATCGAGCTGCCGGTGCGGATCGCGGCTCGGGTAGGAAGGAACGCCTTCTCGGTTCGCATTCTCGAGTCCGGTGGCTGCGAGAAAGAGCTTCACCTCGCGCAGTCCGCGAAACAGGTTGAAATCGCCCGCGACGATGACCGGTTTCTTGATATCCTGAATCAGCGAGTACAGTTCGCCGAGCTGGTATTGGCGATGCCGGAACTTGAGCGAGAGGTGCACAAGCAGGACGGCGAGATCGTTGAGTTCAAGTTCGAGCACGAGCCGCTTGACGCCGTGGCTGAAATAGTGGACGCGCTGCCCCTTGATCTCGTCGCTGGTAAGAAAGGCATTGCCCTGTTTGCTCAATAGGGGTAGGCGCTGCGCGAGCGAGTGGCGGGCGTATTTCGATTCGTAGACGTGGTAATGGCCCAGCGCCTCGGCGATGATCGCGGGCTGGTTGTCGCGCTTCGACCGAAACGATCCCCCGTCCACCTCGACTAGCCCGACAATGTCCGGACGTACCGACTGGATGAACCCGGTAATCTTGCGTAGATTCGCGGTCGTAGGTTTGAAATAGCCACTGTACGGCAGGGGCGTGTGGAATCGCGTGTCAGCGCCTGCGGCATAACGAATATTGTACAAAAGGAAACGCATTGTTGCATTAACTGTACCCTGTGATGGGCTGGAAGGCAAATCTGGCGGCCCTTCGCAGGCGCTTCTCAGGTCATCGCGGCTGGAACATCGGCCTCGGTGTCGTCCGCTGGGGCTTGAGGCGCGGGACCCGGCGCTTCCTCAACTGGAGACCCGGCGCCCGGCTCGTGGGGCAGTGGCGTTTCGGGTTGCAGGCTCGAGTTTGAAGGGGTTTCCTCAGGCTGAGACGACTCAGCCGGGGTGGCGGCGCCGATCGATTTCGCCTCCGGCCAATGGTCATTCACGACCCCGATCAGGTCACTGCAAGCATGCTCGCCCACCACCGCCACGACAACGCCCCCTATAGACCTGGAATCGTGGACAGTGCCCGCCGCGACCGCCTTTCCAATGGCAAGCGCAGCACTGCCGCCGCTGCGCGCGATAACCACCGAGGCGGGCGCGCCGCTGCAATCGAAGAGCAGTTGCACAACGCTTTCGTCATAGTACTGCTCGGCGCAGACGCCCAGAAGACGGTAAGGCGCGTGCTGGCCGTCCAAGTCATCCGAGGGATTGAGGGCCACCGGGAGCGCCATCTTGTCCATGAAGGCGCGCACGCCCGTAACGCCGTCGGTCACTTGCGATCTTGCCGCAACGCTCGTAAGGTCCTTCCCTTTCATACTCAAGAATTCGGGCTGCAACACGGCCGGAGCCGGATAGAAGATGTAAGCGCAGAGGGCGATCGTCGCGGCAATGGGCAGGCCCAGCCACGCGTATCGCCAAGGACGTCGCTGGGCGCGGCGCTCCTCGACCTGGCGCTGGCGAACGCGCGCCACGGCTTCCTGCCACACCGCCTTGGGACACTCCACCGGCGTGCTCAGCGTCTCCGCAAGTTCGTTCTCCATGTCCAGCCTGGCTGCGAGACGATCCCGTGTGCCCGGCGCGATAGTCTGCTCGAACTCCGCCGACTCCGACGCCGTCATCTCTCCGTCCAGGAATGCCCATTCCATCTCGTCATGCTGGCTCATTGCCTACACCGCTCCCTTCACTTGCGCTACGCTTTCATCGTTCAGAGACAGCAACCGCGGCGCCGGACGCACAATGCCGCGCTGGCACGCATACTCGTAAAGCTGGCTACGCAGCAATGCGCGCCCGCGCGCCAGATGCGTCATCACCGTCGCCGCGGGTATCCCCAGCACGTCCGCTATCTCCTGGTAGGAGAAGCGTTCCACATCCTTGAGCAGAATGCAGGAGCGTTGCGCCGTCGACAGCCTCCGGAACGCGTGATAGACCTCGTCGCCGCACTGCTCCAGAAAAGCCTTCGGATCACTGATTGTGTCGACGCTTCCGCGCGGCGCCTGCGCCGCACTCGATTCTAATGCCGTCTCGTCGAGCGGTTCGAACGCTCGCTTGATCTCGCGGTTCGCGACAAAGCACTTGTTCACGAGAATCTGAAACATCCACGCGCGGAAATTGGTACCCGGCACGAACTTCTCTCGATTCTCATAAGCCGTCAGGACAGCCGACGAGAAGACATCGTCCGCTACGGACGAGTCCCACACGGTGCGCACCACGAAGCGATAGAACTGATCGCGATACTTCTCGATATTCGAAAGAATAGGATCCATGGTTTCTTCTGTAGGATATATTCTTGAAATGCTCGAATTCATGTCAACGCCTGCTTGACGCTCGGCGTCCTCCGCACTTGAATCGCATTCTAAGCCCATCGTTCACATTACCTTGCCCGGAAAAGGAAGACGGCACACGGCAGTGGCGCCATCGCTTCGGCGAAGAAGGATCGCCTTGCTCGATACACAAAACGAAACAACCGCGAAGGGCTTTCGCCTCTTCGCTGGTTGTTTCGACAACATCGATTCTTCAGCGGCACGTGCGTCCGCCGCGCGTTACTTCTTCTTCGCGGGTGGCACCGGCATCGCCGGAGCCTTCTTCTCGGCAACCGAGGTCACGTCGATCTCCGTGTTGTCCTTGATGGCGCCCTTGGCCTCGACTTCTTTGCCGGACAGCTTCTCAACATCCGCCACCTTCGCGCCGGCGACCTTCAGGTCTTTGCCCTTCAGCGCGTCAATCGCCTTGCCGTCGTCGCCCTTGGCTTCCGCGACCTTGATGGACACAACTTTGTCCTTCACCTCGACCTTCCCGGTCACATCGGCGGCCATCGCCACACCACTGAACGCCACCACCAATGCCACTGCAACCGCGAGCGTCACGAGCTTCTTCATGTTCCGTTCTCCTGTCTACTTCGCTTTCGTTGGGTTGTGAACCTGAGGCTGCTTTGCCTCTCCGGTTACATGAATTCAGCAGCGGGGCATTTTCATGTCACGAGGACTGACAGAGCGGTAAAGAAAAAAGGCGGAGATCCCGTGGCGATCAGCCGACGGGTCAATTGATGCTGAACGTCCGCTCCACGGCCTGGCCGGTGGGTGGAATGAGGAAAAAGACATTCTTGGACTTGGCTTGGGCCGATTCGACCTTGTACCCTTCGCCGGGCGGCGAGAGCGATATCTTGCCCTTGGCGTCACGGATGCGCGCGGGCAGATAGATACAGGTAGGCGCCTTGACGGCGGGGTCTTCCCTCCAAATGCACGTGAAACCCTGAGTATCCGTGTTCGTCTGATACGAGACGAGCGCCCCGGAAACGGACGCTGGATAGGGCCTTTGTATTGCGGGAAAGATAGCCCAGTTCTCCATGTTCTGTTCGTAGGCCCAGTACGTTTCGCCACACCGGAGCCTCTCGAAGATCTGCACCACGTGCTGGGCCGCCGGCAGTGCGTGCAGCGACCTTCCGTAAGCGCCCCACTCCCCTACAAGCATGGGCATGCCGAGGCGCTTTGCGGTCTCGTCGTGGCGGTTGAAGATGAGGTCCACGCGGCCATTGCACGGCGAAGCAATGTCGGGCGTATCGGTAACGAGGTCATAACCGTGAGGCGCGTAGGCTTGCAGGGGATCGCGCCGTCCGTCCGGGCCATTCACGGGATCGATGGCGCTGTATATGCCCATATTAGACCCCATGCTGGTTTCGAGAAAGAGAATGTGTTTCGTGTCGGCCTCGCGTATCGCCAGGGCGACGCGCTGAAACATCGGCATCAACTGAGTCCGCTCGAACTCCTGGAGCATGGGTTGCGACGTATCGATCATGGCCTTGTAGGCATCGAGATCTTCGAGCGCTTTCAGGATGCTGCTGCGCCCCGCGGCCTCGCCCCACTGCTTCATGACATCGAGCGCGGTCAACGGCTTGCCGGGTTGCTGTGGCGGCAGTATTTCCGCCAGCTTCGTGAGCACTTTGAACTGCATCGGGAGCGCCTGCGAACCGAGGAACGGTTCGTTCATGATGTCGTACCCGACTACGGCCGGTTCGTTGGCATAGCGTTCCGCGACATGCTTCCACATCCGTGCGTAATGATCCTGCAACCCGACGCCGTCCGGCGCCGGAGCGTTCTGCCAAAAATGGTCCAGCGCCGTCTGCACGGCCAAGCTCGTGAAGTAAGCGTCGCTCCAGACGCCATTCTGAGCCAGATGCGGTTTGCCCTCGTCGAGCGTCGCCCACGCGGGCGCGCCGTCGCTGAACTTCACGCTGAACAAGTCCTGATGCATGTCGAGAAAGACATAGATGCCGTTCTCGCGCGCCCACGCGATCCGTTGGTCAACCCCCTTGAGATACTCCTCGTCGAACTTCCCCGGCTCCGGCTCGACGCCGTCCCAGAGGATGCCGAACCGAATGCAGTTGAATCCCCAGTCCTTCAAGGAGGCGAAGGTATCTTTCGATGTGTTGCCGAGGTAATGCGTCGCTTTATTCTTGTCGATGACAGCCGCGCCATGCAGGATGACCTGGCGTCCTTCGGCATCGACAAAGCTCCCGTCGCGCGGAGCGATCCAAGGCATCGCCGGAGCAGCATAGGATCCCGCCGCACAGGCCATACAGGCGCCCATAACCACCCCTATTTTCCAGAAGCCGCTCACGCCACCTCGTATCGATCCGGCGCTCATACGCCTCCTTCCATTTCTCGATGGAACCAGTGGAACGCGGCACGCTGCAACGCCACGCCGTCTTTCAAGCCGAGCTTGTCGCGAATGTGATCTCGATGAACCTGCACCGTCTTCGGACTGAGCCGGAGGCGCACGGCTATCTCCGCGGTCCGCATCCCGCGTCCAATGAGATCGAATACAGCCATCTCGCGCTCCGTGAGCCGGCTGCTAAGGGGTATCTGCGCATCGTCGCCCTTGATTAGCGCCTGCGCTAAATGGTTCGACGCATCCGTATCGAGGTAGACGTTCCCGGCCAACACATTCCGGATGGCCTCGATCACGACGTGAATATCCTGCTGCTTCTCGACGTAGCCGCGCGCTCCGGCGCGCAGGGCCAGTTCCCCATGGTGAATCGCCGAGTGCGCGGAAATAATGAGTATCTGAAGACCGGGATAGGCCGCGTTGAGACGGCGAGTCAAATCGATCCCGTTGCCGTCCTTGAGAGATATGTCAACGAGCACAATGTCCGGTTCGACGCCCCAGAGGCCGCGCAGGGCGTCGATGCAGGTCGACGCCGTACCGCACACCTCAAGGTCCGGCTCGTCCTCGATCACCATCTGCAGGCCCCGGCAAAACACGGGATGGTCGTCAACGATAAAGACGCGCCGCCGCCGGACTGGCGTTTCCACGCAAGGCGTCGTGGTCGTCATAGCCGTCGCTCTCCTCACTAAGGCAAGAAGCGCCCGCGGCCCTACGCGGGTTCTCTCAGCAACCTGGGCCACTTGACCTTTGCGAGCGCTCAAATTCCTCGATAGCCATTATGCGGCAGACTGACGCCAAGTGCAACATACACGCGTGCCGCCTGCAGGCACGCGTTGGATAGTAAACGCGGCTCCGATGATCTCCGCCCGGTAGCGCATCGAACGGATGCCCAATCCGCAAGCGGCCGGCGCGCGTCCATTCGAGGGAGGGTCAAAGCCGTGACCGTCGTCGGTCACGACTAAGGAACACTCCCAATCCCCCGCCGTCAGCGCGATCGAGATATGTTCAGGTCCGCCGTGCACTGCCGCGTTGTATACGGCTTCCTGGGCGATGCGATACACGTGCATGGCAGTTTCGACGGGAACCGCAAGCCCCAGTGTGAAACTAGGTCTGCACTTCAATTCGCACGGCACGCCGTAAGCGCTCCGCACATGCGAGGCGAGTGTATCGAGAGCCGCGCAAAGCCCTCCGCTCTCGAGTTCGACAGGACACAGGCCGCGGGCTAGCGCGCGAGCTTCGGAGAGCGATTCCGAGAGCAGCCGGGCAACCTCGGCGGCTTGCGCGGTCTCGTCGGGAACGTTCTTCTGCGCAAGACGCTTGTGCAACAACTGGACCATGAAGTGAACGCCCGACAGATGCTGGATCAAGCCGTCGTGCAAATCCTGGCCGAAATGCCGCTGGTCGCTCTCCGCGTGGTCGAGCATCGTTTGGCGGAGCGCCTGCAAGTCGCGCATCGAGATCGCAAATTGGCGCGCCAGAAAGACCGAAACGCATAGCATGAGAAGGCAGAAGCCGTACCATGTGGCGGCGGTCCTATAGGCGTCCTCTTCCGTGACCGAACCGGAAAAGAAGTCAAAGGCGTCCACCGCAAAGCCCAGAATGAGGCATGTCATGCCGACCGTAAAGATCGCGCTTCCATGCAGCCGCCGCCAAATGCGCGTCGCGTAGAGCCATATGCAATCGAACAACAGCAGGAACGCGAATCCGTGGGCAATGAAACTGTGCACGGTCCAGGAAAGCGCAATCGCGGCGATACCCAACGCGCACGCCGGCAAGAACGAACGCAGAGAAACCGTGCCCGAGGCCACAACGTGAAACAGCGCGAAGCCGCTGAGGGAAGTGGCGACGATCAAGGCCCAGTAAAGATGATGAAGGACGAGATGGGGCAGTTCGTGCTGGACCGACTGGAGCATGACAAAGCTCAGCATGGAAACGAATGCGAGGGCAAGCGTAACGCAGTAGAGCAGGTTCTCTTTGCGGGCGCGGTCGCTCAAATACACGGAGGCATGAAACACGAGAAACACGAAACAGAAACTTAACAGCACGCCAAAGTGAATCGCCCACGCGCCTGCATGATACGCGTAGTTGGCGGCATCCACGTAGGACCAGATCGCGCAGCCGGGCAGAGGCACGAATGCCACGGACCGGGGCACGTTGCATTGCCAGCGGACGGCGATTACCGGATCCGGCCGGGAGAACATGAATGTGCCCAGAATACGGTGCGGACTTCGAAGCAGATGAGCCCAGTCTCCGAAATTCCGGATCAAAACCCCATCGACAAAGACACTACACGTAATATGCGGAGGGCACAGCATTTGAAATGGCGTGTTGATGAATGCCGGATCGAGCCGCCCATGGACTCTGCACCATATGACTACACTATCCTGGCCGGCAGGCAACGCCGTAGCCGGGATGCTCTCGTCATTGGCGTACGCCCACGCGCTGTCGTCAAAATCGCGCGCGGCCCAAGACGGGTTGTCGCCGACCCGATACCGCCAGTGTCGCGACCTGAGTGGAAACCAATGGGATGCATCAAGCCCTTCGTCAGGCTTCCAGATTTCCGAATGGGAGGTGGAAGTCGCACCGGAATCAGGCCCGGCGCCTCGGACGGCGTCCTGACACATTGCGCTTGTCGACAGCACCAACAGGGCCACCATCCCCGCGAAAAGGCTGCACACGTAGCGCGAATGCCCGGACAAAACGGAAAGCAACGTCTTAACGATATCCTTATTCGAGCTCGACATAGGGACCGGTGTTACCTCTGGAAATGGCCGCACCACGCGCACACTCTACCTAAACCAATATAGCAATGACAAGTGGTATTATTTGTAAGCTGGATACCCTTTTAATACGAATTAAGAGTTTAGCCCCATTGACAAGCGGACGGCACCCGTGGTAGAGTCACTTGTTTTCGCGTTAATCTTACTAGCGAAAGAAGAAGGGGTGCCAACGGTGTCTACTCTAAGTCATTACCGCACAGGGGCTAGGCCCACCTTACGTGATGTAGCCGAGTTAGTAGGCGTTTCGCCTAATACCGTAAGCGTTATCCTTAATGATCGTCCGCGTGCGCAGGATTACGCGGAAGAAACCCGCCAGCGCGTTCATGCCGCAGCGGCGCAACTCGGATACTTGCCCAACCCATTGGCTCAAGTGCTCAAGAAGAAGCACAGCAATCTCGTGGGCGCGGCCGTGTTCACGCGAGAAAGCAATTTCTACAATGACACACTTCAGGCCGCGGACTTGCGCATCCGCGACTGCGGCTTTGAGACGATTACATCGGACATGGCCAAGCGCCAGGAGCGCTTGAGCCAGTGCATTCATATGTTGACGGCATGGCGCGTGGAAGGCGTGCTGGCAATCTTGGGCGGGCACGCCTTCGATCGCAAGTTGCTCGACATGCTTCGCCATGCCGGCACTCCGGTAGTCGTGGTAGGTCCATATCGTCCTGAATACGCCATCTCGTGTGTCGATATCGATAATTTTGCAGCGGGACGCGTCCTTGCGCGCCATCTGGTGGAGCTCGGCCATCGCCAGATTGGCGTTCTCGCGGGGAATTTCGAGCACAACTGCTCGCTGCAACGCATCCGCGGGGCACGGAGCGTGCTGCGGGACAACGGGATCGACTTGCCTGAAACGCACATCGTGCGCACAAAGGACTGCCGCTTCGAGGCGGCCGCAGGATACCACGGCGCCGCCAAGTTGCTCCAGCAGGCGCCGCGCGTGACGGCGATTATGTGCATTAACGATGAGATGGCCATCGGATGCATGAGCCGATTGCGTGAGAGTGGAGTGCGCATTCCGGAAGACGTGTCGGTTACGGGGTTTGACGATGCGTTCCTCGGCGATTGCTCGTCACCTGAGAACCGGCTGGGCCTCCACACGTGCCCGCCCTTGACCACGATGCGGCTGCCGCTTGACGAATTGGGCAGGACCGCAGCCGATTTGTTGTTGGATATCATCAAGGGCAAGCTGCATGCTGAGGCGCCGCGTTTCGCGGAATTGAACGCGGAACTCATTGTGCGCAGTTCGACGTCGCACTCAAAGGCTTCATCGAACTAACAGCGTCGGCGCCCTTACCGGTCGTGTGGAATCGCACTACTAAGCGCGACGCACAGACGAAGGCGCGCTTCATCCTTCATCCTTCCCCGTCTACGGCTTCACCAGTCGCGCAGCCGCTTCGAGCGCGAGCCGGTAACTGTCGCTCCCGAAGCCGCTGATCTGCCCCACGGCAACCGGCGCAATGTAACTGTGATGCCGGAATTCTTCGCGGGCATAGACGTTCGATAGATGGACCTCGATCGTGGGAATGGAAACGGCGGAGATTGCGTCGCGCAAGGCGACGCTTGTGTGCGTATAGGCTGCGGGGTTGATAACGAGGACATCCGCCCACCCCTTGGCCTCTTGGATGGCAGTGACCAACTCCCCTTCGACGTTGGACTGGAGGACTTTGACCTCAATGCCCAGGACGCGCGCCTCTTCGGCAATCATTGTGTTGATCGTGTCAAGCGTCACTCGCCCGTACACTTCCGGCTCGCGCGTGCCCAGCAGATTCAGATTCGGCCCGTGTAGTACCAGTACGTTCATGATGTGCCCCTCACTGGTTGGCTTCCGGACTCGGCGTCCCCGAAAGCTTCTGCCCTCGTTGCGTCATCGCCGCGCCCTTGTCGATCATGGCCTGGCCGCCTTGCGCATCCCCGGCGGCCTTCAGGGCCTGGCCGTACTTGTCGAGCGCGTCGCCGTACTTCACCCAAAGATAGCCCGAAGTGGGATACAACGTGGTGGCAATCCGATATTCCTCGAGGCCGCGCTCGAAGAATTTCTTTCGCTCGGCGGTAGGCTCGATGTTGCCGCGCATCCAGTACGCCTTTGCGCACCATTCGTGAAACAGCGCCTGCTCGGGACTCCGGCGCACGGCTTCCTCGGCCCACTTCACGAACTCGACCGTATAGTGCTGCCGTTTCGCAGGGTCCGACGCGGTCGAACTCAACAGATCGTACCATTGTGTGAAGTAGGCCGCCCGTTCGGGGCTATGCGGAAAGATGCCATCGGCGACCTCGAGCTGTTCAAGAAACGATTCGGACTGCTTGACCGCGGCTTCGCGTGCAACGTCCTGTTTGGTGATCGCTACAAACGCGTTGGTCGGCACCATCTCGTTACGCGCAATCGCGCGATGCTTGGACGGGTCAGAAGGGTTGGGCGCGTAGAGCACGCCGAACTTCTCGATCATATCGCGGTCCGGAAAGAGATACGCGACCGTAACGATATCTTTCACGGGGTACTTGCCCGCGCTCTGTGCCGTGCCTACGCCTTTCAGAAAGAACAGGCCCGCATCGAAAACCGCGTTAATCTTCCGGTTGTTGCCGACATTGATCACATTGTGGCCGCCGATGATGAAATCCGCAAGATACAACCTGGCCGCCATGCCCACGATAATCGCGGCCCACAAAAGCATGGGGACACCCAAGACTTGGTGGCGGACGTTCTTGGTCCCAGAGAGGTCGGCGGCCTTCGCGCGCGCATAGAATAGCCCGCCCAGCAGAAACGCATAGAAGGACGTGGCGGGATTGAAGAAATTGAATTCGACCAGGGATTGAATAAGGAAAGCGAGAACGCCGGTATACACACCCGCGAGCAGCAGACGTTCGGTAGTGTCGGACTCGCGGTAAATGCGCCGCGCACCCCAAACGACAAAATACCCCCAGAAGGAGGTGAAGAAAAGGAATCCGAAAATGCCGGTCTCGCAAAGCGCTTCGAGGTAATCGTTGTGCGCGGCCTTGACGTCGCCTGCTTCGGGGCTTTGGTACTTCGGATACACGGTCCCGAAATTGCCCAGCCCGACGCCCGTCCAGAAGTTGGCCTTGGCCATGTTGAAACCCGTTTGCCAATACGTGAGCCGCAACCAGAACGACGCCGGGTTGAGCAAGTCGCGAAGCGTCAGATTGACACCTTCCTTGCGAATCGAGGGTTGCGCGGGCGCTTGTGGCGGCGGTTGCGCGGGCTGTGAAGCGGTTTGAGCGGCAGGCTGCTTTGCCGGCGGCGGCTGAACGGGCGGTTTCAGTGCGAATGACGGCGCGTGATTCCCTGGGGGCGCGGCCTGGATCTTTGGCGCGGGCCTGGCCACCGGAGGCGTTTGGGCCTCGCCGGGAGCAGCCTGGCTTGTGGTTGCGGCCACAAGCGCCACGATCATCGCGGCCGCGGCCGAAGCGCGGGCCGATGGGCTTCGCATGCGCTTGGCCAGCAGCAGGCATGCTGTAAAGGTTACGGCCATGGCAAGCGCAAGCCATCCGCCGCGGGAGTAGGTGCGCCACAAGGCCCAGACCTCCATGACGCTGAGGATAGGCAGTGTGGTCACGCACAAGACGCAGGCCATGGTACGCAGCCCGTGACGGCGAACGACCCACGCCAAGGACAGCGCGAGCGCCACCGGGGCCACTACTACGAACAGGAGCCACAGAAGCGTGTACACCGCCGAGTCCATGTGGTATGCCCCTTCGGACGTCACGATCAGCGGAATGTACGCAACGCGTTCCACGCCGGGCGGAAGGGGCATTTCGAACGAGGCAATGAACGGGAACAAGAAGGTGGCAATGCAGATTCCAGCAAACCAGGCCAACGAGGCGGCGACAACGGTAGCCAGCGGCGAACCTGCGCTCCGGAGGCCCTCGGCACGGTCGCGCTTCAGAAGGCGGACGAACTGGACGGTGCCGGTGACGGCATACGGGATGCCGAGAATCAGCAGCGCAGACAACGCGTTGGGAAACAGGAGCGACCCGAAAGCGCGATTGACTTCGAGCCGGTGGGCAAGCTCGGGAAGGAGTTCCGAGGTTCCGAAGTAGGTCTTCAGCAGCGCGGGATTGCTCATGATGGTCTCGCGCACATACGGCAAAATGTAGCGGTAGTGGATAAGGCTCCACACGGACTCCGCCAGCGAACTCACGACGAAAGCCCCGAGCACAATTGCAAGGGCGGCGGTCGAACGCACGCCGTTGGTCACGACGATGAAGAGCGCGAGGTTGCCTGCCCACAGAATGAGGTGGCGATACGTAGCGTCGAACTGGACCGTGCCGAACGCCGTTAGCACGGCAACGCACCAGAACCCGGCTAGCAACATGATCGGGATGCCGAAGCGAATCGGCTCGCCACGCATGAGCAGCCGCACCGCCCAAAGGGCGAAGAGAATCATGGTGCCCCAGACAAAATAGAAATTGTCCGTCGGGTAGGTGACTCCGTCCAGCCACGGGCGAATGAGAATCAGGGGTACGAGGCCAAGGGCGAGCGGCTCGTGCAGCACGCTCTTCCACCATGGAAGCGGAGCCGTCGCAGGTTTCGATTCCGCGGGAGGCGGCGCCACCGGAACTCGCTTCTGCTGCTTGCTCATTCGTTCCTGCCTCCTGGATCGCAGCCAGAAATCAGCCGCGACGCCCCGGTAATGTCTACCGCTTTCCCGCGTTCATCAACAACACAATCAAGAGGAACACGCCCGCCGTCTGCCCCAAAATAATCGCCACGCCCGCGGTGCTCACCTGGGCGAGCAGCGCGGCGCTCAGTCCCGTCACGGCGGCCACCAGATAGATAAACTCGACCGCCTGCCTTGGCGTCATTCCAAGGTTCACGAGGCGGTGCGAGAAATGGCGCTTGTCGCCTTTCATGATCGACTCACCGTTGCGCCACCGGATGTAGACGACGCTTACGGTGTCGAAGATCGGCACGCTCAACGCCAGCAATGGCGCCGCAACCGCGATGCGCGAGGGCGTGTTTTCGACGTGAAACGTGCCCATGATCGCGACCGTCGCGAGGATGTAGCCGCAGAACATCGCGCCTGCATCCCCCATGAAGATCCGCGCCGGACTCAGATTGTGATAAAGAAATCCCGCGACCGACCCCGCAAAGACGATCAAGACGAGGCGCACGAGGTACTGTTCGTGCGGCTGGACGGCTAGGAAGAACGAGAACGCGGCGATTACGGACACGCCGCCGGATAGTCCGTCCATATTGTCGAGAAAGTTGAGCGAATTGGTCATCATGACGACCCAGAAGATGGTCAGGGCCGCGGAAATCCATACATTGGAAAGCACAAAGACTTCAATGCGCATGCCGGACATGACCAGCACGAGCGCGGCCGCAATCTGGCCGAGCAGTTTGATCTCGGGATTCAGCACTTTGAGATCGTCGACCACGCCGAGCAGGAAGATCAGGAAACCGCCCCCAAGAAGGCCGCCGAGTTTGATCCCGGCGTGTTCGCCCAATCCGGCGAGAAAGCGTTCCGCCCACCAGTCGTGGCCAAGCTCGCTCACGTAGTGCGGAATCAGGAAACAGCCCATGAGAATGGTGTAGA
Organism: uncultured Nitrospiraceae bacterium; assembly: GCA_964402555.1. GTDB lineage: Bacteria > Hydrogenedentota > Hydrogenedentia > Hydrogenedentales > SLHB01 > CAYOCT01. The sequence continues at coordinate 120,374 of CAYOCT010000008.1, read as the reverse complement.
AGCTGAGGCAGATGGCCACGCCGCCCATCAGCGGGATCGGCTCGGCGTGCATCTTGCGCTCGCCAGGATGATCGAGCAACTGCCACCGAAGCGCAACACGACGCATGATCGCCGTGGCGACGAGCGACACGGCAAACGACGCGGCAAGCACACAAGCAAAAATCACATACCAGTTCTCGGACATGCGAGGACTTCCTCGTATAATGACCACTCTTTCCGCGCAACGTCCTGCGCGCGGAAATCACGCTCGACCCGCTCCCGGGCCGCAACGCCCATGCTATTCCGGAGGGGCTCATCGCCCATGAGGGCGTTGATCGCCTCCGCGAGCGCATCCGGATCCCGGGGCGGCACGTTCCACCCGGTCGTGCCGTGCACGTTGACGAACTCGACGCCCGTGCCCAGGCGCGTCGCCACGACCGGTTTGCCACACGCATGCGCTTCGAGCATCGACAATCCGAACGCTTCGCTACGCTCGACGGACGGGAACGCGAAGACCGCGCATCCATGTACGTGCGCGACAAGGTCCTCGTGGCTCAATGCGCCCGGAAAGGCGATCGAGACGCCCAGGTCGCGCGCCAGTTCCTGCATGCGCGGCCTTTCGGGGCCATCGCCTGCAATGACAACGGGATACGCAATATGCTTCGCGGCGCGCACCAGATACTCAAGACCTTTGTAGTAACGGTGCATGCCCGAGAAGAGCACATAGCGGCCGCCGGACGCCGCACCGTACTGCCCGCGCAACGCGGCAATTCGCGCCTCGTCGGGACGCGCAAATTCTTCGGGAAGAATCCCGAGGGGCACGACGCGGATCAACTGCTCCCAACGGCTTTCGGAACACCGCCTCCGCACCGCTTGCAGCGTCGCCGAAGACACCACATACGGCTCGGAGGTCGGCACGATGATATCAGCTTTCGAGAGGAAATTCACGAGCACCGGCCCGTAAACCTTCATCGCCGACGCCTGCCGGACGACGTCGCTGTGGTACCGGACGACGAGGCGCCCACGCGGTCGCGTGAGCAGGTACCCGATCTCGGCCGTCGGGTTGGGCACGTGAACCACCACAATGTCCGCCCGCATGCGGCGCATGTAGTAAGGAAACAACGGAGAGACGGGCGCGCTCTGGAAGCGCCCCCACTCCCCCACTTCGGTTACGCGCGTTCCGTCGCGGTCCATGACGCGTGTGACGCGCGAACGGCTGCACGTGAGCGCTTCAACTTCGCCCCATTGGCGCTGAAATCGGCACATCAACGCGATGTGCCGTTCCATTCCGCCATGCACAGGCGGATCGAAGTCTTTGTAAACGTGAAGGACTTTCACGCGCGCCAACTCCCTGTCGAGCGGCAAGTGTAGCACACCCCCGGCAGGCGATGCGTGCGCCGGATCAGGAGCGCGAGCGCTCGGCTGCGGGCGCAGCCATGATCTCGGCTATCTTGGCGGAGAAGTCGCTGATCATAAACGGCTTTTCCATGAATGGACGGCCGACCTCGTTGAGGAAGCGCCGCGTTTCGTACTTCATCGTGTCGCCCGTGATAAACAACGAACGATCGGCAAGGACAGGGTGAGTCTGCACAAGGAGGAAATAGAGATCGTTCCCGCCGAGTTCGTCGGCAAGCAGCATGTCGATTACCACGGCGTCGTACGTCTCGCTCTGGATGAGTTCAACCGCCTGGGCCCCGGTTGCGGCGGAATCGACTTCATGCCCCTCCGCCTGCAATGCCATTGTGAGCAGGAAAGCAAGGTCCGTTTCGTCTTCGACGATAAGGATGCGGCGGCTCACTCGCTTCGCGGGTTCGGGTTTGCGGAGTTCTACCGAGGCCGAAGACGCATCCGCGGCAAGGGGCAACCGCACTTGAAAGCACGCGCCGGTCGTGACGCTAACGTCGAGCGACAATGCGCCGCGATGCTCCTGAATTACTGAACGAGAAAGGCTCAGACCGAGGCCAATGCCACCTTCCTCTTTGCGCGTCGTGAAGAACGGTTCGAAAATGCGGTCTCGCAGGACTTCGGGCACGCCCTCGCCGTCGTCGCTCACGCGGACGAACACACTCCCGTCGCGCACGCTGGTTTCGAACGTCACGAGGTCGCGGGCGGCCCACAAGGCGTTGTCGATCAGATTCGCAAACACTTGGACCAGTTGCTCGGACGCGCATTCGACGTGCGGCTGGGTATCGTCCAGGCGCCAGGCGATTCGACTCGCGACCGAACCCGGATAGCGCGGCCGAACCCGATCGACAATCAAATCATTGATACTGACGACGACATGCTCGCCCGGCGCCCCGCGTCCGAACTCGAGCAGGTTCTGCACAATCTCTTTGCAGCGGATGCCATTGCGCAGGATTCGCTCGATGACGATCGGAAGCTGATCCGCGGGCATGCCGTGCGAGAGCATTTCCGCAAAGCCAATCATGACGCCCAGCGGGTTACGCAATTGATGCGCCACAGTAATGGCCAGCTGCGAGACAAAGGAGGTCCGCTGCTGCCGAAGGAATTGGTCTTCGAGCATCCGCTGCTCGGTAATGTCTCGAACGAGCTTGGTCACGCGTGTAACGGCGCCCTCTACATTGCACACCGGCACACACGTCATCTCAACCCACCGCGTGTCGCCGTTCGTAAGCCGGAATTGGGTCACCGTCCGGTACGGCTGCCCCGACTCAAAGACGCATCGGCGCATGCAGTCGCCGCATACGCCCTCAGGGCTCAGGTTGCGCCGGCAACAGTACGCGGCCGTGTCCTCGGCGCCGGCAGCCACCATGGACTGCCCAAGTGTGTTCGCAGAGGAGATGCGAAACGCGGCGTCGATGGTATACGCGCCGATGCCCAAAGAATCCGCGAGATCTTCCAGCGTTCGGGTTTGGAGGGCTTCGTCGACGAGGAGGGCGCCGCCCTGTCCGTCCGAGGAGGAGGTCCTGCGAAGCATGGCGACTGCCACGCCGCTGCGCAACCCCTCTTCGTCGAACATGGGCATCACCCAGAATCGCGTCGGGAGCGCAACGCCGCGCCGCCCAATCAGCGCGCCGTCGAACGAACGCGAAGCCGAACGCTTCTGACGCAAGGTTCGCCTGATTTCGCCAGCCGTTTCCTCGTCGCAGATCTCTACGAATTCCCGTCCCAGCAGGCTGTCTTCGGCGAAGCCGATCATCGAAGCAAAGGCCGCATTCACCATGCCGATGATGCCTTGGTTGTCGAGGTCGACATACGCGCGAATCATCCAGTCCGCCATGGCCTTCTGGCGGCGCCGTTCGGCGGAAGCCATGCGGCGCTCAATCTCGCCGTAGATGTCGCCGATGTGCGCGAGATACATATTCTCGATCTGCAGCGTGAGTTGAAAGATATCGCTGTCGGACACCCCCTCGATCTTCCCCGAGCAAAACTCAACCATCATGTTGCGGATGGCCAGCAGTATGGCCATGATCTCGCCAACGTGCCCCCCTCGGGCGCGCACTTGGTTTACAAACGAAGACGTCCACTGGTAGGCATGGGCCGAGGTGCCTCTCAGCATGGCGATCTGGCTATCCATCCACGTCTCGATGAGCGATGGAAGCGCCGTGGACTCCAAGAAGAACGAGTGCTCTCGCAGTTTGTCTGCGAGGAGGCTGCGATTTGCATCGAGGTATGCGGCGACTGCCGCGGCCTTCGTTTCAGGCGCCATCCACTTCCCTCCTCGGAACCTCGTCCGGCCTCTGCCCACCTGGAATTATCATGGTCCATCATCGAGGGATATTTCAATAGGCGCGTTCGTATTCACGGCCCGACATTCCACCCCGTCACGGCAATGGCCGGTTCGGCGCTTTCGCATTCGTTGGGCGCGAACCGGGCGGTGACGCGCTTCCGCTGGCCCGGCAAAAGACTGAAGCAGTTGTCCTCCCAATATACCGGCGCGACCTCGGGACCGCCCGTGCCGCAAGTCACCGCCAGACGCACCATGAAGGCAAGTCGATTGGACGAGTTGAGAACGTCGACGTGAGCGAGACGCTCGCCGTTCGCGTCCTCAAACTGCGTCGCGGTCTCCAGTTTTACCGGCTCCAGCGACGCGAGATCCTGATAGTTGGCCGTCGACTCTGGGGTCGCGAACATGAATGCGAACCGGCTCGGCTTGTCCGGCACGGTCGAGAGCCAATAGAAATTCTCCGAGACCAGCGCGCCTCCGCTATCTTCCAAGGTCAAGATCAGGAAATGCGTCCGCGATAGATCGTTGGGTTGGTCGATCGTCATGGCCAGAGTCTTGTCGTCGGCCTTGACGTCCACGGTCATGGACTTCACGAACTTCTCGGTATAGTCGAGATTCAATAGCTTCGCGGTTACACGAAGCCCCGTGAAATCCTGGTACAACCCGTTGACAACATAGACGGTGTTGTCGTCATAGGAATATTGGACGTGTAACGGTTCGCACGCCTTCTTCGCCCCGTAGTACGCGCCGGTCGGCACGAGGTACCAATCGATGTACTGCCACGTGGGCGATGCGGGCCATGCGGCATCGTATTTCCAGGTCGTGATCCCGGTAGCTTTGTACTTGTTGCGCCCATAGGCCTCGAACATGCCGCGGGCACTCTCGTAGTTCAAGGCCCAAGCCTTCCTGCAGTAGTCCTCGATGTCCGACGGCCTGCCGTAGCGGTCGCCGAGGGCCTTGAGGATCGGGCTAAAGTAGTTCCAGCCCTGCGCCACCGTGTGCAGCGACCATACGTCGTTCGAGGGCGGCCACAGATCCTCGGCGGGCATCATGCGCCGCATGCTTCCGAGCGAGGCCACGACTCCGCCGATGCCTCCGGATTGGGCGAAACCCCAGGCGCCCGTGTCTTTGCTGATGTAGTAATGAATCGGCGTCGCGTAAGTCCACACCTGGAGGCTGCCCGTGCGCGTGCCGCCCGTCTTGAAACGCTCGTCTAGTTCAAAGGCCCCGGAGTGTGGCTGATACGTGCGGTCGGGAATGAGCCGCGCGATCAGATCGCGATAGGCTTCGTCGAGATTCTTGGTGGGGAAGGTCTCGTCATGCCCGAGGAAATGGACAAGGCTTGGGTGGTTGCGGATGCGGAGCAGCGTGTCCTCGACGCATGCGATGGCCAGCGGCTCGTCGGGAATACTGCGCCCGAACAGTTGCTGCGTCACCATAACCCCGTATTCGTCGCACAGGTTGTAGAAATCATCGGTCTCGCGAATCGAGAAGCCTTCTGAGCGCAGCATGTTGAGATGGGCTTCCTTGGCATACCGGACGAGTGCCTCGTAGCGCCGGTGCGAGAACCGCAGCAGCATGTCGCTCGTCATCCATGCGCCGCCGCGAATCAGGATGTTGCGCCCGTTGATCTTGTACCCGCGCCATCCTTCGTCGTTGATATAGGTCGTGGCTTCGCGAATGCCGAAGCGTGTCTTCGCGGTGTCGGACACGGCGCCGCCCGCGCTGAACTCAAGATGCAAATCGTACAGTTCCTGCGCGCCGACGCCATTGGGCCACCACACGCGCGGCTTGTCGAAGTTGAGTTGCGTGAACGCCTCGGGCGTGAACTCGACGACCTTCGATTCTTTCGCCCCAAGCGACACGGACTGCTCGAAGGTAACGTTCTCGATCACGCCGCGAAGGATGCCCGACACGGGTTCGTTCGTCTTGTTCACGGCGCGCGCGGAGACCGTCAGATGCGCTCTCTCCAAACCGGGCACTTCGAGCCGCGTGCCCACGTAAGGATCGCGCAACGCGACGGGACCGGTCGCGGAGATATACACGTCCTGCCAGATGCCCATATTGAGGTCCGGCGGTTGGGGATTGTGGTCGTCCCAGCCCGTCGTTGCTTCGACCTGCTTGGTCCCGTAATGCTTCTCGGGAATGTGGCCCGGCGCCGTGATCTCAAGCGCCAGGCAGTTCTTCTTGCCGCACTGCGCGACATCGTTAATATCCAGCTCGAAGCGGCGGAACATGCCGACGATCTCTTCGCTGCTCGCGATCCGTTTTCCATTGAGCCAGACGTTGGCGCGGTAATTGATCCCGTCGAGATGCAGGACAAGGTTCTTGCCCTGGAATTCCGCGGGCAGTTCGAATTCCGTCCGATACCACCAGGACGGCCAGAACGGGCTTTCTTCCGACATCGCCAGCCAAAGCCCCTTGCGATATCCGGGTATCTTCGTGATGTTATCGCCGTAGAACGGGTCAGGATAGACCTTGTTCTCGACCAGCGCCGCCAGCACCGTGGCGGGCACGGTTGTTAGATACCACTCCTTAGCCGCAAACCCCAGAACCGAGATCGTCTCGCCTGGAGCATCCACATGCGCCGAAGACTGAAGCGACCAGCCCTCGCGAAGGGCTAACACGTCTCCATGGGAAAACCCCGAGGCGGCAAGGGCAATCAATGCTGCAACGACAATGCAACTTAGTCTTCTCATGGCATCCTCCTCGATTTTCCAGAAGACCCTCTGACCGCAAGAGGATACTCCATATTAGAAAAGAAACGCACGGGTTCCCGGTATTCGTTAACGGCGGTTTCCCGATATACGAAATGTCCCCGTGCTCTCCGTGGCTCCGTGTGAGATTGGCTTTCATCACACGGGGACACAGAGACCACGGAGCGTGAAGCGATTTGGCCAGTTTGTGTGCGTCAAAGGCATTCCACGGGATCGGTTTCAATGTGCTGGCTTTCGCCACGTTATGCGTCGTCCGTATCTCTCCCTCAGAAGACAAGATCCGGTATGCAGTGATTCCTTCGCGTCACACCAAAGACGCTATTACTGCATTGGAATAGGAGTACGCGTCTCCGGTGTTTTTTTATCGAGAAACATAGCGAAGCACGACGGCGGCAATGAAAGAGATGGGAGTTTATGCAGTAGTGGCCAACTCCCCGCCACCTGGAAAGAACACATCACGGGGTAGGCCCAACATGAAAGGAATGGCAATATGAAAACCTCAAACAGAACGTTCCTACCGTTGGTAGTGTGTGCGGTTCTGGGTCTGTGTGTCATAGGATGCAATACCGTCAAAGGGGCCGGAAAAGATCTTGAAAAGGGTGGCGAAGCCATTCAAAACGCGGCCGAAAAGGCCCAGCACCCGGGCCCCCATACGATTACAGCATCGCCTCAACCGGGCGGCATGATCAGTCCTTCAGGCAGCAATAGCGTGCCTCACGGCTCGGGCAGGACGTACACGATCAAAGCAAACAGGGGTTACCATGTGGCGGACGTGCTGGTCGATGGCAAGTCCATTGGCGCGAGGACCCGCTATACGTTCGACCACGTGACTGCGGATCACACGATCTCTGCGATGTTCACCCCAGATCCGGGCCGATGAAGATGGAGGTGGTAATTGGGGGTATACGAGACGCGGCAACGCCCGAAGTGGTGGAACGCATATTGATAGCCGAGTCTGTAGTTGGTTAACTCAATACTCGACGTCTCTAAGACGAGGTCCATGGACGTATCGTAGCCGCCGTTCGACCGAGATTTTCGCGCCATCGTACGTGCCATGGCCAGTATGCACGTCCTCACCCCGACGCACGCACCACGGTTGCACACTCTTTGCAGGTCTTCCCTGTATTCTCATGCGAGGTTAGTCCTCATCGCACGACGACACAGAGACCACGGAGCGTGAATCGAGCTTGCTCTAGTATCTGCAATAACGGTGTTCGTACGTACTTGTCGACGGTTATACCAGTGTAAGATGCGTATACATCTTACCGCGACTCTGGGCGCCGCAAGCTCTCTACATCCTCGTGAGAGTGTCCGTAATCGTCTCTATTCATACGACGCTATTTGGCACTTGGAGTGATCGTAAGAAAGCGCTTGGTTCCAAGGATGTTCTCTCCTACAACAGAAACGGCGTAGTTCCCCGGAAGCGCGTCGTTCGGCACAGTGACGTTGACGTCGCCGGGAATCTCGACGGCGCCGGGCGCAATGCTCAGGCCCGGAGCATTCACGACGGCGCGGTACGCCTCAGTTCCTTTCGAGGACAAGTCCTTGAGTCGCACAGCAACCGTGCCGCCTTGGCTCGCGGAAGGAAGTGCGTCGAAGGCGACGACATGCGGACCACCGTGCTTCCTGAGCACGACCAACGCCCAGTTGGTTTCGAGATGTACCTGAATGTCGCCGCCGTTTCGCTCAATCGGCAACGACGACCACGTCAAGGTTTCGACATCGCATAGCGCCGCGTCTTCCACCTCTCCCGCGAGCCCCTGAACCGTTAATGTGTACTTACGGTGGTTATCCGCGACACCGGTCCCGCGCGGCCACACGGCGTCCTGCGACGCGGGGCGCGCCGCTACGACCGCCCAGTAACCTTCACCCTCGAAACGCCGCGCCACGATTTCGGAATCGTCGGACACGGGATCCGCATCCGCGACGTCGCCCCACACGAGGGCTTCCTGTGCCGGGAAACGCGCGCACAGCCAGTTCCAATCCATGCTACTGATATCGCTACCCCCGCACCCTCCGCCCGAAAAGCCAGACAGGCTTCCCCACAACGCGCCCGACGCGTAGACGTATGGACGAAACGGCCCCACCGCGATACGCATCGGCGAAAGATCGCGCGGACATCGGCTCGTCAGCGCTCCGTGAAACCACTGTCCCACCCAGTCTGCGCTACCCTCGGTGAGCAACAGCACATCCGGCTTGACCGCGATGGCGGCGCGGCGCACCTTGGACAGCAGCGTCTGCAACCACTGGTTGTACCCGAACGGCGTCTCGTGATGATGCTCGGGGTTGTAGCAGGGCCAGTAGTAAAAGCCAAGCGAATCGAGGCGGACGCCGTCGGCGTCGGTCTCGCGCAAGAGCCGCGCGACCATGTTCGCCAGATAGTCCTGCCATTCGACGCAGCCGGGGCACATGTGATAGAAGCCTTGGGAGGTATAGTTCCAGTCAATGGACCCGTCCTTGTGCATCAGCGACCAACGCGCGGCCCTCCCGGATTTCGCGAGGTCGCTGCCCTTATACACAATGTAGCCTTCGACGTATAAGGTGTCGTGAAAACCGAGCCGGCGATCGCGCGCAAAACCTTCCCGCAACGCCTCGGCCCCGCCCAAGTCTTCGCGGACGATGTTGTCGCCGTCCGTGTGCGGGCTGTAGTCTTGGTCCTTCAGACGCATCGAAGCCCCGCAGTAGAAGGCATACTCCCAATTGTCGAGAGGCGCGCGGAGCCGGGCCGCGGGGAGTTCGGTGAAGTTTTCGAGCGCGCGCTGGACCGAGTAGCCCGACACGCCGCCTTTACGAAAGTGGATACCGGTGAAGCCGTTCGATTCGCGAAACCACTGCGGCGGCTCGACGTGCTGGTACGCTTCATCGTACCAGGCGCGGTACGCGCGAGCCGCGGGCCGCCAGTCGCCTTGGTACACGAGGATTCGCACGGAGGGAAGATCGACGGACGCACCGGGCTCGAGCTTGATCGGCGGGAAGTAGTGTAACGCAATCGACGGTTCTTTCAAGACAAGCCGCTTGGGACGGACATCCGCGTCCATGAAGATCAAGCCCAACGCGCTCTTGCCGATAGGGTCCCAGATCGCGTGCCACTGCATCGAGAGTTGGTTGCTCTCCCCGAGCACGCCGCCCGGACGTTCCCACGCAGGAACGATCAGGCCCCCTTGGTCCATAGCCGTAGCCTGATTCTTGGAAGGCTCCGGACCTAACCGGACGCCTTCCAAATACGGAAAACAAGCCAGAAACTCGCGCGGCGCACCTCCCGTGTTGGTCACACGTAGCGACCAATCGGACGTGCCGCTTCGTTCTTCGAGGCGCACGCCAAGTTGGACTTCCAGGCCTTTGGCCTGATAATGCAGCACGAGTCTATTGTCTTGCCGATCACAACGCACACGACATTCGCCAGGCTGAATCACCATGCCCGCGAAGGACTCCGGATCGTCGAATACAGTCTGAAACTTCTCGTTGATACCGATCTCGAACTCTTTCGTCAGATCCGCAAAGAGCCGAAACGGCATCATGCCGGTATAGCCCTGCTTGAGACAGGCATCCGAAAGTGGAAGGTTTGTGATTCCCAGAAGCGCGCCGTTCTGGCCGTCGAAGGCGATTCTACAACACTCGTTTTCGATGGCAATCACGGGGCGATCCTCCGCGAATCCGCAGGAAACTGCGAATAGGCATAATACGGTGGCAAGAACGCAAACTGGCCAGAAGAACCCTAATCTTCTCAACTCAAGCTTACAGTCATCTGGAATTACCGGTAACCCTCTATTGCTAACGTCGCGTGGAAAGCGCATGCCGTTCATCGTTCTTGATTTACTCCGTTCCGAGTGAGGCACATTGCTGCAGAACCCGCCGACGCGGATTGGGGAACAATGTTGCACCGATGACAAATTGAGTCTTCGCAAGCACTTTCCTCAATAGTCCGAAGATTCTTGTCGGGTTCGCGGTGATTCACAGATTTCATCGCGACTCGCTCGTCCGTATCCTGCGTACGAGACAGAGCAGCGTGTCGCTCCCTGGTAGCGGTAAGATCGCCTCACAATTGACGTTGTCGAGAAGCACTTTGCTCTCCCCCGTGGAGAAATCCAGAATAGCCGTTGTCCGGTGGCTGCTACGCCCCTCTGACATAAAGACGGCCGCCACGCGCGTTTTGTCCACCCACGCGAGGGCCGCGGGGAGCATCCCTCGAGGACACTCTATAGTTTGGTCCGGCGTCTCATCAAGCGCCATGGATATCAGCTTCCCTGAAGCCCAATACAGCAGCCTCGTATCGTCAGCGGCCCAGGCCATATACCCACCAAACAACGGCGGAACGACACGTTGTTTCATCGTTCGTCCCGATATCAGGTCTCTGATCGTTACTGTAGCGACCATATTTACGTCCAAAGTGGCTGAGGCAATGTACTTCATCTTCGGGGATACGAACGGCGGCACCTGGAAGAAACCCGGTAGGGAGAGGCACAAGCGATCAGTCTTTTGGATCTCTGCCTGACAGGCAGAGGCTGTCTCGGATACTGCGATGTGCGTAGCACAGGTGTATCCTCCGGCTGGCGATATCGGATAGGTCACGATGACGCACTCTGACTCCGAAGGCCAGATCACAGCAGCGACTTCGTGCTCGAGCTCATGCGTAGACACCACAGCCAGCGCATCATCCGAACCTTTCTCCATGATACTGACCGTTGTCTGCTCGGCCACGGTGTCGCATGCTGCGACGAACTTTCCGGACGAAGAGGATGCGACTCGACAGCATGCTCCGGCATGAGGAAGTACTGCGCTGCGGATGAGCTTGCCATCGTATGAAAACGACCGAAGTTCGGCCTCATGGGATCGTTCGGCGTGAAGTATGCGATACTCTTTCACTTCCGGATCGGCTCCCACAAACACACACCCCGAGCAAGAGTCGAGATCTCGCTGCACCACCGTTTTGGAACTTGTTGTTGTATTGACGGCATACAGGTCTAGAGTAGTGCCAGGCCCGGCAAATCGCGTCAAGCCCATCCCGTGCGAAAGCAGTCTACGCAACCCGGTAGATTCTCCGTATTCATCGATACATGCCGCAAGAACAACGGCAAGTACAACTCCGGCGATAATCCTGCACGCATGCCTGCTCTTCATCTCTTCATCGCCCTCTCGGCTTCTCCGCTGCGTCATGAGTGCGCCAGGCGCCACAAATGCCGTCTAGAGAAACAAACATATCTTCAAGCCGCCCACGTCATTCGCCTTACCGCGTGCGCCACCCCGCATTGAACCATTCCCCTCATTGGGTGTGAACACTTCATATTCCCCACAGTATCGCGATACGTCGCGGCTGTCAAGGGGATTGGGTTCAAGACCGCGACATTGGCGTTCTGTTACGAAATGCTCCCTGCATCGTGGGCCGTGGAACGTCTGAGTTCTGCGAACTTCGGTGAGGCCGACATCCAATGGAGGGAAGGCGGACACCTGTACAGTGTGACGCTGGTCCTAATTGAAGGAACCCGGTACAATAGACGGGGTTATACGGTATGACTCCGGTTGTGGGTGGTTCAGACGGCTTGCGCCGTCATTGGAGATATGGAGATGCGAATCCGAGTAGGAATGTTGATGGCATTAGCCGCGGCCGTGGCGTTCGGCGTGTTTGCCGTAGGAACTACGCCTGTTGCATTGGCTCAGCAGCCGGATGAAGCCGGTGCGCAGGGCGGTCCCCCGCGTGCAGCCGACCGGGGTCCGGGAGGCCCGGGCCGGGGCAATTTCGATCCTGCCCAATTCCGGGAACGGATGACGGAAATGGCCAAGGAGACTCTAGAAATCAACGACGAGGACTGGAAGACCGTCGGGCCGCTGCTTGAAAAGACGGTCGAGGCGCAGATGGCGGTGCCTCGTATGGGCGGATTTGGACGGGGTATGCGGCGGCGTGGTCCCGACGCGGGCGACGCTCCTGGCCGTCCTGGCGGTCCCGGTGGACCGAGCGGACCGGGCGGACCTCCTCGCTTCACGCAGAGTCCCGAGGCGGAAGCCCTGCAGAAGGTGCTCGATTCCAAGGACTCGACCAAAGACCAAATCCAGACGGCCGTGAAGGCCTTTCGTAACGAGCGCACAAAGAAGGAAAAAGCCCTGCAGGAAGCACGCAAGGAACTCCGTGAAGTGCTGACCGTGCGCCAGGAAGCCATGCTTGTCATGTACGGGCTATTGGATTGACGCGAGGCTGGACGGGCAGATTGTCGTTGGCATGAATTCACTTCTCGAAGATATGGTCGCCGCACGCCAGATTTCGGCGGCGGACGCGTCGGTGTTGTGGCGTGAAGCCGAGACGGCGCCCGCGCTGATTGAGAACGAAGAATCGGTGCTGCGGTGGGTCGCGCGTGAGTACGACGTGGCGTTCACCGACTTGCAGGAAGTCGAACCGGATAGACAGGTCATCTCGCTATTCCCCGCGCGTGTGCTTTTGAAGGAGGAACTGCTGCCGCTTCGACGCGAAGACGATGCGGTGGAGGTGGCGTCAAGCCGGTTGTTCGCGTCCGAAGGGCTGGACATGCTCAAGGCGCTAACCGGCCTGCGGCTGCGCACGGTGCTCGCGTCGCGCGAGTCGATCACGCGCGAGTTGAAGAAGCGGCTCGGGGTCGGCGCGGACACGCTGGGTACAATGGAAGAGCGGTCGCCCATCCAGGTACTTGAAGACAACGCGAATGACGATGTCAATCTGGCCGAGGCGGCGGAGGACGCGTCAATCATTCGGTTCGTCAACCAGGTGTTGACGGACGCGATCGCGTTCCGCGCGACCGATATCCACCTCGAACCGTTCGAGGATGAATTGCGCATCCGGTACCGGATCGACGGCATCTTGCAGGACGTCCCGGTCCCCGCGCAGTTGAAGCGGTATCAACCGGCGATCGTGTCGCGCATCAAGATCCTTAGCCATCTCGATATCGCGGAGAAACGCCTGCCGCAGGACGGGCGAATCAAGGTGCGGCTCGGCGACAAGGAGGTAGACATCCGCGTCTCGCTAATCCCGATGTTGCACGGCGAGGCGGCCGTATTGCGTTTGCTGCGCCCCGATGCGGCGGTGGAAGGGATCAAGCGCCTTCGGATGGGCGAACGCGAATTCAAGACGCTCGAAAAGCTGTTGACCGTGCCGCACGGGATCATTCTGGTAACGGGACCGACGGGCAGCGGAAAGACAACGACACTGTACGCCGCGCTGAATGAGATCAACGATTCGTCGCGCAAGATTGTGACAATCGAAGATCCTGTCGAGTACTACATCCGCGGCATCAATCAGATCCAGGTCTCCGAGAAGGCGGGGTTGACGTTTGCGCGCGGGTTGCGTTCGGTCTTGCGCCACGACCCGGATGTCGTGCTCGTCGGTGAAATCCGCGATACGGAGACGGCGCAGATCGCCGTACAGGCGTCGCTCACGGGGCATCTCGTGTTCTCGACGCTCCACACGAACGATGCGCCGGGCGCGATCACGCGCCTCGTGGATATGGGCGTCGAACCGTACCTCGTGGCCTCTTCGCTCGAGGCGTCGATGGCGCAACGGCTCGTACGCGTGCTGTGCCCGCACTGCAAACAGGAAGACCGTTCGGCGGCGGCGAACACGATGCGCCAGCGGGCCGGACTGGACGGAGACGCGCCCATCTACCGCGCCGCAGGGTGCGATCAATGCCGGCATACGGGGTTTCACGGACGGCGCGCGATCTTCGAATTGATGTTGATGAACGACGACATACGGGAACTCTTAGCGGGGCAGCGCTCGGCCGTGGCCATTCGGAAGGCCGCGCGCGAGGCGGGGCTTCGGTACTTGATCGAAGACGGATGGCGGCTCGTGCGCGAGGGCGTCACGACAGTCGAAGAGGTCCTCCGTGTATCGAAGGACTAATCCCACGAAAACGTAATCACGGTTTGACCGAAGCGCACGAAACGCAAGACCTGACCGACACCTATGCGATATCGAGCGATACGTAGCGATGGCACGATTGTGGAAGGCCGGCTTGCCGCGAGCGGCAGGCAGGAGGCCCTGCGTCTGCTCGATCGCGACGGGCTTCGCCCCATCGAGATCGCCGAGGATACCGCCGCGCCCGCGACCGCCCCGGCGAATCCCACGCGCGTATCTTTCGGCGCGAGGCGCAAAGTGCCGCCGCACGTCATCGAAGAATTCATGCGCCAGTTGTCGAACCTGCTTGCCGCGGGCGTGTCGCTGAGTCCCGCGTTGCGCATCCTGTGCCGAGAGGCCGAGACGCCTGCCGCGCGCGAGCAATGGAAGGCCATCCACGACGCCGTGGTGGACGGGCTTCCCCTAGCCGCCGCCATGGGCCAGTTCCCGCGCACGTTCCCGGCGGTTCACGTGGCGATGGTACAGGCGGGCGAAGCCGGCGGCTTCCTGGCCGAAGTGCTTGGGCAAATCGCCGACTTCCATAACCGCAGCCGCGAGATGCGCGGCAAGATCGTCTCCGCGATGATCTATCCTGCGGTGCTCTTAGTGCTTGCGCTCTTCGTGGTCATCTTTCTGCTGACCTTCTTCATCCCGCAGTTCAAGTCCGTATTCGAAGGGTTCGGCGCGACGCTGCCGCTGATCACACGCATTCTCGTGCAATGCAGCGACGCCATCCTGAGGTACGGTATCTTGATCGCCGGGTTTGCGGTCGTCGCGGGATGGGCCACGCGAAACTGGGCGCGGACCGAGGAAGGCCGCCGCACGTGGCAACGCTGGGTCCTTCAAGTGCCTATCATCGGCCCGCTGCAATCACGCTTTGCAATGGCGCGGTTCTGCCGCATGCTGGGTACCCTGATCGAGGCAGGCGTGCCTCTGATCTCGGTCTTGCGCCTGGCCTGCGATTCGCTGGGCAACCAGACGCTCATCGACGCCTCGGCGTCGGCGATCGATCAAGTCAAGAAGGGCGTATCGCTCGCGACCAGCCTGCGCGGCTGCCCGGAGGTCTTCCCCGGATCGGTGGTCGAAATCATCGGCGTCGCGGAGGAAACCGGCCGGCTCGGTTCGGAGCTGATCCGCGTGGCAGCCACGACGGAATCGGATCTCGAGCGCCGGCTGCGGACCGCGGTGGCCCTAGTGGAACCGTTGATGTTGTTCGTCATCGCGTCGTTTATCGCGACGATCTTTATCGGCATGGTGCTGCCGATTTTCTCGTTGCAAGACTATATCAAGTGAACCATGGAGGACCGATTGATGCAGACCGGAAATCAACGCAAATGCAGGGCGAAGGCCTCGGACGGGTTTACGCTCGTGGAGTTGCTCATTGTGCTGGTCATCTTGGCAACGCTGGCGGCGATTGTGGTGCCGAAGTTTTCGGGCCGTACAGAGCAAGCCAAGAAGACCGCCGCGCGCACGCAGATCTCGACTTTCGAGACGGCGCTCGACGCGTACGAAACGGATATCGGCGCGTATCCGACTTCGGCCGAGGGATTGCGCGCGCTCATCGAAGCGCCGTCCAACGCCCAGGGCTGGAAAGGCCCGTACCTGAGCAAGGCGCTGCCCGTCGACCCGTGGGGCAACGCGTATACTTATGAGTCTCCGGGCAAGCACGGCATCAGCGGCTACGACCTGATGTCCAACGGTCCCGACGGCCGCGCAGGCACGGACGACGATATCACCAACTGGGCGCCGGACAAGGCGTAGCATGAGCCGCCGCCCCCGACATAGCGGCTTTACGCTGATCGAGCTTATCCTCGTGATGGGCGTGCTGGCCACGCTCGCGGCCATCGTGGCGCCACGGTTGACGTCGTTCTCGAAGGGCCGCGAATGCCAGAGCGAATGGAACCGTTTCCGCTCGGTGCTGCGCTACGCCCGGAACGAAGCCATCTCGCGTTCGACGCCGGTCGAGATCACTGTGGACCCCGAGACGGGCGCGTACCGAATCGTCGGCGGGTACTGGTTCGAGCCGAGGCCGGGCTATGAGGCGGATCATCCGCTGCCGAGGGGGCTTGCCTTCGAGTTCACCGGCGAGGTCCAGCAACAGGGCGCGGGTATCTCGATCGTCTTTCAACCGGACGGTACGGCCGACATGGCCAGCCCCCGCGAGATTCGAATGCGCGATCAGAGCGGGAGCTTCGACGAGGCGCTCGCACTCGATCCAGTGCTCGGATACAAGCCGCAGCCGCGAGGGACGGAGTCATGACCGCGCCGCGCCGAAATGGAGGTTTCGCGCTGGCCGAGGTGCTGGCCGCGATGGTCTTCCTTGCGGTGCTGCTGCCCGTCGTGGTCGAAGCGATGTCGGTGGCGAGCCGTTGCGGGACCGTGGCCGAACGCAAACGCGAGGCAACACAACTTGCAGACCGATTGCTGACGGAGATGGTAGTGACGGGTGATTGGCGCAACGGAAATCAATCGGGCGACTTCCTGCCCGACGCTCCGGGCTACACGTGGGCATTGACGACCGACGGGTGGCCGGAGGATGCCATGGGTCTCATCACCGTCGAAGTGACTTTCGTCGTACGAGGCCAGGAATCGGTGGTCCAGCTTTCGACGCTGGTTCCGGAGGTCGATACGCTATGACGCCGCTTACCAATACCCGCGGCTTCACGCTCTTGGAGTTGTTGCTGGGCGCGGTCATTTCGGCCGTGCTGCTTGCGGCGGCGTCGGGTATTTACTTCGGCATCCTGCGCGCTCAGAGCCGCGCGTACGAACGCCTGGAAACGGCAATCCCCAAGGGACGGGCGATCGCCATGATGCGCAGCGACATCGAACACATGACGATCCCCAATGGCGTACTGTGCGGCGTGGTGTTGGGCGAGACCTCAGGGTCGGGCGATAAGCGCACGGACACGTTGTCGTTCTGCAGCGCGTCGGGCAGGATCGGCGACACGTACCCCTGGGGAGACGTGGAGAAGGTCGACTACGAGTTCGTGACGGGCGAAGAGACGGCGCAAGGCTCCGAGGCTACGGGCCAGTTGCTGCGCACCGTCACACGCAACCTGCTGGCAACGGCGCTCGACGTGACCTCGACGGAACCGAATCCCTACGACGAGATTGAGACAACCGTGCTGCTGGACGGCATCACTTCACTGGGGTTTCAATATTTCGACGGGCAGACCTGGTACGATTACTGGGATTCGTCGGCCATGACGACACCGCTTCCTACAGCAGTCCACGTGCGCGTGGATTTCCCGCAGTCCAAAACGGAAACGGAGCCGCCGGCGCCCGTCGAGTTTTTCTGTGAAGTGAATTGTCAGAGCCCCGCGGCCTCCGCGGCACAGGCGGAATAGGCCATGACGGGACGCTGGAACAACGCCGCGCGCGAGGAAGGCATGGTCCTGTTCATCGTGATGGGCATGATGATCGGACTGGTCGCCGTGGTACTGGCGTTTTCCGAAAGCATGCGCATGGAATACCGGGCGTCGGTGAACAGCAGCGAAAACGCCGAAGCGGCGCAAGTGGTCAACGGTGTGGGCCGCTACCTCACGTACGTGCTGTCCAACTCGACGACGCCGGGTACGATGCCGCTTCCGGATTCGGAGAGCGCGCACGCCGCCACGCCAGTCACGACGGCCTCGACGGGAGACACGTTCAAGGCAGAAGAGGTATCGGTGGGCAGCGCCTACTATTGGGTGATTGGGCGCGCGGACGGTACGCTCCAGGAAGCCACAATCCCGGCATTCGGCCTTGTCGACGAAGCGTCGAAGCTGAACCTCAATACGGCGACGCTGGAGATGCTCCAGATGCTGCCGAACATGACGCCTGAACTGGCGCAGTCGATTATCGACTGGCGTTCCGATCCGAGCAACGCGCAGATGGATGTATACGCAACGTTGAAACCGCCCTACCAGTGCAAGCACGCGCCGTTTGAGACCGTCGAGGAGCTTCGGCTTGTGTACGGCGCGACGTGGGACCTCCTCTACGGGTCGGATACGAACCTGAACGGGATCCTGGATCCCGACGAGCGCGAGAAGCAAGGCACCGGGACGCCGGTCCGCGGGCTGCTCGATTGCGTGACGGTGTACAGCAAACAGTCAAACCAGCAGCCTAACGGACAGAGGCGAATCGACGTGCGTGTGCCGATTCAGACAAACTCCCGTTTGTCGTCGCTGCTCCAACGAACGTGCGGCGACGCGCGTGCAAGTGAGATCGAGAACGAGTTGCGCGATGGCCCGGTCCTCACGAGCGTCCTTCAATTCTATATCGTGGGCAAGGTGGCCACGCAGGAGGCCGCCCAGATGGAGGACTCGCTGACCGCGGACAGCGGACAATTTGCGGCCGGCAAAGTGAACGTCAACACCGCGCTGCGCGAAGTCTTGATTTGCCTGCCGGGGATCGGCGACAAATACGCGGACGCGCTGATCGCCACGAGGCAGGGCAAAGCGCAGAGCGACCTGAAGACGGTGGCATGGGTCAGCGAAATCCTCGACAACGCGAGCGCCGTCGAGGCGGGACCGTATATTACGGCGCGGTCGTATCAATACAGCGCCGATGTCGTTGGAGTCGGCAGCGGCGGACATGCCTTCAACCGCAGCCTGATGGTTTTTGACACCAGCGGGGCGACGCCCGCCATCAAGTACGTCTGCGATCATACGTATCTGGGATGGCCCCTGGGCGTGGAAATCCGCGAGACGCTCGATGGCAAGACCCCATCGCTTGGAAAGACGTTGTCATGACAATGCGCCGCCCAGTGCTTGTAAATGGCCTCTCGATCGAACCGGAGGAAACCGTCGTTTGCCAGTTCCGCAAACGCGGGACGCAGGTCCAAGTAATGCAAACGTTGCGTCTTCCGATTCGCGCCGGCACGTTCAAGACGGACCCCGCGCGCGCGGGCCTCGAGTTACTGGCCGCGCTGAAGACCGCGCGAATACGCGGCAAGCGCTGGGTCATTTCGCTGCCGCTGGCATGGGTGTTCACAGCCCCATTCGAACTGCCCGAGTTGTCGGAGGCGGACGCGCACAATTTCGCGCAGATGGAGGCCGAGCGCCGCTTCCCCCTCTCGCCCGACGAACTGGCGCTCACCATGTCGCAGCGTCGCGGCGGCGAAGGTCCGCAACAGGCCATGCTCGTGGGCGTGCCGCTGGAACTCCTGGCACACGTCGACACGGCGCTCAAAGCGGCGCGCGTTCGCCCCTCGAGTATCACGGTGGGCATGTCTGCGCTAACCGCGGCACAGGGCGAAGACGGTTTCGTCATGATCTGCGCCGGACAGGGATTTGTCGATATCGCCGCGGGACAAGGCGGGACCGTGTACGCGTTGCGCAACCTTGCATGGGAAGAAGAACAGTCGGAAGCGGAACCTCATAGGATGGCGCGCGAGATCGCGCGGCAAGTCCGCATCACGCTGGCGCAAACCGCGGGCCAAGACGGCGATCGCGTGCAGCGTGCCGTCCTGTACGGAGTCCAGAATTGGCCGCCGGACGCGCTCGATACGCTGTTCGACGCCTTGGGCGAGTTGGGCCTCTCCGCTGTCGAAGGCGTGGTCAAGGGCGCGCCGAATCCGGCAGAGGCGCCGCCAGCCTTGTTGGCCCGCGCCGTGGGCGACCTGGCGGGCGAACCGCCCCCCGTCGAACTCGTCACGAAACGCAAGGCACGTCTCCAGTCCGCCGCCGCGCGTTTGTCGAAACGCAACGTCCGCTGGATGATCGCCGCGGTGGCCTCTGCCATCTTGTTGGTCGCCGGGGCGTTCGGATACCAGGAGCACACGCTGTCGCAGTTGCAAGACCAATGGGACGCCATGGCCGGACAGGTCGACGAAGCGAAGACTCTACAGGAACGCGTCCGGTTCTACCGCCCCTGGTACGACGAGACCATCCCCAGCCTCGCCATCCCGAAATACCTTGCAACCGCGTTTCCGGAAGCCGGGTCGGTATCTTTGAAATCGCTACACGTCAAGGACCGTACCGCGGCAACCTGCTCGGGAAGCGCTTCGAATTTCGCGGACCTGATGCAGGTAAAGCAGTCGCTCGATAAGAGCGGAGATCTGGACGACCTCAAACTCTTCTCGGCGCGCGGCGGCACCCCTGTGGCGTTCACGCTCACGTTCAGTTGGAAAGGAAGGGCTTCGAGTGGACAGTGACAAGAGGAAACGGGTGTTGCTCGTCGTGGCCGGCGCGTGCATCGCGCTATGGCTGGGCGACACGCTGCTCATCGAGCCGTTGTACGCCGCATGGGGCGCGCGTTCGGCGAAGATCGAACGGTTGGCCGAGGAAACGCAACGCGGCGCCGGCTTGCTCGAACGAGCGCCCGCGCTCAAGGCGCGGTGGGACGTCATGAAGAAGCGTGCGCTGCCCAACCGCGTCTCGGACGCCGAAACCGCGATCCTCGAGTCGGTAGGCCGTTGGACGGACGACAGCCAGTTGAGCGTCACGTCGGTCAAGCCGCGCTGGAACCCACCCGAAAAGGAGTACGAGACCCTCGAAATCCAGTTGGAGGGCACAGGCACGATCGACGCGGTGGTGAAGTTCCTCTACGACGTGGAAAGCGATCCGCTGCCGTTGCGTATTGAGGACATCGAAATCGTCTCGCAAGACGACAAAGGCCGCAAGCTCAATCTAGCGCTTCGTTTCACGGGGCTGGTCTTCAAAGAGGAGCCGACATCGTGAAAACGCGCCTGCCCCTTTATCTCTTCCTCGGAACGCTTGCCGCCGGGCTCGCGTTGATCATGGGAAGCTATGTCGTTCTCGCCGACGAACCGGCGGCGACCGTGGCGCCGACAGACTCCGCGCCCCATTACCCGGAGTTCTCCACGTTCCAGATCCTCATCGATCGGAATATCTTCAATGCAAAGCGGAAACAGGACGCGTCGGCGCAACCTGTCGAGGAGGAAGTAGCCACGCCAAGCCCGGAGTCCATTGTGTTAATTGGGACGGTGATCCGCGGGGCCGAAGCGCGCGCGTTGTTTGAAGGCGGCTCGGAAGCCCCGTCCGACGGCGCTGTAGCAGGCGATTCGCTGGCGGGATACCGGCTGAGCGAGGTCAGGATCGACGGCGTAGCCCTGACGAACGGCACGGACACAATCCAGATTCCAGTCGGCGCCGGGCTGGCCAAACAGGCGGACGGCTCCTGGAAGCCCATTGATACCCCGGTTGTGGCGCCTGCGCCCGACACATCGACCGAAACCACCGTGGAAGAACCGCCGCGCCCTGCACGAAGGTCTAAAGATAGTGCGGCGGACCGCCTTCGCGAACGGAGAAGAAAGGAACTCGGATCATGAAACGCTTCACGATGATGTGCGGCCTAGCCGCGCTGCTGTGCGTGGCTTTCGCCTCGACAGTGGCGGCGCAAACGGACGCGCAGGATACCTCGGCGGCGGCACAGCCCCCGCCTCAGGATACGCCCCCTCCCCCGTTGGAGGAGCTCACGCCGAAGATCATCGCGCCGTTCGCGGGGACCGAGAACGAGCCGAACTTGCGCTTCAATTTCCGCGACGCGCCGCTCGACAAGGTCCTCGATTACCTGAGCGAGGCGGCGGGCTTCGTCATCGTGCGGGAAGCGAAGGTGGAAGGCACAATCGACATCGTGAGCCAGCAACCGCTGAACCGCGACGATGCGGTGAAACTGCTCAACACAGTCCTGAACAATAGGGGCTTCGCAGTCATTCGCGAGGACCGCACGCTGACGATCGTGACGCTCGACGAGGCAAAGAAGAAGGACATCCCCGTGAGGCTCGGCGAAAAGCCCGAGGAGATGAAGAAGTCGGCGGAAATGGTCACCCAGATCATTCCGGTGCGCCATGCGGACGCGACGCAACTCCTGGAGAATCTGACTCCCTTGCTCCCGGAAGGCGCGGTCGCCAACGCCAACAAGAGCAGCAACGCGATCGTGCTCACGGACACGGCGACCGACGTCAAACGAATGGCCCAAATCGTCCAAGCGCTGGATACGTCGATCTCGGGGATCTCCGAGGTGCGCGTGTTCACACTCATGTACTCGAAGGCAGGCGATACGGCGACGCTGCTGACCACGTTGTTCCAGCCGGTCACGGAACAGCAGAATCAGGGACAAGGCCCGCCTCGGGGAGGCTTCAACCCCATCGCGGCGTTCTTCGGCCGCGGAAGGCGCGGTGGACCGGGCGAAGGGACCGAAGAAAGTGTGGCCAAGCTGGCGGCTTCGCGCGTGGTGGCCGTGGCGGACGAACGGACAAACGCGGTGGTGGTCGCCGCGCCGGGCGAGATGATGGCCTTGATCGAATCGATCATTAAGGAAATCGACCGCATCGCTATCCCTACGACGGAAGTCCAGGTATTCGCGTTGAAGTTTTCGGATGCCTCCGAAATGGCCTCCATCATCAACGATGCGTTCGGGACGACTGCGACCGCCAAGCCGAGCACCCCGCAACCGGCGCGGCAGCCCTCCAGTTCCACGAACCGCTCAGGCCGTTCCGCGGCACGTACCACATCGAAGCCCGCGGCCGCGGCCCAATCGTCGGACGACAACTACGCTCATGCGACCGCGGACTATCGTACGAACTCGATCATCGTAGTTGCCGAACCGGCCGTAATGGAACAGGTGGCGGACATGGTCGAGAAACTCGAGACCAATCCCGCCAAGCAGCACAAAGTATTCGTGTACAAGATGAAGAACGCCGATGTTCAGCAAGTGGCGGCCATTCTGCAGGGCATGATAAATCAGCAGGCCTCGGCGAGCCAGCCGCGCCAGCAAACGACGACCAGGGCGGCTTCCTCGTCACGGTCCAGAGGCACAAGTTCGCTCGGCGGGCGCTCGTCGCTCATAGGACGTTAGCGGAACCAGTCCGGCAAGGAGGAAACATCAATGCTCGGTTCGACTAAGTTAGTACGTGTGGCGCTCGCGATCGGCGTTTCGCTGGCGGTGTGTGCGAACGCCGCGGCTCAGCAGTCCCGTGCGCCCGCGGCCGCTCGCGGCGGGGCCGCCTCGGGCGCCTCGGGCCTGTCGACAAGCGAGCGCGCGGCCCTAAAAGGCGACGCGCTGATTCAGTACGACGTCGACACCAATACGCTCATCGTGATAACGGATGAGGAGACCAACGAACAGATCAAGAAGGTCGTCGAGGCGCTGGACTCCCCCGTGCCCGAAGTGCTCATCAAGGTCCTGTTCCTCGAAGTCACCCACACGAGCGGCCTCAATATGGGGGCGGATATCAAGAAGACCAACACGCATATCAACGGCTCGACCGGCCAGGTGGATACGCAAATCATCGAGAGTATTTTCAATGCGGCCAGTATCACCAACGGCGGCATCTACAGCATTGTCGAGAAAGACCTGAACGCGACGATTGCGGCGTTGTCCGAGGTAACGAAACTCGAGGTCCTGTCGCGCCCATCGATCCTTGCCAAAAACAACAAGGAAGCCACGATTACGATCGGGCAAAGCATCCCGCTGGTGGCCAACAGCCGGGTCACGGACACCGGACAGACCATCAACACCCTCGCCTATCAGGATATCGGCATCATTCTGGAAGTGACGCCCCATATCATGGAGAACAACACGCTCTCGCTCGACGTTGCCCCGCAAATCTCGCAACTCACCGGAGAGACCGTGGCGGTCACGGATAAGGCGTCCGAGCCTGTGATATCGCTGCGCTCGGCAAGCACGTCGGTCGTCGTCCCCGACGGAAGCACGGTCATCATCGGGGGCCTTATGGAGGACAACAAAACCAAGAACGCAAAGAAGGTGCCTCTTCTAGGTGATATCCCGCTGCTGGGCAACCTGTTCAAACGGCGCACGGACCAGAAGACCAAGACGGAACTGCTCATCTTCCTGACGCCGCACGTGGTACGAGGCGCGGAAGAACTGGCAACGATGACGACCAAGGAGCAGGACCGGTACGAGATCGCGCCGAAGGCCTTTCCCGAGAAAGACATGAAACGCTACCTCGAACCGATCGTGCCGCTGGAAGCACCGCCACAGGAAGTGGAAGCCGCGCCCGCAACACCGGAAGCGCCTCCCGCCGATGAAGCGCCGAAGCCCCCCAAGAAGTCCGGTGCGAACAAAAACAAAGGCGTGTTCTACAGCGTGAACTAACGGACCACTCAGACAGCAACACGGCTGTCGCCTGCATCGGTCATTGCGAGCCAACGACCCGGCTTCGTCGGGCCGCCCGTAGAAGAAACTTCCGTTTGGTTTCGCAGGAGGGGCGTGATGCGCTCTTTGGAGTGCGGCGGCTCGACGCCGCCTTAAGAAGGCGCGGCTTGACGCGCCGGGTCACGCGCGTCAAGCCGCGCTTATCCAAAGCGGCGTCGAGCCGCCGCACTCCATAAAGCCGACGCTTGTTTCTTAGGAGCGTAGCGAAGCAATCCCCTGACCCTCTGCGAACACCGGCCCGGGAGATCGCTTCCTCGGGCTAAAGCGCATCCCAGCAACAACACGCAGATTGCCTCACCCGGTTATCCTGTCGAAAGAACGCGTTCTGTATAGAAGGCGGCAATGCGTTAGAATAGGAAGCCTATCGCGCTGTACATTAACGTAACGGGCTTGGGAGGCGAGTCAGCCATGGAACGGTTAGCATCGAAACGAGCAAGGGCATTGGTCGTTGTTGCGGTCGTGTTGGCGTGCGGCGCCGCGTCGGCGGCGGGATATCGCACATCGGTTGGAGAAGGCCCCGATCGCATTCCCGTAGTCGTGGTATCGGGAACGCCGCACGAAATGGGCGTGGCCTTGGGTACCCTCATGAAGAACGAGATCTCCGCCTTCATGCCGGAATACATGAAGGCCATACAAGAAGACGGCGGAGAGCGTTACAGCGACGCGGCACTGGACGCCGCATGGAACTCGATCTCGAAGCATGTGACGCCCAGATACGTCGAGGAACTGAAAGGCGTGGCCGAAGGCGCCGGGCTGCCGTTCGACTTAGTTCGCCGCGCCCACATGGTGCCGGTGGTCTCGAACTATTCGTGCAGCGCCGTTGCGGTCTGGGGCGATGCCACTCAGAACAAGCATCTCTATCAAATCCGAAACCTGGACTACTCGACCGACATGCATTTGCAGGACGTGCGGATGGTGGCTGTGTACGTGCCCAAGGACGGTATTCCGCACATCAACGTCTCGTTCGCGGGCATCATTGGGTCCAACACGGGCATGAACGCCGAAGGTATCGCGCTTTCGGAAGTCGGCGACACGCCCCAGAGCGATATGCCGTTCAACCTCGACGGAAGCCATTTCATGAGCCTCTTTCGCGATATCCTGTACGACGCGCACAGTCTGGACGAAGCCGTTAAGATGATGCAGGATGCCAAGCGGATCAAGAAGTATCATTACGTTATCGGCGACGGGAAAGCCCCCAAGGCCGTGAAGATGCGGGCGCACGCGCCGGAGTTGCTCATCTGGGGCGACAACGATCCCAAAGACGAGTTGGCGCCGAACATTCTCAAGGACATCGTGTACCACGCCGAGGGGCGCGACCCGGTCGCGTTTGCGCACTTGAGGAAGTACCGGGGCGACTACGATCCCGACGCGATGATTCAGTTGTCCAAGGCCATCGGAACCCTTGGCGGCAATCTGTTGAATGTCGTGTACGACGCCACGGCGCTCGAATGTTGGGTCGCCTATGCGAACGGGGCCGAGGAATGCGCGTATCGCAGGCCGTACGTCCATATCAAGATGAACGACTACGTTCCCTTCAAAGCAAAACCGGAGGGGATCAAAGTCGAAGGCACGTGCCCGTAACGATTGGGCGAGTGACGGTTTTGCGCGGGCCGGGCTTCGTGCCTGTGCCGAAAGTTCTGATTGGATGCGCGGGATGAGATGCGTCTCACGAAACCGGCGTTGCGTCTCCGTCGTGGCCATGCTCATGGCCGCAGCATGCCCTGTCTGGGCTGACGAGCCGGCGGTTGCGGGATTCACGATCCCCGCCAGGACGTCGGTTCCTTTCACGTACTGCATCTGGTACCGGCCTGACCTGGACAATGAGGCCTTCCTGAAAGAACTTGCGGCCAGCCCGCCGGACCTCTTTCATGTGGGCTATCAGATTCCGTTCAAAGGCGCGCTCGGGCCAACCTACGGCCATGAGCTCTTCACGGACGATATCCTCTCGCCCGGCGAGATTTCGCGAGAAGTGGATCGCATCAAGAGCGTGATGGCGATGATGCATGGGGCTGGCGTCGAACGTTTGATCCCCTATGTCTACACGATGGCCTACTTCGGCAATCCGGTGAAGAGAACGGGCTTCTTCCATTTCTTCGACCATTGGGACGAGTACGCCGCGTTCGGCCTTGGACCCAAACCGGATGGCGACCCGCTCCTGTGGATTCAGGCCGAAGGTCCCGAACCGCTCGGAGGCGGCCCGCCCGACGTGCTGCATTATCAACCGTGCGTCAATCATCCGGCGTGGTCGCGCTACCTGGACGTGGTGGTGCGCCAGCTTGCCAGCGCCGGGTACGACGGCATGTTTCACGACGTGAACACTGAATACTGTTTCTGTCCACACTGCCAGGAGAAGTTCCGACTTTACCTGTGGCGCAAGTACGGACGCCAGGGACTTCAGGACGCGTTCGGCTCAGCCGATATCCGAAAACTCGGACTCTCGAACGCGGGCGAAGAGTTTGAAGACTGCGTCTTAAGCGGGTTCAAGGCGCATCTCACCGATGTCTGGCACAAGGAACGCTTGGACCGGATTCTGGGCGTCGAGAAGGCAACCCAAGTTCATCTGGATGAAGACTGGCGTCTTCTGCGTTGCTATACCCAGGGTTCTCGTGGAGAATTCCCCCCTGTCGAAGGTTTTCGGCCCTATCTCGCCGGCCGTTTTGGCGGCGATAGGGCCGACAAGGTCCCTGTCGAAAAGCGGAAGGACTTTACCCAGACCGTGCTTCGCCACGAATTCCAGTCCTATTTGAAGAGCAATGATCTGGCGAGACGGCTAGAAGCGAAATTCGGATCGAGCGATGTGCGCCGCCGCTGCTTGACCGACCCGAGGCGACTCCTTCTCTCGGCCGAGTCGCAGCGCTTCTGGAGCGACAGCATGGCCTCGACGCTGGCGCGATTGAAGAAGATTGGCAGAGACGCCCTGCGGGCGCAAGGGAGAACCGAAGAGTTCTACACGGTGGCCAACCTGGGTCCCGTCGCGACGATTGACTGCGTGAACAAGCGGCGGGTGGACGGTATCGACCTGGTGCGCTGGGCCACGTCGTCGGACATGCAGATGTTCGAGGAGTTCCAACAGTGCGGCACGCTCGATAGCGGCGTCATCCTCTCAAACCTCTTCGGCCTCAAGTGGGCCATGGCCGCGGGCACGCGCGGCGGCACGCTGCTGTACATGGTCAATGACGACCGCGCGGCGGATCTGGCCGAGGCCGAAGTGGCGGCCTGCGGCGGCGGGGCCTTTATCCAGCCCGGGATCGGCGCGCCGGAATCGCGCAAACGCTGGAAGACGTTCTATCGCGAGCACGCGGATCTCTGGGACAACGGCATTTCCTGTGCGCGCGTGGGACTGCTGTACTGGCATGACCAATTCTACTTCGAGTATCCCGAACATCACGCCATGACGCGGCGGCTGGTGAACATACTTTGCGAATCGCAGGTCCCGTTCGACATCGTGACCGAGGAGAATCTGGGAGGCCTTGGCGCATACCAGGTGATCATCGCGCCGTCGTTGCGCTATATGGACACCGCGGAAATGGCCGCCCTGCAAGACTACGCGGACAAAGGCGGACGTTTGCTCGTCATCGAGCCGTTCGGGATAGACGACTTGTGGGCGAGGCCACGCGAGTCCGCCGAGGACGCAAATGTTGGCCGAGGCCAAGTGGTTCGTCTCCAGCCTTCGGACGTCCCTGCCCGCGCTTCGGACTTCTGGAATCTGATGGAGGAACGCGCGAACCACTTCGTGCGCGCCCGCGAGGTCCTGAATGCGGAGCGCCGCGCGGAAGACGCAAAGGGCGTGGACAGGGGTACGGCGTTTGTTCGTCAAATCGAGGAACGTCTGCAACAACCGTTGCGGTGGTGTCCGCCAGAGACCGACGCGTCCGTGTACGTGCACGCGTACAAAGTTTCTGCGAAAGAAGGACGCCCGGAACGGATCGTCGTGCACCTTGTCAACTACCACATGCCAATTCTGGTCACCCCGGATGCGCCCGTGCCGGATAACCCGGACGTGTCGCCGCCGACCGTCTCAGGGGAACCCGTCGAGGTGCGCGATCTGCATGTAGACGTTCCCATTCCGAAAGGGCGCCAAGCGGTTCGAGTCGAGACGCTCAGTCCCGCCGAAGAAGCGCCGCCCGCGTCGTGGAAGAAACGCGACAATGGACTGGCGCTTGCCGTTCCCCGTTTGCGAATCTATCAGGCAGTCGTGATTGACTTGAACGACAGCGGCGCTCCCGGAAGTTGAGGGCGCGCGGAAAGGAACAAGACAAATGCTTTCAGTAACGTTGTATGCGGTGGGCCTCATGGCTATGGTGTCCGGGCAACCGCTGTTCGAGTCGGGATTCATATTCGATCCGGACAAGGAAAGCCACGGCCATGTGCACGCTTCGTGCATCGTGGAATGCCCCAACGGCGATTTGCGCGCGGTCTGGTACGAAAACGGCACCCCCCTGCCTCCCCCCTACTTCTCGGAACAGCACGACAAGAGCGACGACGTGCGTATCGGCGGCAGTCGAAAACCCGCGGGCGCATCCGAATGGGAAACGCCCAGTGTCATGGCGGACACGTTTGGGGTTTCGGACAACAACCCGTGCATGGTCGTTGACCGCGACGCCCGGCTATGGCTGTTTCACGCCGTGTTGCTTGGGGTACCGGAGAACGCCTGGACAAGCGCGCTGATCGAGTATCACATTGCGACTACGTATGACGCGCCCGGAGCGCCCAAGTGGGATGTGCAGAACCTGCTGGTCGTGCATCCGATCGCATTCGAAAAGGCCGCCCAGGCCAGCCTCAACGAGCGAACCGAACTCTCGGAGGCGCAACGGGAATCCGGGATGCGGGCGATGGAGGGACGTTTCAAGGACCCGTTCAAGACCCGGCTGGGCTGGATGCCCCGCGCCCATCCGATCATCCGATCCGACGGCGGGCTGATGCTTCCGCTCGCGAACGAGAACTTCGGAATCGCCGTGATGGCGTTCACGAAAGACGGCGGCGCCACCTGGACGTTCAGCGATCCCGTGCCGGCCAAGGGACTTGAACAGCCGACGGTGGTCGAGTATCCCGACAAAACCATGACGGCGTTCTTCCGCAACGGGCGCGCCGCGCACAGAATTCTGCGCAGCGATTCAGCCGACGGCGGCATGACGTGGTCGCCGGTGGTCCTCACCGATCTGCCGCACCCAGGCGCGGGGATCGAGGCGATTCTGCTTCAAGACGGACGACTGCTGATGATCTACAACGATTCCGAAAAGGAACGCGATCGTCTCGCGGTATCGGTTTCCGAAGATCGCGGCAAGACATGGAGTCATACGAGGCATTTGGAGAATACGCCCGGACAGCGTTACGACTATCCATCGATCGTGCAAGGGAAAGATGGCACGCTGTCCGCGACTTACTCCTACAACACGAAGACCATCAAGTACGCGCACTTCAACCTTGATTGGCTGATGCAGGGAGATTAGGCGCCGGAAGCCGGGGATGACAGGCCTCATCGGCCGAATGGATCACCGCTCCTCGGCCTGCGCCGTGTAGTCGAGATCGTCCAGGTAGATTTCGACAAAAAGGCCGCCGCTCTGCCAACTCAGACAGCCGAACCGGTCGAATGCGGCATTCTCCTCCAGCATCTCCGGCTTCAATTCGAGGATGGCTCGCGAGGAATCCAGGTGGGCTGCAACAGTAATCTTTCCGTCCGCATCCGCGGGCGTGTATGCGATCAGCCATTCGTGGGATGCGCTGTCGGGATAGAGGAGCGGGCCTTCCTCAAGCACGGCCACGCTACGCGCTGAACCAGCGCATACGGGCCGAAAGAAGTGGCCGACTCTACTCGGCCCCTCGATAAGAACTCCGAGAAAATTCGCCGGCGGCGCGCCGACAGACGTGTGCGAGTTGAACCATCCTAAGAGCAGCGCGCTGTCCGCTCCCGCGCCACGCATCGCGATCTTGCCCGCCGCGCGCAGAGGTTGTTTCATGGTCAGCCGTCCTATGGGAGTTCCAAAACTGAGCGCTTGCTCCGGGTTGACACGTTCGATGCGCCACACCAATCCGCCGATCTCGCCCGATTGCCCACCCGCGAACGAAGTCGTTCGGTAACCGAAGTTGTGATGCGGGCGAATTGCCGTATCGCGGAACGCCACGCGGTTGCCAGCCGCTTCCCATTCCGGGTCTTTCGTCAGGTCCTGCCGCTCCCCGTCGATTACGAGATCTCCGATATACACGCTCATTTCGTCGCCGGAACTCTGTTGATTGATCATGCCGAACCGGTCGAAGACGGCGCCATCCACTTTGTGCCCTTCGGACAACGCGGCTTTGTACGAGACATCGTCCAGCAGAAACGTGATCTCGCCGAGGCCGCCCGCGCCCGAGGGATCGTAAGACAACGTCCAGGCGTGGGTGGTATCGCCGGCTTCTATCAACGGCGTCTTTGTCGTCTGATACGGCCCCTCGAACGTTGCGCCCCCGCCGGTCTTCCAGTGCTGCGTACCGTACTCGAAGAAGACGCGGAACTTGTTCGGCTCCGTGTCAATTCGGAATGCCAGCGAATTCGGGGTTCGCCAGCCGCGCGAGTCGTGATTGAACCACCCCACAAGCACACCGCTGCCCGAAACGCACTTGGGCACCGCAAGCCGTCCCGATGCCGAAAAGGCGTCGTTGAGCGTTTTCGTTCCGACAGGCTTCAAGTAGCTTGCCGGGACGAGCGACCTCGACACGCGTCCTCCGATCTCACCGACGGCATTGCTTGCAAAGTGCGTGGCGCTGTACCCGAAATCTTGAACCGTGTCGACACCAATCGAAAGGCCAGGAAGATTGTTGATTCCTTCCCAACACGGATCGAAAGAGAAGTCCTGGTGAAGCTGGATTGTGGCGGCAGATGCGATGACCGCAATGAATGCCGCTAACAACGAGCACAATCGAGCCACGGCCTATCTTCCTCCATCGTGAAGCAGCTTCTTCAGTTCCGCCAGCACCTCGGCGCTACTCGGGTCCTGGGCGAGATTCTTCATTTCCATCGGGTCGCGATCGTGGTCGTAGAGTTCGCTGCCATAGCGCCCCTCGCCCCACTCGGTATAGCGCCATCGCGCGGTGCGCACGCTCCGCCCCATGATCTCCTCGCGGCGTCCACGCGCATTCGGGTCCGACTTGACGTCTCGCGTGACCTGCGAGTAGGCCGCGTGCTCCCATTCCGCCGCGGGGTCTTCCACGAGCGGACGCAGGCTATAGCCCTCGACGGTCGAACCCGGCGCAACGCCGCAGAGGTCCGTTAGCGTCTTGTGCAACGACACGAGTTCGACGGGGCGCGCACACGTTTGGCCGTTCGCATGATTGCCTGGCACGGCAACGATCAGCGGCACGCGGGCCGACTCTTCGAAGATGCTCATCTTTTGCCAGAGGTTCTTCTCGCCGAGGTGATAACCATGGTCGCTATGAAAAACCACGATGGTCTTGTGCGCGAGATGCAGCCGTTCGAGGGTATCGAGCAGGTGGCCTACCTGCGCATCCATGAACGATGTCGAGGCGTAGTAGGCCTGGATTGCGTGCCTGCGCAGGTCGTCATCCATGCCAATCTCGGCCGGTTTGTGCCGGGAAAGAGCCGGGGCCGGGAACAAGTCTTTCAGATTCGGCGGAATGGCTGGCAATTCAATCTGCGCGCGATCGTACAACCCGAAGTAGGACTTGGGCGCGATAAACGGCGTATGCGGGCGATAGAAGCCGACAGCGAGATAGAACGGTTTGGATTCCTTCGTATAATCTTCGAGCAACTGGCTTGCCGAGGCGGCTCCTTTCCCGTCGGTCTGCTCGTCGTCCCCGCCTTCTGCCTCGAGCCAGCTTAACGTAGCGCCCGTATCTCGGAGTCTCTTGCCCGTGGCGGTCATCGCCTTTCCATCGGGACCGAGCTGAAGCACTTCGACCATGCCGATGTCGTCCACGTCGCGGCCTTTCGGATTGACGACCTTCTCCCACGACGCCGGATCGTCGAGTCCATCCGTGCCGATCTGCGCGGGGACTCCATAGTGGTAGATCTTGCCGACGCGCGCGACGCGGTAACCCGCCTTCTGAAAGCTCTGCGGGATGGTCGAGGCCTCGGGCACATGTTCGCGGAACTGGGTGCGGTTCTCGTAGACCTTGGTCGTGTCAGGACGCAGCCCCGTCATGAACGAGGCGCGGCTCGGATTGCACAGCGGGAATTGGCAATACGCCAATTCGAATCGCACGCCGCGCTGAGCCAGGCGATCCACATTCGGAGATTTCACGGGAAACCCGTAGCACCCAAGCCGCGCGCACAAGTCGTCGGAAATGATATGAAGGACGTTGAATCGTTCGGGCGGATCGCCCGAAGCCGGTTGTGCGGCAACCGCGCTCTGTTGGGACCAGCCGGCGCCCGCGTTGACCAACATGCCGGCCATAGCCATCTCCAAGAACTCACGACGATTGGGTGATCTCATGGTTCCTCCTTTCGCCTCCCATCCAACGCGCCGCATGCGACGCGCGAGTTTCAAGGTGCGAAACTGCCGGGTATCCTGCTAGCATGGACACTCGCGTTCAGCCGTCAAGCTATCGTACAGCCATCGAGCGTGTTCCGCCAACTTGAATCGAGAAACTGACACATACTCGCCTGAAAGTGAGGGACTCCGTGAGTTTTTGGAGACGACATTCGATCTACGCAGTATCGTTCTTAGTGGCAGCAGGAGTTCATGCCATGGCAGATAAACCCGAGATTTCGACTGGTACGATCACGCATCAGGACCTGTTCAACCGTTCGATGAAGGAAGGCGTAGCCTGTTACCGCATCCCGGCTCTGGCGACCGCGCCCAACGGCGATCTGATCGCGGCCATGGACGAGCGCGTGGCCTCAGGTAACGACTTGGGCGAAAACAAGGACATCAACATTGTCGTTCGCCGGAGCACGGACGGCGGCATGAACTGGTCCCCCATCGAAACCGCCGTCGCTTTCGACTACGGCATCTCGGCCTCCGATCCTTCGATGATAGTCGACAGGACTTCGGGCGAGATACTTCTCTTCTATAATTTCATGGATCACATCTCGGCGCATGGCGTGTATCGTCTGCACGTGACCAGGAGCCGCGATAACGGAGAGACTTGGGGCAAAGCGGAAGATATCACTTCCCAGATTACCAAACCGGAGTGGCGGAGCGATTTCCAGTTCATCACGTCGGGCGCCGGGATTCAAACGCGCTCCGGGATGATGTTGCACACGCTGGTGAATTTGCGGCACGGCCTGCATGTGTTCGGCAGTAACGACCACGGAAAGTCATGGTTCCTGGTCGATGTCCCGTTGAAGCCGGGAGACGAATCCCGGATCGTCGAACTGGCAGACGGCGCGTGGATGGTGAACAGCCGCGTGAAGAAGGCGGGGATGCGCTACGTCCACACGACCACGGATCAGGGCAAGACATGGAAGACGAGACCTGAACCGGCACTGATAGACCCCGCGTGTAACGCCGGCCTCATTCGCTACACGAGCGTGGCCGACGGATACCGCAGGAACCGCTTGCTCTTTTCCAACGCCAACTCGAAAGACGATCGGAAGAATATGACCGTCCGCGTGAGCTACGACGAGGGAGCCACATGGACGGCAGGAAAGACGGTCTACGAAGGCGAATCCGCTTATTCGTCGCTGACCGTGCTCGACAACGGCGACATCGGACTACTGTTCGAGAAGGACGACTATACCGAAAACGTCTTCGTGCGGTTCACGCTGGCATGGCTCACGGACGGCAAGGACACGTACGAGCGTCCATCAGGCGTCTAATCGTTCCAGTTATTGGGAAGCCTGGCCAGGTGCGTCTTGATGCTTCTCGGGGGCACGCTTCAAGTGGAGCGAACGAAGCACATTGTCCCTGAAGCGTTCGAGCGCGCGTTTGGGCTTCGGCGGATGCAGCGGGACTTGCTCGTCCAGACGAATCAGCATCGGATCGAGCGGCTGCAACTCGAGCGGGAACCTCACGTCGCGGCCGCCAATGAGATCGCGGCCGGCCCAATTGCACTTGTACAGATACGCCTTCGCCGCGCTCTTGCGCAGATTGACCAGGTACAGGTACCCCTTGCCGTCCAGTTCGACGTAACGTGATTTCACGCCCTCGATCGGATAATCGTACTCGTTAACCGTGCGCGGGACGACCGGCAAGTCGCCCGAGACCGCCACGGCGTCCATCGCATGCAGGTATTCCGCCGGAAGGTTCTGGCCGCGAACGAGCAGGGTTTTGCGCACCGTGCTGATGATATCGCGCCGCGACTGCCCGTGTTCGTCGTAGAGGATGCTCGAAGCGGTCCGCACAATGACGCCGTCGCCCTGCATGAAATCCTTCAGAATCGGGAAGGTCTCGTTGTCGACGGCAGGCGTGTCCGGAACAACCAGGACTTTGATCGACCCCAACTGGTCTTCACGGCACTGTTTCTCGGAAATGAACCGCATCTTGTAGCCCGCGAACGAACACCCCTCGAACGCGAAGCGCGCCGATTCGAGATGCTGCGTTCCGCCCGCGTAGATCTTTGACGGCATACTCCACAAGATCGCCACCTCGGCCGGCGCGCGTTGGAACGCGGCGACAATCGGCGCGAGCCGGTTCAGGTCCAGGCACGCGGTCGCGTACGCATCGAGACATTCGGGGCGCATTTCGCCGAGCGGCGTATCGAGCGCCGAACCGTTCAACCCGGCCATCGCCGCTTCCCACATCACCGCATGCACGTAGTCTCCCGTGCAGAAGCTGCCCGTGCCGGTTTCACTCGCGATACGATCCTGCAAGTTCAGCAGCGGCTTGTCCGGAGCGAACGAGCGCATGAGCGTGTACGTCAAGACTTCCTGCGGATACCCGAGCGCGTAGAACGGGCCCACATGGCTGTTCATCGCGCAACACCCGTTCAGGTCCATTACAGACGCCAAGGCTTCGCGGTCCACGCCGTGCTCGGCCTCGCCAGGAACAAACGCGTCGTCCGAGAAACCAATCATGAGCGGCGCCGAAATGGACGCATGCGCCGCATTCCGCAAGCGGTCCAAGAACTCCGACCCCAGCGACAACTGGTACCTCTGCCAATCGTAGCGATAGGCGGGGCTGTCCTGATATCTCGGATTGTCTTTCGTCCATCCGATCTGGATCTCGTTCAGGTCGGCGAACAGGCCCTTCCAGGCCCGGTTCACCGCATGGCGATCCTTGTACTGTGCTTTCATCGCGGCGAGGAAACCGAGCCGCACTTCTTCGCCCGTAAACTTGAAGTTCGGATTGTTGATGAGCGAAACGCCCAGCAACGCGGGCTGCTTGTTTAGGTACTCACCGGCGGCCTTGATATGGCGTTCCACCAACGGAAACGCCTCCGGCTTCGTGATATCCGCTCCGTGCGAATCGCTGTCCATCAATTCCGGCATCCGCTCCGCAACCCACGCGGGCATGGCAGCAGGATCGAGCGACACCGCGATGCCGACCTGGGCGTCCTCAGCGGTCTTGAACACGGGGCCGTACTTGCCGTCAAGGTCTGCGGTACTCGAGGCATCTTTCAACGTCTGGTTCGGACCGAGCAGGCAGGACGCGAAGTTCAGTCCAGACTCGCCCAGGCGCGCGATGTCGTCGGCGCTCGGAACGTCGCCCAGGCACGCGCCCAACAGGAACAACGGGCGGCCATCCGCCACGAATTCGCCGTCCTCAATCGCGAGCCCGCGGGGAGCCGGCATTGGGATCGCTTCGCGAAACTCCGGGATCGGCGACGTCGAGTCCAGAACCCGCTCGACACGCCCCAGCGCGCTTTCGAGATAGGCAACGAGACTGTGAGCGCGAGGCCAGTTCGCGTGTTCGATCGCATCACCAGTCTGCGGGAGGAACCGTTTCGCCAACATCAGGCGCATGCGCGCGTAGGGCAAGGCCGCGCCTTGCGATTCGAGGGTCTTGAGCCGTTCGAGCGTTCCATCAAGACGCATCTTCAGCGCATCGAATTGCGCGCGGCACGCATCGGCCGACATCTTGTACAATTCGTAGTCGCGTTGCGCGGCCTGGAACACCGGCGGGCGCAGCAGTTCCAGCGAGACCGTGTAGGCGCCGGGCGGAATCTCGCCGGCGTTCCACTCGATCGAACATGCGCCCCCTTGCTTGTCGACTACCACGTGCCGTTCCGTTTCGTACACGAGTGCTTTGTTGGCGTCGAGAATCTTCAGCCGGAGGAGGCCATTGTCAATGGGGTCGTTGGCGCTGAACGCGCATTCCAAGACAATCGGCGCGTCGCTGCTTTGAACCTTGTCGCAGTCCAGCCGGATGAAACCGCGCTCTTCTTCAGTGGCCGGACCGGGTTCGAGCCAGACGGGCATCGCCACTGCCACCGTCTCTTTCTCCGCGGTAACTTGAGCGCCGGACGGATGCGCCGCCGCGATCAAGCCGAGGAGTACTATCAGAGTCCAACCGCTACGGCGCGTCATCATATCGATCCTTTCTCGGGTCCCCGTCCGCGGGCCATCCGGACGAATGAGCCTATTCTAGAGTCCCACCGTCCCCCTGTCAAAAGAGATAACGCCTCTCCCCCGCCGCGCGTTGACCTGTGCCGTTTCCAACTCGTTTTCCCCGTGGACGATCGAAACTTAGAACGGCTTTCGGGGATACATCACCGTGTGCAGGTTCAAGTAATCCTCGACGCGACGGAAGGCCGCACGGCCCCAAAGCGGGTTTGGGGCATCAAAAACCTCTTTATCTTGTGGTACGCCTTGTGATATAGTCTCAATCACCACAAGATATTGGGGAGATGATGGCCTTTCGGAGAGCGCGTCGAGATGAAAGGTTCGATACGCCGTGGTGAAGGCCAGTCGTAATACCCCGCGAGGTTTTCGTGCGTGAACGGTCTGAAACGTAACGTGCATTTTGTAGGTGTCGGCGGAATCGGCATGAGCGGTCTTGCCGAAATTCTGTTGAATTTGGGGTATCGCGTTTCCGGTTCCGATCTCAAGGGTTCGGAAATTACGCGGCGTCTCGAAGACTACGGCTTGCGATTTTTCGAAGGCCATGCCGCGGAAAACGTAGGCGACGCGAGCATTCTCGTTATCTCCGCCGCGGTCAGCCCCGACAATGTGGAAGTGATCACTGCACGCGAACGCGGAGTTCCTGTAATCCATCGCAGCGACCTGCTCGCGGACCTGATTCGATTGAAGCCCAACGCGGTAGCCGTCGGAGGCACGCACGGCAAGACCACAACGACGTCGATGATCAGCGCGTTTCTCGACCGCGCGAACTTCGGCGCGACGAGTATTGTCGGCGGCATCCTCCATCGTAGCGGTACGAACGCGCGATGGGGCACGGGCGATTACCTCGTCGCGGAAGCTGACGAACACGATGGATCGTTTTTGCGCCTGCACCCGACGATTGCCGTGGTCACGAGTATTGACGCCGAACATCTTGAGTACTACGGCACGATCGACCGTATCAAACGCGCCTTCACGGATTTCTGTAACGGCGTGCCGTTCTACGGCTACTCGATCGTCTGCTGGGACGATCCGAACGTCCGCGCGATTTTGGAGGACATCCAGAGCGTTTGCGTCACCTACGGTCTCGAAGAGGGCGCGTCGTTGCGCGCCTCGAACATTACGCTGGCCGCGCCGGACTCTTCGCGGTCGAAGGCGGCGCAACTCGCCTCGATGCGCACCCGATTCGACGTGACCAGCTACGACGAACGTCTCCAAGGCGCGGGGCGTCTCGGCACGCTCGAAGTCAACGCCGTCGGCACGCACAACGTTCGCAACGCGCTCGGCGCATGCGCCGTGGGCTTATGCTGGGGGTTGCGCTTCGGCCTGATCGCGGAAGGCCTGCGCATGTTCGACGGCGTCCAGCGCCGGCTCCAGGTCTGTGGAGAACACAATGGCATCATAGTCGTCGAAGATTACGCGCATCATCCCACCGAGATCGCGAGCACGCTCGAAGCCGTGCGTTGGGTCGAACCGAAACGCATCGTCGCCGTGTTTCAGCCGCACCTTTACAGCCGCACGAAGTTCTTCTCGGAAGACTTCGCGCGCGTGCTGGCAACCGTCGACCGCGCCATCGTCACCGACATCTATCCGTCGCGCGAGGAGCCTATGCCCGGCGTCGATTCGGGTCTGATCGTCGACGCCGCCCAGCGCCTCGGCGCGAACCATGTGGCGCTTGTCAAAGACATGCACAGCGTACCGGCGCTCCTGGTGCCGGACTTGGAACCCGGGGATATTGTGCTGGTCCTAGGCGCGGGCAACATCAACCGGATCGCCCCCGCGCTGCTGGACGGACTTCGAAAAGGGTAGCGGCCTATGTTCCATCGCAAGCCCAAGAAGAAGAAACTCAAGGCGCCGAAGCGGCCGTTTCGCGAACGGAAGATCTCGTACGTCATCGAGGCGCTGATCTGCCTCGGGATGGTAGCCGCCTTCGCGCGCGGGGCGTATGTGTACGCCGTCAACGATCCGCAATTTCACGTCCAGACCATCCGCGTCACGGGCTTCGAACGGCTCCAGGACGAGTCCATAATTCACTACTCGGGCCTGAATTCCGGCGACAGCCTGCTCCTCCTCAACGCCGAGGCCACGCGCGAACGCGTGTCGCATATGCCTTTCGTGAAATCGTGCCAGGTCTTGCGCTACTTCCCCGACATGGTTTCCATCTCCGTGCAGGAGCGCGTGGCGCTGGCCACGCTGATGGTCGGCAACCGCCTCTTTGAAGTCGACGACGAGTGCAACGTGCTTCGCGAGATGCTCCCGGAAGGCCTGCACGTCGGCCCATTCATCACCAACGTGCCCGACCTGGGTTACGTCGAGGTCGGACAGAGGCTGGAGTCGCCGCCGATGGCGCGCGCGCTCGCGGTTTGGCGCGCGTTCGGCGCGACCGCCATGGCGAAAGAGGTCACGGTCTCCGAGATCTCCGCGGGCCACGAAGGCCAAATCACGATGTACTGCGACGAACTGCGCCCCGAGGTCCGCTGGGGACGCGACAACTTCGAGAAACAAGCCGCCAAGCTGGACATCTTTTGGCAGAATCAAGACAAGAAGATCCGATGCAAGGACTATGTGGACTTGCGATTCGGGGACGACGTGGCCTGTAAATAACTTGGGAATTGAGTAATTTAGTAAGTGAGTAATTTGGCGAGCGACAAGAATCGCGAAAACCCGCATAGGGTCGATGCATAGAGAATGAAGCCATGAAACCTAGAATACCTTTACTCAATTACTAAATTACTCACTTACTCAATTACTAAGTCCATCGGGAGACCGGGTATGACAATCGCACTTTCGGATGAGTTTACGACGTTCGCGCAACGCGCGGTCATCAAGGTGGTGGGTGTGGGCGGCGGTGGCGGCAACGCCGTAAACCGCATGATCGCGGCCGGATTGCGCGATGTCGAGTTCATCGTCGTCAACACCGACGCGCAGGCGCTGCAGAACTCGCCCGCACCGCGCCGTCTTCAGATCGGCGTCGAACTGACGCACGGCTTGGGCGCGGGCGCGAAACCGGAGGTTGGGCGCCAGGCCGCGCTCGAAGACCGCGAGCGTCTCACCGAATCGTTGCGCGGCGCGGACATGGTGTTCCTGACGGCGGGTCTCGGCGGCGGCACGGGTACCGGCGCGGGACCAGTCGTGGCGGAAATTGCCGCGTCAACCGGAGCATTGACCGTCGGGATCGTCACGCTGCCGTTCTCCTTCGAGGGCATCGAGCGCAACGACAACGCGCGCAACGGGCTCGGGCAGTTGGAACAGGTTGTCAACAGCCTCATCGTAGTACCGAACGACCGTGTGGCCGCGCTGGGCCAAAACAAGATCTCGTTCCTGAACGCCTTCCAACAGGCCGACGAGGTCCTGCACAACGGCGTCCGCGCCATCACGGATCTCATCACGATTCACGGCCTGATCAACGTCGACTTTGCCGACGTGCGCACGATCATGGAAGTCGGCGGGCGCGCCTTGATGGGCATCGGCACCGCCGATGGCGAACGCCGCGCCATCCGCGCCGCCGAAGAAGCGATCGTCTGCCCGCTGCTCGAACAGTCGAGCATCCACGGCGCGACGGGCGTCATCGTGAATGTCACCGGCGGCCGCGACATCGGCATGCGCGAAATGGAGGAAGCGGTATCGACGGTACGCAAGGCCGCGCATCCCAAGGCGCGCATCATCTTCGGCGCGGTAGTCGACGAGACCGACCGGCCGGAATTGCAGGTCATGGTTATCGCGGCGGGTTTCTCTCCCGAGACGATGCCGGATGTGCTCGAAGAGAATTTCCCCCAGATCCTTCCCGTCGAACGTGAACACGAACTCAACCCAGTGCCACCGCAGCCCAAGCCGATATCCGTCGTCACGGAAACGACCGGGGATCAGGAGGTCGAGCCGGGCGAACAGATCGAGTTGCTCGATCAGAATCAAGCGCCTGTGGACCCCGATGTTGAATTTCTCTCGCAGGCCCCCGCGGAACATGACCCGGATTTTGACCGGCCCACGTTCCAGCGCCTGCAGGAGAAAGAAGAAGACTCGTCGCTGCCGACATGGTTACGCAGGCGCATCAAAGGGAAACCGTAACCGTCGCGTTCTACAAGATTCCTCGACATCAAGGAGCGCTGTCTCGTATTGCGCGTTGGCGTCATGCGATGCATGAAAGGCAAGAGCGGTTTCCGCTATCGCTTGTCTTCATGCTATCCTCGTCCTCCATTAACCGCGTGAGATGGTAACCGTATCGGGAGTCTAAGCAAGACATCATGTCCAATGTATCTCGCCGCGCTTTCCTGGCCATTGCTGGCGGCTCGATCCTCGCGCCTCGGTGGTCCAGTGCTCAGGAATCCAAGCCTGCAATTAACACCGCGCCGCGCATTCAGCCCGGCGCATGGCCCGTGATGTACACGCCATTCACCACCTCACGCGAGGTCGATTACGCCGCCGTTGAAGAGTTGGTCGAGTTCTACATCGGCGCCGGTGTCGGCGGCATCTTCGCCGCGGCGTTCTCGGGCGAGGTGTTCCAACTATCCGCCGATGAAGCCGTGGAAATCGCGCGGCACGCGCTCCGCAAGGCCGATGGACGCACGGGGGTCGTAGTGGGCGGGAACTTCGGCTCGACGCTCGACGAACAGGCCGCGAACCTCCAGCGCATTCAGGATCTCGGCGCCGATGCGGCGGTCATCGTGTTGTCGAAGTTGCCGTCTCCCGACGATATTGAAGGCCAATTGATCAAGCTGATGGACCAGACGCGCGGACCGCTGGGCCTTTACGAATGTCCTTACCAGGAGCATCGCCAAGTTACCCCGGAGACCGTGAAGCGCCTCGCGGAAACGGGCCGGTTCCATTTTATGAAAGACACTTCGCGCGACGGCGCGGCGTGCGGCGCGAAAGCGCAAGCGGCGAAGGGAAGCCCGCTGCACGTGTTCGCGGCCACGCTGGCAAGCACGCCGCAAGCGTTGACGCTCGGCGCAGACGGCCATTGCGGCACGGTAGCGAACATCTGCCCCGAACTGACGCAACGCTTGTGCACGACCAAAGATGATGCGGAACGCGCGCGTCTGTTCGGTGATCTGAAGAGCATCAATAGTCTCATCGTCGACGAGGCCTACCCCTCATCCGGCAAGTACGTTCTCGAAAAGCGCGGCTTGCACCTGACCACGGTGTCTCGCTGGTCCGACACGGAAGCGTTCACCGATACGGTGAAACGCAAGATCGACGACTACTTGAAACACTTCGATTTCCAGCGCGGCCGGATCGAAGGGGCCTAGCGAAGCGCAACATCAGTTCGAAGCGATGATCTGCATCCCGATGGCGAGCGCGCGGATCACGGGCGCCTTGGAATTCGGATACCGGTCAAACGTCACGTGGCCATCGAGGTACAGCACGTTGCAGCCGCCGGGGACGTGATTGAAATCGGCCGCGATGGCGGACAGCGAATCGCACATGATCCAGACTTCGCTCTGCGCTTTCGCGCTCGCGGCCGGATTGTTGATATCCGAAATCAAGAAGCGCTCAATCCCTTCGCGCAACCGATAGACGGTATCG
Organism: uncultured Nitrospiraceae bacterium; assembly: GCA_964402555.1. Classification (GTDB taxonomy): domain Bacteria; phylum Hydrogenedentota; class Hydrogenedentia; order Hydrogenedentales; family SLHB01; genus CAYOCT01. The sequence goes on along the minus strand of CAYOCT010000008.1, from coordinate 78,051 downwards.
CTCCCGGCATTCCCCCATCCGACAAGACGAACGCCGGCCGTATCGCGGTCGAGGACCGGCAGCGGGCCGGTAACGAACGCGAGTTCGGGAGCGACCATGTATGCAACCATCTCCGGGTCGGTAAACAAGGTCAGGAAGTGTTCGATGAACTGCACCGGCACGGGATCATCCGCCGGAATGGCCAGTCCAGGAGAGATCGCGTTGATGATCCCCAGGTAGCCGCTAACGGGCCGCATGTACGCATCCACGTTGTCGCACCGGTCGTAGACGTACCCGAGGTACAGATAGGAGTCGTCGGCGCGCCACCAGCGGTTATGTTTGCCTTCGCGCCAGCGGTCGATCAGGATCGGCTGCCCGAGGCACTCCGGCGCGAACAAAGCATCGTCCATGTTCTCCGCGAGATAGTACATATCGCTCACCTTGTGGTGGGCGCTCGACGGGCACACGTACAGCGCCGGGTCGTTCACGTATTCCGGATACACCCCGTCGACCAGTGGCGTGAGATAGAGCCCGGTCGTTCCTGGACGGCTGTGTTGAACCGGCGGATACTTCTGCCCCTTGGACTCATTGGCGTACATCTTGAAGACAAGTCCCCACTGCTTGAGGTTGTTTGCGCAACTTGCTCTGCGCGCCGCTTCGCGTGCCCGGGCCAGCGCCGGCAATAAGATGGCCGCCAGAATACCAATGATCGCGATTACCACCAGCAGTTCAATTAACGTGAAACCCCGCCGCCCCATCGATCATCCCTCCCATGTTCCTGGCGCTATTCTAGCGCATCGCTCCGAAAACGGCGAGTGCCACGAAGCGCCCCATCGCGCCCCCCTCTCCCGTGTCATTGCGAGCGCAGCAAAGCAATCCCCCGACCTTCTACGCACAACAGACGCAGGGATTGCTTCGTCCGCTGAAGCCACTTTCCGCAATGGCACGAGAGACGTTGTAGCTGAGTTCACGCCAACTTCTGTGGCTGAACGTATCTTTCGAGCATGATTTCGTCTTTTCAGATGTAGCGTGAACACTCCGCGTTAGCGCAAAGAGCGCTTGCCGGACGCAGCACTGGAGTTCTTCTTCACAGCGGGCTTCGTCGAGGGTTGTTGCGGGGGGTTGCGGACCGCCACTAGACCCCGTAATGCGTCGAGTTTCTTGGGGCCGATGCCGCTTACATTCGCGAGTTCATCGACGCTTCCGAACGGCGTCCTCGAACGATAGGCGATGATCTTCTCGGCGGTCTTCGGACCTATCCCCGGCAGCATCTCCAATTCCTGCTGCGACGCCGAATTCAGATCGACCTTCCCATCCGTAGGTGGCGCGGCAGGCGTGGCCGGCGCGGCTTCCGAGGCTTGAGACGCCTGCCCTGGTTCAGGCGGCGACGCCAGGCCAGATTGCCATCCCGAGACCGTGTATTGAGGCGGGTTGAGTACCGCGGCCGGAGGCGCGTTCTTCGCCACGAGCGTGCCGCCGTCGAATTCGGCCTGCCTCCGAGCCGGCACGGTCAGCGTCGACCCGTCCAGCAACCGCGCCGCGAGATTGATATCGCTGAGGTCCGCATCGTCCGACGCGCCGCGCGCAGCCTTGATCAAGTCGTGCACGCGTGATCCTGCCTCCAGCGCGTACAGCCCCGGCGATCGGACGGCCCCACGCACCGACACGGACACCTCTTCCGCCTTGGCCAGTTCGGCGGGCTCCTCGATTGTCGAAACGGCATCCGAATCGCTTGCCGTCCGCGGTTCTTCTCGCCGGTCGGGCACGGCTACCTCGACCGGCTGGACTGCCGCAATCGCTTGCACGTCCGAAGTTCCCCCCGCGTCGTGACGCAAGGCCCCTTCTTGGCGGTCGTGGAAATACAGCGCCGCCGCTCCAAGAAACACCGCCCCCATGACGCTAGCAAGCAGAAGCTGCTCTTTTCGGGTCATCAACCGGCTCAACATACACGACCACCACTACCATTGAATATGAACGTTCCTAGCTTATAGCACAGGCTCTCTAGCGTGTAAAGATGCCGAGAATCATGCTCAATGTATGATAATGAATCTCTGCTTGTGCCGCTTCTATATCTCATCTTGTAAAGTACAACATACTCGCACTTCGAGTCTGGCCAGCGCCGCTAGAAGGATACGCGTCGGGCCCGAATGCTTGTGTCGCTTGACGCGAGCGGTCTTTGCTGTAATACTTGGCATTGAGTCTGGCGCAGTGGCAACGCTCGCAAAGCGGCCTTCTTCTTGTGTGGCCCCAACCGCTAAGGGAACCGTTTCATGAACCTCGCACGTCTGTCCGTTTTGTCTCACGACGAAATACAACGCATCCATAACGCCACACTGGATATCCTGGAGCATACCGGCGTCGAAATGGGCAGCCTGGAGGTGCTGGACTTGCTCGATCGAAAAGGCCTTCCGGCTGACCGCGAGCGCCGGATTGTCCGGTTTCCGCGCGACCGAGTGGCCGAAGCGCTCGCGTTGGTTCCGCGCCGTTTCGAGATATTCGATCGCGAGGGACGTTTTGCGTTTCTGCTTGGCGATGGCACCTCGAAGATCGCCGCGGGCCACAACGCCGTCTTCTGGGTCGATACGGAATCGGGCGAAACGCGCCCTTCACGCGTCGAGGACGTGGCCTTGTTCGCGCGGATCTGCGAGGCCCTGCCCGCCATCGATATGATAGGCATCCCGGTCATGCCGCAAGACGTGCCCGACCCACGCGCCACTTTGCTCCACGGCGTGCGCGCCTGCATCGCCCACAGCAAGAAACCCATTTTCTTCTCGACGGATCGTCCTGAAATCAACCGCGCGGTCATCGACATGCTGCGCGCGTCGTTCGCAGGCCCCCTGCATGAACAGGCCTACGGCATCAGCCAGCTTTCGCCCACAAGCCCCCTCTTCTGGGAAGGCAGCGTGCTCGACGCGCTCGTGGACACCATCGAGGCCGGCGTCCCACTCGCCATTCTGCCCGAACCCAATGCAGGCGTCTCTGCGCCCTACACGCTCGCGGGGCTGCTGACGATGAACAACGCCGAGTGCCTTTCCGGCATCGTGATGACGCAACTCCTCAAACCGTCCGCGAAAGTCATGTACGCAAATTCGTGGACCACGACCGACATGCGCAACGGGTACGCGCTCGTGGGATCAACCGAAACCACCATCTGCCGCATTGCGGGGGCGCAACTCGCGCGGTTCTACCAAGTCCCCTCGCACACGACCGCGCCCAATTCGGACAACCACGCCCACGACGAACAGAACGCATGGGAGAAGACACTCAGCCAGTTCTGTTCGGTGGCGGCCGGCAACGATCTCATCGTCAATTGCGGCATGTTCGCCACGGGAATGACGTGCAGCCATGAGCAACTGATCATGGACGAGGAGATCTCGGCGATCTCGCGGCGGATCGCGGAAGGCATCCTCGTCAACGACGCGACTATCGCCAAGGACCTCATCCAGGAGATGGGACCGCGCAACCCCTCTTACCTGACCTCGCTTCACACGCTCGAATGGCTTCACTCGCGCGAGTACCTTGCGCCGCGCGTGAGCGTTCGCCTGCCGCGGGCGGTATGGGAAACGGCGGGCGGAAAAGATACCTACGAGCTTGCGCGCGACAAGACGCGCGAGTTCGCGAGCCGGAACACAGGCTCACCACTCGATGCGGAGCGCCTCGCGCGCGTGGATGAAATCGTGCAAGCGTTCTCACGGTAGCGGTTGGCGTTGAAGCGCTCAGGTGCCAGGCATGCGCTTCGAGCGGCTTTGCACGGCGCGTGCGACAACGACGCCGGCAAGGGTTATCGCCCCCGCCAACGTGGCCGCCGTTACGCGGATCAGGCGCTCGACCTGCTTGCTGCGGGGATCGCCCGTCTTGCACCAGCGCGCGAAATGCTCGCAATTGTTGTGAAAGAAATCGTAGTCCGTCTCGTCCAAACGGCTCTCCGCGCGCTGCATGACCGTGTCCGGGTCCGAACACCCCGCGTAGCGCACCTTGAGAATTCGAGCGCCTTTCGCAAACTCTTCGCGGCTGGTGCGGCGGACGCTCGCGTCTTTGCGATGGAACAGGTCGCCCGTGTAATGAATGACCGTCCCGTCGCCGCAATCGATCCCGTGATGCCAGTAACCCATCCGGCGTGCGCGCAAGTGATCGCCTCGTGCCATAACCTGCCTCTCTCGATGTTCCGATTCGCTCGTCTTTATTATACCGCACATTCGCTTCCGGCATTTGACACGTTCTGACGCTCTAGACTAGCATGCCCAACGGAAGGCCGGGCAAAGGGGCCACGGCGTGCGAGGTCCGATGAGTCTGACGCAGGAACAGCGCGATTGGCTGAGGCTCGTGATGGTGCCGGGCGTGGGCACTACCTACTTTATCCGCCTGCTCGCGCGCTTCCACACCCCGGCACAAGTGCTCAAGGCTTCCGAAGCCAGCCTCCGCGAGACGGTCGGCCCTGCGCTCGCGCAACGCATCAGCCAATACTCCGGCGCCGTGGACGTGGATGCGCAGGAGCGCCTCCTCGATAAATACGAAGCGCGCCTGATAACGCTCGACGACTCCGCCTATCCGGCCCGGCTCGCGGAGATCTACGACCCGCCGCTCGCGCTGTTCGTGCGCGGCGAACTCTATCAGGCGGACGAGCATTGTGTCGCGGTCGTGGGCACGCGCCGCGCCACGCCGTACGGCATCCACATGGCCGAGAAACTGGGCCGCGAGTTGGGCGCGCACGGCGTGGCGGTGGTCAGCGGTATGGCGCTCGGTGTCGATACCGCGGCGCATCGTGGCGCTATCGAGTCGGGAGGACGCACGCTCGCGATTCTCGGATGCGGAGTCGACGTCGTCTATCCGCCGCAGAACGCGGACCTGATGGATGCGATCGCGCGGCACGGCGCGGTGGTCTCGCAGTTCCTCATGGGAACGAAACCCTCGGCGGGCCATTTCCCGTACCGGAACCGCATCATCAGCGGGCTTTCGCTCGGCACCATCGTGGTCGAGGCCCCTGCCGATAGCGGCGCGCTTATCACGGCGCGCCAGGCTGCCGAACAAGGCCGCGAGGTCTTCGCAGTGCCGGGCGAGGTAGGCAAGCGCAACAGCGAAGGGCCGCACGCCCTCATCCGCGAAGGCGCAAAGCTCGTCGAGACCGTGCAGGACATCCTCGTCGAACTCGAACTGCCCGCGGCAATACGCCAGCCGCGCGCAGCCGAACCCGCAACCGTTCCGCCGCACGCGCCGGTGGCCGCATCCCCCGTGGTTTCGCCGGTCGAGAAGGATATCTTGTCGGTGCTTTCTCCTTCGGGTTCGTTCGTGGACGAAATCGCGGCCGCATGCCGCATTTCCGTCTCGGAAGCGCTCAGTTCGTTGACGATGCTCGAACTGCGCGGACTGGTCCGTCAGTTCAGCGGCAAGCGATTCGCGCCCGCATGAACGCCTTCGCGTATCGTCTGGCGGAGCGCATCCGCCGCAACGAGCCTATTCCTTTGCCCCTTTCCGTGGTTTTGCACGCGGCAACCCCGGCCGTGCGCGCGGGCATGTGGCTGCGGCTTCGCCGTCCTCGCGTGCGCGTCGATGCGCGCGTGATCAGCTTCGGCAACATCACCGCGGGCGGTACGGGCAAGACGCCGGCCGTCATCGAACGCGCGCGTGCGGAGATGGCGTCCGGCCATAGGGTCGCAGTCCTTACGCGAGGCTACGGCACGCGACAGGAAACGAACCCGCTCGCATTCGACCCTGAGCATCCTGTCGATGATCCGTACCGGCTCCTGGGTGACGAGCCCGCATTGATTGCGCGCAAAGTCCCCGGCGCGATCATCGTCAAGTGCGCGGATCGCGTTGCCGCCGCGCGAATGGCTATCGAGACGTTCAACGCAGACACGCTGATTCTCGACGACGGTTTCCAGCACGTCAGCCTCGAACGCGACGAGAACGTCGCAGTTATCGACGCAACGAATCCGTTCGGCAATGGCGCGCTCATTCCGCGAGGAATCTTGCGCGAACCTGTTCACGCATTGCGCCGTGCCACGTCCATCCTTCTGACGCGCTGCGATCAAACCGCGGACCTGCAAGCGCTACGCGCTACGCTACGCGACGTGTGTCCCGACACCCCGGTCCGCATGACGCGCCATGCCCCGAGAAACCTCTTGCGCCTTGCCGATGGCGAGTGCCTGCCCCTGGATGCTGTGCGCGGCAGACGGATTCGCGCCGTATGCGGCATCGCGAATCCGGAGGGTTTCTTTCGCACGCTGGAATCGCTTGGAGCCGAACTCGTCGAACGCGTGACATTGCCTGACCATCACGAGATACCGCGCGCCGCGCTGACTGGGACCGACATGGTCATTGTCACTGAGAAGGACGCCTCGCGATTGAACGACGCGACGGAGAACGTCTGTGCGCTTGCCATCGAATTGGAGCCGTTTGACTGAAACGCCTCCCTTTCCTGTACGATGGTAAACGAAGGATGAGCCGATGCAATCGACACTAGCCAAAGTAGGTGTGGTGGCCTTCCTCGTCGCCATCGCCGCGTTCGTATGGTTTCTGTCGCGTAGCGACGCGCCCGGCCTCTCCCCCGCGTCGCCACACGTTGCGACCTCGAAGCCACCAGCGCCTCTCAAGGATGTTCCCGAGCCTACGCGAGCGGTGGCTCGCCGTGAATCAGCGCCCTCCTCGCAATCCGCGCCCGTATCGCCTGCGAAACAGGAAGCCTTTCCCGCTGACCCACACGCGATCCGAGGCACGATTGCGGACGAACAGGGCAACCCGATTCAGGACGCGCGAGTGCGTGTGGCCAGCGAGGCATCGGTCCTGATACGCGGCGTGACTAGCAGTGCCGACGGCGCCTTTGTGGCCACCGAACTTCCGCCGGGCGCGTACACGATCACCGCTACGCATGCGACGCATCAGCCTGCTACCGTCCAGGGCATCCGCGCCGGAACCCAGACGGTCGCTCTAGTCATGAAAGGTCTCGCCGTAGCGACTGGGAATGTCGTGAGCGAACGAACCGGCGCGCCCGTGACCCAGTTCGAGGTCGCCGCAATATCGGGTTCCTATCTGGACCGCGTGCCTGCCGATGACGCGTGGGTCGCGTGCAACGACGCCCAGGGACGTTTTCGTCTTGACGGCGTCCCCCTAGCCGAGACCGTGACGCTGCTGGCACGCGCGCCCAACTTCGCTATCGGCTACGCGACCCTCACGAGGCCCGATGCCTCGAAGACCACCGACAACGTGATCATCCGGTTGCCGGACGGCTGCCGCGTCGAAGGCATCGTCAAGAGCGTGCAAGGCAGTCCGGTCGCAGGCGCACAGGTCTTCATAGGAGAAGCGGCGGCCGGCAAGCCGATCGCGACGTCGGACGAACGTGGCGCGTTCACGCTAACGACGCTTGCCTTGACCGACACGTCGCTAAAGGTCTCGCATCCGGAGTACCTTGCCTCGACGGTTCCGGTCGCGCCGCGCAAGGGCGCTACAACGCGCGTCGAGGTCGTGCTCGATTCGGGCGGCGTCATTGAAGGCGCCGTCACCCGTGGCGCCCAGCCTGCCGCGGGTGTTTCCGTTGTCATGCGCGCCCAGGACGGTTCGTCTCCCGAAACCAAAACGAACGAAGACGGTCACTATCGATTTGCCGCGGTAGCCCCAGGCGAGACGATGGTCTTTCTCGGCTCCGCAGGCAACGATGTCAATCAGGGCCGCGTGATGCACAAGACGGTCGAGGTCGAAAGCGGCAAGATTGCGATCGCCGACTTTGACATGGCGGCTACCGGCGCCTCGCTCGAAGGCCTCGTCACCCTCAATGGCCAGCCTCCGGAATCCGGAACGGTCTACGCCGAAATCGCGGGCCCGCAAAACGACGACGTGGTATCCACCAACCTCAGCCCTGACGGAGCCTATCGCTTCGACACCATCTCTCCCGGGTCGGTAAAGCTGCACGTGACCATCAATGCCGGGTCGATGAAACGGACCAAGCTGGTCGAACTGACCCTGAATGAAGGCGAGAGCGCCCATGAGGACATCGTGTTCGCGGAAGCCTTCTCGATCGCGGGAACGCTGACAGGCATGCACGAGGGAGAAACCGCGACCGTGTTCGTGCTTGCGGGTGACGCCCCCAATGTACACTCCGCGGAGGATGTCGCGAACCTTCACTCGCAGGTCGTGGCCGAGCAGTCGCTCGACGAAGACGGCGTTTTCCAACTGGACGGGCTCGAACCGGGATCGTATTTCATCTCTGTGGTCGCGGTTCTTCCCGAAGAGAACGCCGACGGCAACCTCGTTCCCCGCGTGCGTTCGGCCTCGCAGTCCGTTGAGCTTTCCGGGAACTCGCAGCCGCACCTTCAACTAGAGCTACGCTGAGAACATGCGAAAGCAAAGCGAGGCGCGGATCCTCTGCCAGATATCTTCGTCTTACCTGTCATTCTGAGCGAAGCGAAGAATCAACCTACAAGCAGAAGCCCCTACTTTCACGAGATTCTTCGCTTCGCTCAAAGCGTGTGAAGAAATTGTGAAACGCGGGTGCTTTGCCTCTTGACTACGTATTGCCTGTCATCCTGAGCGCAGCGAAGGATCTCATAAGCATTAGAGATCTATACATATAGCGAGATCCTTCGCTGCGCTCAGGATGACAGAAAGGACGGAGCCGACAAACGAAATCGCGGGACCTTGTCATCTTTTCACAAGCTCTCAGAATGACAGGTAAGACGAGGCTCTGCATGGATACCCAGGCGACTTCTCAGCAACCTCGGGGCAAACCCGAGTTCGCCTACTTGCCCGCCTTGGGGTGCACCACGAAGATCGCGTAGTGGCCCCGATACGCCAACGGTTTGTACGCAAGTCCGGAAGCGTCCAGATGCTTCGTTAGTGACACGTAATTCCTCGACGAGGTCGTCAGGAACGCGTAAGTGTCGTGCTTTGGATGAGTCTTGGCTTCGTCGATCACAGTGTCGATACCCGACTCCGGCGCGCCGGCCTCGGGCGTCTCCCACAGCCGCGTAAGCGCCGCGCCAAAGTAGAACTGCAACCCGTGAAGGTAGTTGCTTTCGTAGGCATAAAACGCCGTGTCGCCTTCGCGCGCCTTCTCACAGCGCGCATGGAATTGCCGCATGTTAGCGGGTATGGGCACATAGGCGGTCGCGCCCTTCGCGACAATCAAGACCGCCCCCATGATAAGCGCGGCCTTCCACAACTTCTTGTTGAAAACGGGGCCGTCAAACCACAGCACCAGCGCCCGCGCGCTTGCCAGCACTACGGCAGGAAAGATCGGCAAGACGTAGAGCGGCAGACGGCTCCTCGAAATCGACAGCAACACCAACGGAATCGCCAGCCAGAGGAATATGAACGCGAAGCGATCGTTGCTTCGGAACAGTTCCCGGAGGCCTTTCCAACGGACTGCGCTACGGTAGCGCTTGATGAGCGGGACCCACAGCGCGCAGAAGGGAAGCGTTCCGAAGAGCAGTGGCGGAAGGTAAACGACGATAGGCCCATACCATTGCGGGTTCCGTTTGAAATGCGCGGTGAAGACGCGTTGATAAACCTCCTCGCCAAGGAAATACGAGAGCAGTCCCGGCGTCTTCACGATGACGATCACGAACCATGCGCCGCCTACAATCAGGAACAGCGGAACGCCGGCGAGGACGAACATACTCACGCGCGGGCGGCCCGTTCTCTTCAGGTAGAACTGATAGGCGACCAGCGAAAACAAGATCAGCAATCCCGGCGGACCTTTCGTGAGGAAGGCCAGCCCCGCGCACAGCCACATCGCGAGCATCCACATGCGCGCGCGTTTGCTTCCCTGCGCTTCGAGATAACAGAGCACCATCAACGTGTCCCACATCGCGAGGAGCAGGTCCGTGTTGACGCTGTTGGCCGCGTACACCGCGAATGGGGCAACCGCGAACAGCAACGTAGACACGAAGCCCGTCCGCCGGTCCCACATCAGCGTGCCAATGCGGCCGACAGTCCACGTCAATATCACGAACACGGCCACCAGAAATATCCGCGCGCCCCACTCGTTAACACCCAGCGCCGCCATTCCTCCGGCGATGCCCCAATACGTCAGAGGAGGTTTGGTCCAATGCGGATGGTAGTCAAGCTGCGGGATCAGCCAGTTGCCGGTCTCCAGCATTTCACGCGCTGATTCGGCGTAGCGTCCTTCGGTGGTTTCGAACAGCCCCCGCGACCCCTGGAACGCCAGGCCAACCACGAGCGCAACAAGCAAGGCCAGCGCGGTGTACTTTGCATACAAGGCCTGTTGTTCGACGTCTGAGTTCTCCATCATGCCCATCCTTCGTGCCCGGAATGTCGGGCCGGATCACACTGCACGGATTTCGACGCGGCCCACTAGGGCGTCCACGTCGTTACGTTCGAAATGTCCAATATCCCAATGCATGGCGTTCGCGGTTCCCGCGGCAATTGCGAGCCGCGCGGTGGCCGCGAGATCGGCGTCTTCCGCTAATCCGATTGCAAAGCCCGCGACAAGCGCATCGCCGCTTCCAACAGGATTGATTTCTTTGATGGCGGGCGGCACGGCGTGGAAGCGCTCGCCACCGCTCGACACCAGCGCGCCGTCCTTCCCGAGTGAGAGAACGACGAGTTCAATCCCGTGCCCATGCAAGCGCTCGATGGCTTCCCATTTCGCGGCATCGGTGTCGAGCGGAAGACCCACCCATTCCTGCGCCTCGGCCACGTTGGGCTTGGCCATGTACGGCACGGCCTCCAAGCCGAGGCCAAACTCAGGCCCGTGCGAATCGAGAATCGTCAGAGCGCCGGCCGCCTTTGCGATCGGGATCAGGTCGCGATACAGATTCCTGATGTTAGGGTCAGGCACGGTGCCATTGAACGTCACCACGCGCGCGCCTGCGACGCTGGCCCGAAAGGTCTCCACAAGTTGCGCCGCCTCTTCGTCAGTCACACGCGACCCCGGTTCGAAGAACGCGGTTTGCCGGTGGATTGGTTCTTCGAGCACTGTCGTAATCGTGCGTGTCTGCGACGCGACCCAGACCGGAACACACGGTACGCCATCTTGCTGCTCGATCATCTCAACGACGTGCGCGCCGGGGTGTCCGCCCACGATGACCATCGCTTTCGAGGCCCGGCCGAGCGCCTTGACCGCGCGCGCGACGTTGGTCCCTTTGCCTCCGGGAATGCACGTGCACTTGTGCGAACGTATGAACGTGCCTACTTTCAAGTCGTCGATAAAGACCGTCTTATCCACGCACGGATTGGGCGTTACTGTGAGGATCATGGCGCAATCTTCCCCCACGATTGTTCTCCCTCGCTCGAAACGAACGATAAACGGCCAAGATCGATCGAGCAAGATCCCAACCTGCGTGTCATTCTGAGCGAAGCGAAGAATCTCCGCATAGTCGGCGCGCAAACCTGGAGGAAATTCTTCGCCTCGCTCAGAATGACATGCAGGGCAGGGCCTGCTGTGGGGTATTGCAGGGCCGTTTCGGCATTTGTCTCACAGGCTCTCAGCATGTCTATCGGGAGGCGATTCGCTAGCGCCGGGTTTCCTCGTAACGCGCCAGGGCGCAGCCCGCCGAACCGATCACGCCGGAATCCGCGCCAAGTCCCGCCGCGACGACCTGCGCGCGATTCGCAGGCACCTCGAAGGTGAGTTCCTTCGCGGTCTTGCGGACCGGATCGAACAGCACATCGCCCGCGGCGATCATGCCGCCGCAGAGAACGACCTTCTCCGGATTGAGCAAGTTGATCAGACTCGATATGCCGATGCCGAGCCACACCGCGGTTTCGTGCATGACCCACTTGCAGAACTCGTCGCCCTGGTCGATGCCGTCCGAGATCATCTTGCCGTCGATCTTCTTGAGATCGCCGCCGCACAAATCCGTCAACGCGGTCTTGCGTCCAGCTTCGATGCCCTCCACGGCCGTCCGAACCATCCCCGTCACCGACCCGTAGGCCTCAAGACAGCCCGTAGAACCGCATCCGCATGTGCGTCCGCCGCGCATCACTTTGAGGTGGCCAATCTCTGCCGCCGTGCCGTCGATGCCGCGAAGCAACTGCCCGAATACGACGATGCCACCGCCTACTCCGGTTCCGAGCGTCAGCAAGCACATGTTTTCAGCGCCCTGCCCAGCGCCCAGCCAATATTCCCCGTAACACGCCACGTTCGCATCGTTATCGACGAAGCACGGGAAGCCGAGGCGCTTCTTCATTTCGTCGGCAAGCGGCACGTTCTTCCATCCTGGCAAATTCGGCGGGCTGTACACGACGCCCGTTTGCCAGTTCATGGGCCCTGGCGCGCCGAACCCAGCGGCCAATACATCGGCGCGCGATGCGCCCGCCGCCTTAAGCGCCGCGTCGACGCTCTCCGTCATAACGTCCATAACGGTAGCCGGGCCTTCTTCGGCCCGCGTCGGACGCGAGTCCTTAGCGAGAATCTTCTTGTCACGTGATACGACCGCGGTCTTCGCATTCGTCCCACCCAGATCGACACCGATGATGACTTCGCTCACGATTGCCCCTCCCGCAGGTTGGCGACATACGCAATGGCACGATCCATACGCGCCTCACACGTTTCACGGCCCAGCAACTCCGCAAGTTCGAACAATCCCGGCCCGACGCTCTTGCCGGTCAATGCCAGGCGCGTCGGGTGAATATAGTGGCCGATCGAGTTCCCCGACTCGGCGACCAGCGCTTCGTAGGTCAAGCGCAACGCTGCCGCAGTCCATTCGGACGTACCGGCCATTGCCGAGGCAATCGTCTTGAGATTATCCACGGCGCCTTCGCTACGCCACAGTTTGTTGACCGCCTTTTCTTCGTACGCTTCCGGTTCCGCGAAGAAGAAATCCGTGTAGCTCACGATTTCGTTGAGTGTCTTGAGCTTCTCCTGGCAGATCGCGGTCATCTGCGTGAGCCATTCCTCGGACTTCGACGCGACATCAAGTCCCGCCGCTTTCATCAGCGGCAAGACGCGGTCCCGCAGCGCCTCGACAGGCAGCAGACGGAGGTGCTGGCCGTTGAGCCATTGCGCCTTCTTGAGGTCAAATCGCGAAGGCGAAGCGCTCAGGTGGTTGATATCGAAGGACTCGATCAGCTTCGGCGTGGTGAGGACCTCCTCGCCGTCCGCCGGCGCCCAGCCCAGCAGCGCGAGGTAATTGATCAGCGCCTCCGGCAGATACCCGTCGTTCCGCCAATCGAGAACGTTCGCGCCGTGCAGGCGCTTGCTATACTTCTGGCCTTTCTCGTCATGCACCAGCGGGTGATGCACAAAGACCGGGACATCGTAGCCGAGCGCCTTGAACAGCATCACGTGGCGCGACGCATTCGTAAGGTGATCGTCGCCGCGGATCACATGCGTGACCTTCATCAACCCGTCGTCGACCACGACCGACAAGTGAAAGATCGGATCACCGCTCGGACGGAGAATGATGAAGTCGTCGAACTCACGGTTCTCCGTCCGCACCGTGCCTTGCAGGATGTCATGCACTTCCGTGACGCCCTCTTCGACTCGAAAACGGATCGCGAACGGCGCGTCGCCCTTGGCGGCGATTTCTTCCGCAGTCAGATCTCGGCACTTGCGATTGTAACGAGGCGGGCGTTTCTCGGCGGCGGCGCGCTCCCGCTCGGCGTCCAGCTCTTCCTTCGAGCAAAAGCACTTGTACGCTTTGCCTTCTTCAAGCAGGCGATATGCCTCTTTCCGATAGATGGCGGTGCGTTCCGATTGGCGATAGGGACCGTAGTCGCCCTTTGCGGGAACGTTCTGGAACGCGGGCCCCTCGTCCCAATCGAGGCCAAGCCACCGCAGGCAATCGCACAGGACCTCCGCGTACTCATCCTTGCTCCGTTCGATGTCGGTATCTTCAAGCCGCAGAATGAACGTGCCGCCCATGCGCCGCGCGAACAGCCAGTTGTACAGGGCCGTCTTGGCGTTGCCAATATGAAAGAACCCCGTCGGCGACGGGGCAAAACGAACGCGTACCGTACTCATACATGCTCCCATGATTGATCCCTTGCCCTTGCAAGGCGAGAGCATACACCTTTACACGCCGAACGCGCACATTTTCTGCGGGTATCGCCCACGAATCGCCAGTTCCCCACCGAGTCGTTTTCTTGCTCTTGCTCTTGCTCTTGCTCTTGCTCTTGCTCGAGATCTTAATCGTAATCGTGATCGAGGTGAGAGTTCGCGTTCATATCCGCAACAGAACGCAAATCTTCTCGAAGGTCTTCGCGCCCAGGTAGTGAATTGGTCACGACAGACCCGATTACGATTATGAGCAAGAGCAAGAGCAGGAAACCTGGGGATTACTGGACCGGTACCGCGCGGCACATTCAGCCGACCGCGGCCACGGCCTGGCGCTCGATGGATTCGATCGCCGCCGCCAGGACCTTCTGCGCGGCGAGGCCGTCGGCCCCCGACCCGTCGATCTGTTCCGGCGGGCATCCTTCCGCGACCTGCTCCACGAAGCGATGAATCCGATTCCGGAACGTGTCGGCGAACGTGCGCTCGGTCATCGGGCCGAACACCGTGTTCGTAATGACCGTCTTCTCGATGTCCCCCGCGGGATACAGCGTCAGTTCGCTGAACATGTCGTCGAGCACGAAGCGTCCGCCCGTGCCCGCGACTTCGCAGCGTTCCATCGGATGGCCGCGTTCGATATCGTAACTGCCCGTCAGGCCACCGACCGCGCCGTTCGCGAACTTCATGCAGAAGTGCGCCGTGGACCAGAGCGACCGCCCCGGCGCTTTGGTTGCGAAGCACTGCACGTGCGTGATGTCGCCGCAGAAATAGCGCATGACGTCCACCGTATGAGGATGCAGCGCCTTGATGTGAAACCACGGCGAACTCTCGGCGGGGTTCTTGATCCACATCGCCATGTTGACGAAAAGAAGAGTGCCTAGCCGGCCTTCCTCGACCCACGACTTCGCCTTGCGCGCCAGCGGCGTAAAACGGTGATTCAGGTTAATGCCGTAGCACACGCCTTTGGCTCGCGCCAGCGCGACCATTTCCTCGGCTTTCGAAATCTCGTTCGAGATCGGTTTCTCGCCCAGCACATGGCATCCCGCTTCGAGTGCTTGCATGGTCGGCTCGTAGTGATCGCTGCTGTACTCGTAGCCGCCCGTCGTTACACCACACAGGTCAGGCGCGACGCCTTTCAGCATGTCGTCGACACGATAGAACGCCGGCACGCCGAGACGTGCCGACGCCGCATCGGCGCGCTCCTTGATCAGATCGCACACCCCAACGAGTTCCGCATGCGGACTCGTCTTGTACAAGTCAGCATGCAAATTCCCGATCGGACCCACTCCAATAATGCCCACTCGCAACAATGTTCGCTCCTTTGACACCGTTTCAGATCCATTTTGGCGAACCGCGGCTCGCGCGGTTCGCGAAGCATGGTACTCACTGGCGCTCGAAATTGCGAATCGTGGCTTTGCATGCGCCGGTTTCACCCTACGACGCAGTTCCCTCTTACTTGCGTGGAGAAGCGCAATGTCCTATAGTGGCGCACGGTTGGCATGAGGTAGAGGCAGGCTCGCGGGGGTATCGCGTGTGTGGCCGATCGAGGGTGGATGCATCTCCAAAGGCCCAAGTGACGGTCGCTCTCGATGGTGCCGTTGATGTAAGGCCGCGTGCCATTACCTTGAAACGGGTGAGAGCGGACTCATGAGACTCGCGTGGTTCCATTCACGGAGATTCAGGATTCTGGCATCGGTCTTCGTGGCGTTAGTCGTAGCTGCCGTGGCGTTTGAGACGAGCCTCCGTCATCTGCGCCCGAACGGTATGCCCGATTTTCACTGGGGTACGATCGGCCCTTGGAACTTCGCCCCGTCCGCGGTGTTTGCCACTGGCAAGCCACTCGCCCTGCCCTTTGCCGAAGAGGCGCCGTCCATCTGTGCCTTTCTTGGCCAGCAACCTCCCTTCGCCCTGGAACCGGCTCTCGACGCACAAGGCAAGCCGTCATCGAGAACCGTGGACTTGATGACCCGCCAGCATCTCTATCTATTCTACACCGTGGGCGCGCTGTGGCGGGCGTTCGGCCTTTCATGGAATGTCGTAGCGGTCTATCAAGCATCGGTGCTCGCGCTTTCATTCCTGTTGACCTACTTCATATGCCGCTTGGGCGCGGGCAAGCTGCTGAGTCTCTTCCTGACCCTGCTTGTGCTCAACAAAGTCAATCTCGACGTGCTGCGAAATATCCGCGATTTGAGCAAAGTCCCGTTCTGTCTGGCCGTGCTCCTACTTGCGGGAATCGCGCTGCACAAGCCGTGCTCGCGACGAAGACTCCTCGGTCTCTCCTGCCTCTCGGGCGCCGTAGCAGGCCTCGGCATGGGATTCCGGCTGGACCTCATTGTCTTCCTAGGCGTCCCGTTTATCACTGCGGTGCTGTGTCCCCTGGAAATCCCCAAACGTGCTCTTTGGTACCGCTTCGCCGCGGTGCTGCTCGCGGTGACCGGCTTCGTGACCGCATCGTGGCCCGTGCTCAATACCTATCTCTCGTCGGGATCGACCTTGAACGACGCGGTCCTGGGCATGGCGCCCCCGAACAATCGGGCGCTGGGATTAGGAGGCACATCCTACCAGAAGATAGGCTTCTGGGGAGACATGTATGCCTCCGCCAAGGCAAGGACACACATCGAGGTCCACCGCGCGGCGGCGCCGGCCGAACTCAAAGAGCAGCAAGGGCTGTTATGGCTGCTTGACGTCGCGCGGATCTTCCCCGGCGACATGCTCACGCGCGTGTACGCGTCCATATTCACCATCATGGGAGGCGCTTTTTGGATAACGCCATCGATTCTGCTGTTACTCGGCATCGCATCCCGGAGCAACCGCAAGGCCTGGGCGCTGCTGGCGCTCACCGTTTTCGTCTGCGGATATCCAGCCATCCAATTTCAGGGCCGGCATTATGACTACCTGGTCTTCCTCCCGTTGTGCGGTGCCGCCTGGTTGCTGAACGCCGTCATCCAACGTGCATGGCGGCTTGCCGTGCAGCTGGCTAAGGTGCAACGCCTCCGATCAATCATGGGGCCAAATCTGTGGCAATCGCCCGAACTCAGGAGGGCGGTTCGTTTCGCCCTAGCGGCCGGCTTGGTAATCTTGGCGCCGCTATACGCAGCGCGAGCCGTGCAGTTCTGGGAAGTCAACGCCCTTGTTCAAGCGTACGCTTCAGTCCCTCTCCAGCCCGTCAAATCGGAACGAGTCGATTGGAAAGATTACGTACTGTTTCGCGTCCCGTCGCGTGATACCGAGCAGCAGCCATGGCGGCCCGACACCGGTGGCATCTTCGACGAGAGCATTTGGGCGGTGGACATCCTGCCCGGCGGCAGCGAACCCGCGTTGGGACTTATTTACGAATCGAACGATCCGTTCCTGAATTTCTCGCGCTTCATCGACATCGAACCGGCGCGCGCTGTGACAACGCAGCCCGCGCGCCACTACTTCCCTGTATATGAATCGCTGCCAACGCTTCTGCCGCCAGGAGACTCAACAGATCCAACCCAGGTGAAATGGAATCGCTTTGCGGGGATCGCCCTTCGCAAGGACCTTGCGGATCGCTTCGTGGGTCTTCACCGCATGGTCGAACCTTACCATTTACCGCTGTCTCTCTACATCGAAATGCCCGGTCCCTCGCATCCTTTCAGGGCCTATCGGACGATACGGCCCGGCCGGGGCGGATTCTTGCGAAACGCCACTATGAACGCGAATCGCGCAACGCCGGTTCACGTCTTATCTGAAGCTAGGTCCCTGGCAGCGTCCGGCGACACCCCAGAAGCGGCCGCCCGCCTTGTGGCGCTGCTTGCAATTGACCCGAAGAACATGCAGGCGGCCTCCAAGCTTATCCGCGTATTGAACTCGATGGGGCCATGGTCATGGGTCGCGGACACGTGCCGCAGCACCATTGACCACGAACCGTTCTTTTTGCCACCGTACTATTTTCTGGATAGGCTATTGGAAGACCACGGCGGCGCCAGCGCCCGGATAGTCGAATGGAAACGCCTCGCGGACCGTTCGCGCGCGCCGATCTATCCCTACTATTTCCTCGGACGCGCCCTGGAAGACCGACGAGAGCCGGATCAAGCGGTTCATGCGTTTCGCGCAGCCTTGGAACGCGCCCCTGCCAACCTCAACTTGCGCATGGCGGTTGCTGAAGCGCTCCAGTCCACTGCAGGAGGCTTCGACGCCGCGGTGCGCGAATGGCGCAATTGCGTGGAGTCCGATCCGCGGAGCGCGCCCTTCGCGTCGCGCAGCCTCAGATCCCTCGCGGCATCGGCCGCCGGGAAGGGTGACGCCGTCCTGGCCGTAAGCGCCTATCTCGAAGCCATTGAAATTTCACCGAGCCAAGATCCGCTGGCGTACGAAGATTTGCTTGCCACGATCGAGCGCCTCGACAATCCGGCCTCTGTCCTTGAAACCTGCCAGCGCTTAACCGAGGTCGTTCCGACTGCCAAACGACGTGCTGCGGATACGCTTGTTCGCAAAGCTGTCTCTTGCAGAGCGTCCGCAGACGAGGAGTATGCTCTCACTTTGGCCCGCGAAGCGGTCGAAAACGATCCCGATAGCGCGGCCGCGCGCAGGATCGCCGCCGAAGCGCTCGAAGCCCGGGGCGATCATGCCGAGGCCATAGACATGTACTCCGGCCTGATGTGTTCAGACGAGGCGACTCCGGCAGACTGTGAAGCCCTGGAACGATTGCTGATCGCGAGAAACGATCCTTCTTTGCGGTCCGCCGTGATAGACAGGATCGCACGTTCGTGCCCGCAGTTTGCTTCCCGTGTCAAAGAGCGCTGACGGGCGCTCGATCCGGCACGCGGCGCGCGAGGTTGATTCCGCGCGCCATTTCCGATTCAATGGGAGACGGAAGTAACCTGCGAGGAACCGTTCATGAAACGTCGCGCGCTCATACTCTTTGCACTCGCCGCAGTGCTCTTAACAGTAGCGGCATCCGTTGGGAAAGCGTACACCTACCGCCATTTCTATGATGGGTACGACTCACAATTGCCATTGAATGCTGCCGTCACGGAGCCGGTGGTGGTGGACAAGCCCATCGAGGCGTTTCACCAAGAGCTGCGCGCGCACTTCCGCGAGCAGCGCGTCGAGATTGATGCGCGCCCCGGAGACCGTGTGCCCGCCCTTCTTACCTTGCCCATAGAAGCGGCCGCGCCAGTGCCTGCCATTGTCCTGCTGCACGGCAGCCATCAGGAAAAGGAGTTCGTCGAAGAAATCGCAACGCCGTTCAACGAAGCGGGTTTCGCAGTCCTGTGCTTCGACCAGTACATCCGCGGCGAGCGCAAAGTCCGGGGCAGCGTGCTGACCATGATGCGCGCGTACCGCGAACGCTGCTGGAAGACCGTCCAGGATGCGCGGCGAATGATCGATTACCTGCAGACGCGTCCGGATATCGATACGAAACGCATCTACCTTATTGGCGCGAGCTACGGCGCGATCGAGGGCACGGCCGTCCTCGCGCAAGACAAACGGATCAAGGCGGGCGTGCTCGTAGTAGGCGGCGGCAACTGGCGTTTGCTGGCCAAGGCTCCCGAAGTGCGCCGCGAAATCCCGGGATGGCTGCTACCGTTTGCCGCGCCACTGGTCACCCTTGCCATGGGACCCGCCGACCCGATACGGCACGCGGCGCAAACCGCGGGGATCCCGGTGCTGATGCAGAACGGGTCCAACGATGGGGTCGTCATCCCGGAAGCGGGCAAAGCCCTCTACGCCGCGTTGGGCGAGCCAAAGGAAATCCGCTGGTATCCGGTCGATCATCCTGACCGCGAGAAGAACGGCAAGGAAGTCATCCGGATGCTCGACGAAGGGCTTCAGTGGATGATCAAACAAGATGCAGCTATCAAGCTGGCGCAGTCGCGATAAGCGAAAGCGAACGCGTGTTTGACAGAAAAAGCCGCGCTGTGCTAAGCTTAGTGCTCGTTTGGCAAGGTGGTCCGTGGGACGGACGCGCACGTGTGTGTCGATATCAGGGCTGCCCAACATCTTTATGCGAGGGGAGGTTAGAACTGCGTGACGAAGGTTCGTGTGAAACCGGATGAGCCTTTTGAGAAAGCACTTCGTCGATTCAAGAAGAAGTGCAACAAAGAAGGCATCATGCAACGCATCAAGGAAACGAAGCACTTCGAGAAGCCGAGCGAGAAACGCCGCCGCAAATTGGCGAAGGCGATTTCGCGTAATAACGCCGCGCTCTCGGAACGCTAACCCCCCAATCGAACGCGATTCCAAGGCAGGGCCAGCTTCCTGGTCCTGCCTTTTTTGTGTTGCCGGTTTGATGGTCCGGTTTAGTGG
Organism: uncultured Nitrospiraceae bacterium; assembly: GCA_964402555.1. Classification (GTDB taxonomy): domain Bacteria; phylum Hydrogenedentota; class Hydrogenedentia; order Hydrogenedentales; family SLHB01; genus CAYOCT01. Next base: position 57,848 of record CAYOCT010000008.1, on the reverse strand, counting down.
CTTCGTGTCCATGGCCAGTGAGGTAGATTACGTGTCATTGCGAGCATAGCGAAGCAATCTCGCTCGCGAGCCGGACATCGGGATGTGGACAGATTGCTTCGCTACGCTCGCAATGGCACGTGGTTCCAAGGATGAGAAAGATCAATCGAGCATTGGTAGGCTAGCGTGAACCTGTATTGCGAAGGAGATCGCACATGAGCATCGTCATCGGACTGGACGTCGGCACGAGCGGCACGAAAGGCATCGCGATCGACGCGCAAGGCTCGGTCCTGGCCTCGGCTTTGGCCGAGTATCCCCTCCTCAGCCCCAAGCCCAATTGGGCGGAACAGCACCCATCGGATTGGAAAGCTGCGGCCATCGAAGTTTTATCGCGCCTGGCGCAGTCGCTCGGAGCGCGCGCCCGCGACGTTAAAGGCATCGGCCTTACGGGCCAGATGCATGGTTCAGTCTTTCTAGACGCCTCGAACGCGGTATTGCGCCCGGCTATCCTCTGGTGCGACCAGCGCACCGCGAAACAGTGCGACGATATCACGTCCAAGGTCGGCGCGACGCAACTGATCGAAATGGTGTGCAATCCCGCGCTGACCGGGTTCACCGCGCCAAAGATTCTCTGGTTGCGCGAGAACGAGCCAGACGTTTACGAGAAGGTGCGAAAGGTCCTCCTCCCGAAAGACTACATCCGCTACGAATTGACGGGGGAGTTTGCCACGGACGTGGCCGATGCGTCGGGCACGCTCCTGTTCGACGTGAAGAACCGGCAGTGGCATCGCGGCCTGATGTCGACGCTCGGCATCGATCCCGAGTTCATGCCGCGCGCCTATGAAGGCCCCGAAGTCACCGGTGGCCTGACTGCATGGGCGGCCGAGGCCACCGGGCTCCCGCCAGGAATTCCCGTGGTGGCGGGCGGCGGCGACCAGGCCGCAGGCGGCGTCGGGTGCGGTATCGTGAGGCGCGGCGTCATCTCGTCGACCGTTGGCACGAGCGGCGTCGTCTTTGCCTTCGCCGAAAACGTGTCGCTCGACCCGCAAGGCCGCGTTCACACGTTCTGTCACTCCGTCCCCGGCAAATGGCACGTAATGGGCGTCATGCTCAGCGCGGGCGGCTCGTTGCGTTGGTTCCGCGACGCGCTGTGCCAGAACGAGAAGGCCGTTGCGGCGGAGACGGGCGCAGACCCTTACGAATACATCACCGCCGCCGCGTCGCGCATTCCCATCGGCGCGGAAGGTTTGACGTTTCTCCCCTATCTCACCGGTGAACGCACGCCGCACAAAGACCCGTTTGCTAAAGGCGCGTTCGTTGGACTTTCGTTGCGGCACACGCGCGCGCACATGGCCCGCGCCGTGCTCGAAGGCGTAGCGTTCGGCATGCGCGACAGCCTCGAGATCATCCGCGAGATGGGCGTCGCCATCGAGCAAGTCCGCGCGTCGGGCGGCGGGGCGCGCAGTCCGCTGTGGCGTCAAATCCAGGCCGACGCGAACAAGGCGCCGCTCGTGCTCATCAACGTCGACGAAGGCCCCGCGTATGGAGCGGCATTGTTGGCAACGGTTGCAACGGGCATGCACACCTCGGTCGAGTCCGCGTGCGACGCGACGATTCGCGTGGTCGATTCTTGCGCGCCGGACGCGGCGCGCTCGCAGCAATACGATGTCTGGTTCGCGGAATATCAAGCGGCGTACCGCGCCCTCGCCCCGGGTTTCAAGCGGGTTGCTAGCGCGCTCTGATGCACGTTCGTGATCGTGATCGTGATCGTAGTCGTGATCGTGTTCGATAGTCAGAAGCGATTACGACTACGATCACGATCACGACTACGATCACAAAGTTGCTGGGAACAATCGACGTGAGCAAGGAAGCAGATCAATCGGCCACCACCTTTGAAGACATCGTCGGCGACGAGTTCGCGGACGTGCGGCTCGATGTGTATCTCGCCGCGGTGGTCGAGGATGCTACGCGCTCATTCCTCAAGAAGTTGATCAAGGACGAACGGGTGACCGTCAACGGGGGAATCTGCACGCGTCCCGGGCGTCCCATGACACCGGGCGACAATGTCACGGTGGACATCCCCCCTCCCCCGGATCGCATGCCCGTCGCCGAGAATATCGCGCTCGATATCGTGTATGAGGATGCGGACGTCGTGGTGGTCAACAAGCCGTCGGGGCTTGTCGTGCATCCCGCGCCCGGCCACTACACGGGCACGCTGGTCAACGCCATCCTGTACCATTGCGCCGGATTCCAGTGTCCGGGTCCCGACGCGACACGGCCGGGCATCGTCCACCGCATCGACCAGTACACCTCGGGCTTGCTCATCGTCGCGAAGACGCCGCGCGCCTTCACGCATCTCTCCGAGCAAGTTCGCGAGCATCGTTTTGACCGTCGCTATCTCGCGCTAGTCCGCGGCGAATTTCGCGAGGATCGCGGGCGCATCAACGTGCCGGTCGGCCGCAGCCTCAGCGTTCCGTCGCGCATGTCGGTCACGGGCGTACGCGGGCGAGACGCGGTGACGCGCTTCGAGGTAACGGAACGTTTCGGCTATGCGTCGTTGCTGACGCTCGTGCTCGAAACGGGCCGCACGCATCAGATCCGCGTGCATCTGCGTTACGCGGGCCATCCCGTGCTTGGCGACCCGGTTTACGGGTCGACGGATTATGCCGCATGGGGCCATGCGTCCGAGGTCAAGGCCGCGCTCGAACGGTTGGAAGGCCAGGCGCTGCATGCTGAACATCTCGGGTTTGACCATCCCGGCACCGGCGAGCACTTGACATTCACGGTCCCGCCCCCGAAGGATTTCCAACAGGCGCTGGACGCCCTTCGCCAGTTGAAACCGTAGCCCAACCGAACCAGGAGCCGTCCATGTCCTTGTTCTGTCTCCTTACAACACTGGCCACGCACTTAGCCCAGGGCGCTGCGTCGCCCGTCGTCGATCTCTCGAAGGCCATTGTCGTCGTCCCCGAGGCTTCCGCGCATCCCCTTCTCGCCAAGGCCGCGGATTGGCTCTGCGACGAAATCAAACAGCGCTGCGGCATCCGCCTCGAACGAAGGCCGGTGATCGCCAAGGACCGGCCCTGCATCGTGATCGAGATCGTGTCGTCTTCGACGGAGATTGAAGTACCCGACACGCCGGAAGGGTTCGCGATCACGATCGATTCGGGAGAGGCGTCGCGGCCGGTCGTGCATATCGTCGGCCGCGACGATCGCGGCGCGCTGTTCGGCGTGGGGCGTTTGCTTCGAAACCTTCACATGGACGGCAACAGCCTGGGCGTTGACGCCGAGCTGCGCGCAGCCACCGCACCGAAATACCCGATTCGTGGCCATCAACTGGGCTATTGGGAAGTCCAAAATACCTACGACGCCTGGGACCTTGCGATGTACGAACAGTACATTCGCGATCTGATCGCGTTCGGCGCGAACAGCATCGAGATCTGCGCATGGCTCGACCCCAAGGCCGGTACCAAGTCCCCGTTAATGCGCGAGACGCCCTGGGACATGAACCTGAAACTCGCGGAGTTGATCCACGGTTACGGTCTGGACGTCTGGGTCTTCCTGCCGTTGACCGAAGGCGATGTCTCAAACCCCGAAATCGCCGAACGCGAACTCGCGCGCAGAAAGAAGTTCTTCGGAGCCTGCCCTCACATCGACGCGCTGTTCGTTCCCGGCGGCGACCCTGGAGACACGCCGCCGCAAGTCTTGATGCCGTGGCTCGAAAGGCTGTCCGGCGTCCTGCGTGAAAGCCACCCTCACGCGCAGCTTTGGGTATCGAACCAAGGATTCGATCACGCCGCCAACGACTGGTTCTTCACCTATCTCGGCAAGCAACGTCCCGCGTGGTTGTCGGGAGTCGTCTACGGCCCGTGGACGAAGATGACGCTGCCCGAGATGCGCAAGCGCACGCCCGCGCAGTATCCGTTTCGCGACTACCCGGACATCACCCATTGCGTGCGATGCCAGTATCCCGTGCCCAGCTGGGACCGCGCTTTCGCGCACACCCTCGGCCGCGAACCGATCAATCCGCGACCGCGCGCCATGGCCCATATTCACAATCTCTTCGCCGAAGACACCTCCGGTTTCATCGCCTACTCGGAAGGCGTCAACGACGACGTCAACAAGTTCGTCTGGCTGGCGCAATCGTGGGACCCCGGCGCGCCGTTGGAAATGACCCTTCGCGAATTTGCGCGCTACTTCATCGACGAGCCGCATTCGGACAAGCTGGCCAAAGCGATTGCGGCCCTGGAAGACAACTGGGAAGGCCCGCTCAAGGATAACGCTTCGATCGAGCAGACGCTTGGCCTGTGGCTGGCTCTCGAACGCGACCTGCCGATTCGCGCGCGGAACAACTGGCGCTTCCAACAGGGCATCTTCCGCGCCTATTACGATGCCTACATCCGGGAGCGGCTGATCCACGAGTACGAGCTCGAGGCGCGTGCAATCAAAGTGCTGGCGGAATCCGGCCCGGACGGCATCGAGACCGCAAGGCAGATCCTCGCAGAACAGACGACCTCCCCGCCGAAGCCCGAATGGAACCGGCGTATCCGCCAGCTTGGCGACGCATTATTCGGCAACATCGGCATGCAGTTGAGCGTCGCACGCCACAAGGCGCACGGCCCCGAACGCGGCGCCGTCCTGGACTTCCTCGAACATCCGCTCAACAACCGCCCGTGGCTCGAAGCTCAGTTCGCGGAGATCCTCGCCATGAATAAATCCGAGGCGCGGCGCGAGTGTATCGCGCGCATCGTATCGCGGGAGGACCCTGGTCCCGGTGGTTTCTACGACGACCTCGGCAATGCTATGCGGCAACCGCACCTCGTTAGCGAGAAGACATGGCTCCAAGACCCCGGATACGTCGAGTCGCCGCAGGACGAGTTTCTGTTCAACCAGCCCACGCTGCGGCTGTCGCAACAGGATCAGGCCCAGACGCTGTACGGCACCCCCTTGAAGATGCTCTATGATGGCCTCGATTCCAACGCGGCCTACACCTTGCGCGTCGTCTACTCGGGACGCTTCAAAGCAACGATGCGCCTCGTGGCCAATGGCACTACCGAAATTCACCCCGCGCTACCCCAACCCGCCTCCCCCGCGCCGGTCGAGTTCCCGATTCCGCGCGAGGCCACCCGAACCGGCACGCTTAACCTCGAGTGGCAATTAGTCGAGGGGCGCGGTTGCCAGGTCGCGGAAGTGTGGCTGATTCGATCATAAGTCCTATAGGTCGTATGGGTCCTATAGGACGAATAGTCTCGGCAGAAGCCGCCGACCAGCCAGCAAGATGCTCCCCACTAAACACGCTATCCCGAGCGGCGTCATCACAGGCACTTGCCCGAAGCTCTCGGGGTCAAGCGGATCGAATCCCCAGGCGATCTCGTCGGCATTCCTCATGCCATCGCCATCATAATCGTTCTCTGCATCGGGAATGCCGTCCGGCTCGTTCGAGTAGTTGTCTCCCGTCGTATCCGGGCTGAGTTCAAGCGCGTGCGGCTCAGGATATTCCGGAATCTCTCCCGAATCCGCCACGACATTCACAAATCGCAAGGCACGGCCGACATTGCCGGAGGAATCGGCCACCTGATACGCGACCATGTAGATCCCAGGGAAACGCGTGTTCACATAGATTCGTGACGCGACATCCGAGGTCAGGTCACCGTCGAAGTTGTCAAACGCGGTGGCGCCGGAGTCTCTATACCAACTTCCCTGGGCCACGGTGGTATAAACGGCGGCTTTCGAGCTCTGGCTCGCATGGGCGGGATTCATGACTCCAATAACAATGAAAACACAGATCCCAAGTTTCTCCTGAAAAGCATTGCTCATTGTTTTTACACCCTTAATTGTTTTTCTTGAATCCGTGGACCAGATACAGCACACCCACCCAGGGATTTCGTGTCATGGCAGTCCTACCGGCAGGCGCCTCTCTTGGGCGTGGCACACTCTCCGCGAGAAGGTCAGTTCTCCGAAACGGACCTTCCTAGGACGGCCTCAAACGAAACGCCGGGCGAGCCCAGTCAAAGCCCCCCGGCGTCTATGCCTAACGCTGGTCCTTACTCCACAGTTACACTCTTAGCAAGGTTCCGCGGTTGATCGACATCGCACCCGCGGTTGACCGCGATGTAGTATGCCAGCAATTGCAAGGGAACTGCAACTACGATGGGGCTGAACGGCTCGTAGCAATCCGGCACGTAGATCACGTCAGCGCTGTGCTTCTTGATCCCCTCGTCGCCGACGGTCGCCACGGACAGCACGATACCGCTGCGTGCGCGGATTTCTTGGATGTTCGACACCATCTTGTCGTACACGGCGCTCTGGCTGGCGACGCACACGACCGGCAGTTGATCGGTCACGAGCGCGATAGGGCCGTGCTTCATTTCGCCCGCGCCGTAGCCTTCCGCGTGGATGTAGCTGATTTCCTTCAGCTTCAACGCGCCTTCGAGCGCGCTCGGGAAGTTGTAGTTGCGGCCGAGGAACAACGCGCTCTGCGCGTCGCGATATTTCGGGTCCGCGGAGCACTGCTTCACTACGTCGTGGTTGTCGATAATCCACTGGAGCTTGTCGGGAATCGAGCGCAGGTGGGCGATCATTTCCTTCGCTTCGGTCTTGGAGATCGTTCCGCGGATTTCGCCGAGATAGATCGTGAACAGGGCGAACGCGGTGATCTGCGACGTGTAGGCCTTCGTCGAGGCCACGCCGATTTCCGGGCCGGCCTGCGTGTAGATGACGCCATGCGATTCGCGCGCGATGCTCGACCCGACGACGTTCACGATCGACACGACCTTCGCGCCCTTGCGCTTCGCGATACGGATGGCTTCGAGCGTGTCCGCCGTCTCGCCGGACTGCGTAACCGGGATCACAATCGTGTTCGGGGCGACGATGGGATCGCGATAGCGGTATTCGGATGCGATATCGACTTCCACCGGAACCTTCACGAACTTCTCGATCAAGTACTTGCCCACCAGTCCGGCATGCCACGCTGTGCCGCAGGAAACGACGACGATCTTCTGGCAGGCCTTCAGTTCCTCGACGGCCAGTTTCATATCGGCAAGCTGGACTTCGTCCGAACCTTCGTGCACCCGGCCGCGCAGCGTATTCCGGATGACTTCCGGCTGCTGGCAAATCTCTTTGAGCATGAAATGCGGATAGCCTTCCTTCTCCGCCGCGGCATCGTCCCAATCCACCGTCTTAACTTCGACGGGCTGCGGATTGCCGTCCACGTCTTCCACCTTATACCCGTCGCGGCGGATTTCGCAGACCTGCCCGTTGTCGATGTAGATGACCTTGCGCGTGTACTTCATGATCGCGGGCACGTCGGACGCGATGTAGGCTTCGCCATCGCCCAGTCCAACGATCAATGGGCTGCCATGGCGCGCCGCCACGAGCATATCCGGATTGTGTTTGCACACGACGCCAATCGCATACGCGCCTTCAACGTCCTTCAACGCGCGCTTCACGGCGGCGAACAGATCGCCCTGGTAGTACTTCCGTACAAGATGCGCGATGGTCTCAGTGTCGGTCTGGCTGCGGAACGTGCACCCTTCAGCGGTGAGCTGCGCGCGGAGTTCCTGGTAGTTTTCGATGATGCCGTTGTGCACCACCGCAATCTCCATCGGTCCGTCGAAATGCGGATGCGAATTCACCTCGCTCGGCACGCCATGCGTCGCCCAGCGCGTGTGGCCGATGCCGAGCGGCCCTTCGAGTTTGACCTCGTCGAGCTTGGCGTCCATAACCTTCAACTTGCCGACGCTCTTCACGCACTCGAGCTTGCCGTTCACGACGACCGCGACGCCCGACGAATCATAGCCTCGATATTCGAGCCGGTGCAGGCCGGACATGATGATCTCGACCGAATTCTTCTGACCAATGTACCCCACGATTCCGCACATACTTCGCTTCGCTCCTCTACCGTGACTGCGCTACAACTCGAACCGGACGTTACGCAGTGTTTCCACGGACGCCTCGTTCGTCAGGTTGCGCCCCAATGGCGTTACACTGATGCGTCCGTGTTCAATCGCTTCAAAATCGGTGCCCGCCTCAGCGAAATGGCTCGGCTCGGCGCCGCCTATCCAATAATAAACGCCGCCGCGCGGATCTTCGCGGCGGATGATTTCATCCTGATAATGCCGGCGGCCCATCCGCGTCACCGACACGCCCTCAATCTGCGCGTAGGGCCGGTCGGGCACGTTCACGTTCAAGACCGTGTCCGGCGGCAAGCCGTTTTCAACCACGTACCGCGCCAGCTTCGCGGCATACTTCGCCGCCGTGCCGGCATGCTTGGGCGTGTAGCTCACATCCGAAATCGCGAACGACGGCACGCCCAGCAACATGCCCTCGTAGGCCCCGGCCACCGTGCCCGAATAAGTCACATCGTCGCCGAGATTGGCGCCGGGATTGATCCCCGACACCACCAAGTCCGGCCGCGCGCCCATCAAGTCGCGCACCGCCAGCATCACGCAATCCGTCGGCGTGCCGTCTACCATGAACCACCGTTCCCGATAGCGCGCCACCCGCAACGGCCGGTGCAGCGAGACACCGTGGCCGACCGCGCTTTGCTGCCGATCGGGCGCGAACACCCACACCTCGCCAACGGCCGCAAGCGCCGCTGCCAATTCAGACAATTCCGGCGCTTGAATGCCATCGTCGTTCGTAACAAGGATGCGTGGTGTCGTCATGATTAGACAATGAGGATGGAACCACAAAGACTAACAGGCCCAATCGCTGGCCGTATGTATAGCATAGCGCCCCGGCGATTATCAACTGGACCGCGCCAACCGCGTGGGATAAGTTCCTTTCACCACACGCCGTTAGGGCAATTCGGCAGAATAGCCGGATCCCCCAAATCCGCACGTAAGGAGACGTTCCAATAGAAGCGGGCGCAACGCGAGAGCTTTTTGCCTCTACTCCATGCGTGAGATTCCTAGTAGAAAGCAAGCCACGTAGGATGGGTGCAGCGAAGCGAAACCCACCGAAAATGGGCGAATCGGTGGGTTCCGCTTCGCTGCACTCACCCTACGTCGAATACTTGCGCGGATTGCGGGATTCTGCCGTGCCTTGACATAGGCGCGGCCTGTCGCGTATAGGGAACGTGTGTTTGTCCCGGGCAAGATCCGATCGCTGGTGGCAGTCATGCGGAGCGTGGGACGGCTTCAGGCGTGATGCCACCGTGTAAGGGCGGCGAGATCGAGCGCGTCGACGGTGCTTTCTCCCGGCGCACTCTTGGATTCCACGGAATCTGTTCGTTGAGATGGCGTGAATACAAGAAGACGAGGACGAAGCAAATGATTGAGACAAAGCCTCCGAAAAAGTCCCACAACGCCGCCTGCAAACTCTCCGGCGCCGCTCGTGTCTCCGCGCCGCCCCCAAACAGGACGTGCCTCGTACTGACGCTTCTCCTGGTCGCCTTAGCCATCGCGGGCCACGCCGAAGTCTCGTCCAAAGTCCCCCCCTCGACTGGAAGTGAAACCGGCGATGCCTCGCAGGATTTTGGTTCCCTAGATCAGGTCAAGGAACGAGCCGATGCGCTACGGCGTGATGTCGAAGCCATACCACAGTCCGCCGAGGAAGGAAGCCTCGACGCTCGCCGCAAGGCGGCCTTGCTCGAGTTAATCGGCATCCTTGACGGGTATCCAAAAGAGTGGGCGAAGTCCGATGCGTTAGCCGCCCAGCAAAACGCCCTCGAAGAGCGATCCAAGGCCGCGAAGGAAGCCCTGCGCGCCGTGGAAAGCCAGCTCGAGATCAAACTACCCGCCAACCCTACGCCGGATGGGTTCGAAGCCTTGTCGGCAGCGGTCAGCAAGGAACGAACGGATCTCGACGCGCTGAAGTCGGCCTTGACGGACCTCCATGCGCGCCAGGAAGACGCCCCGCGGCGAATGTCCGATCTCCGGAAACGCGTCGAGGAAATCGATCAGCGTATCGGGCAACTCGCTCAAGACACGGGCGGCGCCCGCGATGCCTCGGAGAAGGCGCTGGTCGAGATCAGAACGGAAGCCGCGAAGACCAAGAAGCAGGCCTCACTCCTTTCGATGAAAGTCATCGAGGCACAGACCGCCTACGACAAACTCCTCGAACCGATCCTGGCGATGGAAACGGAAGCCGGCGAGGCGCGAGTGCATCGTATCGAGGACGAGTTCGACCTCTACGAAAGCGCCCTGCAAGAAGATCTGGCCGTCGAGCAACAACAGCGGAAAGAGGACCTCGAGCGGAAAGAGGCCAGCGCCGCGCAAGCGGATTCGGCCACGCAACAGATACTCCTCGATCTCGACACCGCGCGCGCCACTTCGATGAAGAACCAGTCCGAACTTAAGGCGTACCTCGTCTCGATTAAGAAGGACGCGGCGGAACAAGAGAAACGCCTGGCGTCCGAAAAATCGGAACTCGAGAGCCTCAATGCGCTGGTCACCAAGAAGGAGGTCTCGCCGGAAGTAACCCAGCGGTTGCGCAGAACCCTCGAGCTGTTGCAGACACGCCGCAAGATCCTCAACCGCTCGCTTCAGGCCACGACGGACGGCACGCTCGCGGGGTATCGATCCCGCCGGTTCGATATCGAAAGCGCTTTGCTCGAGATTCCCGAGCACCAGATGAAAGACCGCGAAACGGCCAAGCTCTCGCTGCCGGAAGCCGAGCAGAAGACCTTCAACGAGCAACTGGACACGGCCTATACCGAGTATCGGGCGTCGCTACGCGATGAGAAAGGGCTGCTGACAGAGGCGATCAATCTCGGGCAGCAGATGCAGGATTTGACGCTGGCGCGCCTGGAGAATCTGGCGGCGGCGGACCGGTTCATCCGTTCCCGTTCACTGTGGCTTCGCGACGGCAAGAGTATCGTCGAAGTGGTGACGGGCCAACTGCGGCCGGAACTGCGCTCGATATCCGCATGGCTGCATGCCCGGCGAACGCCGGAAACCGAATCCTTCTGGCGCTCGACCTTATACAGTCCGTCTTCTGTCTTTCTTGCGGTGGTAGCCTTGGTGCTGCTGCCGCTGTTGCTCTACTACCTGCACCGGAGAACGCGCAACTACGTCGAACTGCGCCAGGTGAGCCGCGAGGGCGCCGGCCACGTCGTGCGTTCCTGGCTCTGGGCCAGCCTCCTGAGCCTACTGGGCGCTTCCGTTCTTCCGGTCTATCTGCTGGTCACCGCAGGCACGCTCGCGCTGACCGGGTTTCCTGAATGGCTCATCCTCCCCGGCACCACCCTGATGAAAGCCCTTGCAGGTTTCACGTTCGGCTGGTTCCTCATCCACTCTTTTCTCGGGAGACAGGGGATATTCGCCCGTTCCTTCCTCGTGCCCCAAGAAGCGAGCCGCGCGTTGCGCCTGGGCTTTTCCGCGTTCCTGGCGGCCTATCTTCTTCTCTGTGTTTCAGGAGCGATACTTCAGCGCGAGCCTTTCGAGTTGCAGGCCATTCCACGCCTTCTCTACACGGGGTATCTCCTCGCCCTGGCAGGCGGCGTCTTCCTCCTGCTCGTCGTGCTGCCTCAATTTGTCGAATTCGCGATCGGCGCGCTCAACAGCGCGCGGCTGCGCCGCATCTGGCCCTTGATTCGCGTGCTGGTACTCGCCCTGGCCGCGTTCACGGTGGGACTGGATGCGGCTGGCTATCGGTTCGCATCGGCCGCATTCCTGAAGAGCTTTACGATGACCATGATCGTTACCCTGGTATTCGTCCCCCTCAGTCTTTCGATCGCGGCGATCCTTCGCCGGCTGGCAGGGGATGCCGGGAACCAAGGCGCCGGCGGAGAGACCACGCCGGATACGCCGCCGCCGGGCATCGATACGCAGGTCGAGCGTTTTACGCGCATATTCCTGCTCCTGGTCTACCTCGCCGCAGTGGCCATGGCGTGGGGCGTCGACGAACAGGCGCTCGACACACTCCGCGAAATCCACGTGTACACACTGCACGGGGTAGGCGATCAACCCGAGTATGTCACCGGAGCCGACCTGTTCTGGTTCTTCACCTATATCGGAATGACGGTGTGGCTCCTGCGCCACTTGCCCGGAATCTACGAGTTCGCAATCTTTCCCAGAATTACCGTCGACGCGGGCGCCAAGTATGCCATTCTTACCATGTCGCGCTATGGCATCTTCGCCATAGGGTTCATGATGGCGCTCTCGCGCATCCATCTGGACCTCGGCCGGCTCGGCTGGTTGATTGCGGCGATCGGCGTCGGCTTGGGATTCGGCCTCCAGGAAATCGTGTCTAATTTCGTCAGCGGGATCATCCTGCTGGTCGAACGTCCTATCCGGATCAACGACATCGTGACCATCGGCGATATCTCGGGGTCCGTGCGCCGCATCAACATCCGCGCCACGACGATTCAGAACTGGGACTGCCAGGAGGTGGTCCTGCCCAACAGGAATCTTGTCACGCAGTCCGTGACCAATTGGACTCGAGGCGATACGGTCAACCGCGTCATGATCGAAATTGGGGTTGCTTACGGGAGCGATGTGGACCTTGTGACCCGGCTGCTTCTCGAACTGGCGGCTGCCGACCCTGACATCCTCGAGGAACCCGCGCCCATCGCCACGTTCGCCAAGCACGGCGACAGCGCGCTCGAGTTCGTTCTGCGCGTGTTCATTCCGTCGCCCTCGGTGAAACTCGGCGTGGTCCACCGCATGAATAAAGCCATCAACGAGACGTTCCGCGACAAAGGCATCGAGATACCCTTCCCCCAGCGCGACATCCACATTCGGTCCGGGGCGGATACGCTTCCCGATCGTTGACGATCGAACGCTGGCTCTCAAGACTCAGCCAAAACGTCCCTTCAACACCTCCGCCATCCTCTTCAAGCGGTGCGCGTACGTATGTTCCGCGAAAATACGATCGCGCGCGCGTTGCGTGATGACGCGTCGCGCTTCGGGATGCCGCGCGTACCAGTCCACAAGGTCGACGCATTCCTCGACGCTGCCATAGCACGCCACTTCACGGTCCGGATCGAAATGCTCGCTCAGCGCGGACTGCGCGTCCGTCAGTAGGAATCCACCCGCCGCGGGGCAATCGAACACGCGTTGATTGACCGCGCTCGCCATCTGAATGCTTGTGATATTGAGATTGACGGAGCACATCCGATAGAACGCGGCGAGGCCGCAACGGTAATCGACGGGCGGTTCCGCGTCCGGCACGATCGCGCGCCATCCCTCGTCGCCGCGGACGCGCACCCCGTGCGGCGTGAGCGCCTGCATCGTCGCCGCCCGCAGCCGCCGCGTGCCTGCCCAGAACATCAGCAACTCCGCATGCCGCCGCTCGTCTTCGTCGAGACCACGCACGATGTCCTCCGGCAACAGTGCATCCAGCCCCATCGCGAACCGCTCGCGCGTAACCCGTCCCGAATCCAACGTCTCGCGGACCGCTCGCGCCAATCCGGGCCTTTCATCGATCCACCGCCATTCCTCCTCCGAAGGTCCAGCCATCGAATGCCCGACGAAGGTCGGGGGCGCGTGCCATTCCGTCGCGGGCTCCGCGTCGAACAACGCCGGGTCGACCGCAAGCGGCAGCGTCCGCACTTCCTGAAAACCAATCTCCCCAAGATAGGCTTCGTATGCCGCCTCCCACGTAAACGCGACCGCGTAGGGCGAAGCGTAGCGGGCGCGCCCTAAGGTAATCGTGCGCGGGTCGTCGACAAACCAGGTCACATACGGCAGTCGCAGGTCCTCGAACATGCGGGCGAACAGGCCGTCCTCGTCCATCCCGCTCAGATTGATCGACAACACGAAGTCCGGACGGAACAGCAGCAACGCCTCGATCAGGCCCTGCACCATATCCCGCGGCAACGTCCCCACCTTCGCCATGGGAACGGCCCGCGTTTCCCATCCGAGCCTCTCCGCCGCGCGAAGACACGCCCCGTCCAGCCAGTAATCGCTTTCGAGGATGAGCAAGCGCGGCGCAGGCCCGGCGAACTTGCGGTACTCCATCCGGTCGCGTATCGACTTGGTGATTTCCAGGCGAGGCAACGTCATTGCCGAATCATACAATGCCCCAGCGCGCCCCTCAAGACAACGACTATGGCGTGAATGCCCGGCACGAAATGGAGTATACTCGGCGCTCGTTCACCGCTTGGACAAGGAGAAGTTTCATGAAGGACACCGGAATGGACCAGGACGCAAGCAAAGGAATCCGCAGGCGCGACTTTATGAAGGGAGCCGCCGGCGTGGCTGTCGCTTCGGCAATCCCGCATGGGTTCTTTATCGGAACCGCGGGCGCGTCGCCCAATGAGAAACTCAACATCGCCGCTATAGGCATCGGCGGGATGGGAAGAAACAATATCAAGCGTTGCGAATCCGAGAATATCGTGGCGTTGTGCGACGTGGATCAGGAATACGCCGCGCCCATCTTTGCCAAGTACCCGGACGCGAAGAAGTATGTCGACTACCGCGAGATGCTGGACAAGCAGAAGGACATCGACGCGGTTATCATAGCCACGCCCGACCACAGCCACGCGGTCATCGCCATGGCTGCCATCAAAGCCGGCAAGCACGTCTACGTCCAAAAGCCGATGACGCACTCGGTGTACGAAGCGCGCATGCTCACCGAGGCCGCGCGCGAACATAAGATCGCGTCGCAGATGGGAAACCAAGGCCGCTCCGGCGACGGCGCGCGCATGACCTGCGAATGGATCTGGAGCGGCGCTATCGGCAACGTGCGCGAAGTCCACGCGTGGACCAACCGCCCCGTGTGGCCGCAAGGCATCGAAGTCGAACGCCCGAAGGAAACGCCGCCGGTCCCGGCCACGCTGGATTGGGATCGCTGGATCGGCCCCGCTGCGTTCCGCCCCTATCACCCGACGTATCTGCCGAACAGTTGGCGCGCATGGTGGGATTTCGGCACCGGTTCGCTCGGCGACCTCGGCTGCCACATTCTCGACGCGGCGTTCTGGGCGCTCAAGCTCAAGTACCCGGTCAGCGTCGAAGGCTGCATCTCGGCCTACTGGGAAGACTTCTGGAAGAAGACCGAACCAAAGAACGAAACCTACCCGCGTTCGTCGATCGTCCGCTACAAGTTCCCCGAACGCGAAGGGCTGCCCGAGGTCAAGCTGAATTGGTACGATGGCGGTATCATGCCCCCGCGCCCCGATGAACTCGAAGAAGGCCGCATGATGGGCGACGAAGACGGCGGCTTGCTGTTCATGGGCGACAAGGGCATCTTGATGTGCGGATGCTACGGCAAGAGCCCGCGTCTGCTGCCCGAATCGAAGATGAAAGAGTTCACGCCGCCCCCGAAGACGATCCCGCGCATTGAAGGCGGCTCGGACGGCCATGAACGCGATTGGATCCGCGCATGCAAAGGCGGTGAACCGGCCTCCTCGAACTTCGACTACTCCGGCCCGCTGTCCGAAATGGTGCTCATGGGCAACCTCGCGGTGCGCTATCCGAACCAGCGGCTTCTGTGGGACGGCGCCAAGATGGAAGTCACCAACAACGTGGACGCCAACGCGTACGTGCGCCACACCTATCGCGAAGGATGGACTCTGTAATCCCAGGCGCCCGAAACCGCCGAGACGATTAGCTCTTATCTATATTAATGAGATAGTAACAGGCTCAAGATACCGTTTCGCGCGTTTTCATTGACATTAGGGCTTTTCAGCGCTACTATGCCGCTCCTTCGCAACGAACCACCGGAGCGGCAGAGGCACATGCGAGTACCGAGCGCGACAGTTCGAGAACGGATGGCGAAGTTCATGGAGGCGTGCCGGGAACGCGGCGTGAAGATCACGCATCAGCGCCTGGAGATCTACCGCGAACTAGCCTCGACGGGAGAACATCCCGACGCCCTCGTGCTGCATCGCCGGATTCGGAAACGTATGCCCACGGTATCGCTCGACACCGTGTATCGCAATCTGCGCATGCTCGAAAGCCACGGGATTATCTCCATCGTCGGCATGAGCCACGAACGGCTTCGGTTCGACGCGAATATGGAGCCTCACCATCATTTCAACTGCGCGGCCTGCTCCAGGATCATCGATTTCCAATCCGAACAGGCCGGCGCGACCAAGTGGCCCGCCGAAGCAGAGGCGTGCGGGAAGCCTCTCTCGGTGAGGTTTGAGGTGCGCGGCCTGTGCAAGAACTGCCACCAGACCTGAGCGCCGCGCGCAATGCGGGCCGATGAACGCAGCGGCCTAAGGTTACAGATCCTCAATCTCCAACTTACGCACGGCCTCTTCCTCGCTCTTCCGAAGATCCCAGAGGATATGGTACGCGCTCAGAGAAACGCTGCTCGCGAGCTTCGTCGCCACGGTGAGAAGCAGCCCAAAGAAGATGCCGGCACAGCCCATCACCCGATCGGCAGGCAGCATAATAGCGCCCAGCACCGTAACGGCGCCCGTCGCCAAGGCCCAAGTCCAATGCAGCCTCTCCAAGCGCCTGACCCGTTCCAGAATCTCCGCCTGGCTCCAGGGCTTCGCGTGCTTCTTCTCAAATTGCTCGGTCCAGTTGCGCCAGTTTTCCCACCCCAGCAAATCCATCATCGCCCTTCTCCTTCTTCCTCTTCATGCAAGCGGATCAGTTCCTTCGCGGTTTGAATATCAATGCGCCCATCAAGGGCAAGCGCCTTCACGTAGCGCCGAAAGCCGGACGGTTCCGCAACGTCATCCAACGCCTTGACACGGTCAATCAACCTATTCAGCCGCAGCCTCAACGTGGGATACGTCACGCCGTATTGGGTAGCTAAGTCCTTGAGGGACCCAGACGCCAGGAGGAAGCGCTTGATAAAGACCAGTTCAGTCTCCTCAAGGCCTGTCAGCCATTTGGGCAGTTGTTGCGACATCGTTCGCCTCGCAGAATCTTCAAGTTAATTAAAGCGTACTTTACTTTTATTGAAATGTCAATAGGCGTCTCTGGAGAGATCTTGGTCCAGAGATTCGCGGTCCTCCCTGTCATCGTCCTGCTGTGAGGCGTCCGAACTGCTCCGAGGTCGTTGGATGTCCTCGATGTGCCCAATTTTGTCAACTATATACTCCGAGGGCAGTTTGCGTTCAAAAATGTGCACCAACAGAAGCCGACTAGATTAGCTTAAAGACCTATAATTAAATAACTTACAACTGCCGTTCCGATTGGCATATACGTTGCAATTCAACTCGGGAGTCACGTACGAGCGGAATACGGAAGACGGAAGAGCCACAATGCATGGATTGACCCATAGTGCGGCAGTCATTGAACGAAGGACTCGTTGGGGACTTTCTCGTAACGCCGCAACACGGACATCAACCCTTCCTGCTCATCAACGAACCGTGTCATTCCTCGCCCAGGTTTGCGCGACGTGCCTTGCCGTGTTGGCCTCACTCGGTGCTTGCGCCGCAACGGTCGAGGTAGGCACGGCCTATGTCGATCCAGGAGCCACGGCCCATGATAACTATGATGGCGATCTCACTGGCCGCATCATTACGAATAATCCCGTAAACACGGCGAAGCTCGGAACGTATACGGTCTCCTATTCGGCCACCGACAAGTCCGGGAATACCTCGACGGTCACGCGCGAAGTGCAAGTTGTAGACACGACAGCGCCCGTAATTCAACTTGCGGGCGACGCGCATGTCACGATCAACCTCGACGCGACCTATGTGGATGCCGGAGCTACGGCTCAAGACAACTACGATGGCGACCTGACCGCCTCGCTTGTCGTCAAGAATAGCGTTAGGACGTCGAAGGCAGGCCAGTACACGGTCACCTATGATGTCACGGATTCCTCCAAGAATGTGGCACCCCAGGTGGTCCGGACGGTGTCGGTCGTTGACCCTTCGCCGGCCTCGGCGCCTGAGATCACCTTGTTGGGAAATGACTATGTCAAAGTGCGTCTCGGTCTCACGTTCAACGACCAGGGCGCGACCGCCTATGACCGTGAAGACGGCGACATCACCGGCCAGATCGCGGTCGAGGGCAAAGTCAATACCTGGTGGCCCGGGCTGTACACCCTAAAATATAGCGTGAAGGATTCGGACGGAAACGAAGCCACGCCGGTCACGCGGCAAGTCCGGGTAACCTTCTTCCTCAAAGGCGAAGGCGACAGTGACGCGCTCCTAATCGCATCGCCGCTTGACGGCTCGACGCAATTCGCCGCGGCGGGTTCCTCCAGCGCGCTGGTCACGCTGACGCTTGACGCGCCGCCAGACACGGAATCCGTCGATTACGAAGTGGACGGCGTGCCTGTAGGATCGGCGACTGACGCTCCCTTCGCGGTAGCAGCGGCCGTCAGCGGCTGGGGCAGCCACCACGTAAAGGCCTCTGCCCACTTGGCAACACACTCGTCGCCCGGCGTGGCCGAATCGACCTTCACCCTCTCCCCCGCGCCGAACGCCGACGATGCGGATGCGAACGGCTACGCCGACAATCCGTTTGCCACGCTCGCTCGCGAAGGCGATGTTTGGACTAACTCGGTCGTCGTAACCGAAACCGGCGCTACGCGGTCAGTCGGCATGGCGCGCCTGGAAGGGGTCGAGGAAGACAGCGGGACGATGCCGTTGGTTCTAGTCCTCGACAATCCTGCCGGACCTGGCCAAGTCCTCGTGTCCGTCCCGCGGGTGCTGCTCGGCTCTCGAGAAAGCGGCATCGTCATGGTAACCGTGGCTGGCGATTTGCCTACGCTGCTCGGAATCGACGAGGGCGCTCGCATGCTGCCTGAACCCGAAGGTCTGGTCTTGGCCACCGGCGGAGCCTATGTCGACGTGAGCGTGCTCACGAGTCCGGACAACGGTGTCACGTTTGACGAAGTCGACAACGCACGCGTGGCGCGGTATCCGGTGCACGTGGCCGTAAGCGGCCTAGCGTCCGCCTCGCCATTACTGTACACACACCCCTCGTACGTCGACAGCGACGCCGCTACGGGTATCGCCGTAGTGGCCGAGGACGGCGCATGGGATACGGCCGATATTGTGAATGTTCTTGTGAAGACCACCGACGTGAGCGCCGACCTCACCTCGCTTTCCGTCCTGGCCCCGTATGTCAATGGAGTCAAGGCGGGTAGCGCGGGATGTAACGGAAACGCCTCCACGATTCCGCTGGCCGGCTATTGCGGCGACCTGTTTATCCTGGCGTGTTCGGTACTGGTATTGAGCGTTTCGGGAAAGCGACGCGCCATCGCCGTCCAGCGTACGGGCAATCGACTCTAAGGGGAAGGAGCGCAAGGATCCCTGTCTACTTGGCCGCAGGCAGGGATCCTTCTCCTTTTTGTACATGTGCTCGCGTTCGGAACCGTGCGAACTCGAACTTCGAAACCCGGCCTCCCGTCGTTCTGATCGAAGCGAAGAATCTTCGCTCAAGCAGAAGCCTCCCCTTTCAATTATAGGTTTCGCTTCGATCAGAGTGACAGCCGGTCTAGCGCAGCTTGGCTTGGATCAGTACCCGACGAACACGGCGCAGTAGGCTTGCTCGTCCAGTTCCAGGCGGTTCCGCAAGCGCCCGCTTGCGGTAGACGACACGTGGTCGCTCGCCGGTTCTTTTCCTTCCGAAAGGGCTTCAATCTCGTTGCGAATCGTCTTCAGCGCCCCCTTGTCATACCCGACATGCACCGCTTGCACCGATCCGTCGCGCCCGATAATGATACACGTCGGAACGGCTTCGAGATGGAGTTGTTCGGCGAGTTCCCCTTTCGTATCCAACGCTGCCGGCAGTTTCAGATTTGCCTTCTTGACAAACTCGTCCACCTTGTCGGCGGACTCTTGAAGGTTTACCGCATACACCGCCACGTCGTGCTTGGCGAAATAGGGAAGCTGGGTCTCCATGTCTTCGAGGGAATGTCTGCAAGGGCGGCACCATGTCGCCCACCATTCGAGAATTACAATGTGCTTTCCCACGTGATCGGCAAGGCTGGTCGTGCCTCCCGCGGCCAAATCAAGCGTGAAAGGAGGGGCTTGACGGCCAAGCCATGCATCCTGGAGGTTGCCCGAGTTCTTGGCGGACTGCTCTACGTTGAAGGATTTGACTTCCTTGAACCCGGCCGGCGGATGAATGGCGAATGCATTGGGGTCCAAGTTCTGGGCCGTGCTCCATTCGTTCCACACGATATCGGTCGTCACGCTGCCCTTGGGATGATTGGTCGTTCTTGAAAGGTCGGCGAAGAGCGCGACGGGGACAGGCGGAAGCGGCGAGGATCCTGGCCCAGCGCTCTGAAACCAGATGGCAACGTCAGTTCGATCGAAGGTCATTTCGAGCCGGTCGCATGGGGTCCCGTCGATAGTTTCCTTCTCACAATGGGCCTGGCGGACATTCTCGGTCCATCCCGCGGTCAGGCAGCGCGAAAAGATTCGGCGGAACGCAGGCTGCTGTGTAAGCCATCCCACAAGCGTGCCCAGGTCTTCCGGTTGATCCTGGATGCGATACTCCTTCGCGGCGTCGAACGCGAGCATCATTTTGTGGCCGTCAGCGGTCACGGTGAGCGTATCGTCCGGCAGCTTCATGGACATCGAAAACAGATTCGGGCGCTTGAATTTGAACTGGTACTCTTCGTTTTCGACTTCCACGCCACATGTCACATGCCGCTTGCGCAACGAGGCACTGAAAGAAAGGTCGTTAATGCCGGCGATGTAGGTGGAGACGCGCTGTAACAGCGCGGTTGCGGCGGGGTCGAAGGCGCCGGGGGATACCGCGAAGGACGCGCCGGCCGGCGGCGGTTCATCGGCGTGGCCCAATCCGCATACCACGACAAGCATCGCACTTGCCATGACGCGGAACGGCAAGCGAAGGCCCGTATTCATTTGTAGCCTCCCGACTACTTCGTTACGAGGATCAAACGTCCGTCTCCGGGCGCGAGGGTTAGTTGTATTCCATCGAGGGCCGGGTCGCCGTCCGCAAGCGCTTCGGCGTTTCCGGTGGATTTGCTGACTTCGAGAAGTTTCGCACCGGGCGCGCCGGGCGTCAACGTCACGACGGCATCGTTCCCCTGGTCGCGATAGTTCATCAACAGCAGGGCCGGCCCACCACCATCCCGCTCGAACACGCCAACAAGCCATTCGTCGTTGGCGTCTTTCGAGGCGATCGTGAACGGCAGGCTCGCAGGGGAAGGCGCGCCGGCGCCCACACGCGCTACATCCGCACAGTGCAGCTTGACCAGCGCCGGTCCGAGGCACGCCAGCGCCGCATTGAGATGCGTCACCTGCGCATAGCGTTCCGTGGGCGTGCCGTCGGGACCGATAATCCCGGCGCCCACGAAGCCGCTGCCCTCGGGAGGCGTGGAGTAACAGGAATAGAGGATGCCCGTGGCGCCGTGCGCGAGGGCCGCGTAGACTTGCCAGCGGATCTGCGCTTCGGTGGGGACGGCGCTCGAACCGTAGGCCATGGCCTTGACGAAACACCAGAACGGCACATCGTGCTCAAACGACAGCGCGCGGAACACATCCAGGTTTTCACAGAAACCGGCTCGTCCGTCGGCTTCGGGCGCGAACGACGGATAATGGTCAAAGCATAGCACCTGCGGACGCACGGCCTTAACGAACTCGTGTAGATAGTCGCCGTACGCGGCCGCGCCCAGTTCGGCGGCCGAGGCTGTACTCGGAAACAGATTGACGAAGGGCAATTTGGTGGGACGCAGCCGGTGGATGTCGTCGATGCGCGAACGCACGAAGGCGAAGTCGGCCACGGAAGGATGATCGCGCACGAGAAAACCGTACGTCGTATCGCAGTTGCAGAGCTTGTCGATCGGCAACCCGTACGTCGAGAAGATGACCTTCAGGCCCTGTTTCTCGCAAGCGTCGCGTTGTTTGCGCGCCTTATCGGGCGTATCGGCCCCCATGCCGCCCAAGACGACGTTGAAATGGGCCGCCTTCACCTCGGCGTAACGCGCGTCAATGGCGCCGTCTACCGGCGGGTCGCCCCAGAACCCTATGACCAGCTTGTCCTGCTGGAACGGTTTGGGCGGCGGGCCGGCGGCATACGCGCCCGACGCCGCCAGCGCGAACAACACGAGCAGAGCTAGGGTATGCTTCATAGATTAGAACCTCCCGGTCCCTTTCTTCTTCTCATATTGTTCCTTCTTCCAGTCGGCACGGCGTTGCTCACAGCCGCCACACTTGAACTTGTAACTGTATTCGAGCGTCAGTTCGTCCTCGCGGAGCGAGATCTTCGTACCCTTGCCCATCAAAGAGAACAAATCACCCTCGCCATTTTCTTTCAGCGTGTTCTCGAACGCGTGGGTGTAGGCAAGGTGGATATCCGACTTCTCCGAAAGTTTGTACGAAATACCCAGCGCCATATGGTCTTCAGTCACCGCCGGGAAGAGGGCATTCGCGAAGACGTGCGACTCGTCGATGGGCGAGTTGGCGTGCGAGAAGCCCGCCTGAAATGCGAACTTGGACGTGGCGTACCACGTGACCCCCAGTTTGAGCACATGTTGATCGTCCCAGCCAAAACCGCCCTGGAGCGGCTGTGTGCCGATCTGCTTCACGCCCGACCAATTGATCCACTTGTAGTCCGCCGCGACTTCAAGCGTCGGCAGGATGTCGAACGCGACGCCTACTTGCAGCATCTGCGGTTGGTCCATGCTATCGAAGAAGAGGTCGTCGTAATCCTTGAACTCGGTCATCCATTGCGGCGAATGGTAGCTCGCGCCCACGCCGAACCGTTTCCAGTGCCTATACACGCCCACCGAGAACCCCACGCCGTACGCGTCGTCCCAGTGGTACTTCGCTTCGCTCTCGCTGAAGTGCAACGTCAGCATGTCCGAACGAAAGCGGGCGTAGTTCAACGTCGGCGCGATGCCGACGCTCCAGTCGGTATTGCCAATGGTGTGGGCGTACGCGAAAGCGATCTGTGCGACGCTGTACTCTGTCCGGCGGTCATAATTGAGCCGACTCAGCTTCGGCCACCACGACCGCGAGCTATCGTAATCGACCCCCATCCCGCTCACACCGTACAGACCGATGCCCCACGCGTAATCCCCCGCGCCGCAGGAACGGCTGTACCCGACCGACGGAATCGGGAACATCTTGTTATCCATCATGTCGCCGCCCGACGCGTTCCCGAACAGGCCCGCCGGATCATTGTGACGCACCGGCCCGAACAGGCCCAGGTTTACATCCAGCCGGCAGCCCAGGTCAATGATGCTCGCGGGATTCAACAGCACCCACGTCATATCCTTGGGACTCGCTACGCCGGCCCCCGCCGTGCCTTCCTGCAAGGCCCCAATGCCTGTTAACTGCGTTCCGTCCGTCGCCCATGCCGCGGTCCCGAAGACGGCAAGCGCCACCAACACGCACACCAGTTTGCCCTTTGAGTCATTTGATGAAGTCGTCATCCCAGTACTCCCGCCCAATCGAAGATTCGGTTTCCACCATTCCTATCTACACATGCACGCTCCATTTTCGCGCGCCCTTCTACCTGCCGTGGCTCTGCCGTTCCCCCAAACGGCGCGCCATTATTCATAATACGGGTTCCGCCTCGCAATAGGCTTCCGCCAGATACTCGGAAATGTCGCGCACGGTGGTCCCGTTGTTACCTGCGGCGTGTTCGAGATTCTGCAAACAAATGGGGCACATGGCCACGACTTCCTTGCACCCGGTGGTTTTCAATTGTGCAAGACGTTCCTCGGCGAACTTTTTCGCCTTCTCGGGATACAAGGCTTCGATAGGCCCGCCGCAGCATTGCGTGAACTTGCCGGACTGCTCCGGTTCCGCCACTTCGCCCCCGGCGTTGGCAAGCAATGTCCTGGGCGGATCGATCACGTTGACGTACCGCGCGTAGACGCACGAATCGTGCAGGGCGAGAGGCCGGTCGAGTTTCTTTCGCACCGGCATCGAGGCTTCGGCCAAGACTTCGAGATAGCTCTTCACTTCCAGGTCGTAGCCTTCGATTAATTTGGGATAGACGTCGCGAAGCATGTCCGTCGTGTGGGGATCCGCGGTAATAACAGACTTGACCCCGGCGGCCTTTAGGCTTGCGTACACGCGGCGCGCATGCGCCTCGAAGGTGTCCTTGCCGCCAAGGTCGCACACGAGCGCGCCTGCGTACATTTCATTCTCATAGAGATACCCGAACTTGACCCCCGCTTTCTGGAGCAGACGCGCGATATTCCGGAGGCGGCGGTCGTAGACGGCTTGCGTGTTCTTCCCGCCCGACATGATCCCGTCGGCAAGCGTCATGAACCACGACGTGTTGACAAAGCGGTTGACGGTGCGCCCCATCGCGACAAACTTCATCAGCCACGGCGCTTTGGCCAGCAATCCGTTCACCGTTTCCATCTGATGCTGCATCGCGCCAATGGAGGGCATTAACTGATACATCTGGCCCGTGTAGAAGATGCGCTCTCCCCCACGCGGGATATTCAAGCCCTTGGCCCACGCGGTCGCCTTGCGCGCGCCGATGGGCATGACGCTCTTGCGAAGGCCGAGGTTATCCGAAAGAATCGCGATGATGTCGCCGATCGACAATTGCATGGCTTCCGTGTCCTTCGTCATAGCTTAAAGACGTTCCGGTTGATGTAGTGGCGCAACGTGCGGACGTTATCGGTGATGTGCACGTCGCCCGGACAGTTCGCTTCGCACAAGCGGCACAACAGGCACGAGTAGATCGTCTCGGTCTGCTCGAGCACCTTCTCTTTGAGGCCGAGCACGACGAAGCGGAAAAGCTCGCGCGGAAGAATATCCAGGCCGTGGGGACACAGCCCCGTACACGTGCCGCAGTTCATGCACGCCGTCGCGTTGAAATCGCCCGCGCGGCTGAATTCGTCGATAAATGCGGTGTCTATTCTCATGAGCTTTTCTCGACCAGTTTGTATTGGAAATAGCCAAACTCGTTCGGGCGGCCGATCTCGGCCAGCAGCCCGTACCGCCGCATCGCCATCATCCAGTACATGGCTTCGTGATTGGGCACGTCGAGGGCGTGGGCAATCTCCGGCACCGTCTTCGGCCCGTCCTTCATCAGCACGACAATCCGGTCGCGCATGACCATCTCGTCGCGCATCACTTCGCGCACGTCGCGGGTCTTCGCGGTCGCGTTCATACCGCAGCCTCCTCTTTAGCGAACGCGTCGATCATGGCCGTGATCTGTTCGTTCGTGTAGCCGGTGATGTCGATGGCATCGCCCGCGCACACGGGAACGCATCCGCCTTCTCCCTTGCACAAGGCCTCGATCACGTGCGCGATCTCTTTTCCGTCGCACATGACCCGCTCGATGGCGCCGTAGGGGCAGGCCGCCTGGCAAAGGCCGCACCACAGGCACTTGTCCTTATCGATGGTCGCGATTAGTGGTTCGAGGTCGACGTAGCCCTTCATCAGCAACGCTCCCGTTTTGCTGCTGGCCGCGAGCGCGGATTCGACGCTTTCGGAAATCGACTTCGGACTCTGGCACGACCCGGCGATGAACACGCCGTCGACGACGGTCTCGACCGGACGCAATTTGATGTGGATCTCGTTATAGAACCCGTCGCGGCTGAGCGGCAGCTTGAGCGTGTCGGTCAGCGATTCATTGGCGCGCGGCATCATCCCGGTCACCAGGACCACCAAGTCGGCCGGTATTTCGATCGTCTCGTTCCCGGTAAGTTCGTCTTGCACGCGCACAAGCAGTCCGTTCCCCGAACGCTCGACCGAGGGCGGCTTGTCGTCGCTGAATCGTAGAAAGACCGAGCCTTCGGCGCGTGCCTTCTCGTACAGAAGTTCGTTCTTTCCGTACGTGCGCATGTCGCGAAACAGATGGAACTGGTGGAGACGCGGAAACTTCTCCTGGGCCACGGAGGCGCTGTGGACCGCCGCGTTGCAGCAGTACCTCGAGCAATACAAGTTGGGTTTCGGACAGGATTCGCTTTTACGCTGGCGGCTGCCTACGCAGTAGATGTAAGCGACCGTATTGACAGCCTTGCCTTTGTAACTCAGACTCTGGCCGCCCGACTCAATCAACTTCTTGAATTCGTCGAGCGTGACGACCCCGTCGAGTCCGTAACCGAACTCGCCGTCTTTCGGGCGGTAGGTTTCAAAACCCGTGGACACGACGATCGCGCCGACGTTCAGCGTGATAGTCTCCGCGCCGCCAACGCTCACTTTGACCTCGAAGTCGCCGACGCATCCGGATTTCTCAGTAACGTTGGCGTTGGTGTAGAGGGCGATATTCTCGCGTTCGGAGACCTGCTTGAGCAGCGTATTGACAATCTGCGCGCCGTCGCGATTGTCCGGGAACAGGCTATGCCACTCCTTCGTCCAACCGCCGGCCTGGGGTTCCTTCTCGACGACATACACGCTGATGCCCATATTCGAGAGGGCGAGCGCGGCTCGCAGGCCCGCCGCGCCGGCGCCAATCACGAGCGCCTTCTTGGTGGTCTCGATGCGGATGGGCTGCAGCGGCTCGGTCAGGCGGCACTTCGCAATCCCCGCGCGGACAAGTTCGATACCCTTCTCCGTCGCGGACTTCTTGTCGTTCCGGTGCGCCCAGGAACACTGCTCGCGAAGGTTTACGTGGACGTACTGATACGGATTGATACCGCCGCGTGTCGCCATGCCGCGGAAGGTGAACAGGTGAAGCTTCGGTGAACAGGAGGCGATCACCAACCCGTCAAGTTTCTTCTCCTGGATCTCCGCGATCATTTCCTGTTGCGCGGCATCCGAACAGGTAAACATGTGGTTCTTCGACACCTCGACGCCCGGCTCGGACGCGACGGCTTCGGCGACCTCTTTGACGTTCACGTAGTCGGAAATGTTACCGCCGCAATGGCAGATGAATACGCCTATCTTTCGTTTATCCATGCTCGCTTGTCATCCTACTTTGCGTAGACGTTCAAGATAACTTGCCGCCTGCACGGAAGCCGCGCCGGCGTGCAACACCGTGTCCGGAATGTCGCGTCCCCCGGAGACCGTCCCCGCGGCAAACACGCCCGGGACGCTCGTTACAGAAGGATCGCTGACTTCGTCCTGCTCGCGCACGTAGGCCATGTCGTCGCCGGCCAATTCGTTTTCCTGGAACAGCGCGAACGGCTCGCGATTGGGCACCAACCCCACGGAAAGCACCACGAGATCATGCGTCGCGGATTTGGGACCGCCCTCCGCGATGTCCTCGTAGTGGATGACGAGGTTGCTGTTCTCGTCTTCCTCAATGCGCGCCACTTTGCCCTTGACGTACTTGACGCCCATGGCCTTGGCCTGCTCGAAGAACTCGTCGTAGCCTTTGCCGAACGCGCGCACGTCGATGTAGTAGATCGTGACGTCGGCCAGCGGCAGCGCGCCCATCAGCAACTGCGCGTGCTTGGCCGTGTACATGCATCCGACGCGGCAGCACAAGGGGTTGCAGAGCGTGTGGTCGCGCGCGCCGTTGCACAGGACGAACGCGATGTTGTCGGGTTCTTTCCCATCCGATGGCCGCAGGACGCCGTTGTAGGGGCGAGTCGGCGCAAGGAGCCTATCCATCTGCGGGGCCGAGATCACGTTGGGATACCTGCCGTACCCGAAGAGCTCTTTCATTGCCGGGTCGAGAATGTTGTAACCGGTCGAGAGCACAACCGTGCCGACGGCCAGGTCGATCTCCTGCGGGCGCATGTCGAAGTGAATCGCGTTGGCCGGGCAAGCCTTGACGCATTCCTGACAGTACGAACACCCGCCGCAGTCCATACAGCGGTTGGCGTTGTACCGCGCCTGGTTCTCGGAAAAGACGCCTTCGTAAGCCTCGAAACTCTGAATGCGCTCGTGCGCGGGCTTCTGGCGGATCGCAGTAGGTTCGCGGCGGCTCAGATGCTCGTTCTGCGCCACGACACGTTCCTTGTCGATCTGGGTCAGCCGCTCGTCGTACTTCGCGCCTTCGATCGCTTCTCCGGAAAGAAGCTTGTGGATGTAGTGGGCGGCGCGTTTGCCTTGCCCCATGGCCTTGACCACGATGGAGGGCCCGAGCGCGGCATCGCCGCCGGCGAACACGCTTTGCAGGCTCGTTTGCAGAGTCTCTTCGTCCACCTTGATGGTGCCGTTGGGGTTGAGGGCCAATTCGTCGGCGAAGATCTGCGTGCTGGCTTGCAGGCCGACCGCGAGAATGACGATGTCCGCGGGAATCCGTTTCTCGGAATTGGGCACAAACTCGAGTTTAAGTTTGCCGTCGACGACGTTCATAGAGGCGACATCGACATATTCGAGGAACGTCTCGCCAGCCTTCTCCGTGACGCGCTTCGTCGCGGCGGAGGTGTAAATCTGGACGCCCTCTTCCTGCGCCTCGACGACTTCAAACTCGTGCGCCAGCATCTTGTCGCGCGGCTCGAGACAGACGATCGACGTGCTTGCGGTCCCGAGGCGGATCGCCGAACGCGCCACGTCCATGGCCACGTTCCCGCCGCCGATAATCACCACGTGCTTGCCCTTGATGTCAGGCAGCGTGTCGCCGGTCTTGCATGTGCGCAAGAACGACATGCAATCGTCGACGTCCAGCAACTCTCTGCCGTAGACGGGAACGATGCGCGGCTCCTGATTGCCCACCGCCACAAAGACTGCCTCGAAGCCTTGCTCCTTGAGCGACGCGATCGACTCGACCCGCTGGCCGGTCTTGATCTCGACGCCGAGCGCGGTAACGTTCTTGATATCGCGGTCGAGCACGCCATGCGGCATGCGATAGGCCGGCATTCCGTAGCGCAACATGCCGCCGGGCGCCTCGTTGGCCTCGAACACCGTGACGTCATGGCCGTAGCCCCCGAGATGAAACGCGGCGGTCAGCCCGGCGGGTCCCGAACCCACGATGGCTACCTTCTTGCCGGTACGCGTCTCGGGCGGCCCGTACTCGGGCTCGGGATGTTCGGCGTAGTAGCGGTCCGCCATGAAACGCTTAATCGCGCGAACGTGCACGGGGCCTTCCATCGAGCCGCGGCTGCATTCGCCTTCGCACGGCGCATAGCACACGCGGGCCAGGCTGCCCACGAGCGGCGCTTGTTTCAGGTGGAGTTCGAACGCCTCTTTGTACTTGCCGCAACGCACCAGCGACACGAAGCCGCTGGGCACAACATCGGCCGGACACGTGTGCGTGCACGGCGCCGAACCACGGCGATCGATGATGGACTTCTTAGGCACGGCTTGCGGAAATGCGATATGGGCCGCGCGGCGGGCGACCATCCCGTAGTTGTACTCGTCGGGGATCGCGACGGTGCAGGCCGCTTCGCACTGGGCGCAGCCGGTGCACGCGGCCGGGTCGACATACGTAGCTTTCCGGTTCAGCTTCACTTGGAACGTGCCGTCGTCCTGCCGCGATACCTTGCCAACTTCCGTGTTCACCATCAACTTGATATTGGGATGGTTGGCGCTCGCGGCCATTTTGGGCGTCGAGATGCAGCTTGCGCAATCGAGGGTCGGGAACACTTTGCTGAGGAGGATGGTCTTCCCCCCCACGCTCGGCGCCTTCTCGACCAGCAGCACCTGGTACCCCATGTCGCCGAGCGACAAGGCTGTTTCCATCCCGGCCGTCCCGGCCCCCACCACCACGACGTCATAATCCAAGCGAGGCGTTGCATCAGGCGGATTCAAGTTTCAACAACTCCTTTTGGAAATTCTCCATGTGGTTCACGAAGGGTTCGGCGCACACCGAACACAGGGCCGCCATCTTCAGCCGTTTGGGATTCTGGCCGGCGGTCTTCATGGCCTCGTGCGCCTTCTTGACGACCTGGCTCGTGCGGGCCGTGCAGTCCGACAGAAACGCGCAGTCTCCGCCGCAGCCCGCGATGAAGACGCCGTCGAAGCCCTGCTGCACGGCGCGGACCACCCAACTGGGCTTGACGCCGCTCGAACACGGCACGGAAATCACGCGGACGGCGGTCGAGTAGTGCATATGCGCGGAACCCGCCAGGTCGATGCCTGGGTCCGAGATGGTATTGGTCGAGAAGACCAGGATTCTCGGTTCGCGCGCTTTCTTGGCCGGCGCGGACACGGTCAGCTCACTTTCAAAAAGACGCGCCAGTACCCGTCGTCTTCGACGTCGCCGAGGTACTCGTACTTCATTTTGTTGCACCAGCGCGAAATGTCGGTCTTCGTGCCTTCGTCAGAGGACAGCACTTCCATCACGCCGCCCGAGGGGCAGTCGCTTACGGCGCGCTTGGCTTCAAGCAGCGGGCCCGGGCAGGCCGTTCCACGCGCATCCACTTCTTTCGCCACGGACAGGTTTTTCAGTTCTTCAGCAGTCATCGTTCTCCCTTTCATGAATGAAGGTCCCGCGAGCGGGAACCTAGGCCGATTTCTTCTTCGTAGTTTTGGGTTTGGTTGCGCTTCTCGGAGCAGCCGATTCGAGCGCGAACGGCACCAACTCGGCGCGCCGCTTGAGCATCTCGACAAGAGCGTCGCGAATCATTTTGACGCCGAACAGGAACTTGGGGTCCGCCACCGAGTAGTAGACGTTCTGGCCGCGTTTCTCCGAAGTAAGCGCGCCTTTGTCCTTCATCACCCGCAAGTGCTGCGAGATGTTCTGCAGACTGGCCTTGGCATGATCGGCGAGTTCCGAAACGGTCTTCGGTCCGGACCGCAACGCGCAGAAGATATGGATGCGGGTAGGGTTCGAATAGACCGAAAAGAATTCCGCGACGATGTTGCACGTGGCGTCGTCCATGGGCGGCCCAAGTTCTTCGGCGTTCATTGCGCGCATATGCAGCTCCTGAGGGTTAGCCGATCGAACTCACATAAACCAACATTGCTTGGCGCGGTCGAACATCCCGACAAACGTGCCGACGCCCACGAAATCCATATGCGGGTAGTCGATCAATTCCTCTTTCTTGATGCCCATGACATCCATCGACATCGTGCAGACATGGATACGGACACCCATCTTGCCGGCTTCGGCCATCAACTCCTCGAGCGAGCTGGCGTTGTGCATCTTCATGACGCTGCGGATCATCTTCGGGCCGATGCCCATCATCTGCATCTTCGAGAGCGGGAGCTTCTTGGTCCCCCTCGGAAGCATCCATCCGAACATCGAGTCCAGAAAGCCCTTCTTCGCTTTCTTCTTCGGGTCGCGCAGAGCCGCCGTCGCCCAGAAGGTGAAGAACATATCCACCTCCATGTCGTACGCCGCCGCGCCCAGCGCAATGATAAAGGCGGCAATCGTGTAGTCCAAGTCGCCCTTCATTACGCCCAACGCCAGGTGGTCTTCCGCCACCTTGCCTTCCAGGGCATCGACCCGCTTCAGCAAATCCTTAATCGTTCCCTCGACATCGTTCCCGGCCGCCATGCTCTGTTCCTCCGTTCGGACGTTTCGAATCCGTGCGTTTCGGTTCACGTTCCCCGGTTGCCACAAACTTACCAACCTGCGTACTTGCGTAATTTCGCAAGTATTATACGGAATCCCGCAACAGAATGCAAGCACTTTCTTTGGCCGGGGAATAGACGGGGTTGCAGGCGTGTTACGAACACACTAGGTTGCAGGCGATCAACAGTCTTACTGTTGCAAGGGAGAAGAGTGCCGTGTCGCGACAACAAGCGGGCTTGGCCGTGGTAGTCGTGGGGGCGGTGTGTTTCTTCTTCATCGCAGGCCTGTGGGATACCGTGCAGGCCAAACCGGCGAACGAGGAGAAGGACGTGCAACTTCACGTAGGCGACACGGCCCCGGATATTGCGCTTCCGGTCTTCGATCCGGCAACGGGCGCCATGGGCACGCGCAAGCTTTCCGATTTCCGCGGCAAGAAGAACGTCGTGCTTGCGTTTTACCCCAAAGCCTTCACGCCGGAATGCACGAAGCAAATGTGCGGGTACCGCGATTCCATTCGCGCCTTTAACGAATCCGATACCGAGGTCATCGCGATCAGCCTGGACACCCCCGAAAAGAGCGTCGACTTTCAACGCCGTTACAACCTGCCATTTCCGGTCGTGGCCGATCCGGACCGCGTCATTGTCAGGGCCTACGGCGTACCGATCGTGAACCTATGGGTGATTCAATTCGCCAAGCGGTCGGTCTTCCTCATCGACAAAGAGGGCGTATTGCGATACATCAACCCCCATTATCACGTCAAGAAAGACGCGGCCATCTTACAGACCGAGATTGCGAAGCTAAACGCCGCTGCGAAGTGAGCGCCCCCCAGACCGCCACCGCCCAAGGCTCGTTACGTTCCCACTTAAGCCCCTTTGCGCTTGACCGCCTTCGCCAGCACCTTCTCCGCGCCTTTAGGCTTCACGCGTTCGAGCCGTTTGCCTTTGGGCTCGATGCACACAATAGGCCCATGGCCGCAATCGCCCTGGCATGAAGTCTTCTTAACCTTCACCGATTCTTCAAGCCCTTGTTCCGCCACCAATTCCTTGAGGCGGGACCGGAGCTTCTTGGATTTGGCTTCCGCGCATGCGCGCCCGGCGCAAACGGCAATCGTACATTCTGTCTTGGATGGTTTCTCGCCCACGCGTAAGATCCTCGTTCCATACGAAGCACTTCCAGTTCACAAGAACCACGGGACAGCCCGGCCTTATTCCGCGACGTAGCAGAACTTTCTTTCCATCGGATTATGAGCGTAGGCGGACGGCACGGTCAAGCAGTCCAAACAACCCGAATAGCGCGCCGATGCTGCAACCGCACTCCATTACACTATTTCGCGCATGAGAAGGGATTTGCGTTAACGGCCCTTTTTGTTGACAATACGCATGCGGATATGGTGAAAACATGACCGCTGCATTCAGGCGAGCTGAAGGGAACGACGACGAAGGAATGGTAGTACGATGAGTTCTGTGATGGATGAATACCGGCGCAAGTTGATCTCCGCGGACGAAGCGGCGGCGATGGTTCGTTCGAATACCACAGTCGATTACTATGCGTTCAACGCCAGTTCGCGCTACCTGGATGCGGCACTCGCCAAACGCGCCGGCGAACTCGAAAACGTGCGCATCCGGAGCGAGCTTCGCCTCGCGCCTCCGATGCAAGTCTTCATGGCCGACACGGAGGGCAAATCGTTCCGGCTCGAATCGCTGTTCCGGGGTCCCATCGAAAACCTGGTTTCACCCGACCGCTGCACGTCGATACCGGCGCGGCTCGGTTCGTACGAAAGCATGTTCCGCAGCGGCGAAGTCACGTCCGATATCGCCTCGTTCATGGTGACGCCGCCAGACGACGAGGGCTACCTGCACTTCTGCCCCTCCCCCGCGCTGGCGAAAGCCGACGCCGAGACCGCCAAGATCTGGATCGCTGAGATCAACGAGAGCTACTTCTACATGCATCACGGCAGCGAGGACTGCAAGATCCATATCTCGGAAGCGGACTACATCGTCGAGGGCGACAACCCCCCGATCTCGGAAGTGCCCAGCCCGCCGCCGAGCGATGCCGACAAGGCCATCGCGAAACACGTAATGGGCGTTATCCCGGACGGCGCATGCCTGCAGATCGGGTACGGCAGCGTGCCGAACGCGGTGGCGCATCTTATCGATGAATCGGATCTCAAAGACCTCGGCGTGCAGACCGAAGTCATTCCCGAAGGCATCCTGACGCTCTATAAGGCAGGCAAGATTACGGGCGCAAGAAAAGGCGTCGACCGCGGGAAGATTACCGCGAGCTTCATGCTGGGCACGCAAGAGTTGATCAACTTCGTGCGCGACTGCCCGGATATCTACATGTGTTCCGCCAGCTACACGAACAATCCGGCCGTCATCGGGCAAAACGACAACTTCATCTCGATAAACGGATGCCTCGAAGTCGACGTGACCGGGCAGGTCAATTCGGAATCGATCGTGAACCACACGATCACGGGCACCGGCGGACAACTCGATTTCTTGTTGGGCGCGCAGATCTCGAAGGGCGGCAAAGCGGTACTCTGCTGCCCCTCCACCTACAAAGCCAAGGATGGCACGATTCGCTCGAAGATCGTCCCCACCATTACGGCGGGGTCCACCGTCACGACGCCGCGTTCGTGCGCGCACTATATCGCGACCGAGTACGGCATTGTGAATTTGCGTGGAAGGAATCTCTGGGAACGCGCGGAACTGTTGATCGGCATCGCGCATCCGGATTTCCGCGACGATTTGATCGCTGAAGCGAAGAAGCTGCGTTTCCTCCTCTAGGTTCAGTCAGGCAAATCTCTGAAGACCGAGAGGCGGTACTTCCGCAAGATTTCCCGTTGCCTCAGAATGAGGCCGGGATCAGGGTGCAGCCTTTCGAGTAGTCGCTCGTCGCCGCCGGAGAGCAACGCTTCACGGGCCGGGACTTCGTACTGATAGTGTTCGGACCATTTCCACGTCCCGTACGCCGCGTTCACCATCAAGAGCGCTCCGAGGAAAATCGCGGCACACTGTGCCCCGCGCCGGAATCCCCAGGACGCCCGGCTCCCCATGATCAAGCCCAGCCCCAAGATCGCAATCCATAGAGGATTGCTCAGCGTGATGTAGCGTGAACTCATGGCTTGCTCTACGCCGAACGCGAGTCTTCCGTAGCCTGTAATCATCGCGGACGAGACGGCGTAGAGTCCGAACGAGGCCATGACGGAAAGGTCCGGAATCGGCAGGCTCCCACGGCGGAACGCGATGATCCCGAGAGTGGCAAACACAATCAGTCCAATCCCGCCACACACTGCCGCGGCACGGGCATCGTAGGAAACGACAGGCGCCCCAAGAAATGCCAGCAGATAGTATGCGTAGCCGACAGTCAATTCATAGAAACGCCACGGGCCGGGATGGTAATCGATGCCACGGTAACCCCAAAGCACTGCGGCCGTAACGGCAATCGACACCCCCGCCCAAGCAACGAGACAGCGAGGCCGCCATCCGCCCGAAGCGGCGTCGTT
Source organism: uncultured Nitrospiraceae bacterium (assembly GCA_964402555.1). GTDB lineage: Bacteria > Hydrogenedentota > Hydrogenedentia > Hydrogenedentales > SLHB01 > CAYOCT01. The sequence continues at coordinate 23,273 of CAYOCT010000008.1, read as the reverse complement.
GGCGAAGAGGACCGCAAGCCCAATGGGCCAGAACACGATGCCGTTAGCGAACGAGAACGTGGCTACAGTCCCCAGTAGCATGGCGGCGCCCAGGCGTTTCCAACTCGGACGCGAAACGCCGAGAAGCGCGAGCCCTCCGAGCGCGGCAAGCAGACTCATAAACTCTTGCATTTGCCAGCCGCGAACCCAGTTCTGCCATTGGCTCATCGAGAACACGAGCATCGACAGCAACGGCATCACGTGGTAAGAATCCGCAACTCCGGCGCGCTTCGAGGCACGCAAAACCACGCATACCACCGTGATGAATAGGAGAGTCCCCAGGGCGACGTTCACAGCCAGTTCCCAGAGGGTGTTCCAGTGCGATAGGTGCGCCAGGCCGAGCATGGCGAGCCGTGGAACCACGAGGCGATGCTCGTTGTGCTGCGCCCACAGGTCGGCAAAGCGCCACGTGCCGTCATACGATTTCCCGAGGAGTGTTACGAAAGGCCACTGATCGAGATAGGGCATGTCGTGATGCCAGCGCATCAATGCGGCGAGCAGCCATGCGAACGGCAGAGCTGCCGCCGCGTAGACCGAAATACGCATCCGAGGCGTTTTCGTCGATGCGGAGGGAGACACCTGAGACTCCGGGAGACACCACGTCTATCGTGTTATTAGGCTAACTATCAGTATACGTAGTATGTGTAGAAACTTTAATCAGCCACCCTTCGTCTGCTATAATGCAACGTGTGGACAATGAAGTTCTAGTATTCGAGTAATGACTGCAATCTGGCGGAACCGTATTCGCGATGGCCACCCAGTTTCCCACATGGATTCACCGCACCTGGACCCCGGAAGGCGCGTCGAACGCCACCCGGGACGTGCTGCGCCGGTGGAACGTCCATACGGTGTGCCAGAGCGCCCGCTGTCCGAACCGGTCCGAATGCTGGGGCCACGGAACGGCAACGGTAATGATACTCGGCGCGTCGTGCACACGCAAATGCGCCTTCTGCGCGGTGACGCATGACACGCCCGAGCCGGCCGACTCGGAGGAGCCGCGGCGGGTTGCCGAAGCCTTGCGCGAACTTGATCTGGCGCACGCCGTCATCACGTCCGTCACGCGCGACGATCTGCCGGACGGAGGCGCGAGCCATTTTGCGGCTACGATCGCGCAGGTGCGATCCCTGGCGCCGCGGACGAAGATCGAGGTATTGACATCGGACTTCCAGGGAAACCTGGAGCATGTCGATACGGTCTTACGGGCACAGCCCGATGTGTTTAGCCACAACATCGAGACGGTGGAGCGCTTGTTCCCGGCCGTACGCGACCGGCGCGCGGACTATCGCGCGTCGCTGCGCGTGCTGCGCCATGGCGCGGACCACGCCCCGCATGTCCCTGTAAAGTCGGCGCTGATGGTGGGACACGGCGAGAGCGAGTCGGAAGTCCGCGCGACGTTGCGCGACCTGCGCGAGGCAGGGTGCGTGGCGATCTGCATCGGCCAGTACCTGCAACCGTCGAAACGCGAGCGGCCGGTGGCGGAGTTCGTGCCGCCGGAACGCTTCGAGGGTTACGCCCGCCTGGCCCGCGAGACCGGGTTCGCGTATGTGGCTTCGGGCCCGTTTGTGAGGAGTTCGTATCGATCAGTGGACCTCTGGACCGCGCTGGAATCGGACACGCGGCGAGGCGAGGCACTAGGAAGGACAGAGCTATGCGCTATGAAGTGACGCTACCGAATTTGGGCGACGATTTGACCGAAACGGCCAAGGTGTCGATGTGGCTGGCGGACGAAGACGACATCGTCAACGAGAACGACGATCTGGTCGAGATGACCACCGACAAGGCCGCCTTTACCGTGCCCAGCCCCAAATCGGGCACGCTTATCGAGAAGCTGGTGGAGGAGGAAGACGAGGTCGCCGTGGGCGACGTCGTATGCATTCTGGAAATCTGACGCGGCGCGCCGCGCTGGGAGGGCGATTGCAATGGCGGTTGGAGTTGGAGTAATAGGCGCGGGCACCGTCGGTGGCGGAGTCGTAAAGACCTTGCTGGCCACCCCGGCCATGGTCTCGGCGAAGGCGGGCACGGACGTGCGTCTCGTGCACGTCGCGGAACTGCGCCAGGAATGCTTGCAGGAGTTCGATTTATCGGGCGTCACAGTCAGCGCGGACGCCGAAGCGCTTATCGCCGATCCCGCCGTGAACGTCGTGTGCGAACTGATTGGCGGCACAAAGGCGGCGAAGACGTTCATTCTCAAGGCGCTCCATGCGAAGAAGAACGTAGTGACGGCCAACAAGATGTTGCTCGCGCACTACGGCCAGGAGCTATGCAAGGCGGCCGTCGATAACGGCGTCGAACTGCGCTACGAAGCCTCGGTCGCCGGCGGCATTCCGATCATCAAGGCGCTGCGCGAAGGCCTCGCGGCGAATCATATCGAGTTCGCGTACGGCATCTTGAACGGCACGTGCAACTACATTCTCAGCCGGATGACTTACGAAGGACTCGAGTTCGGCGAAGCGCTCGCGCAGGCCACCGCGCTCGGTTTCGCGGAGACGCCGCCCGACCTCGATATCGAAGGCCACGATACGGCGCACAAGTGCCAAATCCTCGCGTCGCTCTGCTACTCGACGCCGGTCGCGCTGGAAGACCTGTACGTCGAGGGCATCACGAAAGTCACGCATGCCGATGTCGCGTATGCGCGCGAAATGGGCTACCTGATTAAACTCCTGGCCATCATCCGGTCCGTGGATGGCGGCATCGAAGCGCGCGTCCATCCGACGCTCGTTCCCGAAGACCACCTGCTCGCGTCGGTGCGCAACGAATTCAATGCGATCTACGTCAAAGGCGACGTGGTCGACGCCACGCTCTACTACGGACGCGGCGCCGGACGCATGCCCACGGCCAGCGCGGTCGTGGCGGATATCATCGACATCGCCCGCCGCGGCGACGCGCCCGCCCCCGCGCCGTTCGTCTACAGCGCACAACGGCCGATCCGCGATGTGGGCCACGTCACGGGGCGCTACTACCTGCGGCTCACCACCAAGGATCAGCCGGGCGTGCTGGGCAAGGTTTGCACGGCGCTCGGAGCGCAAGGCGTAAGCATCGCATCCTGCTTCCAGAAGGAACGCCACGACACCGAACTTGTCCATGTCGTCCTCATGACCCACGATACCCGCGAAGCCGCGGTCAACGCGGCGTTGAAGGATATCGACGGGCAAGACTTCCTAGGTGAAAAGACGCACGTACTTCGTGTACTCTAAGCGCGAGAACCCAGGTTGACGGCGATTCGAGCCTGTTGCGCGAGGAGGATGGAACCATGGTGAACCGTGGCATTATCGAACGTTACCGCCCTTACATGCCGGTGACGTCGACAACGCGCATCATTTCGCTGAACGAAGGCTCGACGCCGCTCGTTCCCGCTCCAAATCTCAGCAAGGCGATTCACCCCCGGCTTGAGATCTATCTGAAGTACGAAGGCCTGAACCCCACGGGATCGTTCAAAGACCGCGGCATGACCATGGCGATCACGAAGGCCGTGGAAGACGGGTTCAAGGGCGTCATGTGCGCCTCGACGGGCAACACGTCCGCGTCCGCGGCGGCCTACGCAGCCCGCGCGGGCATTAAGTGCATCGTCCTGATCCCCGAAGGCAAGATCGCGCTGGGCAAGCTATCGCAGGCCATGATTCACGGGGCGCGCGTCGTGCAGATCAAGGGCAACTTCGATCACGCGCTCGAACTCGTGAGGACGATTACGAAGCGCCACCCCATTGCGCTCGTCAATTCGATCAACCCGTTCCGCATCGAGGGACAGAAGAGCGGCGCCTTCGAGATCGTGGACGATTTCGAAGGATGGGCGCCCGATTTCCACGCGCTGCCGGTCGGCAACGCGGGCAATATCACCGCGTATTGGCGCGGCTACAAAGAGTATTTCGCCTCGGGCAAGGCCAAGAACCGCCCCCGCATGCTGGGGTTCCAGGCCGCGGGCGCGGCGCCGATCGTGCTGGGCCACCCGGTCGACGATCCGCAGACCTTCGCGACGGCTATCCGCATCGGCAACCCCGCGAGCTGGCAAACCGCGGTCGAGGCGCGCGACGAATCGGGCGGCGTCATCGGCATGGTCACGGACCACCAGATTCGCGAAGCGTACAAGTTGCTCGCATCGATCGAAGGGATCTTCGCCGAACCGGCGAGCGCCGCCAGCGTGGCCGGTCTCATCAAGCTTTCACAGAACGGCTACTTCGATAACATCGAGCCGGTGCAAGGCAACGCCATTCGGGTGGTCTGCATCCTTACGGGGCACGGCCTGAAGGATCCCGACAGCGCGATCAAAGCGGCCGCCGAGACGATCACCGTCGAGCCGAACGAGGAAGCGGTTCTCGAGGCCATCGGCATCGCGGAACCTGTGCTGGTCTAACGGACCCACTCAACAACCGATTCCCGAGTTGCGCTTGCGAATGAACGCAGGAATGCTCCTGGGAAACCGTGCGACTCCGAGCGTCCCGCTACCCCGATGGCTTATGAAAGAACCGCGAGAGGCGGTCGTCTTTTCTCTTTGGGTTCTACCTGTCATTCTGAGCGCAGCGAAGAATCTCACGCGCGAAGGAGGTTTGTACTCTTAGCGAGATTCTTCGCTGCGCTCAGAATGACAGGAGGTTGCGTTTCAGGTTTCGAGACGGTGCGAGGTCCATACGTGCGGCCTCACATGGAGAACACAGGCGTGCAGCGAGTTGCGGTGGTGATTCCGACCCTCAACGCCGGCGAAGCGTGGCGCGGGTGGATTGACGCTTTCCAAGCGCAGACGCTCCGGCCGCAACGCGTGCTTGTGATCGATTCATCGTCCAACGATGCCACCGTCGCCCTCGCGCGCGACGCGGGTTTCGATGTCGAGATCATCCCGAAGGCCTCGTTCGACCATGGCGGCACGCGCCAGCTCGGCGTGGAGATGACCGCGCCATGCGAGGTCGTGGCGTTTCTGTCCCAAGATGCGACGCCGGCACACCCCGAAGCCCTTGAACGTCTGGTTGCCGCGCTTGACGCCGATGACGTAGGCGCGGCCTACGGGCGGCAGATTCCATACCCCCACGCCTCGGCTATGGAACGCTACTCGCGCTCGTTCAACTATCCCGCCGAAGGACGCGTAAAGCGCCTGTCCGATGCGCCTTCGCTGAAGTTCCGGACCGTCTTCATGTCCAACGCCTTCTCGGCCTATCGCCGCGACGTACTCGAACGCGTCGGCGGGTTTCGTCCGAATCTGATCTCGATGGAAGACGAGTACATGGCGGCGCGCATCCTGCTCGCAGGTTCCGCGATCGCCTACGCCGCTGATGCCGAGGTCTTTCATTCGCACGACTATGCGCTCTGGGGCGAGTTCTCCCGATATTTCGATTTCGGCGTGTTTCATGCTCGCGAGCCTTGGATCCGCGAGACCTTCGGAGAAGCCGAAGGCGAAGGCTTGCGCCTTCTGCGCAAACAACTCGCCTACCTCTGGCGCGAACAGGCCTCCATGATTCCCGCCGCTGTGGCGAGGATGGCGGCAAAGTTCGCCGGGTTCCGCCTCGGCAAAATGGAGGCGCGACTGCCCATCACGCTGAAGCGCCGCCTCAGCATGAACCGCCGTTACTGGGACAAGTAGCCCTCACTCGGGCACGGCTTTCGGCTTCCTTCTAAAGAGGGATCGCGCGCGCTCGGCCATACGTTCGGCCGCCAGGTACACTGCGGGCAGGACAAGCAAAGTGAACAGCGTCGAGGTCACGAGTCCGCCGACCATGACGATCGCGAGCGGTTTCTCGATCTCCGCGCCGACGCCCTTGCTGATTAGGATGGGGGCCAGTCCAAGGGCCGCGCACGAGGCCGTCATCAATTTGGGACGCAGGCGCTGAATGCTTGCGAGCCGAATCGCCTTCTCTTTCGAGTGCCCTTCGATGATGAAGTCGCGCGTCTGCGTCAGCAGCACGAGGCTGTTCTGCACGGCAATCCCGAACAGCGCGATGAAACCCACCGCCGAAGAGACGTTAATGCTCTCGCCGGTCAACAGCAATGAGGCGACACCTCCGATAAACGCGCTGGGCACTGTGGCGAGAATGATCCCCGCATGCAAGGCCGAGTGCAGCGCCATGAACAGGAGCATGAAGACAACTACCAAGGCAACGGCCGACACCACCGCCAACGAACGCATGGCGCGTTGCTGGTTCTCGAACTGCCCGCCGAAGACGACGTAATAGCCCTGAGGCAGCGTGATCTTCTTCAACCCTTTCTTGATGTCCGCAACCACGCCGCCAAGGTCGCGGCCTTCGATGCTCGCGTCGACGCTGAAGCGGCGATTCATGGCCTCGCGCCAGATGACGTTCGGGCCTTCGGACAACGTCACATGTGCGACTTGGGACAGGGGAACGCGCGACCCGCCCGGCGTGTCGACGAGCAGGTTCGCGATAGCCTCCGGATTGGCGCGCAACGCGTCGGGGTAGCGCACAAAGACGCCATAGCCACGCTGATTCTGCCAGACCTGAGTCAGTTCCTCCCCTCCGACCGCGAGCCGCACGATTTCGCTGATGGCCCCGACGGAAATGCCGTAGCGCGCGGCGGCCTGGCGATCGATTTGGACGCGCACCTGTGGAATCCCGGTGGCTTGGTCCATCTTGATATCGGCTATGCCGGGAACGGACTGCATGATCTGCTCGATCTCTTTGCCCTTTTTCGCAAGTATCTCGATGTCTGGGCCGAAGATCTTGACTTGCAGCGGCGCGGGCGTGCCCTCGAGGCTCTCGTCGATCTTGAGTTGAAGGGGTTGAGTGAACGCAGCCGCGACACCGGGTATGTGCTCGACCTCCTCGCGGACCTCCGCAAGGATCTCGCTTGCCGGTTGCGTCAACTGGTCTTTGGGTTTGAGATTGACGATGATCTCGCCGAGGTTCACGGGCAAAACGCATCCGATGGCGCGTTCGGAGTGACCGTTCCGGCGGACGATATCGGTGACGTTGGGGTTCTCCATCAGCAGGCGTTCGATCTGGCTCGTAATGCGGGCATTCTGGTCGAGCGACGTTTCGGGCGGCGTCGCCGTCGAGATGACCCAAGCCCCTTCGTCCAGGCGCGGCATGAAGTCCTTGCCGACCATCGTGAGACCCAGTGCCGCAGGGACCAAGCATCCAAGCGCAAGAACGATTACCACCCACCGATGGCGGAGTGCGAATTCGAGCAGCGGCGTGTACGCGCGTTTGATCCATCTGACAAAGATGACCTCGCCGTCTCCGCCTCCCTCCGCCTTGGGTTGAAGAAGACGCGCGCCCAGAATCGGCGTAAAGGTGAGCGATATCACCAACGCGACCAGCATCGCCGCGGCGACCGTCACGGACAAGGGGCGGAACAGGAGCCCCTCCATGCCCCCCATCAAGAAGAGCGGTAAGAACACCGCCACGATGATCATCGTGGCGAAGGCGATGGGACGCCCCACTTCGATGGCGGCGCGATAGGCGACGCGTTCCTTTTCGGCCGTTCCGTCGAACGACGCGCGGTGGAGATGAAGCCGATGGTGGATATTCTCGACCATGATGATCGACGCGTCGACCATGATGCCCACCGCAATGGCAAGGCCGCCGAGCGACATCGTGTTCAGGCCGACGCCAAAGGGTTTCATGAGGAGTCCCGCGATGACCACGGAAAGCGGCAGTGACGCGGCCACGATCAAAGTGCTGCGCAGATGTCCGAGAAAGAAGAGCAACACGACCACGACGAGGACGGCGCCGACGAGAATAGCGCGAGTCACGCTCGATAGGGCGTCTTGGATCAAGTGCGTCTGGTCGAAATACGGCTCGATGCGCACGCCTTTGGGAAGCGTCGCCCGCATGTCTTCAATGGCTTTCTCGATGCCCTCGACCACCTTCACGGTATCGGCGGACGGCTGCTTGATGACGAGCGCCACCACCGTTTCCTTGCCGTTCTTCGTCGCGATGCCGCGGCGAATCGCGGTTCCTTCGGCCACTTCAGCTACGTCCTTCAGAAAGATGGGCACGCCTTTGCGCTCGCCAATCACGGTATTGCGAATGTCGTCGAGCGACTCGTACCGGCCGATACCGCGCACGGTGTATTCGGCCGAGCCGGTGCTGATGAATCCGCCCGACGCGTTTTCGTTCCCGGCCTTAATCGAGACCTCAACATCGCTCAACTTGACGCCGAACGCATGGAGTTTGTTGGGGTCCAGGGTCACGCGGTACTGCCGCATCGACCCGCCCATGTTGAGCACCTCGGCAACGCCCGGCACCGTGAGCAGGTTGTAGCGGATCTGCCATTCGGCAATCTCGCGCATCTCGGTAGGAGAAAGTTCGCCCTCGACCGCATATTCATAGACCTCCGCGAGGCGCGTGGTCGCGCTGGCGAGCGTGGGCGGTTCGGTGCCCGGCGGCAGCACGGCGGCGACTTGGGCCATGCGTTCGGTAATGAACTGGCGAGCCCGCCAGAACTCGGTCTCGATATCGAAATCAACGACGACCGACGAGAGGCCCTGCGTGCTTTGCGAACGAACGCGGCGCACGCCGGGCAGCCCGTTCATCGCGGATTCCATCGGGCGCGTAATCATCGCCTCGATTTCCTCCGGGGCCATCGCTTCGTTTTCGCACACGATGGTGAACACCGGAATCGTAATGTCCGGGTAGACATTGCGCGGCATCTGCTCATAGGCCGTCATTCCGAAAACCGCGGCCAGCGCGATTGCCATCAGAACGATCGACTTCTGGCTGAACGAGGCCTGAATGATGCGTTCGATCATGCCGCCTCGGGAACCGGCTGCATCAGTGTTCATGGCCAAGTTCGCCTTTCGCCATCGCCGCCTTCAACACGAAGGCCCCCTCGGCGACATACTTCTGTCCCGCCGCCAGCCCGTCGGCCACTTCGGCATTTAGTGCGTCCGTCTGGCACAGGGTCACCGGCGCCGCGACGAACCCCTCGCCGGTCTGGACGAAAACGCACGTGTCTCCATCGATGGTCTGGACGGCGGCTTTGGGAACCATCACGGCAACGGGCTGGCGATCCGTCAGCACCGACGCGGTCACGAACTGGCCCGGCCGCCAGCGTCCGTCCTCGTTCGGCAGCACGATGCGCGCCACGGCGGTCCGAGTCTGCTCCCCCATGACCGGACCCACGTAGGCGATTACAGCGTCCACGCCCGCCTTGCCGTCGTCGCGGCTGCCGATGCGGACCGGAGTTCCCTTCGCCACGGCATCCAGGTCCTTTTGATGCACGTTCAGATCGACCCACACCGTCTTCAGGTCGGCGATGACAAAACAGGGCGCGTCGTCTTTCAGCGATTCGCCCAGCGCAATGTGTTTCTCGATCACGGCGCCATCGAAGGGCGCTCGGATTTCGTAGTGCGTGTACGCGCTGCGTTCCCTGCTGTTGATCCCTTTGACGTAGTCTTCCGACAACCCCAGCGCCAGAAGTTGCTGCTCGGCGGAACGCGTCGTGATGGACGCCTCCGCGAGGCCCTGCTTCGCCGCGAGGTAATCCTGCTCGGCCGAGATCTTCTTCTCCCACAGCCCTTTCTCGCGCTCGAAGGTGGAGCGCGCCAACGTTTCGCGTTCCAGCGCGGCAAGATACGCGGCTTTCAGCGCGGCAAGTTCGCGGCTGTCGAGCACGGCCATCAGCTCGCCCGATTTGACGTCGTCGCCGATGTTCTTGAACACCTCGCGCACGACACCTGCGATGCGTGGCACGACATGTGCCACCCGGTCGGCGTTCAGGGCAATCTCGCCCGACAATTCTAGTTGGCGCGTGATGGCGCCGGGACCTGCTTCGGCAATCGTAATACCGTTCTCCGCGATCTGCGCGGGCGTAAGCGTAACGGCGTGGGCGGTCTCATGGTCCGCGTGGCCTTCATGCTCTTCATGCTCCGGCGCCGCGGCGGCCATGGGAGCGATTGTGATCGGGCCGGCTAGCAGGAGGCCGCCGGAAAGGCATAGTGCTGGGATAAGCCAGCGAGTGATTGTGTTCATCCTACTTCTCCTTAAACAACACATCGAGGTGGGGCACGGAACTGCCCAGAAACGAGTGAGAAATCTGATTCGCGTTTCAGGAAACGAATCAGATCCGAAGGGGAGCGTTTGTCGTCGCTAAGGTAGAGTACGAGAGGGTGTTGCCATCCAGAAGCGCGCCGCAGGAAGCCAGATCGCCAGACGCAAGGCCGACGGACTGCCCTCTGGCCGCAATGTGTATGGACGGAGTGCCATCACCCGCGTCCTTGGGCGTGAAACTCGCCGGACCGGATTGCAGAGGGATGTCCACGCAATTGTCGCATTGGACGCTATGCGTCGGCGAAGGTAGCGATGCCACACGGTCGGGAAACGATACCGGATCAGTTGATGGCGCCAGGACCGGGCAGCACTTGCCATTGATGGCCATTTCGATGTGCGCATGGCCGTCAGCATCCAGACACACGACGCTATCGTACACCGTCGCGAACTGGCCGACGGCATAGGCCATAATCATCGCCGAAAGAACGCCCTTATGTAACACGTTGCGCATGCCCATTCGTTCCTGCATCGCTAGACTCGTTCCATTATAACAATGCACGATCCGTCTTGCCACCAAACGCCGTGCGCGCTACAATGTTCTCAGAGTAATTCGCGGGGAATTATGGCACTTCATCAAAAGAGCCGGCGGCAGCCCCTGGGGCTTCCCGAAGGCGTTTTGCTGCTGTTCATTGCGTGCTCCGCAGCGGCGCTTTTCCTGTGGCAGCGCAGTGAGAACATTAAGTACAGTAATACGCAGGGGCATGTCCTCGCGTGCGATATTTCATGGACGCACTATAACGCGGCCGACATGCGCCAGAAGGTCGCGCTGACGTACCAGTACGAAGTCGACGGCGCGACCCACACGGCGTCATGGGCCGGGTTCTGGCCGGAAGACCACAGTCCGAACGCGCTCGCGCCCGGTCAATTGAATACGCTTCGAAACACGGACCGCGTTCTGACGATCTTCTACGATTCCGCCAACCCGTCGCGGAGTTTTCTGCACCCGTCGGAAGGACGTTTCACGCGGTTTGCCGGTGGGATCGCGATTGGGATGTGCGTCTGGACCTTGGTCTATTGCACCGTCGTTTATCCCGCATGGAAGAACCGCGCACGTTAGGCAGTGCCGGCCCTATTGCGGATGCGGCGCGTCCCCCAGAAGCTTCACGATGTTGGTTTCGTAGATTTTGCGCAACGTGTCATCGTCGAGCGCAAGGCCGCGGAAGGTCCCGTTGACGTTGGTGCTATCCTTGCGCGCATGCGGCGACCCCTTCGCGCCCATGGCAAACGTATAGGTATCCTTTTCGAGTACTTCGCGGCACGCGCGGAGGACATCCGCGATCCATTTCTCGGTCTTCTCTCTATTTCCCGTGATGACCATGTCGGTGCCGTAAAGGACGCGGTCGCTGTATTTGTGGATGAAGTCACGGAAGGGCTCCGGGGCCCTGCTGACGGCTTCGAGACCGTCGACCAGGATGGACCGCGTTCCGAAGCTCGTGTCCGTGTAGAGGCACGGATACGTGGCCATGAATCGGTCGAACTCGGCGAATTCCGTGGAGCGGGGATGAAAGAACGTGACCCCGAAGTGCGGCACAATGACCTTCATCTTCGGGAACTGCTTCAGGACGCGCTCGAACTCCGCCGCGTACTTGAGCATGTTCACGTGCCAGCATATCGGCAGGCCCGTCTCCTGGCAATACGCATAGACGGGCATCATATCCGGCACGTCCAGCGGTCGGTCATAGAAGTTGCCGTGGCCCGAATAGAGTTTCAGCCCGCGTGCGCCTTCAGCGACATACCTCTTGAGTCTGTCGAGCTTCTCCGGGTCGCCGGGATGGATCGTGCAGAACGGAATGATCTGGCCAGGATGCTCGCGCGCCGCGGCAAGGATCTCTTCCGTGTTCTCGTCGTTGCCTTTGGTCGGGTCGTGGCCCGCCCCCATGAGCGTGTACTCGGAACTCGCGACGAATACCGTCGACACAATCCCGATCTCCTTGGCGGCCTTGAGGTACTTGCCAAGGTACTTGCGTCCCATGAGGTGATCGTGCGCGTTGACGACCTTGAAGTCCTTCAACGGCGTCGGTGGAGGGACGGGCACCGCAGGAACAGCGGGCGCCTCCTGCGTCTCCATCTGGGATGAAGGCGCAAGTGGCGAACTCTTCGTCCAGACGCCAACCGTGGCGACGGCGACGGCCACCACCGCGAACACCACCGTCCCTCCCCCCCATGCCAGCCATCGTGGAATCGGCGAAGGCGCTGGCGGAGAATCAGGGGGCATCGAGGCCGGGGAAGCTGGCGACGTCTTCGCCCGTTTCTTCTTAGCCATAAACCATCCCTAAGGATTCAGGATGAGCGCTTTCCGCTCCATTCATTTCATCCTTCATCCTTCATCCTTCAGACTTCATCCTTCAACAGAACTGCTCCAAATGCCACGCGCCGCGCATGAACCCTTCCTCGCGAGTCTGCGCGCCGTCTTCGTGCTCGATGCTCAGCACGCCGTCGTATCCGTTCATGCGGAGATGGCTGATGTACTCGCCCCAGTTGATATTCCCAAACCCGGGGATCACGTAGCGCCACCAGCCTTCGCCGTAGATACCCGTCTTCGCGCGCACGGCCTTGTTCACGAGCGTGTCTTTCGCATGCGTGTGAAAGATCCGCTTCGGGAACATCGAGACGGGCAACAGGTGATCGCATTCCTGATGATATAGGTGCGAGGGATCGTAATTGAGGCCGAAATGGTCGTCGGGGATCGCCGCGAACAGGGCCTCGAAGGTGTCGATGCCTTGGAGACACGTGGCGAAATAGTTCTCGCAGGCGATGTTGACCTTCTTCTTGCGGGCGTGCGCGAGGATCGGCCGCCAGACTTTAGGCAGCACCTTGCGGATCGTGTCCATCTTCGACATGCCCTCGATGGGCATCCCGGCAAGCATGCACACAGTCGGCACGCCGAGCATCACCGCCGCGTTGATGGTCTTAATCGCATGCGCCTGCACGTCCTTGTAGCACTTCGGATCGCAGGTGTTCGCGTAGTAGGCGAGACTGCTGATCTCGAGCGCGCGCTCCGCGACGGCCTCCTTGATCTTGTCCGCATCTTTCGCGGTCAGTTTCGCGGGATCGATGTGCTTGCTCCCCGGTTGCGCGATGACTTCAAGGCACTGAATCGAAACCTCCTCGGCAAAATCCAGGACCTCTTCGAGCTTCTCTGCGCCGAAAGGCGCGGTCAACATACCGACCTTCATACCGATTCCTTTCTACAACTTATCCCAAACCCATCAACCTGTCATTCTGAGCGTAGCGAAGAATCTCGTGAATACTGAAGCATCTACCTGGAGTGAGATTCTTCGCTACGCTCAGAATGACGCTCAACTCGTGGCATCGCACAGAATGCCGATTTGTAACCGCTTTTCGCGGGTTTCGTCATCCAAAACTACACACGTCTGACGCGACTCATAATCAAATATGCAACAACACCTTCATCACATCCGGCGACGCAGCGCGTTGCAGCGCCACGGCCGCATCGCGCAACTCGTAGGTCTCCGTGATCATCGGGCGCACTTCGACATTGCCCATCGTCAACGCTTCCAACGCGGGACGGAACGGCCCGCACCGCGAACCGACGACCTTCACTTCGTTAACCACCGGCGTATTCAGTTCGAGCGCCGTTGGACGGGCCGACGTCGTCTTCAGGACGATCGTGCCCTCGGGCCGAACCAACTCGATGGCGCGCATAAACCCTTCGTACGACCCCGTGGCTTCGACCACGATGTCCGCGCCGCGCTCGATCGGGTCGTCTTTCTCGGCGGTGTTGATATGGAGATTGTTGAGCAACGCCAGCTTCCAACGATGCTTGCCGACGCATACGAGCCGCTTCGAGTAGAGCCACAAGACCTGCGCGCACAACTGGCCGAGCTTGCCGTCGCCCAGCACAATGACGCGGTCTTCCGGAGAAATGTACACCTGCTCCGTGACGCGAAACGCGGCCGCCACCGGTTCGGTGAAGACCGCCGTGTCGTCGCGGATCGAGTTCGGGACGATGTGCAGATTTTCTTCCGGCAACGTAATGAACTCGGCGAAAACGCCCTGGCGGTTTTGAATGCCGAGGACAGTGCGGTTGAGGCAATGGTTCGGCATCTCGAGCTGGCAGAAGCGGCATTGGTGGCACACGCAGTTGATCTCGCCCACCACACGTTTGCCCTGCAAATGCTGGTTCGAACACTGCTCGACAATCCCCACGAACTCGTGCCCCGGCACCCCGGAGAAGTTCATGTACCCCTTCGTGAGTTCCAGGTCCGTGTTGCAGATGCCCGCCGTCAGCACGCGGATAAGGGCTTCGCCCGGGACAGGGCGCGGCATCGGGATTTCCGTCACATGCACTTCGCCGTCAAACACGACCGCCCGCATGCGTCATCCTCCTTCTGCCATCCGATTGCCACTCCCGCTCTATTCAACACGACAGGGACATCAGAATCAAGTAGCGAGACCGCAGCGGCAGTCCCCAGCCCGAGATTCAACCACCGATGAACACCGATACACACCGATGAGATGGAGACGCTATCGGTGTTCATCGGTGGTTACAATGGATGCTTTGCCCCAAGAGACCCCTTAATTGGGCGAGGACGCGCGTCTGGCTATACACACAACGGCTACGTGCATCACAGTAATTCGGAGAACTGCTCGGGCGTTAGATCCGCGTCACGAAGGATCTGGCGCAAGATCCCTGGCCCCAGATCTTCGCCAGCGTGGACAGGGACCACAATAATGCGCCCGTCCGAGTGCGTTAACACGTGATGGCTGCCCTTCACCCTCGCAACGTGAAACCCCACTTTCCGCAGCGCTGCAATGGCCTCCGCGGCTCGAATCCGGGGCAAGCGGCTCATACATCTACCGAGACTTTCTGTACTCCCACAAAATCGCCCAGGACAACATCGTCCCCCGCCGCTTCCAGATAGGCTTCGATCGCTTCCAGCATCCGCTCCGCAAGTTCGTCCAAGGTTCGCGCTTGTGTGTGGCATCCAGGTAGAGAGGGAACGGTTCCCACTAGCCACCCCTCTTCGTCCCGCTCAATGAAGACATGCACATCCTGTTTCATGCATCGAATCTCCTGCACTTGTCTACATGATACCACAACTGGACGTATCGAGGGCAGACGCCGGAGCGTCCCGAATTGCCACAACCTAGAATCTAACCACCGATGAACACCAATACACACCGAAGAGATGGTAGCGCTATCGGTGTTCATCGGTGGCTTCGATCGATACTCTTTCCCTGGATACCTTCTGATCTCTCAACTGAACTTGTTCCGCAGATTTCCGCAGACTCACATTTCATAGTCGTTGTCAACCCTCAGGAGCCACTCAGACATGTCCGCAGAACCTGAATCCAGACTCACATCGATCACAACGTCTGACCTCAGCTCACGAATCCAGAATCGCGGAGTCAGTTCCAGTAGAAGCCCCTTACGAGGAAGAGAGGCTATTGCGTCCCAGGGGTACGATAGACGCGGCCAGCCCCAAGAAGTCCTGGGCTCAGCGGGAGCATCTATGTTCTGTTGATTATAGACCTCCGTTAGCGAGTCGCGCGTCAAATCCAGCACCTTTGACTCTCGCATAAGGGACTTGCCATCAAGAGTTATCTCCACGGTTGCTCTACATACTCCATCCTCATGGGAATTCTGGCCCTCTGGAACAAATGGAACAAACACAGACACCGTATACGGCCCATGAGGAAGACCCAGATCGAACCGTCGGGCGAAGTTCTTCACCGGAGCACTGCAAGCCTCAATTGGAAATGCAATGTTTATGACACCAGCGCGACGCTGTATGGAATCGTGAACTCTCGCGACCGAGTAGGCGCTGACACTTGCCAGAATAAGTAGAAAGACTACGATCAGAGGTTTAACATATTTGTGGATCATTCAGTAGATCCTTTCCGGTACTCAGCCTTTCCGCTTCAGATACCCACCGACGGGATACCCATACCACGTAGCACGCGCGCGATTCTGGGCGTGTCTATTGTCATGATTTCCAAGTGCAAGTGATTGGGAGACAAGAAGAAGACCAGATCCGCGTCACCCACGTTCTCTAGCACAAACTGATCGAAGTATCCGGTAAAGCGCATGGCTTCCTCGCGCAGGCTATAGGGCACAAAAGACGATGCGGGCGGGGCATACCCGTACCATTCTTTGGCGCTTAGACTAACGGGCAACCTCTCGAAAAGCTCGCGGTCGGGAAAGAACACATAACAGCCGCCACCACAATGCAGGGCTATCCGCCTTTTCGCGTCGCGAGTCAAGGACTCAATCGTATCCGTATCGAAATCTGAAATCTCACAAATGTCCAGCCCTGTGGTCTGCACCACTTGTCTCTTGCTTGACCACATTTCCTCAGCTTCCATTACCAAAGATCCATTGCATGGCATGATTTCGAGCGCTATCTGCATAAGAACCGGCAGTTCACTCGAACAGTCCGCCGAGACACATATCCTGTTAATATCTGGGATCTTCCAAAAACGTTCGTGCGCTCTCCTAGACAAAGGCACTTCCATCGTTGCCTTGACACTCATTCCATCCTGCCTTCTTCGGTTGGCCGTGGAATACAACCCAACAAGTAGTCCTCTTCATTCATAGTCATCATGCCTCCATGTGCACGAAGAATACCTGACACGAGCCGAATGTTGGAAGCACGTAACAAGGCGGTCTTTCTGCTAAGATACGCCGCGTCGGATGCCGGGCGCGAAATGCGATTTGGATTCGACATGGTGTGGCGCGGACAAGCGAGCATCGCTTAGCGGACCAGTCCGTTGCTGGAATCGGATGGAGCGAAACGGCAGGGAGAACTTCGGATGATACGCGCGCATGCGGCGGTGGCGTTTATTGGCGTCGTCTTGTTCTTGAACTCGGGATGGTGCGCGGAGTCGCTGGATGCTGGGGACTATGCGCTTCGTTTCGGAAAGGATGCGCAACTCGAAGTCCTTGTCGGTAAAGAGGGCGTCTTCAAGGATGTTGTCCCGAAGATCGAGGGCGGCGGATCGCCGGGGGCTGTAAACGCATTGGGGTCGCGGGCGCGCGTCTCCCACGACGACGTTACGGATGCCCTGGGGCGCGGGACGCATTACACGGTCACTCGTGGCGGCGTCACGTGGCACATTACGGCCTATCCGGGGAAGCCGTTTCTCACCGCTAAACTCGTGTATGAGAACAAGGGGCGCGAGATGGAGAAGATCACGTCCTTGATCCCTTGGTCCACCGGCGCTTGCTCGCTGGGCGCTGGCACGAACCGGGCGCCTATCCTCGACAACGGGACTTTGCTGAATCCTCAAACCTGCCTTCATACGGAGAAGGACGGCAGGGTTGTGAGCCTCTGGAACCTTGCCGCCTGCAACGTCTCCAACGGGCGCTCGCTGATCGCGGGATTCTTGACGAACGAGCGGGCGTACGCGCAACTCCGCGTCCACCGCAACGACGACCTCGACAGCGACAGTTTCGGACTGTTCCAGGCGGAATGCCAGTACGAACCTCCAGTGGAATTGGCGCCGGGCGAGCAACTGTCGTCGGAGTTGCTCTATATCGCCGTGGCCGAGACGTCGCCGCTGGACGGGTTGGAACGTTTTGCGACTTCCGTTGCCGATTTCAATGACCTGAAACCCACGCGGCGCGCCCTTCCGCACGGGTGGGATTCCTGGGTTTCGCATTACCACAGCACGATCACCGAGAAGGAAATCTTGACCGAACTCGACGCTTTGGACCGCAAATTGAAACGCTATGGCTGGACGCATTTCTCGATCGACGACGGGTGGCAGCGCACGGCCGGCGACTGGGAGCCTAATGCGCAATGCTTTCCGAACGGCATGAAGGCGATTGCCGACGAGATCCACAAGCGGGGCATGACCGCGGGATTGTGGACGGAACCGTTTACAGTCAACCTGGCCACCGCGGTGGCGAAGGAGCATCCGAACTGGCTGGCCAAGCCCGGCTTGCTCGGCAAGTCCATGCTTAGCGACGACGAACGCATCCTCGATGTGACCGCGCCGGGCGCGTACGACTTCGTGAAAGACACGTACCGCAAGATAACGGGCGATTGGGGATACGACGCGCTGGTCGAGACGGACTTCCTATACCATCTGCTCGCGGCGATGGCGTATGCCGATCCGAAGGCGACGCACGCGGCGGCGCTGCAAAAAGGCATGCGAGCCATTCGCGAGGGCGCGGGGAAGGACACCTTCATTATGGGCGTGGCGCCGTTCTGCATCTCGGGGTATTGGGCCGACGGCATGCGGACGGGCGTGGATTGCGGGCCTATCTGGCGGATCATGCCCGGCAAATGGTGCTGGGGATGCGTCGACACGCTCACCAATGCCGCGCGCCGCTTCTACTTGGGCCCGCGCGTGTTCGCGCCCGACCAGGATTGCGCCTTCTTCGGGCACGAGGAGACCCGCAAGCGCTGGGGCGTGAAGGAAGCGCCCGCATTGACGCGCGACCAGCAACTGGTATGGATGACCGGCGCGGCCCTCACGGGCGGCGCGGTCAAGATCGGCGATGCCCCTTCGCTGTTTACTCTGGAGGAAGTGGATATCCTGCGGCGGCTCTTGCCCGTCATGACGCAACCCGCGCGCCCCATTGACTTGTTCGAGCGCAACGAGCCGCGTATTTGGTCGCTCCCGATAGACTCTCCCGCGGGCAAGTGGCATATCCTGGGCGTCTTCAACTGGGATGAAAAAGCGGAAGCGGCCATACCGGTTTCCTTCGCTCAACTGGGGCTTGAACCGGACGCCGAATACACCGTGTTCGACTTTTGGCCCGGGAAATACTGCGGTCTCGCGGCGAACAAGCTGGACCTCGTAGTACCGCCCGCAAGCGTCCGCCTTTTGAGTCTCCGGCGTTTCGAGCGCCAACCGATGTTCCTGGCTACCGACAGCCATTTCTCCCAAGGCGCCACGGACCTCGAAAGCCAGGAATGGAACGAAAGTGCCGCGACGTTGTCCGGCTGCCTGCGCGGGGTTGAGAACACCGATTACAAGGTGTGGCTGCTGGCGCCGAAAGGGTTCGTTTCAAAGGAGACCACGGTCTCCGTCGAAGGAGCAAAGACCGTTGCCGACGGAGACACGCTACGCATCGAATTCCATTGCGCTGCAAGCGGCCCGGTTCAGTGGCAAGCCAAGTTCTGAGCCTGCAAGCACGCCCTGCCGATTCCGGAGAGTGTGAACAGAGGCAGGGATGCAGCCTCTTCAGGATGGCTATTTGCGAGCGGCCGTCACCGCAATGGGATAACTTTCAGGGACGGAAATCCTGGAGTTCAAGGCCTGGAATGACGGCGTAATGTTTTCGATTGCCGGTCAATAGGATCTCATTGTAGTGCAGCGCGGTCGCAGCGATAAGCGCATCCGCCAGTTCGACCGAGTGACTCAACGCGTAGCGCTCGATGAAGAACATGGCGTGCTGCGATATCGATTCGTTAATGTGGACCAGCGTCGATCCCCATAGGCGCAACGCCGTTTGGAACTTGCGCACTTCCCCCGCGTTGCGCGCCCCCTGAACCACCTCGGCGAAAGTGACAAGCGAGATCCGAAATCCGAGATTCCGTTCCAAGACATCCACCGCGCGTTTGTTCCCGCGTGAAGCCCAGATCAACACGTCGGTATCGACGATCATCCGAATCGCCCCCTCCGAAGCCGGCGCACGTGTCGCCGGACGTCCTTCAAGTCCTCCCTGTCCTTCCACAATCCCACAAACGGATTCTCCCCCGCCGGCGTCTTGCTTTCCGTCCGCACGGGCAGGATGCGCGCCTTGACAACGCCCCGCTTCGAGACTAGCACCTCCTCGCCGCGCTCAACCGCTTCCATCACGGATTTCAGATGGTATCTCATGTCTCGCGCGCTGGCCATCATAATTCAGGTCCTTTCAAAAGCCCTCATCAATGAGATATACACTAGAAAGTGTATATTAGAAGGCGTCCAAGATCAACTCTCGGCCGCTGCCCTCGTGAGCCAAAACACGCGGCGGCAGGAGGACAGGAAGAGCATGCGAGACCGCAACCGGCCATCAGTCTCCAAAGCATCAATAGGAGAAGAGAACTCTCGGCAACTCACATGCATTTAATAGGTTACTGTCCCTATTTATGTCTCTTCCTTTGCATGGAGTGGATGCCCGCTATCGCGGCGAGCGCCGCCATGAGACCGAGGGCGGCCACGCCTGCTACAGGCATGCCTGAACTTACGACAAGGACTGCTTGGTCGGATACGCGGGTGATCGCGTCGTCGGAGACTTCGCAGAGATAGGTTCCGCTATCGTCCGCCGTGAGCGGGTCGAGCGTCAAGCTGTTGTCGGTCGCGTCCGCAATCGCAACGCCGTTCTTCTTCCATTGGTACGTGATGACGCCCGTCCCGCCGGTGGCTTCCACATAGAAGGTATAGGACTCGCCAACGGTCTTGGACGCGCCGACCGGCTGCACGGTGATTTCAAGCGCGCCGAGGATCGACACGATTGCGTCATCACTCGACACGGTCGTCGGCACCGCGTCAGTCACATCACAGTGATACGTTCCATCGTCCGCGAATTGCGCCGAAGCGACCGAGTACGTCGAGTCCGTCGCGCCGGAGAGCGGCGCGCCGTCTTTGAGCCACTGGTAGGCCAGAGGCGCAAAGCCGCCTGTCGCGGCCACGGAGACCGTGAACGGCAAACCCTCGGCAATCGTCGTTCCGGACGGTTGCGTTGTGATGGCAATCGGATCCGCCACGGCGAGTGTTGCCGCGGAGGACACGATCGCAGGACCGAGCAGGTCGTTCACCTGGCACGTATACGTATCCGCATCGGCGAGCGACACGGGGTCGATCGTGTACGAAGCATCGGTCGCGCCGGGGATATCGGACTTGGCGCTGTTCCGCCACTGATACGTGAGTGTGCCCACGCCTGCCGCAGTCACGCTGAACGTATGGGCGCCGCCCACGTACGCGCTACCACTTTGCGGCTGCGAGGAAATGCCCAGCGGCTCACCGACGACAAGCTGCGCGGAATTACTGTCTTGCGCAGCGGTCCCATCGTCGGACACCGAGCAAAGGTACGTGCCCGTATCGGCCGTCGCGACGGGATTGATCGGGTACGACGCAAGCGTCGCTCCGCTCACGTTGACCCCGTCCTTCTTCCACTGGTAATGCAGCGTTCCGTAACCGCCCGAGACCGCAACCGTGAAGGTGTGCGACGCTCCGGCATGATAGGTGCCGCTCGAAGGCTGGCCTGTAAGGACCATCGGTTGCGCTACATGCAGCGTGGCCTCCGTCCTCGGGGATAGCGGTGTCCACACCGAATCGAACGCGTCTCCGACCAAGCACTTGTACCGCGTACTGTCGTCGGCGAGGGCAACCGGATCGATCGTGAAGAAGGCATCGGTCGCGCCCGCAACCGGATCGCCGTTCTTGTACCACTGATAAGTCACGGTCCCGAACCCGCCGGAAGGAACCGCTGTGAAAGTAAACCGCTCCCCGACATAGCTCACGCCGTCCGCCAGGTCGCCCACGGTCAGGGAAGGCCCGCTGCCCACGTACAGCGCCGCGGCATTCGACAGCACCGGCGTGCCCCAGTCGTCGGTTACCACACAGAGATAGTTGCCCGAATCCGAAACCTGGAGGCCGGTACGGCTATAGGAAGTGCTCGTTGCGCCGTCGATATTGCCGCCGTCTTTCTTCCACTGGTAATGCAGCGAACCGTGTCCGCCCGAGGCCGCGATCGTGAAGGTATGGCTTTCTCCCGGCGTGTGGGAGCCGCCCGTCGGTTGCGTGTCGATCTGAATCGGATTCGCAACCTGGACCACGCCTACATTCGAACCGACAGGCCCGACGGCATCCGTGGCGACGCAAGCATAGTCGCCCGCATTCGACAGGACCAGCGACGCCCACGAAATCGTGCTACTCGTCTCTCCGGGAATATCGAGGCCGCTCTTGGTCCACTGATACGTGACCGTCCCCAACCCACCGGCGGTCGTGATGGACTGCGCCAGCGAAGAACCCACGTAGGCGTTAGCGCCCTGCGGGTCCGACGTGATGACGAGCGGCGTGCCCACTTGGACCACAGCAGCGTTGCTCGTCAACGTGGTCGGCGCATCGTCCGAAACCACGCAGGTGTACGTTCCGGCATCGTCCAACGTCGCCGCGCCGATGGCAAATCCGTAGTCGGTTGCATCGACGATGTCAACGTCGTTCTTCTTCCACTGATAGCGCACCGTGCCAACCCCGCCCGAGGTCTGCACAAACAGATCGAACGCAGAGCCGATGTATACGTTGGCCGAGGCGGGATGCTGCGTAATCTGGACCGAGTTCACGAGCAATATGCTCGCGACACTGACCGACGCATCGACGGCGGTCGTCCACGTCTGGCCCGCTTCAAGCACGCCCGATCCGCCAATAAGGATCGGCGCATACGCGCCGACTTTCAGTTGAACGCCAGTAGCAGTCGAGCTGCCGGTGTTCTTGATCATTACGTGATGGAATCCGTTGAAATAGCTGTCCAGACCCGATTGGAACACGGCGAGTTGAGCCCTGCCCAGAGGCGTGCCGATCTTCGCTGTGGTTTCCGCTTCGTTCCAGTAGCCGGGCGAGCAATACCCGGACGTCGCCGGCCCGCCGACCAGTGTCGGAATCATCGGTGTCTGAATCGCGGGGGCATACACGCTGGTCCCCTTCAATACCGCGTCGTTGGTGGTCGAGCCCTGGCGGGTCGTCGCGACCGTAAGAGCGGGCCGATTCGAGCTTACCAAGCCCGGCGTCATATTCGAGATCATCGTGCACATGCCGTTGTGCTGCGCAGCCGAACTCGCGATATTGCTCGCGTTGACCGTCGCACTCGATGCCTTCACGACCGAGCCGTGCAACTTGACCATGCCCGGGACGCCATAACCGCCGCCCGCGCCGCTGCCGCCTTGGCCGCCCGACGCGCCTGTACGCCCTGCGCCACCGCCGCCGCCGTTACCGCCATTGCCGCCACCGCCACCGTGAACCGTTATCCACGTGCCTCCTGTACCACCGGATCCGCCTGACGTACCTCCCACTCCCGAAGACCCACCCGCTCCGGACGAGCCGGTGCTCCCGCCGATTCCGCTACCCGGAATCCCGGCCGATACGTTCAGTTGAGATGCCGACGTAACGCTGAGGATACCTTTGGCAGACAACACGATTCCGCCGCCGCCCGCGGCGCCCGCGCCGCCGATGCCACCCGTGCCGCCTTGGCCGCCTGTGCCGCCCGAGCCGCCTGCGCCGCCCGAGCCTGGCGTTCCGCCGGCCGGCGCGGTTGGCCAGCTTCCGCCGCCGCCGAGACCCGAG
>CAYOCT010000007.1:0-154258 GCA_964402555.1 uncultured Nitrospiraceae bacterium | reverse complement strand
CACAGCCGCACGTCCTGAACGTGCTCGGACGCTTGTGGGGGTTTTCCCGGCCATGCCTGCCCGGAAACTCCGCTGCATACAAACTGTGCTCAACGTGTTAGCGTTCATTTCATTGATTTCACTGCATTTTGACCCGTCAGTGATTAACGTTGGAGCGGAATCTCATGCGCAGTTACCTTGGGGCTTTGGCAGCAGTACTTGTTGTTGGCGTGTGTTTGTCTGCACATGCGTTCTCAGGAAGCGGGGAGTCGGTTTCGGGCACGCTGGAAACGATTTCGCCGACGATCCAGTCCGTATCGGCACTGACAGACGCGAGTCTGTCGGCGACTTTCAGCGAGCCGATGCTTGACCCGGGCATGACAACGCCGGCGAACTATGCCGTGTCAGGCCTAGGTGCAGGCACCCTAAGTCAGCACCCGGACGGGATCTCGGGCACGGGGCCGTACACGCTGACGTGGTCTGCGGGCGAGATGCAAAACGGCGCGAGCGTGACGGTGACGGCCACGGGGCTGCAGGACGTCGTGGGCAATCCGATCGAACCGGCGCACTGCAGCGCCTCCGGGACGGGCATTGGCATTGTGCCGATCTTCACCAATCTCGTAGCGAATCCCGCCCAAGCCTCTGAGGGCGAGACGGTGGCCATCACATTCACCTGCTCCGAACCGCTGAGCGGCGATCCGTCGGTGACGGTAAATGGCCATGAGGCCACGTGGGTCAGCAGTGCCAAGTCCGCGGACTTCACGTATCGGTACGTGGTCCAGTCAAGCGACCCGCTTGGCACGGCGGGCGTCTCGGTCACTGGTTTCGATCTGGCGGGCAACATGGGTTCCATGAGCAGCGATGCGGCCTTGGAGATCGTCGTGGAAACACCCGGACTCCCGTTGTATGCGTGGCCGGCCGGGTTGGCGTTGCTGGCCGTGGGAATCGTTCTGCTGGCAAAACAGCGCCGCCTCGGACCGGCGTTGTTGGTGCTGGCATTGCTGGTATCCGCATCGGCTTTCGCGCAGGCGCCCACAGTCTCGAATGTAACCTTCTCGCAGAGTCCGAACGGCGGCACAACCCAAGTGGACATTTACTACGACCTCGTAGCGCCGAACGGCCCTTGCGCCATTACCGTGTCCCTCTCCAAAGACGGCGGGGCCGACGGTTACATCTATCCGGTCACTTCCGTGACGGGCGATATCGCCAATGTCACGACGGGCGCCGGCAAACATATCGCGTGGGACATCCGGGCGGATTATCCCGAAGAGGCCATCCCGCAGGCCCAACTCCGCGTGACCGCTGACGACGGGATCGTCCTGCACACCTTGACGTACGCCGCCGGGGCCCATGGCTCGGTTACCGGCGCATTGCTCCAGACGGTGAATGACGGCGCCGATGGCACGCCCGTAACGGCCGTAGGTGATCAGTACTTCCATTTCGCCGCGTGGAGCGACGGGCGCACAGACAATCCCCGCACGGACACGAATGTCGTGGCGGACGTGACGGTAACCGCGACTTTCGCCCTTAACATGTACACCGTGACCTACCTAGCAGGTCCGGGCGGTTCAATCTCGGGGCAGACGACACAGACACTCGTTGTCGGCTCATCGACCAGCTATGTGACGGCCGTGCCGGACCAGGGGTACCATTTTGTGGGGTGGTCCGATGGCTACCCTGGCAGTTCGCGCATGGATTTCGCGCTTTCTGACATCACAGTGACGGCGCAGTTCGCGATCAACACGTACACCATCACGTGCAATGTGGCCGGAAGCGGTACCTGCACAGCGAACCCGGCGACGGTGAATTACGGCTCGACCAGCGACATCGTCGTGACGCCCGAGACGAACTGGCAAATTATCAGTATCGTGGACAGTGTCGAAGGCGCCAAGACCGGTTCGTATACCACGACGGCCGTGACCGCGAACCGGACCGTCACGGTAACGTTTTCGAACATGTATGACATCACCTGCAATGTGGTCGGAAACGGGACCTGCACCGCGAATCCCGCGTCGGTGGAATGGGGCTTGACCAGCGACATTACCGTCGCGCCCGCGACCGACTGGCATCTTGTCAGCGTGGAGGACAGCGAGGAAGGGGCCAAACCCGGTTCGTATACGACCACGGCCGTGACCGCGAACCGCACGGTAACAGCCACGTTCGCCGCAAATGTTCCGGAGGTCACGTCTTTCGCCATCGACACCGGCGCGGCAACCTCCGACGCCCTTACCGCGACGCTGGACAACACCGCCACCAACAACCCCACGGAGTACATGGCCAGCGAATCGGCCTCCTTTGCGGGCGCGACATGGCAGCCGTACGGAACCGCTTCCGCGTTTGACCTCTCCTTCGGGGTCGGGACGCGGACGGTGTATTTCAAAGTGCGCAACAGCGCGGCTGAGTCCTCGGCCGTCAGCGACACGATCTTCCTCCTGCCTCCGCTGCTCCCGATTGTGGAAGGGACGTTTCGCATGGGCAACTGCGGGCGCGGAGACGACACGGCCTTTGGCGATTTCGATGAAGTGCCGGTGCATGACGTGACGCTCGATTCCTATGGGTTCGGCGAATTCGAGGTGACCACGAAGGAGTACTGCGATGTATTGAACTGGGCGAAAGCACAGGACTACCTCAAGAACTCGGGGGGCGGCGCCTGGGGCGGTTCGGGCGATATCTACGCCGGCGATGGCGTCTTGAATCGAATTGTCGTCTTCTCATCCATCGACTGCAACGTCCAATACACCGGGGGGGTGTTTTCTTCAAAGTCAGTGACTGGTCTGCCCGGTTCGACAAACTACTCCATGGACCGGTTCCCGATGGTGCAGCTAACGTGGTACGGTACGTTGGCGTATTGTAATTGGCTAAGCCAGTGGCAGGGTTTGACGCCCTGCTACGATATGTCAACGGCAAATTGGCCGCTGGTTGTGGCGCCACCGACAGTAGGCGGCTATCGGCTGCCCACTGAAGCGGAATGGGAACGCGCCGCGGCGTGGGATCCGGACGCGTCCGGGGGGCCGAAGCACTGGATCTATGGCTTCAAGTCCGACACCAATTCAGGGCCGGGAAGCAACAACCGGTGCAATGACCGTTGCAATACCGGCACCTCCACGTTCGAAGTAAACCCGCTGGGATTGACGTCGTTATTCAACCACATGGCGCCTATAGGCTGGTTCAACGGGACGAATATCAGCCCGAACGGGAATGTCCAGACGCTGGACAGCCCGAGCCCGGTAGGGGCATACGACATGTCAGGCAATGTCTGGGAGATGTGCCAAGACTGGTACGGTAACTATGGAGCGGCCGCGCAGACCAACCCAACGGGACCCGCAACCGGTTCGGCCCGCATCCGCCGAGGGGGGTACTTCAACCAACCGTACAGCGGCTGTCGCAGCGCGTATCGCCTCTTTTCTTCGCCGGTAAGTTCGAGCAATGCGGTTGGGTTCCGTGTCGTTCGCTCGATTCCGCTGCCGAGTGTAACCTCGTTTTCACTCAATGAAGGCGCCGATACCGCGCCCGATGGCGTCGCGGTGACGCTGAACAATACGGCCTCGAACGTGCCGACGGAATACATGGCGAGCGAATCGGCGTCATTTACAGGGGCAGTCTGGCAGCCGTACGACGCGGCGCCGTCGTTCACTTTGGAGTTTGGCCTGGGACCGCGCACAGTCTACTTCAAAGTTCGCAATGCTTCCTATGAATCCGCCGCGGTGAGCGACACCATCTTCGTCGTTCCGAGCATGCTAACCGTAAAAGCGGGAACCTTCAGCATGGGACGGACTTCAGCCGGGGATGACGTGACCTATGCCGGGACGGACGAGTTGCCGGTACACTCGGTGACGCTCGGCGAATATCAGGTCGGCAAGTTCGAGATCACGAACAAGGAATACTGCGACGTGCTGAACTGGGCGCTGGCCCTCGGGTACTTGTACAGCAATGCTTCCGGGACGCCCTATGCCGGTGGCAACAGCGTCTACGCCGGGAATGCAGGTATCTACAATCAGATCGTGACGCTGTCTTCCGATACCGATATTCAATTCTCCGGCGGCGCATTTGTGCCGAAGACTCGAGTGGGCCTTCCGGGGACGACGAACTACTCCCTGGCTGCCAATCCAATGGAGCAGGTAACGTGGTACGGGGCCGTGGCATTCTGCAACTGGCTGAGCCAATGGCAGGGGCTGACGCCGTGCTACAACATGGGTGCGCTGGACTGGCCGCTGGTCGTAGCGCCGCCAACGCCCGGTGGCTACCGCCTGACGACCGAAGCGGAATGGGAACGGGCGGCGGCCTGGGACGAAGACGCCCCCGGCGGAAGCAAACATTGGATCTACGGGTTCACTTCCGATACGCCCGGCGCCAAAGAACGCTGCAACGATAGCTGGTACAACGGGTTCATGTATGAACCGGTCAATCCGTTGGGCCTCATGATGCCGTATACCTCGCCGGCAGGATGGTTCAATGGAATCAATGTTAGCCCGATGGGCAATGTGCAGACGGTGGACGGCCCGAGTCCTGTCGGCGCGTACGACATGAGCGGAAACGTGGCGGAATGGTGCCAGGATTGGTATTCCGGGACGTATTACACCGGCGGCTCCATGGACAACCCGACGGGGCCTGCAACCGGCACGAACCGGGTCCATCGTGGAGGGGGCTGGCAGACCCAGTCCGGATATTGTCGCACGGCCTTCCGGCGCAGCAATATGCCCTTCGCGAGCGGCACCGACCTCGGGTTCCGAGTGGCCGTATCGACGTTTGGCTTGAATACCTTCGCGATCGACAACGGTGCGGCCACGGCCATGAGCGGCGCCGAGGTTGCCCTGAACAACACATGCTTCGGCGCGGCGGCGCTCTACATGGCCAGCGAGTCCGCGTCTTTCACGGGCGCGTCGTGGCAGCCCTACGAGACGGCGCCCTTGTTCGCCCTTAGCTACGGGCTGGGGCCGCGGACGGTCTATTTCAAAGTCCAGAATGCGGAGGGCCAAGTTTCCAACGTGGCAAGCGACACGATATTTGTCGTTCCCAATACCGTAGCCATCGCCACTGATGTCTTCAGAATGGGCAGCAGCGGGTTTGGCGACGACGCGTCCTATGGCAGCTACGGCGAAGTACCGCAACACTATGTGACGCTGGGCGCCTATTCGCTTGGGAAATATCCTGTCACGAACAAGGAGTATTGCGACGTGCTCAACTGGGCCTTGGCGCAGGGCTACTTGAAGACCTCGGGCGGCGCGGCATGGGCCGGGTCGGGCGATATCTATGCGGGCGGCAATCTGCAACTCATCCTGAGTCTGACATCCGCGCTCTGCAACATCGAGTACGTTGGCGGAGCGTTTTCTCCGAAGACGCGCGTCGGGCTGCCGGGCGCCACGGATTACGCCACGGACACGCATCCCGTGATAACGCTCACGTGGTATGGCGCCGCGGCATTCTGCGACTGGCTGAGCCTGTGGCAGGGGCTGACGCCCTGTTACAACATGTCCGCGGCGGGCTGGCCATTGACGGTTGCCCCCCCGACCGCAGGTGGGTACCGCTTGCCAACGGAGGCGGAATGGGAATACGCCGCAGCGTGGGACGAGAGCAATATCGACAACCCCATTCACCGGGTCTACGGGTTCTTGAGCGACACGAACTCGGGACCGGGAAGCAACAACCGATGCAACGACATTTGGTACAATGGAACGGTCTCCGCCATTCTCAATCCGCTCGGACTGACCGGCACTCCGTACACCTCCCCGGTTGGCTGGTTCAACGGAACGAACGTCAGCCCGAACGGCAGTGTGGCGACGCTGAACAGCCCAAGCCCCGTGGGCGCCTACGACATGAGCGGAAATGTCTGGCAGTGGGTGAACGACTGGTACAGCGCCTATACCGCCGCCGATCAGACCAATCCGACAGGGCCGTCAACCGGCACTAACCGCCTCTATCGGGGCGGCAGTTGGAATTCCGACTACTACGAATGCCGCACTGCCTGTCGCATGATTGCCGCTCCGACCGTACAGGACGGGACCATCGGCTTCCGCCTGGCCAGAAGCAACTAACGCAAGGACGGCACGTGAGAGAGCGATGAAAGAGTGAGGAGTCTCGTGAAACGCGGATAGGCAAGGCCGACGTAGAAGCGATCCCATGGCGATGGTCATGGAGAGCAGGCCGATGCCTATCCGCGTGCTTGCCGTAACCAACCGCCCTGCCGCGCTTCGAGGACCGACTTCTCTGTTGGCACGGGAGCGGGGAGCGGTCTGGGACTCTCCCTCGAAACACAGCCAACAGCCGCGGGCACTCGTCCCGACTTTGCGCTGGTAGACCTTTCGCTTGGAGACAAGGACGGCGCCGATGATCCGGCGCTTCAGCCGGATCTTCAAGTCCCCCACGCGCATCTCAGCCAACGCCGCGAACGTTCGCCGCACTTCAAAAGCAATCCCAGAAGAACTCTCCAAGCGCGGTATCGAACTTTCGCGCAGAAACGGTGTCCTATTCGACATGACAGTCAGGCAACCTTTCCGTGGGTCCGAGTATTGGATGCGTAGCATGGCGGGCCCGCCGGAGACGCTTGGAACCGAAAGGAGTGGCTCATGAAGACGATGCGAGCGGTGCTTTACATGTTGGCGATGGTAGGGTTTGCCGCGCCGTGCGTGGCGGCGGTTACGGAAGGTTCGCTTCAAGCGGTGGACAAGGACAAGCACCCACTCGGGTTTTGTCCACTGAAACACACCGAGGTGAACGTCGATATTTCGGGATTCATCGCGCGGGTGACGTTGACGCAGGATTTCGGCAATCCGTTCCAGGAACCGATCGAGGCAATTTACACGTTCCCGATGTCGGATCGCGGGGCGGTGGATTCGATGACGATGACCATTGGCGAGCGCGTCGTCAAGGGGCTGATCAAGAAGCGCGAGGAAGCGCAGCGAATCTATCAGGAAGCGAAGAACGCCGGCAAAACGGCGAGCCTGCTCGACCAGGAACGGCCCAACATCTTTACGCAGTCCGTGGCCAATATCATGCCCGGCGAGAGCATCCTCATCACGATTTCGTATGTCGAGTACCTGAAGTTCGAAGAAGGCCTGTACGAGTTTTCGTTCCCAATGGTCGTGGGGCCGCGGTACATTCCCGGCGCGCAGCCGCAACCGCCCGATGCGCCGCTCGGTCCTGTGAAAGGCACGGCGCAAGTCCCCGATGCGGAGCGCATCACGCCGGCGGTCACGCCGGAAGGCACGCGCGCGGGCCACGATATCGCGCTGACGGTGCGCCTCGACGCGGGTCTGCCGATTCAGGATATCAAGTCGGAACTGCATGAAGTGGACGTCGAACGTCCCGCGGATTCCAAGGCCGTGGTCTCGTTGAAGAACAAGAAGGAGATCCCGAATCGGGATTTCGTGTTGCGGTACGCGGTGTCGGGCAAGAAGATCAACGACGCGGTGCTGACGCACGCCGATGCCAAGGGTGGGTTCTTCACGCTGATTCTGCAACCGCCTGACCGCGTGACGCCGGAACAGGCCGCGCCGAAGGAGATGATGTTCGTCATCGATTGCAGCGGCTCGATGCGCGGGTTCCCGATCGAGAAGGCCAAGAAGACGATGCGCCTGTGCATCGAGCAGATGAACCCGAAGGACACATTCAACCTCGTGTCGTTCTCGGGCGGCATGGGCTATTGCTTCAGCGGCCCCGTGCCGAACACCGAAGAGAACCGCAAGAAAGCGCTCGAATATCTTGCGAATCTCGAAGGGAGCGGGGGCACGGAAATGATGCCCGCGATCCGCGCCGCGCTCGAAAACCAGAACGATCCGGAACGGCTGCGCATGGTGTGTTTCATGACGGACGGGTTCATCGGCAATGACATGGAGATCCTCGACGCCGTCCGCAAGAACGCGAAGACCGCGCGCGTGTTCGCGTTCGGGATCGGCAACGGCGTCAATCGGTTCCTCATCGAAGGCATGGCGCGGCTCGGACGCGGCGCATTGGAGATCGTGAACCTCGAATCCGACGGCGACGCCGCGGCGAAACGGTTCCACGAACGGACGCAATGCCCGGTTCTGACCGACATCACGGTGGATTTCGGCGGCCTGCCGGTCAAGGACGTGTATCCCGATCCCGACGCGCTCCCCGACCTGTTTTCGAGCCAGCCCGTGGTGCTCAAGGGGCGTTACGAAGGCAGCCACACGGGCACGATCACGCTACGCGGGAAGACCGTCGCCGGACCGTTCGAACGCACAGTACCCGTCACGTTGCCCGCGGAGGAGGCCGCGCACGATGTACTCGCGCCGCTCTGGGCGCGCGAGCGCATCGCGTGGTTGATGGATCAGGACTGGCTCGGTGCGCAACGCGGCACGCCCGATGACAAGGTCAAAGACGAAGTGACCAAGCTCGGATTGGATTTCAGTCTGGTCACGCAATACACGAGCTTCGTCGCGGTCGAGGAGAAAATCGTAAACGAAAACGGCAAACCCAAGACCGTCCATGTCCCGGTCGAGATGACCGATGGTGTCAGTTACGAGGGAGTGTTTGGCGAAGAGACCGTTAAAGCTAAAGTAAGCGCCGGCTCTGCGTACTTCGCGGCGCCGACACAATTAGGCAGCGGTTTCGCTAATGAGAACGCGCCGATGAAGAATGGCATTAACCTCCCCGAATCGGCCGCCGCCCCCAGGGCCATGCGGCGCCTCGGCGCGGCCGATAGCGCCTTGGGTATCATGCCACCTCCCCCGCCTGCGTCCCCTCCGGTGCTGAGCGAACGCGTGGAGGCGGAGAAACCTAAGCCGGAGATGGTGGTTGCGCCAACGGCAGGAAAAGGCCATGCCAAGATCGACCCGAGCCTGTGGGATCTGGCATCGAAACTCGTCGACGGCAACTACGAACGCGACTCCGTGAAGGTCAAAGCGGGATGGGTTGAAGTGTTCGCACGCTTGGCCGACGATTCGCAGGAGAAGCTCGACGCCCTCAAAGCCAAGGGCGTGAAGATCCTGTCTCACACGGCGGCAGGCAAAATGGTCCACGCGCGTATCCGCGTGGCGGACCTAGAAACGGTCGCGGAACTCGACTTCGTCAACCGGATAGAACCGGCCAAGTTCTAGTTCCAATAGTACTCGTTCAAGGAGGCGCGGCGCGTGTAGCCCGCGCCTCCTCGATCTGCTGGTGCCTAGCGCATGGCGACGTGAGGCAAAGGGGCCTATGAAGCGGCGACGTCGCCGCCGCTCAATAGACATAACACAATTCACATCAATAGGTTATGAATGTATTTGTCAATATGGAAGGTTTGGGGTATAATACGCTTGAAGTTGAGGTCTCTTCGAGTCAAGAAGTTCTGCCTCCAGCGCGAGTACTTCGATCGGGGTGAAGTTCCAAACGGCCCGGCATTAGGATACCAGGGCGGCCAGCGATGGGGAAGGTTTGGAGTATCCAAGACAAGGCGGTGACGTGGATCAGGAAACAATCGAGAAACCGCGCATCTTGATCGTGGATGACGAGAAGGTGGTTCGCGACGCCTTCAACGAGTGGTTCTCCATGCGCGGATTCCATACCGACGTGGCGGGCGACGGCGTCGAAGCCGTCGAGAAATGCTCGGCCAACCGCTACGATGTCGTCACGATGGACTTGCAGATGCCGCGTATGACGGGCACGGAAGCGATCCGTATCCTGAAACGCGAGCGTCCCAACCTCCCAATCATCGTCGTAACCGGCTTCTTGCACCAGTCGGAAGAGTCGGCGCTCGGAAGCGTAGCCAAAGTCCTGGTGAAGCCGGTGTCCCTGCGAACGATCGAAGACGAAGTCTGGCAAGCCCTCGCGGTCGCGGAGTAACCAAGGCCACGGCCGGAGTGGATACGCAGGCAATCCCTCGAACGTCTAAGCGCTCTCCTAAGCGAGATTCTTCGCTACGCTCAGAGCTTGTGAAGAAATTGTGAAACGCGGGCGCTTTGCCTCTTGACTGCATATTGCCTGTCATCCTGAGCGCAGCGAAGGATCTCGCTATGTGCATAGGCCTCTAATGCTTATGAGATCCTTCGCTGCGCTCAGGATGACAGGAAGGACGGAGCCGACAAACGAAATCGCGGGACCTTGTCATTTCTTCATAAGCTCTCAGAATGACACCGTGACGAATCGCCAAATGGGTTCGTGCTACATGTTGCTATGCGGTGCGCGCGCGGGCGGCTTCGTGGAGGTCGAAGGCCTCGATGCCCATTTCGCGCAGGCGGAACTTTTGAATCTTACCGGAAACGGTCAGGGGGAATTCTGTGACGAATTTGACGTAGTACGGGATCTTGTAGTGGGCGATCTCGCCTTTGCAGAATGCCCGGATTTCTTCTTCCGTCAGTGACGGATCTTTAGGAATGATCCACGCGGCGATCTGCTCGCCGTAATGACTGTCGGGCAGGCCGACGACTTGCACGTCGTAGATCTTGGGGTGGGTCAACAGGAACTCTTCGATCTCGCGGGGATAGATGTTCTCGCCGCCGCGGATGATCATGTCCTTGATGCGCCCCGTAATGCGGTAATGCCCCGACGCCGTACGCACGGCAAGATCGCCAGTGCGGAGCCACCCGTCTTCGGTGATGACCTGTTTGGTCGCTTCGGGGTCGCGGTAGTAGCCGATCATGACCCCGTGGCCGCGCGTCCAAAGTTCGCCGGGTTCTTCGTCGGGCATGTCTTGCAGGGTCTTCGGATCAACGATGCGGACCTCGACACCGGGCAGTATTGTGCCGACGGTGCTGACGCGGATATCGAGGGACTCCGAAGTCTCGGACTGCGTAATGACAGGCGAGGCTTCGGTGAGTCCGTAAGCGATCGTCAGTTCGCGCAAGTGCATCAGGCTCGTGACATGTTTCATTAGCTCGATCGGGCAGGGGCTCCCGGCCATGATCCCGGTGCGTAGCGTGGAGAGATCGTACTCGTCGAAGTCGGGCAGGTGCAGTTCCGCGTTGAACATTGTGGGCACGCCGTGCAGTCCGGTGCAGCGCTCCTTCTCGACGGCTTCGAGCGTGCGCTCGGGGTCAAAGGACTCGGCGGGAATGACCATGGCGGCGCCGCGTATCGCGCACGTGAGTGTGCCAAGTACACAGCCGAAGCAGTGATAGAACGGCACGGGGATGCACAGGCGGTCGGCTTCGGTGAAGCGCATCCGGCTGCCGATGTGAAACGCATTCATGAGCATGTTGCGGTGCGACAACATCGCGCCCTTGGGGTAGCCGGTGGTGCCCGAGGTGTACTGCACGTTCGAGGGCATCTCGCTCGTCACCGACGCGGCGCGTTCCGCGAGCGTAGCGTCGTTAACCTGGTGGTACTGGGCGAGGAATTCGTTCCACGGCCAAATGCCCGTGCGCGACGGCGCATTCTTGATGCTGACCACGTGGCGAAGACGCGGGAATCGCGCGGTACTCCACGGTTCGTCGAATGCGACCGCATCCAGTTCCGGGATGAGTTCCGCCATCATCGACTCATAGTTGCTGTGCTTGAACGCATCCGTGAGCAGCAGGACCTGGATGTCGGCCTGCCGAATGATGTATTCGAGTTCGTGGACGCGGTAGGCAGGGTTGACGTTCACGAGCACGCCGCCGACATACGGCACCGCGAACTGCGCGAGCAGCCACTCGGGCCAATTCGTGCTCCAGATGCCGACATGGTCGCCGGGACCTACGCCGATCGCCATGAGCGCGCGGCCCATGCGTTTGATGCGTTCGAGGAATTCGGCATAGCTCCAACGCAACTCGAGTTGCGGAAAGACCACGGCGTCGCGCGCGCCGAATTCGGACGCAACCTTCGCCAGCATCTGCGAAAAGGTCAACCCATCGACCCACGGGGATTCATTC
This sequence comes from uncultured Nitrospiraceae bacterium, assembly GCA_964402555.1. Taxonomy (GTDB): domain Bacteria; phylum Hydrogenedentota; class Hydrogenedentia; order Hydrogenedentales; family SLHB01; genus CAYOCT01. Next base: position 142,493 of record CAYOCT010000007.1, on the reverse strand, counting down.
AAGACAGGCACTCCTTCGACTCTGTTTCTCGGACAAGCGTCGCGAAACGCTTTACGGGACGCCGACTGAAGCGGCATCCTGCATGGCCGATAGTATGGCGGCGGCGGCGGCGCGAACGCAAATCACGCGCCGACGTAGTTCCGCTTCAACCGGATGAAGGCCGCGCAAGCCATCGCGAGTTCCCCGAGCACCATGACGAAGGCGCTCGGACCGAGCGTCGCATAGTCGTAGAGCACCTCGTCCGAGATTCCGAACCGTTCACCCAGCCAGGCAAAGGCGACAAGGTCGCCGCCCGCTTTTTGCGCATGCCGGTACCCGTCCGTAATGCAGCCGCACCAGATCACGTCGTGAACATTGGAGAACGCCAGGCCGAGACCGAGCGCGCCAAGGCCCAGCAGGCAGGCTGAAGACAGGCGGACGGGCTGCTTGTGCATTCCACACACGAAGGCGTAGATCGCGACGGCGAACAGCGGCATGGTCAGCGGAAGCCCAAAGAACGTGGACACCATGAAGATCATGCTCTGCATGCCTTTCAACGCGTCGATGTCCGGGGCGTCGATCAGCGTGACCAGGATGCAGATAGCCACAAACCACACGACAATGAGGATTCGAAAAACGGGCTTGGGCGGCAGGTCGCGATCGAGCGAAGGAATCTTGAGCTTCAGGGCAAGCGCCGCGAATGCCCCGAAGAAGGCGAGGATGAATAAGGTCAGCGGCCAGACGGTTAGGGGCGTGGTCAAGAACAACATGGCGAACTCCTCTTTGATGCCTGCCTATAACACAAGGAGACGCTCTTGCGAGCGTCTCCTTGAGGATGGTTCGTTGGCCAGTCTCTATCCGACTTTCGGGATGCGCGCCTCGGCGGCGTCGATGAGCGCCTGGTCGAGTTCGTAATCCACGAGCTTGCCGCTCAGATAGGCATCGTAAGCGGTCATGTCGAAATGGCCGTGGCCGCTGAGATTGAAGAGAATGGTCTTCTTCTCGCCGGTCGCTTTGCACTTGAGCGCCTCGTCGATCGCGCAGCGGATCGCGTGGGACGATTCCGGCGCGGGGACGATGCTCTCGGCGCGCGCAAACATCAGGGCGGCTTCGAAGCACGGGTTCTGATGGTATGCGACCGCGCTCATGACGCCTTCCTTGACGAGGAGCGCAAGCTGCGACGCCACGCCATGATAGCGCAGCCCGCCCGCGTGAATACCGGACGGCACGAAGTCGTGGCCCAGCGTGTACTGTTTGAGCAACGGCGTCATCTGGCCGGTGTCGCCAAAGTCGTAGGCGTACAGGCCGCGGGTCAGCGTCGGGCACGCCGTGGGTTCGACGGCGATGAAGTCAATCTTCTTGCCGTTGCGTATCTTGTCCTGCGCGTACGGGAACGCGATGCCGGCGAAGTTCGATCCGCCGCCGCAGCAGCCGATCACGACGTCCGGATATTCGCCTACGCTGGCCATCTGGAGCTTCGCTTCTTCGCCGATGATGGTCTGGTGCAGCAGGACGTGGTTGAGCACGCTGCCGAGGCTATACTTGATTGAGCCGCCGCTCTTCGCCGCGATCTCGATGGCTTCCGAAATCGCAATGCCGAGGCTGCCCGATGTATCCGGCATTTCTTCGAGAACCTTCTTGCCGTAGTCCGTGGTGTCGCTCGGGCTGGAAAGGACTTTCGCGCCGTAGGTCTGCATCAGGCTGCGGCGGTACGGCTTCTGCGTGAAGCTGACGCGCACCATGTACACCGTGCAGTCCATCTTGAACATGCTGCACGCGATCGACAGCGCCGTGCCCCACTGGCCCGCGCCCGTTTCGGTCGAAAGGCCAACGGTACCGGCGAGTTTGTTGTAGTACGCCTGCGCGACGGCCGTGTTGAGCTTGTGGCTGCCGGCCGGGCTGACGCTTTCATTCTTGTAGAAGATCTTCGCGGGCGTGTCGAGCAGCTTTTCGAGACGATAGGCCCGGCGCAACGGCGTGGGACGCCACAGGCGGTACGCATCCATCACTTCGCCCGGAATCGAGATCATCGACTCCCCAGACATCTCCTGCGCGATGAGGTCCGGCGGGAACAGCGCGGCGAGATCTTCGGGGTTCAGCGGCTGCAACGTTCCGGGATGCAAGGGCGGAGGCAGGGGCGCGGGCAAATCCGGGTTAATATTATACCACGCATCCGGCAACTTCGCTGGGTCAAGCAGAATATTATACTGATTCATTGGTAGAGACCTCCCGCTTTTGAGTTGAATACGCACACAACCGCATAGCATACACGATGCCGAAAGGGAAACCAAACGCGCAGCGCTTGGTCATCGAGTCCGCCCTTGAGTCTATGCGCAAGCCCCGTCCGCGATTGACCCGCGCGTATGCGCGGGGCTATACTCCCGCCTGTCCTCACAGTCAGGATCACCTCACAAGATCGGCTGCGTGCAGCAGCCATACGCGGCGGTTTCGCGAAGGCGCAAACGGAATATCCTGCGGATGCGTGAAGCCGCGAGGGGCAAGATGGCATGTTAAAACGATACTGCATTCAGGGTGGCCGGGTGGCCGAGAACGACGCCCAGGATGCGCCCATCCTGGTGTTTACAAGCCCGGACGATCAGGAGAAGCGTTACCTGATCGACCAACTGAAGATCGACGAACACACGCTGGCCAGCGCGCTCGACCCGGACGAGTTGTCGCGCCTCGAGTTCGAACCGGAACACGTGGCGCTGATCGTCAAACGCCCGAAGAATTACTCCGGCGCGGAACAGTTCATGTTTCGCGTAACGTCGATGGGCTTGTTCCTATTCAAGGAGCGCCTGGTGGTCATTGTCGCGGAAGGCGATCAGCTATTCGGCGGCAAGTCGTTTCTCGCCGTACATTCGCTCGTGGACGTTCTCTTGCGGTTGATCTATGGGGTGAGTTTCCATTTTCTCGAACATCTCAAGGTCATCAACATGGTCACGAATGAACTCGAGAACAAGATCAACTCATCGATGGACAACAAGTTTCTCGTGGACCTCTTCTCGCTGGAAAAGAGTCTGGTCTATTACTTGAACGCTATCCACACGAATAGCGTCCTGATTTCGAAGCTGAAGAACAACATGGCCAAGATCGGCATCGGCACGGAGCAGTCGGAATTCCTCGACGATATCAGCGTCGAAAACGATCAGTGCTACAAGCTCGCCGAGATCTATTCGAACGTGCTTGCCGGCGTGATGGACGCGCGCGTCTCGATCGTCAGTAACAACCTCAACGTGATCATGAAGACCCTGACGATCATCACCGTCGGTATCATGGTCCCCACCTTCGTCGTCAGCGCCTTCTCCATGAACGTCATCATGCCGCTGAGCCACGACAATCCGCTGACCTTCTGGCTCGTCATGGGACTCGCCGTGGGCTCGGCCGCCGGTGTGATGGCGTACTGGCGGTACAAGAAGTTCTGGTAGACGGCTAGCCTCCAATGCGGATGCGTCTGAGGTAGTGACGAAAGTCGAGAAAAGTCTCTTCTTGCGGAATTGGAAACAGGATGGGCATCCTGCTATGTTCTTTGGAGTCGGCAAAAAGGAGAGAAACATGAAGAGGATACTGTGGATTTCCTACGACTTGGGGGTACAGGGAGATTACGAGGGGCTATACGCATGGCTTGACGGACACGGGGCAAAAGAATGCGGCGACAGTCTCGCGTTTGTGGAATATGAGTTCGAATCCGATCTTATCGAAGAGTTGAAAGAAGACCTGTCGCAGAACGTTCGCGACCTCCGCAACCGTGGGCGGATCTATATTGTCCGTAAGGAGGGTAAGGGCATTAAAGGCCGTTTCCTTTTTGGCTCACGGAAGAGCGCTCCTTGGACTGGCTATGCCACCGTAAGTCAGGAGGTCGAGGATAGTGAGGACTAGTTTTCCAAGGTCGGTTGTCGTCGACAGCGGATTCTGGATCGCGTTGTTCGATGAAACGGATCCCTATCATGCGATTGCCGCGCAACGTGCGAGTCTTCTAAATGAGAGAAGCGTCCTGCTTCCGTGGCCTACGTTGTACGAGTTTATTAACACACGGTTCTGCAAACGCCGGACTCGGATGGACGAGATCGAGCGCATATTGCAGCGGCCGCACGTTGTGAGAATTTGCGATTTGGCATATCGAGAAGAGGCGTTGAAGCAAACGCTCTTTCTCGCTCGGACATCGAAGCGCAGTATAAGCCTGGTCGACATGGTCGTTCGGTTGATCCTTGACGATCGGAACGTGCGCAAACATGGATTACTCACCAATAACGCCAAGGATTTCTATGACGTTTGTCAGTCGCGAGGAATTGAGCTGATCGATCTGTCGAAACAGGCACCCATGGGGGTGTGAACACTGTTCCTCGCGGAGGAAGGCAGAGCTATTCCGTTGGTCAACATCAGCCTTGAAGCTGGCTGCCGAACGCTTCGCGGATCCATTGATAGTTCTGTTCGCCCATGCCGAGGCAAGCGTAGTCTTCGATGTACGCGATAAAGCCTCCATTGAACGCGCCCAGCGTGTCCTTCAGATACTTGGCATACGCGAAGATGTCGTCACGCGTTCCCGAAATGGCCCGTCGTTGATGATCCACCGAGCAGCAGAAACAAACCTTCCCGCCGAAATCGCGCGCGAGACGTTCCACCCCCAGCAGATCCGGCTGCAACAACTCGATGACGTCGACGCCGATCTCAATCAGATCGCCAATAATCGCGTGCACGTGCCCACAGGAGTGAAACCAGACCTTCTTGTCCGCCGCGTGTATTCGAGAAAACTGTTCCGCGTAGCGTTCGCGAAACACTTCGCGCCACAGTTCCGGCGCGATAATCAGCCCTTTCTGTGTGCCCCAATCATCGCCGAACGCCATGCAGTCGACAGGATAGCACACGGCTTGATCGATCAGTCCGTTCTCGAAATCGAACACGATATCCAGCACGCGCTCGGCCTTCTCGCGATCCGTGTACAGGTCCGCGAGAAAGGCTTCCATGCCGCGCAGAAACGTCGCCTGATTGAATCCAGAAATGCCCACGCCAAACTTGAGGAAACGATCCGCCGAAGCGGCCAACTGCGCCTCTATCCCATCAAAACGCGCTGGCGCGTACGGGTCAGGAGGAACGTAGGCATCGGCGGAACGCCAGTCCGCCAGCGGGTGCGAACGCGGCTGGCCCATAGTCTTGTCCAGCACTTCCCAGACATACCCCCATTCGGTCGCACCCGGCTCGGATGGCACAAAATCCCGCGCTGCGCCGAAGCCCACGCCAATCGTGTCGCTGCACTCGAAGTCGCGATTGCAGTAGTTGATAGGGAGCCGCGGCGGCCCTGTGAATTCGATCGCGGCTCGAACTATGTCCTTGGGTGTCACGTGCGGCATCTCATTGATTGAAATTGACTACTGGTTAGATGCGGGGGCCGGAAATCGCTTCCCGGCGCCCGGCATCCGTTCAGAAGAATGCTACGCGCCGATGACCGCGGCAAGCAGCGGGCTGGCCGGCCACTTGTTCGGGTAGCGCAGAAACTCCACGTGGCCATCCATGAACAGGACGTTCGCCCCGCCCGGCAAATGGTTGAACTGCATATAGCCACCAGGATCGTTCGACACGAAGTCCGACATCACCGAGATCTCGCTCTGCGCTTGCGCGGTCGCCGCGGGATTGTTGATGTCCGTTATAAAGAAGCGCTCGATGCCTTCGCGGAGTCGGTACACCGTGACGGCGCCGGCCGGAATGTCCTCGTCAAGCTTGCGGAACTGATCCGAACCCATCGCCGGATCGTTCATGTTGACCATCATCGTGGTGATGGCCGTGGCGAAGCCTTGGATCGTAGCCGACGGGATGCCTTTGCTCACGAAGTAGGATGTGGCCTCGGCCAGCAGCGACGATGTATCCGTCGAGGTGAATATATGCGGATCGTCCGTGATACCCGGGAACATCAGCGCCCAACTCACATAGAAATAGCTGGCGGTGTCGTTATCCACTTCGCAGGGATAGAACGCGGTATTCGGCACGCTATCCGTCGGCGCCATGCCCACGCCGTTCCACACCTCGGTCTTGTTATCCGCATCCTTGAAGACCTGAGCGACATCGGTACCGTCCGGGTCCGAGGGGCACAGAAGGACAGCCGGATCCGTCAGATACTCCGGAAACAACGGGAACATGTTGACCACAAACGAGGGATCGGTCCCGAGGGTATAGGGATCATCACACGAGTAGAGATCGATCGTCGGGAACTTCTGCCCCTTCGACTCGTTCCCATACATCTTCAGCACCAGGCCGATCTGTTTCAGATTGTTCTGGCAACTCGCCCGCCGGGCCGACTCGCGGGCGCGCGCGAGCGCCGGCAGCAGGATGGCTGCCAGGATTCCAATGATCGCGATGACTACCAGCAACTCGATGAGCGTGAAACCTCTTCCATGACGCGTCATGACACCCACTCCTTGACTGCTACGTACGTTCCCACCTAAACCCGCCTCTCGATGCGGCCCGAAACTGCTCGGGCCGATCGGCAAGTCCCTCCAACTCGGCGTCATTATAGACAGGTTCCGTAACGCCGAACCAATCCTTCTGTGCTTGTTACAACCCTTGGATGAACTTGAACACGATAAGCGCCAGCATCGCAAGAATGTAAATCTGCAGGACCAGCAGGACGGCCTTCACCTTGCGGGTCATCGTTATGCGAGCCACGGCCATGCCTCACACGCGCGCACGCGTCACCATGCCTTTCATGATGTCGTTGAAATGCACTACGCCCAATATTCGGTCATTCGCATCGACCACGGGCCGCATTCGGTAATGATACTTGGAAAACAGCTCCACCAAATCGTCGCGCAGATCGTCGGCCTCGGCGGCGACGACCGGCGACGCCATGAGCGCGCCCAGCGTCGCCGATTCGTCCGCGAGCACCATGTCGCGGAGATCCACCACGCCGGTGACGATACGCTCGCTTTCGACAACCACATAGATATACGAAATGGCTTCCGAATCGCAGCCCGATTCGCGCAGGGCGCGCATCACACTGCCTACGCTCGCGTCCTTGGTAAACGCAACGTAGTCGGAGGACATCAGCGCGCTCGCCGTCGATTCGCGCGTCGAAAGGATGTCCCTGATCTTCTGGGCCTGATCCGAAGGCAGGAGCGGCATTAGATTGCTCACCTCGTCGTGCGGGAGAACGCTGAACAGGTCGGCCAACTGCGCCGCGGACATCTCGGACAGGATGGTCTGAGCGCGCTCGCGGCGCAGGTTTGAAATAAGCTGGCGTTGCGCGCGCGGCTCTGCTTCCATGAGCGTTTCGGCGGCTTTTTCGGAATCCAGGACCGAGAAGAAGGCCTGTTGCTCCTCGCCCGACAACGTCTCGAGGACGTCCGCTAGATCCTCGCTTGGAAGATCTTTCAGTTGTTTGCGCGTGACGGAGAGACTCACCGCGTCTTTGACGCCCGCGTCTTCGAGCGACAGCGGCTGGACGTAGCGCCACGAGATCAGACGGTCTTTTCCCAGGCGCAACCATTTCAGGCGCCACTTGCGGAAGAAGCCATTGAGCGAAACCTCGACGTGCACCAGCAAGACCCTGCCCTTGGACTCGAGCAGATGGACATCGTTGACGACTTCGACTTGCCTTCCGTCCATGTCGAGGATGGTCCGGCCCATGAAATGTTCATTGATGAGGATCCAGCCAGGCTGGTCGACGAACGGCGCGTACGCTCCGCCTTCGGGCGGGGGCGCCACGAACACGGCATCGTCCTCAATCCGCAAGACCTTGTCCCACGGCACCAACTCAGTGGGCTTGCCCCATCCATGTTCGATGTAGAGTCCCACGGCTTCGGGATAGGGTTCCGCCAAACGGAACACCAGATCGGTGACTTGGCCTATCCGGTCTTTGATCTTGCCCGCGCACACCGGCAGTTTGAGGAGTTCCGAGAAATACAGAAACCTGAACTCCTTCATGCCCGAGGAGGCCGCATATGCGCGCGAAGCTGCCTGCCCTTCTATCATGACCCGTCTCCTCGTGCCTATCGCAACAGGTTCGGGAACAACACACTGACCGCGAAGCACGTGGACATCAGAATCACAAAGACCACGATGATGCCGTTGGCGATATTCTGTCCTCGTGTGTTCACGTGTTCGCCCATGGACGCGCGGTCGTTCAGTAATAGTATCAGGAATACCAGTGCCGCGGGCAGCAACGTCACCGCGACCACCTGGACAAACATGGTAATGGTAATCAACGGCGCTCCGGGAATCAGCACCACCGCGCCCGCCGTGCCCAGCATGCCCAGATACAACACGTAGAACCACGGCGCTTCACGCACGCTCTTGTTCAGCGAGTGGGCCCATCCGAAGACCTCACCCACGGCCCACGACGTCGATAGCGAGATGCACAGCGCGCCGAGGAATCCCGCGTCGAACAGGCCGATCGCGAACAAGCGCCGCGCCCAGTCGCCTTCGCCGTGAGGCAGCAGCGGGACAAGCGCCTCGGCGGTTTGCTTGGCGTCCTCGATGACGATCGGCGGCTGGTGGTAATGAAACGCCGCGGCCGTCGTCACGATGATAAACGTGGCCACAATCCCGGTCATCAACGATCCCGCAAACGTATCGACCTTGCCAAAGCGAATGTCGTGCACGTCGAAGCCTTTGTCCACCACGGCGCTTTGCTGAAAGAAGATCTGCCACGGCGTAACCGTAGTGCCTATGTTGGCCATGATGACGAATAGAAGATCTTGCGTGAGGCCCGCAGGGAAATGTGGCGCAATGAATCCGCCGGCCACGGCGCTCCACGCGGGCGCGGCCGGAGTCTCCATGGCCCAGAAGGCCGCCGGAACGTAAACCAGGTTGAACGCGCAGAACACTAGCGTCAGCCGCTCGAACGTCATGTACTTCCCGGTCAGAACGACCGCAATCAAGATGGCCGTCACACCGATGACCGTCACCCAAGGCGGAATGCCGAAGATGCTCATTGCCGCGGCCATCCCGATGTACTCCGTTACGAGCGTCAGCCAATTGACAATCGCCAGATCGAGAAGCGAGAACCATCCCCCAAAAGGCCCGAAGCCGTCGAAGATCGCTTCCGCAAGCCCCCGTTTCGACACGGCGCCGAGACGGACTGTCATTTCCTGCACAAAGAACGCCATCGGAACGAGCAGAAAGAATACCCAGAGAAGATTGAAGCCGTATTTCGATCCTGTGACCGCGTATGTGGAGATGCCTCCGGCGTCATTGTCGGCGACCATGGTGATGATCCCGGGCCGAGCGCGGCCAAAAGGATCACGCCGCGCCGGCGGAAGCGGCTGGCGTAATGGAAGGTTTTGCTAATCCAGAATAGACCCATATCCACACTGAGCACGGGCGCGTTCGCGTTGCCGGAGAACTTAAGCCACTTAGGGTGCGGGCGGGAATTGCGAGCACGGCCTGCCTAGCCGGCAAGAACCATTGCAAGAACCATTGCGCAAGGGGCCGCCACGGACACCGCATGCGTTTCGAGATGGTCTTCGGGAAACGTCGCGCGAGTATATTCCCCGTGATTACGAGGATCAAGGACAGATCTGGGATCACGAATTTGACTTACTCTTCCCGATTAGGTACTCTTGCAGACGTACGATCATCGGGTCGGGGCGTAGCGCAGTCCGGTTTAGCGCACTAGACTGGGGGTCTAGGGGTCGCTGGTTCAAATCCAGTCGCCCCGACCATTTTTGAAACCCGGACTTGTTTCCTTCAGTTAGGTTTCGCCTTTTCCCTCTTCCCCCGTTTCCCTTCGGCTTGCTATACTCGCGGCATTGAAGACGATGTTCCATGCGGAAGGATGACGCGTTGTCCGAGCCACGTATCGCAATCGGCCTCGATCTGAGTTGCCTGGTCCCACAGCCGTTGACTGGGGTGGGTTATTACACGCTGCACTTGTTCCTTGCGCTGGCGCGCCTGCGTGCGGGTTTAGATCTGCGCGTTTTCGCGAGTTCGGCGCAGGCGGTTCCCGAGGTCGTGCGCGCGCTGCGAGACGAGTGTTCGGCGTGGCGGAGCGTGCGCTGGCCAACGCGGTTGAAGAATGCGCTGTGGACGCGATTTGAGTGGCCGCCCATCGAGTGGTTCACGGGACCGGTCGACGTGGCGCATGGAGCGTTTCATCTGCTGCCCGCGACGAAGCGCGCGCGCCGTGTCGTCACGGTGTTCGATCTCTCGGGACTGCGCTATCCCGACACGCACACCGCCGACAACCTCGAATATCATCGCGCGCTGTTACGCCATGCCGTGGCGCGCGCCGATGCCCTGGTCGCGATTTCGGAAAGCTGCAAAGCTGACTTGGTAGAATTGCTGCACGCGCCTGAGGAACGTATCCATGTCGTTTACGGCGGCGTCTATCTCGACGAGTTTTCAGGCGCTATCGATATCGAACGGTTAGAGGTGCTGAAGGCGCGATTTGGCATCCGCGGAGAGTATCTCATCCATCTCGGCACCGTGGAACCGCGTAAGAATCTCGTACGTCTGATAGAAGCCTACGCGCGAATCCGCGCGCGCGCTCCTTCGTGTCCGCAATTGGTGCTGGCCGGGCAACGCGGATGGAAGAGCGACGACGTGTTTGAAGCTATCGAGCGGCTGCACCTCGAACAGGCGGTTGTGCATACGGGCTATCTCGACCGGGCCGATGCGGTACGCCTGCTTCGCGGGGCGCATGCGTGCGTGTATCCGTCGCTGTACGAAGGATTCGGGCTCCCCGTGCTCGAAGCCATGGCCGCGCGCGTGCCCGTGCTGACGTCGAACGTCTCGTCGTTGCCCGAAGTTCTGGGCGACACCGGCATCTTGGCCGACCCGCTTGACCTGGACGCGCTCGAAGCCGGCATCGTGGATTTGCTGGAACGGCGCGGCGAGGCGGAAGCCCGGCTCGATGCCGCTTATGCGCGTGCCACGCTTTTCTCGTGGGAGTCGAGCGCGGGGGATCTGGCGCAGGTGTACCGAATCGTAGCGAGGGCGACCTGACGTGACGCCTGGCCCCGAGACGCCGCCTGCCGGATTCGAGCGCGAATCGTCGCGCATCGGATGGAACGTGCTTGCGCTAATTGTCTCGCGGTTCCTCTGCCTGGCGCTAAGCTTGGTCCAACTTGGGATCATCTTTCGCGCGCTCGGCGTGCAGGGGTCGGGGCAGTTCGGGTACGCGCTCAACTACCCCGCTTTGTTCACCGTGTTCGCCACATTCGGCATCCAGCGGCTTTTGGTACGCGACATCGCGCGCGACCCGCGCGTCGCGTGGACCTATGTGTGGACGGCGACGGGCGTAATCGCGCTGCTTGCGGCCGCGGTCTTCGCCGTCATCGCGGGATCGATTCATGTGATCGAGAGCGACCCGACGGTCCGCAACGCAGTCATGATGGCCACGATATCGGTCATCGTGTTGTGGGCGTTGCAGAGTCCGTTCGAGGCGCTGCTGACGGCGCGGGAACGCATGGTCTCGCTGGCGGCGGTCCAGTTTGCAGCAGGCGCGATGCGGCTCGCGGGAACGTACGCCGCGTTGCGCCTATCGGCCAGCAGCGCCATGGCTCATGCGGGGATTGCCGCGGGCAACCTTGCCGGGTTCGCACTGTGCGTTGCGGTGACGGTGGCGCTCGTTGGCTGGGAACGCCCCCACTTCAAACCTTCGCTGGCGCTGGCCCAAGTGCGCGAGAGCGTGCCATTCACGGTCGCGGCGCTGTTCTCGATGGTGTATTTCAAGTCGGACATGTCCATCCTGACCTGGATGCGCGGCGAGCACGCGGCCGGCATCTACACGTGGGCGCAGCGCATCATGGAACCGCTGCTCATGATTGCGGGGATCTGGGGCACGGCGGTGTTTCCGGCGCTGTGCCGGTTCAGCGTCAACGCGCCTGACCATTACACGCGCCTCAAGAAGACCTCCGCCCGCTTGGCATTGCTGATCGCGTTTCCGATGGGCTTCGGGGTGGCAGCGCTGGCCCACCCGATCGTCGCGCTGCTCACCGGAGCGACGGGCGAGGACGCGCGCGCGGCGGAGTACGTACTGCAATTGCTCTGCATCGTCACTCCGTTCTTCTACCTCAACGGCGTCGCCCAAGAGTTCCTCTATTCCGCGCACCGGAACTGGTTCGTCGTGACAGCGTACGGCGTCGCGGCGCTCCTTAGCGTAACGGGAAACCTGATACTCATCCCGCGGTGGGGCGTCCCGGGCGTCGCGTGTACGGCGGTCGTGGCAAACGCGTTTATCTCGGTGTTGTTCGTTCAAGGAATGCGCGCCGAATATGGAGCGATGCGCCTTGTGTCGCTCACGTCGAAGACGGTGGCTGCGTGCCTGGTCATGGCGCTTGCGGTACGTTGGATGGCGCCCTACTCACTCGTCGCGTCCATCGCCGCCGGCGCCGTAATCTACGTGGCCCTGCAGGCCGCGTTGCGCACGTTGGCGGGCGAAGAACGCGAACTCGTGCTCCGAATGGCCGGCGCGCCGTTCCGGCGCTTCCTCAAACCCTGACGAACGCCCCGCCAGTGCTCCCCAGTTCCGTGAGGAGCGGCGCCTTGCCAGGTTCAGCGCCCGTGCTCCTGCTATTGCTACCTCGAAAATGAAAACCCGACCTCCCGTCATTCTGAGAGCGTGTGAAGAAATATCAAGGTCTTGAGCTTTCCTTTGTTGGCTTCGCCCTTTCCGTCATCCTGAGCGCAGCGAAGGATCTCGCTATGGGCATACGCCTCTATTGTTTACGAGATCCTTCGCTGCGCTCAGGATGACAGCTAGAACGTAGTCAAGAAGCAAAGCGCCGGCGTTTCGCGGTTCATTCACAAGCTCTGAGCAGCGCGAAGAATCGCACCCACGATAAAGGCCTCACCTGCGAGGAGATTCTTCGCGCTGCTCAGAATGACAGGAGGTCCAACGTTCCTCTATGCATCGGAGCCACACATGACGCGCGGCATTTTCATCCTCCCGAGTGAAGCTGGGCTTCATGACGACACGTAACCGTGACCGTAATCGCAATCGAGCGAAGATCGAAAGACTGTGGCCTTGACGGGCCAATCGTTTTCCTGGAGGTATGACCACTGCCAGCGCTCGGACGCGAGTAACTCGAATACGAATACGATTACGCGCACGATCACGAGCACGATCAGGAATAGACAAAGCCACATAGAAGCTGGGAAGTACTGAACTGACGCCCCCGCCACTTTGAGCCGTAGCGCCTCGCGGTGGTAGAATTCGCCGTCAACTTGTGTATCGTTTCACGGAAGATACCCCTCTGCGCCGATAGGAGCACGAAGCCGCGACGGGTCGGCGGAACGCGGCGGATGGGCTGGCGCCCGGCGCACACATCCAGTGCCGCTGGGCAGGAAAGTACATACTATTGAATCCACTTGTTATCCATCGATCCAAGTATCGTTCGCTGGTCGAAATGGCGGTGGTTCGGACGGAACAGGACCCGGACCATCGCGCGTTTGTGTATCTTGATAACGGAGAAAGCCTCGGTCCGGAGCTTACCAACGCAGCGTTCCACAGACGTTGTTGCGCGATTGGCGCGGCGTTGAGCGCACAGGGCAAGCCCGGCGACCGCGTGCTTCTGCTGTATCCGCCGGGCCTGGATTTCATCACGGCGTTCTTCGGCGCGATGTATGCGGGAATGGTCCCCGTTCCGACGACGCCCCCGGACCCCACGCGCCTGGCACGGAGCATCCCGCGGTTCATGGCGATCGTACGCAACGCGGATACGCGGCTCGCATTGACGTCGTCCGCTTTGATGGCGTTTGGCGGCGCGATGATCGAGTCGCAGCCGGAATTGCAGGCCATGCGCTGGACCGTGACGGACACGCTGGACGATGCCGAAGGGAACGGGTGGGCGCCGCGCGATGCGGACCTGGATTCGCTGGCGTACCTCCAGTACACGAGTGGTTCAACATCGATTCCGAAGGGCGTCGTGATCACGCACGGGAACGTGCTCGGCAATCTTGGCGCGCTCGAGGTCGCGTGCCAGCCCACCCCGAACGAGTGCCTCGTGACGTGGCTGCCGCAGTTCCACGACATGGGTCTGATCAGCCAGTTCGCGTGCATCTATGCGGATTTCACGTGCGTGGTGATGTCGCCGCTCGACTTCCTGCGGCGGCCCGTACGATGGTTGCAAGCCATTACGAACTTTCGCGGCGTGTACAGCGCCTCGCCGAACTTCGCGTTCGACCTGTGCGTGCGCCGCGTCACGGAAGCGGAACGCGCGCAACTCGACTTGAGCAGTTGGAACGTCGCCATTAACGGGTCCGAACCGGTGCGATGGGACGTGTTGCAGCGATTCGCCCAGACCTTCGGGCCGTGCGGATTCCGCATGGAAACGATGTCGCCCGCGTTCGGACTTGCCGAGGCGGTCTTATTTGTCTGCATGGTCTCGAAGGGCGTCGCGCCGCGTTGTCTGCGCGTCAAGCGCGACGCGTTGGAGCGGCATCGCATCGTCGAGGCTTCGGCCGGCGATCCGGGCGGCCGCGACTTGGTCGGATGCGGCACGCCGTGTCCCGGCACCGACGTCCGCATCGTCAATCCCGAGACCACGGCGTTGTGCGGCGATGGCGAGGTCGGTGAGATCTGGGTGCACGGTCCCGAGGTCGCGCAGGGCTACTGGAACAATCCCGAAGCCACCGAGGCGACGTTCGGCGGACGTATGGCGGGATCGGACGAAGGCCCGTTTCTCCGCACGGGCGATCTCGGATTCGTGCGCGGCGGCGACCTGTACATCACCGGCCGCATCAAAGATATGATCATCGTGCGCGGCGCGAACCACTACCCCGAGGATATCGAGATCACGGTGTCGAATTGCCACGCGGCGCTGCGCCCCGGGTGCGCGTGTGCGTTTTCCGTCGATGCCGACGGTGAAGAGGCGCTGGTAGTCGTGCAGGAAGTCCGCGACGAGTCTGCACAACAAGGCGACGCCCTCGTCGAGGCGATGCGCGCGGTGCGCAACACCGTGGCCGATGTCCACGGTATCCAAACGCACGGCGTCGTGCTGATCGCGCCGCGGACCTTACTCAAGACTTCGAGCGGGAAGATCCAGCGAAGCGCCACCCGCGATGCCTATCTCGAGAGCGGCCTCGATATCGTAGCGCAGGATATCGCCGCGCAGGCCTCGCCGCGCGCTGAGGACGCGGACGCCTCGCTGGCCGAACGCGTGCGCTCGCTATCGCCCGCGCGCCGGCAAGGCGTTTTGGAATCGTATCTCCGCAAGGAGCTTGCGCGCGCGCTGGGCATGGACGAAGACGAGATCTCGGTAGGCGTGGCGTTTCTCGACTTGGGCATCGATTCGATGAAGGCCATGGAACTGATGGCGAACGTCGAGCGCGACCTGGGCGTGCGCCTCGAACCGAAGGAGTTCTTCGATCGCCCGACGCTGCTCGAATTGGCCACGTTTCTGAACGGCCGCATGGACACGGCGGCGCCGCGCGGCGAGGCCCATTACGAGGACGAGGTGGAGGAAGGCGGCATCTGATGGCTTCCGCGCTCCTGGCCAGCCTGATCGAACGCGGGTTCCAGTTCTGGATCCGGGACGGCCAGCTTCGCTACAACGCCCCCAAGGGCGCGGTGACGCCGGAGGTCCGCGAAGCCCTGATCGAACATAAGGCGGAACTCCTGCAATTGGTGGGCGCCGACCGGAAACTCGCGTGCGCCACGCCCGCGCAGGAACGCCTGCTCTTCCTCGACCGCCTGGCTTCGGGCACGCCGCTGTACAATCTCTCCGAAGGCGTGTGCCGTTTGCGCGGACCGATCGATTCGGCATTGCTGCAACGCTGTCTTGAAGATATCCATCGACGCCACGAACCGCTCAGAACGGTGTTCGCCGAAATCGACGGGCGTCCCGTTCAGGTTATACGCGACAACGACCCGCTCGACTTTCAGCGCGTCGATCTCGCGTCGTTCTCCGAAGAAACGCGCGAGGCGGAAGCGCGCCGCCTTGCGGCGGAGGCGTTGCGCGCGCCGTTCGACCTCAAACGCGGCCCGCTGTTTCGCGCGGTGTTGTATGCGCTCGGAGCCGAGGATCATCTCCTCGCGCTGCCCATGCACCACAGCGTGTTCGACGGGTGGTCGATGGGCGTGCTGCTCAGGGAACTCGCAGCGCTCTACTCGGCCGGCGTGAAGGGGCTTCCTTCGCCGCTGCCCGGCCTCGACTTTCATTATGCCGATTACGCGCGCTGGCAACGGGCCCAGATCTCCGAGGCGTTTCTCGAACGGGAGCTCGCATTTTGGCGAGATTACCTCCCTCCCGATCCGGACCCCGTCGAGTTGCCTGTCGATCATGCGCGGCCTGCGACGCAATCCTATGAAGGCGCATCCGAGTTTGTGAGCTTGCCGCGCGATCTGACGGCGCATCTTCACGCGCTGAGTCGCGCGGAAGGCGCCACGCTGTACATGACGTTGCTCGCCGCATTCGCCGCGACACTACATCGCTACACGGGACAGGTAGACCTTGTGGTCGGCGCCGCCGCGGCGGGACGCAATCACCCCAGAGCGGAAGCGCTCGCGGGATTCTTCATCAACACGCTTCCGTTGCGCGCGCAGGTCTTCGGTAATGATTCGTTTCAGACGCTCCTGCACCGCGTTCGCGAGAGCGCGCTCCAGGCCTATGCGCATCAGGAGGTCCCGTTCGACAAGATCGTCGAGGCCGTCCAACCCCGGCGCGACCTCAGCCGGAATCCGCTCGTTCAAGTCATGTTCGTACTCGACAACGTCCCCATTCCCGCCCTCGAAATCGCGGGATGCCGTATCGAGCGCGAGACGATCGACACGCGCATCGCGCCGGTCGATCTCGGATTCACGATTGTCGAACTCGACGGCGCGCTGCATATCACGGTCGAGTACAAGACGTCGCTGTTCGAGCGCGATACCGTCGCCCAGTTCCTCGACCACTATCGGCACATACTGGAACGCGTCGTTCGTGAGCCTGGTGTTGCCGTCGCGGCTGTCCCTCTGCATGCGACAGGCGAGCCGAAGCCGTGCCTCGGTGCGCGTCCCTGTAGAACGTTCACGCCAGTGCCGCCCTCGAAGATCGAGACCTCCATTGCCGCACGCTTTGAGGAAATCGTGGCTGCGCACGGGGACTGCATCGCGGTCAAGAGCCCTCAAGAATCGTGGACCTACGCACGGTTGAACGCGGCGGCGAACGGCGTGGCACGCACGCTGCTCGAACGGAGCGGCCCCGGCGGAGAGCGCGTCGGTCTCTATTTCAACAAAGGTCCCGAGATGCTTGCCGCGATCCTGGGCGTGCTGAAATCGGGAAAGACGTACGTCCCGCTCGACCCCGTGTATCCGGAGAAACGCCTCGCCTATATGGTCGAGGACGCGGAAGTCCGTGCCGTGGTAGCCGGCACACCCGTCGCGTTTCTTCCTGAAACCTGCGCGGCGATTCCGTTCGAGGAGACGCAAGCCTTCGCAACGGATACCAACGTGGCGGGCTTAGCGGGACCGGACACGCTCGCTTACATTCTCTACACGTCGGGATCGACGGGCCAGCCGAAGGGGGTCGTGCAGAACCACCGCAACGCGCTCTATTACAACCGCGCTTACACGAACGATCTCGCGATCGATTGCCACGACCGTCTGACATGGTTCGCGTCGTTCGGATTCGACGCGGCAGTCGTGGACATTCTGGGCGCGTTGCTCAATGGCGCGGTTCTGTACCCCGTCGACCTGCGCGACGCATCACCCACCGAGGTCGCGGAATGGATCGAACGCGAGGCAATCACCATCTATCATTCGACGCCCAGCATGTATCGCGCGTTCCTCGATGCGCTGCCGGATGCGTTCGCATTCAACCGCGTAGAGGCCGTTGTTCTCGGCGGCGAAGCGACGCGTTCGGATGACTTCGATCTGTTCCGCAAACGTTTCACGCCCGCCGCGATCTTCATGAACCTCATGGGCCAGACCGAGTGCTCGTACACGATGCGCGCTTTTCTCCATCACGGCGATATCTCGCCGCGAAGCGCGCCGTCTCTGGGCACGCCTGTCGAAGGTACCGAGATCGTCCTCGTTGACGAACATGGAACCCCTGACCAAGTCGTTGGCGAGATGCAGATACAAAGCCCCCATGTGGCGATCGAATACTGGCGGCGTCCCGACCTCACGGCCGAGGCCTTTTCGACGGTCTCGGGCTCGCGCGCGTTTCGCACGGGCGACAAGGCGCGGCGCTTGCCCGACGGGACGCTGCTCTTCCACGGACGCAAGGATTTCCAGGTCAAAGTCCGTGGGTACCGCATCGAACTGGGCGAGATCGAAACGGCTTTGAAGTCGCACGCCGGCGTCAGGGAAGCGCTCGTACTGGCCCTTGTTCCAGAGGAAGATACAAAGGCCGAGCCGCAACTCGTGGCCTACGTGGCGGCGGACGCCCACGCGGATCTCGCTAAGACGCTGCAACAACACCTGCGGTCCACGCTGCCGGACTATATGGTTCCTTCGCATGTCGTGTGTCTCGATCGCCTGCCGCTCACACCGCACGGCAAAGTCGATCGGCGCGCCCTGCCAAGGCCCGGCATGGCGCGAGCAGCAACAGTCGAAGGGCGCGCGCCGCGCACGCCGGTCGAGGAGATCCTCGCGGGCATCTGGCGCCAGTTGCTGCGTCTTGACCGCGTCGGCGCGACGGACAGTTTTTTCGACCTGGGCGGTCATAGTCTGCTCGCGACCCAGGTGGTTTCGCGCGTGCGGGATGCCTGCGGCGTCGATTTGCCGTTGCGCGTCCTGTTCGAGTCGCCGACCATCGAGCATCTTGCCGAATGCGTCGAGCGAGCGCAACAGGAAGCGAAGGGCGCGCCTCCGCCGATTGTGCCCGTCGCGCGAGACGGACGTCCGCTGCCGGTTTCGTTCGCGCAGCAGCGGCTCTGGTTCGTCGATCAGCTCATGCCGGGCAACGTCGCCTACAACTTGATGGGCATGTTGCGCCTGAAAGGCGCGCTGGACATTTCGGCGCTGACCGCGGCCTTGTCGGAACTCGTGCGGCGTCATGAAACGCTGCGCACGCATTTCGAGAGCATCGATGGCACGCCGTTTCAGGTGATCGATCCACCGCAGCCGTTTGCGCTCGAACGCGCTGACCTGACAACGCTGCCGGAATCCGAGCGCGAAGCCGAAGTGCGGCGCTGGGCCCGCCGCGAAACGGAACGGCCCTTCAATCTCGCCCAAGGCCCTATCGTCCGCGCCACGCTCGTCCAAGTCCGCGACGACGAATACGTCCTAATCTTCGGCACGCACCACATCGCTTCGGACGGGTGGTCCATGGGCGTGCTTGTGCGCGAGATCACGAAGCTCTATCCCGCGTTTCTGGCGGGCAACCCATCGCCGCTCCCGCCCCTGCGCATCCAGTACGCCGACTTCGCTTCGTGGCAACGCGCGTGGCTCAGCGAAGAGGCGCTCGAAGCACAGTTGCAGTACTGGCGCGAGCGCTTGGCGGATATGCCGACGCTGGCGCTGCCCGCGGATCGTCCTCGACAGCCGCTGCAACAATTCCGCGGCGGGACTGAGCGCTTCACGTTGCCAATAGAAACGGCGAACGCGTTGAACACATTAAGCCGCAAGCATGGCGTGACGCTCTTCATGACGCTGCTGGCCGCGTTCAAGGTCTTGCTGTATCGCTGGACGGGCCAGACGGACATCGCAACCGGATCGCCCATCGCCAACCGGAATCGCGCGGACATCGAACCGCTCATCGGCTTCTTCGTGAACACGCTCGTGCTGCGCACGGACCTCAGCGGCAATCCCGCGTTTGCGGAGGTCCTCCAGCGCGTGCGTGAGATGGCGCTCGGGGCCTATGCACATCAGGACACGCCGTTCGAGAAACTTGTCGAGGCCCTCGCCCCGGAACGCGATCTCAGCCGCAATCCGCTGTTCGAGACGATGTTCGTGTTTCAGAACATGCCCCGCGAACCGTTCAACCTGCCGGGACTCACAATCACCCCCGAGACCATCGATCAGGGCGCAGCCAAAGTGGACCTGAATATCCACATGGAGGAGACCGCCGAGGGTCTCGTAGGGAACGTCGAGTACAACGCTGACCTGTTCGAGCCAGATACGATCCGGCAATGGATGGCGCATTTCGCTAATCTAATCGAGGCCGTTCTCGCCGATCCACGAGCGCGGATTGGCGCGCTACCGATCCTAACCGAACGCGAACGCGCTGGCGGCGAACCCGCGGCCTTGATGGCGCGCCCCGGCAAGGCGTTCGTGCCGGTTCCCCCTTGCGCCATCAAGCAGACCATCGCAGCGCGTTTCGAAGCCGTTACGGCACGCCATAGCGAGCGTGCCGCCGTAAAGACGCGCGCGGAAATGTGGACGTATGCCGCGCTGAATGCAGCCGCCAATGGCGTCGCCCGCGCGCTGCTCGATCGATGCGCGCCGGACGACGAACGCATCGGATTGTATTTCAAGAAGGGTCCGGCGATGCTCGCCGCGATTCTCGGCGCGCTCAAGGCTGGCAAGGCGTATGTGCCGCTCGATCCGGTTTATCCCGAGAAACGTCTCGCGTATATCGCCGATGACGCGCGGATTCGTGTGATTGTCGCGGACGATCCGATGCCGTTCGTCTCCGCTGACCGCGTGGTCGTCTCTTTCGCCGATACCCAGGTTCACGCCTCGGCAACGAACGTCTCGGGCGCGGCCGTTCCGGACTCGATTGCGTATATCATGTACACGTCCGGGTCCACGGGCCAGCCGAAGGGCGTGGTTCAGAACCATCGCAACGTCCTTCATTACAATCGCGTCTACACGAACGATCTCGCGATTGACGCCGAGGATCGGCTGACGCTCTTCGCGTCGTTCGGTTTCGATGCCGCGGTCGTGGACATTTTCGCGGCCTTGCTGAGCGGCGCAATGCTCTATCCCGTCGACCTGCGCGAAGAGTCGCCCGCAGAAGTGGCGGCGTGGCTCGACGACGAACGCATCACCATCTACCATTCGACGCCAAGCACCTATCGCGCGTTTGTCAATGCGCTGCCCGATGCGTTCACGCTTCCTCATGTTGATGTTGTCGTACTTGGTGGCGAAGAAACGCGCGCGGATGATCTCACGCTCTGTCAAACGCGATTCGGCCCGCAGACGGTCTTGATGAACCTGATGGGGCAGACCGAATGTTCGTACACGATGCGCTCATTTCTGCGCGCGGGCGATGTCGTGCGCCATAGCGCGCCGCCGCTCGGTTCGCCACTCGACGAGACCGAGGTCCTGCTGGTCAACGACGACGGCGAGGCGGGCCAAGTCTTCGGCGAAATCACGATCCGCAGTCCGCATCTCGCCCTCGAGTACTGGAATCTGCCTGAGCTCACGGATGCGGCGTTCTCACGTTCGCAGGACTCCGCGCGCATGTTCAGAACCGGCGACCTCGCGCGCCGCCTGCCGGACGGATCGCTGCTGTTTCAAGGGCGCAAGGATTTCCAGGTCAAGGTCCGCGGCTACCGTATCGAACTCGGCGAGATCGAGAGCGCGTTAAAGGCGTATCCCGGCGTTAAGGAAGCGCTCGTCCTGGCCGCCGCGCCGCCTGAAGACCCGAGCGCAGACAAGCGCTTGGTTGCGTATGTGGTCGCGGACGCCTCGGAAGACATCAGCGATTCGCTTCGGAGACGGCTCCAAGGCGATCTGCCCGAGTATATGGTTCCGTCGTTCTTCGTGGCGCTCGAACGTTTCCCGCTGACGCCGAACGGCAAGTTGGATCGCCGGGCGCTGCCCGTACCGAGCCTTTCGCGCAGCGCCTTCGCCGAAGGCTTCATTGCGCCGCGCACGCCCGTCGAGGAGTTGCTGGCCACCATCTGGCGCGAGGTGCTGCACATTGACCGCGTCGGCGTGAGCGACCGGTTCTTCGATCTCGGAGGCCACAGCTTGTTGTTAACCCAAGTGGTCTCGCGCGTCCGCGACGCGTTTCATGTCGACGTTCCGTTGCGTTCGCTGTTCGAGTCGCCGACCATCGAACAACTTGCGCGAACTTTAGAATCGAAACGCGCCGAACGTCGCGATCAAACGCCGCCGCTGGATCCGATGCCGCGAACGCCGAACACGACGTTCCCGCTTTCGTTCGCACAGCAGCGGCTCTGGATCATTCACCAACTCGAACCAGACAGCACGGCGTATCACATTCCGGTCGCAGTGCGGCTTACCGGGCCGCTCGACGTTGCGGCGCTCGAAGCGAGTTTGCGGGAAGTGGTGCATCGGCACGAAGTGCTTCGCTCGACCTTCGAGGTAGTTGATGGGCGGCCCGTGCAGGCGCCGCATGAGGCGCGGCCTTTCAACGTAAGGGTTGTGGACTTGTCGGACAAGTCGGACGCGTCGGACACGTCGGACGTGGCCATTCGGCGCGCCGCCGCGGAGGAAGCGCAACGCTCGTTCGATCTTAGCCGAGGCCCTCTTCTGCGTGCCACGCTGTTCCGCATCGATGCCGACAACCATGTCGCTGTCTTCGTGATGCACCATATCGTGTCCGACGGGTGGTCGTTGAATGTGCTGATAGAAGAAGTCGCGGCGCTATACTTGGCACATCGCGAAGGCCGTCCGTCGCCGCTTCCCCCACTCCGGGTCCAGTACGGCGATTTCGCGGTGTGGCAACGCGCGTGGCTGCAAGGCGGCGTGCTCGACGAGCAGATCGCCTACTGGCGGGAACAACTCACGGACCTGGCGCCGCTCGAATTGCCCACTGACCGTCCGCGCCCGCCGATCCGGCGTTCGAGCGGCGCGCGGTTTCGACACCCGCTTTCTGTGGACCTCTCGACGCGATTGCGCGCGCTGAGCCAGCGCGAGCACGCGACGCTTTTCATGACGCTCTTCGCGGCCTTTGCGACGCTGTTACATCGATACAGCGGGGCCGAGGACATTGCGATCGGGTCGCCGATCGCGAACCGCCGCCACGCCGATATCGAGCGCCTCATCGGATTCTTCGTCAACACGCTCGTGATGCGACCGCGGCCTCAATCCTCCATGACGTTTAGGGAACTCCTGCGCGCAGTGCGGCAGACCGCGCTCGATGCGTACGATCGCCAGGACGTTCCCTTCGAACAACTGGTCGAAACCCTGCAACCCGAACGCGACATGGGGCGCAATCCATTGTTCGACGTGATGTTCGTGTTGCAGAACGCGCCCGGAGGCGAACTCGCGCTGCCGGATTTGACCATCGCGCGTCAGGATTTTGACACGCACACCGCCCAATTCGATCTCTCGCTCGCCGTCATCGAGAGCGGGCAAGGCCTGGAATGCCGGTTCTCCTACAGCACCGACTTGTTCGACGCCTCGACGATCGAGCGCATGGCCACGCATTATGCAACGCTGCTTGAGGGCATCGCCGCCGACCCGGCGTGCCGCATCGGCGATCTTTCTTTGATGACGGAAGCCGAACGCCACCGGATTCTCGTCGAGTGGAACGCAACCGACGCCGTGTATCCCGGCGCGCCGTGTCTGCATCAGTTGTTCGAGGAACAGGTCCGCCGCACGCCCGACGCGGTTGCGCTCGTCTTCGAGGGCGCCTCGATGACGTATCGCGAACTCGATGCGCGCGCGAACCGGCTCGCGTCGTACCTGCAACGCAACGGCGTCGCGCCCGACACCTTCGTCGGCGTGTGCATGGTGCGGTCGTTCGAGATGGTGATCGCGCTTTACGGCATTCTCAAGGCGGGCGGCGCGTACGTCCCGCTCGATCCGTCGTATCCCAAGGACCGCCTCGCGTTCATGCTCAAGGACACGCAGGCGCGTGTCATCCTCGCCCAGAGCGCGACCGCCGGCGAACTGCCCGAACATGAAGCCCATGTCTTGCGGCTCGATTCCGAGTGGGACAAAGTAGCGGACGAATCCGCCGAAAGTCCGAACACGCCGGTCGGCGCGGCAAATCTCGCGTACGTGATCTATACCTCCGGCTCGACGGGCGTTCCCAAGGGTGTCATGATCGAGCACGGCGCGATTCGCAACTGCATTCTGTGGATGCAGTCTGCCTGTCCGCTAATGCCGGACGACCGCTTCCTGCAAAAGACACCGTTCCATTTCGACGTATCCGTGCTCGAGTTCTTCTGGCCGCTCGCCGTGGGCGCGACGCTTGTCGTGGCCAGGCCCGAGGGCCATCGCGACAGCGCGTACCTTGTGGACGTGATCGCGCGCGAGCGAATTACGGCGATGGAATTCGTGCCATCGATGCTCCATATCTTTCTGTCGGAACCGGGGCTCGAGCGCTGTCGCACGCTACGTTCCGTGACGTGCGCGGGAGAGGCCCTATCGGCGGACCTGGTCAAACGCTTTGCCGCCGCCTTCGACGCGACGATGTATAACATGTACGGCCCGACGGAAACGGCGGTCATCGTGACGTCGTGGACGTGCCGTCAAGACGAAAGTCTCCACTGCGTCCCCATCGGCCGCCCGCTCGGCAACACGCGCGCCTACATCGTCGACGCGAGTCTGAACCCCGTTCCAATCGGCGTACCGGGCGAGTTGCTCATTGGCGGCGTCCAACTTGCGCGCGGTTACCTGAACCGGCCCGAGTTGACCGCCGAGAAGTTCATCCTGGACCCGTTCAGTCCCGATCCCCGCGCGCGCATGTATCGTACCGGCGATCTCGTGCGGTTCCTTCCCAACGGCGACATCGAGTTCCTGGGCCGCATCGATCAACAGGTCAAGATACGCGGGTTCCGAGTCGAGCTAGGCGAGATCGAGGCGACGTTACGCCAGCACGCGTCTGTCCACGACGCGGTGGTCACGTGCCACGAAGACGCCCTGCGCAACAAGCGGCTGATCGCGTGTTTCGTGCCGGAAGAGGGATCGGAGATCGCGCCCAAGGACCTGCGCGTATTCGTGCAGGATCGCCTGCCGGACTATATGGTCCCCGCGATCTACGTACCGATGGATGCCTTGCCACTGCTGCCTAGCGGCAAGGTCAACCGCCGCGCGCTGCCTGTTCCCGAGATGCCTCGCGCGGAAACCA
Organism: uncultured Nitrospiraceae bacterium; assembly: GCA_964402555.1. Taxonomy (GTDB): domain Bacteria; phylum Hydrogenedentota; class Hydrogenedentia; order Hydrogenedentales; family SLHB01; genus CAYOCT01. Next base: position 117,666 of record CAYOCT010000007.1, on the reverse strand, counting down.
GCGGCGAGTGCGTCGCGCCACGCACGCCGATCGAGAGCGCTCTTGTCGAGGTGTGGTCTGCGCTGCTGGGCACGTCCGAGATTGGCGTGACGCACAATTTCTTCGATCTGGGCGGACATTCGCTGCTTGCCACGCAAGTCATTTCGCGCATACGTGAAACGTTCCGCGTCGACATACCGCTACGCGTCATGTTCGAGTCGCCGACGATCGAGCGCCTCGCGCAGCACGTCGAAACCGCTCAAACCGAGGGCCGCGTGCAAGCGCCGCCGATTACGCCGGTCGATCGCGGGCAGCCGCTGCCGCTCTCGTTTGCGCAGCAACGGCTTTGGGTCGTCGATCAGCTTGTCCCGGGAAGCAGCGCGTACAATATCTCGGCCGCGCTCCGCATGCAGGGCCGTCTCGATACTGGCGCGCTCGAACGAACCCTCGCGGAGATTGTTCGAAGGCACGAGATCCTGCGTACGCGATTCGACACGGAAGGCGAGCATCCTGTGCAGATACCGAACCAGGAGCAGTCTTTCGCGCTGAGGGTTGTGGACTTGTCGGACTTGTCAGACTTGTCGGACAGGTCGGACAGGTCGGACGATCCGGTTCAGCGTGCCGCCGAAGAGGAGGCGCAACGGCCATTCGACCTGCGGACAGGCCCATTGGTGCGCGCCACGTTAATCAGGCTGTCCGATTCTGACCATGTGCTGCTGTTCACCATGCACCACATCGTGTCCGACGGCTGGTCGCTGGGCATTCTGGTCGAAGAGATCAAGGCCATTTACGCGGCCCATTCCGAAGGGCGGCCTTCTCCGTTGCCGGAGATGCCGATCCAATACGCCGATTTCGCCGCATGGCAGCGCGCGTGGCTTCGGGGGGCAGTGCTGGAACGGCAGTTGGGTTACTGGACTTCGCGTCTCGCCGACGCGCCGATGCTCGAATTGCCCACGGATCATCCGCGCCCTCCGGTGCAACGCTTTGTCGGCGCCGCGGAACGCCTGCGTCTTCCTCACGAACTCGTTGCCGCGCTCGGCGCGCTTAGCCAGCGCGAGGGCGCCACGCTGTTCATGACGCTGCTTGCGGCCTTCAACGTCGTGCTGCACCGCTACACGGGCCAAGACGGCATCCTTGTCGGGTCGCCCATCGCCAATCGCAACCGCGCCGAGACCGAAGGACTAATCGGATTCTTCGTCAATACGCTCGCGTTGTACACCGACCTCGGCGGCGATCCGTCGTTTCCCGAACTACTGCGGCGCGTGCGCGAGACCGCGCTAGGCGCGTACGACCATCAGGACGTGCCTTTCGAGAAACTGGTCGACGCGCTGCATCTCGAACGCGACATGAGCCGCAATCCGCTCGTGCAAGTAGTCTTCGCGTTGCAGAACGCCCCGTTGGGCCAACTCGAGATATTGGGATTGCGGGCCATGCCGCTCGAACGCGTATCGCGCACGACCCATTTCGATCTTGAACTTCTCGCGACCGAAGAGGCCGGCGGCGTCGCGTGCGTGGCCGCGTACAGCACGGATCTGTTTGAAGCGGAAACGATTCGCCGCATGTTGGGCCATTGGCGCGCGGTGCTCGAAGGCATCGCCGCCGACCCGCTAAGGCCTATCTCCGAAATCCCGATGCTGTCCGATGCAGAGCGCCTTACGATCCTCGTCGAATGGAACGCGACAACGACAGACTATCCACGCGAGAGCGCGATCCACGCTTTGTTTGAAGCACAGGCCGCCGCGACACCCGATATGGCCGCCGTTGTCTGCGGCGAGCAGCGCCTCACGTATCGCGCGCTGAACGAGCGGGCGAACCGGCTGGCCCGGCGCCTGCGCGATCTCGGTACGGGACGCGAATCACTGATCGGTCTGTGCATGGAACGAAGCCTGGACATGATCGTGGCTACGCTGGCAATCCTCAAAGCAGGCGGCGCGTATCTTCCGATCGATCCGGCGTATCCGAAAGCGCGGCTGGCCTACATGCTCGACGACGCGCAGGCCCCCGTCGTGATCGTGCAGCGCTCCTTGATGGAGGCGTTGCCCGAGACAAGCGCAGCCGTCATTGTGCTCGATGAGGCGTGGCCCGAACTCGAACGAATCGACGGCGGCAACCTCTCGAGCGACACGCGCGCAACGGACCTCGCGTACGTGATGTACACGTCCGGTTCGACGGGCACGCCCAAGGGCGTATGCGTCACGCATCGCAACGTGGTGCGCCTCGTGCGAAACACGCAGTACGCGCATTTCGGCCCAGACGAAGTGTTCCTGCAATTCGCGCCGATATCGTTCGACGCGGCGACCCTCGAAATCTGGGGTCCGCTGCTCAACGGCGGGCGGCTTGCCGTGTATCCGCCGGAGATGCCGTCGCTTGACGATCTTGGCGCAGCCATCCAGCATTACTGCGTGACGACGCTGTGGCTCACTTCGGGCCTGTTCCATCAGATGGTCGAGCACCAACTCGAATCGTTGCGCGGCGTGCGGCAGTTGCTCTCTGGCGGCGACGTGCTGAGCGTACCGCATTGCCGGCGCGTGCTCGAATCGCTCCCGGAGACCACGCTGATCAACGGCTACGGCCCCACCGAATGCACGACCTTCACGTGTTGCTACCCGATGACGTCCACCCGCGATCTGGAAGCTACGGTCCCCATCGGGCGTCCGATTGCCAACGCGAGAACTTATATTCTCGACCCGCATCTTAACCTGGCGCCGATCGGCGCGCCGGGCGAGTTGTACATCGGCGGCGACGGCGTTGCGCGGGGTTATCTCAATAGCCCTGATCTCACGGAAAAGCGTTTCATTCGCGATCCATTCAGCGACGATCCCGAGGCGCGGCTCTACAAGACCGGCGACCGCGTTCGCTACTTGCAGGACGGCCGCATCGAATTTCTTGGGCGAATCGACTTTCAGGTCAAGCTGCGCGGGTTCCGCATCGAACTCGGCGAAATCGAGGCGGCGATCAAGACATTCGAGGGCGTTGTCGAAACCCTCGTCCTGGTTCACGAAAGCGCCGCGGCGGGCAAACGCCTCGTCGCGTACGTCGCCGCGCAACCGCGCCCCGAGGCATCTGCGTTGCGCGCGTATCTACAGGACCGCCTGCCCGGATACATGGTACCCGGAGCTTTCGTGTTCCTCGATGCGTTCCCGTTGACGCCGAACGGAAAGATCGATCGGCGCGCGCTGCCGGAACCCGATGTAAGCGGCGAGGCGAAGACGCACGTCCCGCCCGAGACCGAGGAACAGCGGCGGCTCGTGGCTATCTGGGAAGATCTCCTCAACGTCAAGCCCATTGGGATCGACGACGATTTCTTCGAGCTTGGCGGACATTCGATGCTCGCGATGACGCTTGTGCATCGCATCGAGAAGACCATGAGCGTCAAACTGCCGCTCACCGCCCTATTCCAGGCCACGACCGTTCGCCGTCTCGCCGAGGCGCTCACCGAGTCGCATCCGCTGCAGACCTTCACGCCGGTCGTGCCGCTGCAAACCAACGGGACCCGCCCGCCGTTCTTCTGCGTGCCGGGCATCCGTGGCGAAGTCCTGTCGTTGCGTCCGTTCAGCGAACTGCTTGGTTCGGACCAGCCGTTCTACGCGCTGCAATTCGACGACCGCGAAGGTCCGCCGCTCACCATCGAAGAGATGGCGGCGCAGTTCGTCGAGCACATCCGCGCCATCCAACCGCAAGGCCCGTATCACCTCGGCGGCTTGTGTTTCGGCGGCGTGCTCGCTTACGAAATCGCGCAGCAACTCACGGCGTCGGGCGCGGAGGTCGCGGTCGTGGCTCTGTTCGAGGCCTATGCGCCCGCGGGCCGGCTAACGTTGCTCGAGCGGTTGCAGCGCCTCTTCATCATGCTTGCGGTAGGCCGCCCGCGCACGACGCTGCATTACCTGAAGGTCAGGCTTCGCGAGTACAAGAAGATTGTGGTCGAACGCAGCTTTATGGCGATCGTGCCGAGGAATGTGATGACGAGAGTCGCGTTCAAGTATCGCCAGCGCGAGGACCGCCGCCAGCGCGCCACGGTCATGAAGAGCTATGTGGCGAAACCTTACGCGGGGCGGTTATGCGTGTTCCGCGCAGCCGAGGCGTCGGAGCATTATTACCGGCAATACCGTGACACGATCAACGGCTGGAAGCCTCTGTGCTCGCAGGAAATCGAGACGCATGCCTTCGCATGCGGCCACGGCGACCTCATGCGCGAACCGTATATCGCGGAAGTGGCGTCGCGGCTTCGAGACCTGCTGGATCGGTATTTTCGCTGACGTGCCGCGCTATTCCCCGTCCTGCGAGCGAATCGCCACGCGCCGGATCTTACCGCTGATCGTCTTCGGGAGTTCGGTCACAAACTCGATGACTCGCGGGTATTTGTACGGCGCGGTCACGCGCTTGACGTGCTCCTGCAATTCCGTCTTGAGCGAATCGCCGGCCTGGTAGCCCTTGGCCAGCACGATGCTGGCTTTCACCACTTGCCCGCGGAGTTCGTCCGGCACGCCGGTCACCGCGCATTCGAGCACACCCGGGTGTTCCATCAGCGCGCTTTCGACCTCGAACGGTCCGATTCGGTAGCCCGAACTTTTGATCAAGTCATCGGCCCGGCCCACAAACCACAAGTAGCCATCTTCGTCCGCCCAAGCCATATCGCCCGTACGATAGTACCCGTCGTGCCAGGTTGCCTCGGTGCGATCCGGATCGTGGCGATACCCGAGGAACATGCCCACAGGATGCCCCGCGCGCGTGTCGACGACAATCTCGCCTTCCTCGCCGATGTCGCACGGGTGGCCTTCGTCATTGAGCAGCGTTATGGCATAACCGGGGACAGGCCGCCCCATCGAGCCCGGCTTGGGAGTCATCCATGGCGAATTGACGACCAGTACGGTGGTCTCCGTTTGTCCGTACGCTTCGCGAATCGCCAGGCCCGTCTGCTGCAAGAAACGCTCGTAGACTTCGGGGTTCAGCGGCTCGCCCGCAGTCACGCAATAGCGCAGATAGCTGAGATCGTACTGCGACAAGTCCTCCTTGATAAGGAATCGATAGACCGTCGGAGGGGCGCAAAACGTTGTCACGCGATGTTCGGTGGCCTTGCGTAACAACGAAGCGGCATTGAAGGTGTCGTAGTCGTACACGAATACGGCGCTCCCGCAGATCCATTGCCCATAGATCTTGCCCCACGCGGATTTCGCCCAGCCGGTATCGGCCACCGTGAAGTGCAAGCCCCCATCCTCCACGTTCTGCCAGTACTTCGCGGTAAGGATATGGCCCAGCGGGTAGGTGAAATCGTGCTGCACCATCTTGGGATATCCCGTCGTGCCCGACGAAAAGTACACCATGGAGATGTCGTGGTTGCCAACGGCCTGCGCTCCTTCCGGACGCGCAAACTCGGGCGGCGCCTGTTCCATCATCGAGCCAAAATCAAGCCAGCCGGCGCGAGAACCGCCGATCACTCCCTTCGCCATCAATCGCGTGCCGCTCGATTCCTCCGCGGCTTCAACCGCCGACAACAGTTCTTCGGACGGTCCGCACAGCGCCATTTTGACGCCGGCCCCGGAAATCCGATAGGCGAGGTCCGCCGCGGTGAGCATGTGGGTTGCGGGAACGGCGACGGCGCCTATCTTGTGCAGTCCGAGCAGACAGAACCAGAACTCGTAGCGTTTCTTGAGAATGAGGATTACGGGATCGCCTTTGCGAATCCCGGCGTCGTAAAAGGCCCTCGCGGCTTGGTCGCAGTAACGCTTCATTTCGGCAAAGGTGAAGACGCGCTCGCCTTCGCGTTCGTCACACCACACCATGGCGCGCCGGTCCGGCTCTTCCTCGGCGTAGACGTCCACGACGTCGTACGCGAAATTGAAAGACTCGGGGACGCGCAGCTCGAAATTGCGGCTGAAGTCCTCGTGCGATTCGAACTCACTCCGGGTGACAAAACGGCTTAGTAACGACATGCTGTACTCCTGAGTTGCCGCTTGACGGGCGGCTGAAGGCGCGACACTTCTGGCGGATCGCCAGCCGAGACCTACAAGATTACGGCGAGAAACGTGGCTGGCGCGTCCCCCACCGCTTCCATGGCATGATCGTGCCCGGAATCGAAGAAGACGCAGTCTCCCGTCTCGAGAACGAGCACCTGATTGTGAATGTAAACGCGCAACGTTCCGCTGAGGACGTAGTCGAACTCCTGGCCGGGATGCGCATTGACGGCCGGAGGCGTGGCCCCTTCGCGCGGCGGCACGGTCACGAGGAAGGGTTCGGCCTTCTTGTGAACGAAGTTCGTCGCGAGGCTCTGATAGGCGTACGAACGGACGCGATCTACACCGACTCCATGGCCCGCGCGCGTCACGGTGAAGACGTGCATCTTGGGGTCTTCGCCGGTTAGCAGCGTGGCCATGTCCACGTTCAGCAACTGGGCAACCTCGTACAGAATGCTGGCAGGTATGTCCTCTTTGGCGGCCTCGTACCGCGCATAGGTCTCGACGGGCACTTGCAGGCCTGTCGCCATGAATTCCTGCGATAGCGATCGCGATTCCCGAAGCTCGCGGACGCGAGAGACCAAGTCTTGCACACTGCTTGTCATGTGATTCCAACATCCTTCGTGGTAGCGCCCGGCTGCCGCGTTACCCGTAGCGCGCGGGTTGCGTCGTCCTTCAACAGGAGGCATTATTACCCAAATCATGCGAGCCTGACAATGCTGTTTCCAGGTAGGATCCGTACTCTGACTATGCCGCCGCGGCGCAAGGCATCATTGGCCGTGGCGCTATGCGTGTTTGCGCTTTCGCGGGCGTGCGAAGGCGATCCCCTGCACCCCAGTGAGTTGCCGCCGCCCGCGCAACTTCAGGGCAATATCCAAGTGTGGGGATGGAACATCGCCGCGGCGAGTCTCAACAAACTCGTGCCCGCCTTCAACGCGATCTATCCGCAGGTTAAGGTCAACGTCAACATGACCGGCGCGAATCTCCAATCCCGGTTCCTGTTGTCGCTTTCGGCGGGCGTGGGCGCGCCCGAGATCTCGCAACTGCAACTCGCGGAAGCGGCCCGCTACTCAATCACGCGGCGTCTCACGGATTTGACGGAGGTGGCGGCGAAGTATGAGAAGGATTTCCCTGCGTCGTTCTGGAAGAACTGCGTGTTCGAGGGGCGCGTGTACGCGATCCCGTGGGACATGGGCCCGTGCGCCGTCTTTTACAAACGGGACCTTTTCGCACGCTACAGCATCGACCCCGAAACGATCGCAACGTGGGATGACTATATCGCCGCGGGCAAGGAACTCGTGAAGCGATCCGGCGGCAAGAGCAAGATGCTCGCGCTTTCTCCGGGCAATTTGGAGGGCATGTTCGAGATCCTGTTGCAGCAGTGCGGCGCGCAAGTCTTCGACGACAACGGACGCATCGCGATCGCCTCGCCTCAGACCGCGCGCGTTCTCGACATCCTCAAACGGATACTCGAAGCGGGCATCAACGCGAGCATTCCCGCCGGGGGGCATGCCTACTATGCGGGCATCAAGTCCGAATTGGTGGCGACCTACCCCGGCGCGGCATGGTTCGGCGGGACGATCAAAGACTATGCCCCGGAGAGTTCGGGCAACTGGGGCGTGTTCCGCCTGCCCGCCGTCGAGCCGGGCGGCATGCGCACGAGCAACTTGGGAGGCTCCGTGCTCGTCATTCCCGATCAGTGCACGCAGAAGGCCGCGTCGTGGGCCTTCATCGAATACGCGCTGTGCACACGCGCGGGACAGATCGCGCAGTACCGCAACTTCGATCTCTTTCCGGCTTTGCTGCCAACGCACGAGGACCCGTTCTTTGACGAGCCCGACCCGTTCTACGGTGGGCAAAAAGTCCGGCGGCTATTCGCACAGGATATCGAGCGCATCCCGCCGCTGAACCGGACCAAGGATTGGTTCGAGGCGCTGCGGTATATCCAACAATCCATGAGTAAATGGGCCACGACGGGGCTGGGGCCGCCCGAAGAACTCCTGGCGCAGATCGAGGACAAGCTCAGCCGGCGCCTGGGCCGTGAGATCGCGCCAAAGGCCACCAGAAAGTTAGCACAGCAAGACTGACGACAGAACGATTTGGGACAGAACGATTTACGGAATCGAGATCATGCCGATATCTTGCCCCGTCATTCCCCTAGAGACATCCCATGATGAATATCATTCAATTGACTTTCGTGTAATGGGGGTCATCTTTGGCGTACACAATGAAATCGGCACCTTGTTTGATGAGTCGATCTATCAGGCTGCAGTTGAAGTGCGATGTAAGGAGGCAGGATTAACGGTGGACCGAGAGGTTCCCATTCACGTTTCCTTCGAGGGGTTTCGGAAGACCTATCGGATGGATCTCGTGGTTGAACGTCGTGTGGTATACGAACTCAAGACCGTGGAGGCCATCGCGCCCGCACATCGCAATCAATTGCTCAACTACCTGTTTCTGTCACGCTTCGAACACGGCAAGCTTGTCAATCTGCGCCCGGCTTCGGTCGCTTCCGAGTTCCTCAACGCAATCGCGACCTTAGAGGAGCGTAAGCAGGTATGCCTCCACGACCAGGGCTGGAAGAATCTCTGCGCCGAAAGTGCACGATTGCGCCAACTCGTTCTCGCCTTGATCGAAGACTGGGGTCTATTCCTCGATACAGAGTTGTATCAGGAGGCCATTACCTTCCTCTTGGACGAATTCAGCGGACTCACTGCCGAGATAGGCGCGCATGTCAACGGAACTCCTTTGGGTACTCTTCGCATTCCCCAGATTGCGCCCGGCATGGCATTCAGAATCTCCGCCGCTAAGTCCTCTCGCTCGTTCCCCTGTGCCGTTCAAACGTTTGAGAAGAACCTAGGCCGCCTCTTGTCTTGTACCGATCTAAAGGCGATCCACTGGATCAACTTCGATCGCCACAACGTGACCATGAAGACCCTAACCAAAACATGACCCAACGCTTTTCTTTGTCAAATCGTTCTGTCCATAATCGTTCTGTCTCTAATCGTCCTGTCGAAAGGTAAACCGAATGGCCACCTCGCACTCGGATTCGCTTGTATCGCGCGTGTGGCGGTACCGCCATTTCTACCTGTTCATTTCACCGTTCTTCATTCTCTTCGGGGTGTTCGGCCTCTACCCTCTCCTCTTCTCGCTGTACCTTAGTTTCGCGCGCTGGGACGGCCTGACGGACCTGACTTGGGTCGGATTCGCCAACTTCGGCGTGATGATTCATGATGAGGTGTTCTTCACGTCGCTGTGGAACACGCTTGTTATCGGCCTGATGTACGTTCCGCCGATGTTTATCGGAGCGTTTGTCTTCGCGCTATTGCTCAACGCCGCATGGCTTCGATTCCGTTCCCTGTTCCGCGCGGCGTTCTTCCTGCCTGTGGTAACACCGATGGTCGTGGTGTCGATCGTGTTCACGTTGCTGTACGGACAGGAAGCGGGGTTGCTCAACTACCTGGCCGTGAAGATCGGCATGCGCCCGATCCCGTGGCTCATCAGCGAAGAATGGTCCAAGCCGGCCATCGCCGTACTGCTCGTGTGGAGGTGGACAGGCTACAACATGGTGCTCATGCTGGCGGGGTTGCAGGGCATCTCGGACGAGTACTACGAAGCCGCGCGCATCGAGGGCGCAAATGCGTTCCAGCGCATGTGGCACATCACGCTGCCACTCATGCGTCCCATCTTCGTGTTCTGCTCGATCATGTCGCTGATCGGCACTGTCTACATGTTTGACGAAGTCTTCGTGCTGACCCAGGGCGGCCCCGGCACCTCGTCGACAAATTTCGGGTTGTATCTCTTCAACACGAGCTTCACCGACTTCAAGTTCGGCTACGCTTCTTGCATGGCCTATACCGTCGCCTTCTTCGTATTCGTCGCATCGCTGTTGATCATGCGGTTTCGCAAATCGGAGGGCCGGTGATATGAACGCGACCCGGAGCGCTTCCTACTACCGATGGAAACGCATTGCGCTACACGCGCTCGCCTACGTGTTCCTTGCCGCGCTCGCCATCGTCTTTATCTTCCCCTTCTATTGGCTGTTCATTTCCGCTTTCAAGGCCAAGGAACAGATCTTCACGCTGCCGCCGTTGTTTCTGCCCCATCCATGGCGGATCGACAACTTCACGAAGGTGTTTCACGAGACCCACATCTTCCGCGCCTTTTTCAATTCCGTCACCATCGCATGCGGCCACTGCATTCTGGCATTGTTCCTGTGTTCGCTGGCGGGTTACGCGTTCGCCAAGTTCCCGAAAGCGCCGGGGCGCGATAAGCTGTTCGCATTCGTTCTGGCTACGATGATGATCCCCGGCGCAGTGACGCTTATCCCGGTCTTTGTTGTGTTGTGCAAGATTCACGCGATCAATACGTACTGGGCCATGATCCTGCCTGGAGCCGCTGGCGCGTTCGGCATCTTCTGGATGCGACAGTACATCGCCGACAGCGTGCATGACGATCTCATCGACGCCGCACGGATAGACGGGTGTTCCGAGTTCGGGATCTACTGGCGCATCGTGGTCCCGATCGTCAAACCCGCGCTCGGGGCGCTCGGCATCCTGCTGCTCATCGGCGTGTGGAACAACCTTATGTGGGCATTCATCGTCCTCCGCACCGAATCGATGTACACGCTGCCGCTGGTCATCTATCTGCTCAACGGCGAATTGCGCACGCCGTTCGAGGTCATCATGGCCGCTAGCCTCCTTGCCACCGTGCCGCTGGTTGCCGCATTCCTCCTGTTCCAGCGCCAGTTCATCCAGGGCATAACCGCGGGAGCGATAAAGGGCTGATGTAGAATTCAGAATTCAGGAGTCAGGAGTCAGAATACCTGGAGATCGATTCGCGTGTTCTTCTCTCATCATTCTGAATTCTGACTCCTGAGTTCTGAATTCTCTCCTGAGATTGAAACGTGCGCGGTTACTTCCTATCATGACACCGGGAATCCGAGGTAATAGCTATGTCCAATTCCATCGCCGCGCTAACCGAAGCACGGGTTCGCCGTGCCCACGCCATCCGTGATGCCGGGGGCATCGAACGCGCAATCGAGACCGGCGCGCTGCCCCGTACGTGCGACCTAACGTTGTCCGAAGCGATCGTCTTGGGCCTCTTGCGTCAGAACGTGCGCCGGTATCTATGCGTGCTCGGCCACGGCTCGACGGAGGTCGGCGAGGTCTTGCGCGTCTACGAAGCAGCCGGACTACTGCGAATTTACGGCGTGCGGAACGAAATCGAAGCGACTCATGCGGCCACCGCGTTGCGCTGGGTCACGGGCGAGAAGGCGGCGGTGGTCGCTTCGATCGGACCGGGGCCGCTCCAGGCGCTTGCGGCTTCGGTCGCCCCGGCGAGCGACGGACTGGGCGTCTGGTTTCTCTTCGGCGACGAGACTTCCGAAGACGAAGGCCCGAATATGCAGCAGGTCCCGAAGCAGGGACAACATTTGTTCCTGCGGCTGTGCGAGACGATGGGCGGGGCGTACGTCCTGCACACTCCCGAGGCGGTCAGCACGGCATTGCGGCGCGGCATGAACACCGTGGACCACCCCTACCGCGCCGGCCCGTTCTTCCTGCTCATGCCGATGAACACCCAGCCTGCCATGCTGTCCGAGTTCCGGTGCGACGAACTACCCTCCGAGCCACCGCCACCCGCGGGTCCCGCGCACGATGACACGGCGTATCGCGCCGCGGCCGATGCCATCCTCGCGGCTGACCGCGTGGTTGTCAAAGCCGGAGGCGGCGCGCGTGCGGCAGGTCCGCAGTTGATCAAGTTTCTCGAACGCACGTCGGCGGTCGCTGTGACAAGCCCCTTGGTTTCCGGCGTCATCCCCTACGAGCACCCGCACAACATGACCGTCGGCGGCTCGAAGGGTTCGCTGTGCGGGAACTTCGCTATGGAAGAAGCCGATCTTCTCGTGGCAATCGGCTCGCGCTTCGTGTGCCAGTCCGACTGCTCGCGCACCGGGTATCCCAACGTCACGCGCGTGGTCAACATCAACGCGGATCTCGACGCCGCTATGCACTACAACAAGACGATTCCGCTGGTGGGCGACGCCGCACTTACGTTGGAGAAACTGAACTCGGTCTTGCGCGAAGGAAGCAAGGCGCATCCGGACGCCGCGACGCAATGGATCGAGGCGTGCTCCGCGAAGCGAGAAGCGTGGATTGCGTTCAAGGAAGAACGCTATGCGACCCACAGTCTGCATGATGACGCATGGGGACGCGAGGTCCTCACGCAACCCACCGTCATCAAGACGGCGACCGATTGGGCACGCGCGCATGACGCCGTTGCGTTTTTCGACGCGGGCGACGTCCAGGCCAACGGTTTCCAGATTGTCGAAGACGACCGCCTCGGGCGGACGTTCACGGAGACCGGCGCAAGCTACATGGGTTTCGCCGTATCGGCCTTGCTTGCAACGGCGCTCGCGACGCGCCCCTTCTACGGCTTGGCTATGACGGGCGACGGCTCGTTCACCATGAACCCACAGATCCTGATCGACGGCGTAATGCACGGAGCGAAAGGCTGCATCCTGCTGCTCGACAACCGCCGCATGGGCGCGATTTCAGGCTTGCAGGACGCGCAATACGGCACGGTCCACGCGACCTCCGACACGGTCGAGGTGGATTACGTGGCGTGGGCAAATGCGGTCAAAGGCGTGCAGGGATTGTTTGGAGGGTACACGCTCGAAGACCTGCGCGAGGCGCTCGACGAAGCCCTCGCGCATGACGGCCTGTCGCTGATCCACGCGCCCGTATATTTCGGACCGGACCCGCTCGGCGGCATGGGCGTGTTCGGCCGCTGGAACGTCGGCAATTGGTGCGTGGACACGCAACGTCTGCGCCACGAAATCGCGCTGTAGGCAACGCCAACCGAGGATTCGATTATGCACGTGCCCAATCAAATGTATATCGACGGAACTTGGACGCACGCATCAGACGGAGCGACGTTGGACATTGTCGATCCCGCGACGGAGGAAACGGTCGACACGGTTCCCGTCGCGACAACGGAAGACTTGGAGCGTGCGCTCGATGCCGCCGACCGCGCATGGAAGACCTGGCGCGAGACAGACGCGTGGACGCGTAGCGCAACTGTCCGGCGCGTGGCGGAGCTACTGCGCGAACGCACGGACGCGATCGCGGAGGTCATCACGGAAGAGCAGGGCAAGACCCTCGGCGAGTCGCGCGCCGAGACGCTTGCGACCGCGGATCAATTCGACTGGTATGCCGACGAGGCGCGGCGCATCTACGGCCGCGTGGTCGACGCCCACTCGCGCGCGCACCGCATCATGGTGCTGCGCCAGCCGATCGGCCCCGTTGCGGCGTTCAGCCCGTGGAACTTTCCCGCGCTGCTGTCGTCACGCAAGATCGCGCCCGCGCTCGCGGCTGGGTGTTCGATTATCGTCAAGCCCGCACGCGAGGCCCCGCGCACGACGTTGTGCCTTGCGCAAGCCTGCCACGACGCAGGCGTGCCCGCGGGCGTCGTCAACGTCGTGACGGGCAATTCGAACATGATCAGCCGCCACCTGTGCACGTCGCCGATCATTCGTAAGGTAACCTTGACGGGGTCGCTGCCCGTGGGCCGTGAGATCCTGCATCTCTGCGCGGACGGCGTCAAACCCGTGACGATGGAGCTCGGCGGACACAACCCGGTGCTCGTGTTCGACGACGCGGACGTCGAGCGCGCGGCCGAGATCGCCGCGCGCGGCAAGTTCCGCAATAACGGCCAGGTGTGTATTGCGGCGAGCCGCTTCCTCGTGCAGGAATCCGTGGCGAAGCCGTTCATCGCGCGGTTCGTCGAGGTGGCCCAATCGCTCCGCCAAGGCAACGGACGCGACCCGCAGACCGAGGTCGGCCCGGTCGCGAACAAGCGGCGCCTCGATGCTACCCAGGATCTCGTCGACGACGCGGCGGCGAAAGGCGCGGTCATCGCGTGTGGCGGGCATCGCTCGCCCGAATTCAAGAAGGGGTACTTCTACAAACCGACGGTCCTCACGGGAGTCGACGCCGGGATGAAGATCATGCAAGAAGAGCCGTTCTGCCCCGTCGCCCCAATCACGACCTTCAAGGATCTCGACGAAGCCCTCGCACTCGCCAACGGCACCGAGTACGGTCTCGCGGCTTATGTCTTCACCCGAAGCACGCGCACCATGTTCCTCGCCTCCGAAGGCCTCGAGGTGGGCATGGTCGGCGTCAACAACCTCGTTATCGCCACCGCCGAGATCCCGTTCGGCGGGGTCAAATCCTCGGGGTTCGGACGCGAAGGCGGCACCGAAGGCATCGAACACTACACGACCGCGAAGTACATCAACGTGTTGTTGTAAGAACGAGAACGCTTCGGGCCTTTGTCGCTCGCTCCTGGGCTGCGAAACCAACCTGAACCTCCTCAAGTCGAATCGCCGTGCATCCATAGCCTGTTCGTGGGTGCGGGGAGAGTGCCGAAGGGCGTTTGGTAGGGAGGTTCGCTCTATGAAGCAAGGCGTTCTAGTATCCATTCTGTCTTCACTGTGTATTGCTTTTTTCTGCGGTTGCCCGGTTCAATTCAAGCTCGATCCGGCGGCGTTGCTTGAAGCGAGCAGGCAGCATGATGTCCACATCCTTCGCGACAATTGGGGTGTGCCGCACATCTATGCCGCGACGGACGCGGATGTGGCGTTCGGCCTGGGGTACGCGCATTCGGAGGACGACTTCGTTACGATCGAGGATACGTTGCTGCTCAATCGGGGCGTGAGCGCTTCGGTCAAGGGGCGTTTGGCGGCTCCGCTGGATTATCTCGTGCACTTATTCCGCGTCCACGAGATCATCGACGAGAAATACGAAAGCGACCTTAGCCCGGAAACGCGTGCCGTGTGCGAGGCGTACGCGGAAGGCGTGACGCTGTACGCGGCGCTTCATCCCAAGGAAGTCGCGAAGAAGGACCTGTTCCCGGCCACGGGCAAGGATGTGGTGGCGGGGTTTGTGCTGAAGGTGCCGTTTTTCTTCCGTCTCGATCAGCAGGTACGCGAACTGCTCGAGAAGGAACGCAAACATCCGGTCTCGGAGAAGACCCCGATCGCGGGCGCTGCCGATTATTTCAGCCATGGCTTGGATATCGGGTCGAACGCGTTCGCCGTGTCGCCGAAACGATCGGCGGATGGCGCGACGCGTCTTGCGGTGAACTCGCACCAGCCATGGACCGGACCGGTGGCGTGGTACGAGGCGCACCTGTGCAGCAAGGAAGGCATGAACATCATGGGCGGGACCTTCCCGGGCGTTCCGATCATCCTGCACGGGCAGAACCCCGATCTGGGCTGGGCGCATACGGTGAACTTGCCCGATCTTGCCGATATCTACGTGCTCGAAATGAACCCGGACAACCCCAATCAGTACAAGTTCGACGGCGAGTGGCGCGACCTCGAAACGAGTAAAGCGTCGTTGGATGTGCGCGTGTTCGGACCTATCCACTGGACCTTTGAGCGTGAAATACTGTCGTCGGTGTACGGCCCCGTGATGCGCCAGCCGCACGGCGTGTATGCCATTCGTTACGCCGGCTATGGCGACATCCGCCAGGTCGAAGAGTGGTACCGCATGAGCAAAGCCCATAACTTCGACGAGTGGATCGACGCGGTGAAGTTGCGCGCCATCCCGTCCTTTAACATGGTGTACGCGGACCGCGAAGGGCACATCTACTACCTGTACAACGCGCTCCTGCCCATGCGCGCGCCGGGGTATGACTGGAAACAGTATCTGCCCGGCAACACGTCGGAGACCCTTTGGACGGAGTATCTCCCGTTTGAGCAGTTGCCGCAGGTCAAAGATCCCCAATGCGGATTTGTGATAAGCTGCAACAACTCGCCATTCCACGTGACGAACGATCCGGAGAACCCGGTCGAAGCCCAATACGGACCTGAGTTCGGGATCGAAAGGTATATGACGAACCGCGCGTATCGAGCCTTGGAACTTTTTGGAGGCGACGATTCGATTACGGAAGAGGAGTTCTACGCTTACAAGTACGACTTGGCCTACTCGAAGCAGAGCCAGGCAGCCGATCTCCTAAAGAGGATGCTCGATGCGCCGCCTTCGGACGATCCCGTCGTGGCCGAAGCCATCGCCGTGCTCCGCGCGTGGGATTTGCGCACCAATGTCGAAAACACCGGGACGGCGGTCGCGGTGCTGACCATGGAACCGATCGTCCGGGCGCAGTTGTTTGGACAACCCGTCCCGGACCTTATGGAAACGCTCAAGGAAAAAGCCCACCTCCTCAAGAACGCCTACGGCCGGGTGGATGTGCCTTGGGGACAGGTCAACCGCATCCATCGCGGCACGGTCGACGTCGGGACCGCGGGCGGCCCGGATGTGCTGAGGGCCATCTACGGATCGCTGGAGAATGGCGTCCTCGTAGGCAACAACGGCGACTCGTATATCCTGATGGCGAGTTGGACCAAGGACGGAACGATTGTTTCGCGCGCGATCCATCAGTTCGGCAGCGCAACCTCGGTACCGTCATCGCCGCACTATGCGGATCAAGTGCCGCTGTTTGCGGCATGCCAGACTCGGCCGGTAACGCTGGACGAGGACGAAGTCCGCAAGGCCGCCGTGAAGGAGTATCGTCCCGGCGAGGAACTGCCTCCTCCCGCTACTCCGGAGTCGGCAGCGCCTGCCGGCACAACGTCATAACGTCCACGCCCTTCGAAAGTGGCTTGAAACGCAGGCGGTATGTTCCCGGTTTCGGTTGGATTTGGTACTCGGTGAGCGTGCCCGGGCCACAACTGCCGTTACCCACGCCGCACACCTCGAAATCGAGATTCCACGTGATGCACGGGTCCGCGTCGAACGTGAACGTGTGCATCGCCTCTTCGAGTTTGCGCGTGGCGAGGGGATGCGCGCTGGTCTGGAACTCGGGCATGCCGAACACGGCAAGACCCGCGCCTTCGGCATCGGCCAGCGCGGCCCAGCGAACGCCCGTCTTGTTGCCGTAGTCCTGCGGCATGACGTAGGGCATGGCTTCACAGCAAACGGATTCCTGATACGCACCCACGCGCCCGCTCAATTCCCGATCCGGATAAGTCTCGTGCGGGCCGCGCCCATACCAGCGCAACGTATCGCAAGCACCGTTCATTGCGAGTTGAAGACCGATGCGCGGCAGCGTGGGCAACGCGCCCTGCGGATCGATGGCGCATTCGAGAATCACATCGCCGCTTCCGTATACGGTGTAGCGGCAACAAGTTTCGAAGATCGCATCGCCTTTGATCGCGCTTGAACGGAAACACGCCTCCACGCGGGCAACGCCCGTGCCGATCGTTCGCATCTCGAACGAGGTCACTTCGTGACGCATCGCGTGCAGTCCCACTTTCCGCCAGCGGCCCGCGGCGCCCGACAGTTCGTCGTTCTCCGTCGGCGCACGCCACACGTTAAGCTGCGGGCCTTGTTGAATCAGGTCGCCGCCGTTGTGCTTCCAGGACGCGATCGTCCCGGTCTTCTTATCGAACACGATGCGGAAGCCTTTGCCTGACACGACCGCCGAACTCTTCTTGTCGGCGATCTTGATGGCAGGCATCGATTCGAGCGACAAGACGGCAGGCGTCTCTTGGGCGGGCAGTGCAAGCTGCGCCCATGCGACCTCGTGTCCTTTGGACGCCCACAGGGCCTCTTCCTTGAGTCGAAAACTCAATGACAACCAGCAGGATGTTCCCGGATCGGCAGTGGGCTGCACATACGGAATGGCAATCGTTCGCGTTTCACTCGCGGCGATATCGAGTTCGGGCAGCGTGCCTTCCTGGATTACGTGGCCGTCCGCGGACAACGTCCATGTCGCTTCGAGATAGGCGAGCGAGACGAAGAAATTCCGGTTCTCGATGGCCACGACGCCGGACGCGGCATCCGCCCATGTCACGCGCACGGGTTCGAGGATCTTCTTGTACTCCCACAGACCCGGATGCGGCGTGCGGTCCGCGGCCACAAGGCCGTCGCAACAGAAGTCGCCATCGGTCGGCATTTCGCCCAAGTCGCCGCCATACGCGAACCATTCAAACGGCCTCTCTTCGAACGCGTCGAAATCGAGCGCGAACACCGTGCCTTTCGCAAGCGTCGCGACGCGCACCGCGTGAGACAACGCTTCGATTTCCTTGCGCGCAAGCGCCCGGTTGTAGACGCGCGCGCAATCGATCGCGCCGCGCAACGCGGTGCGTTTGCGCGGTTCGCGGCCCACGTAGAGAGGGTACGACGCGTGCTCGATCGTGCCAGTGTGAACCGTCGAGGCGACGGGCTTGCCGTCCACATAAAGGACCAGTTTCTTGCCGTTGTACACGCCCGCCACGTGATGCCACTGGCCATACCAGCCGTCCGGGATCTTCGCGCTTGCAGCAATGGCTTCGCCATCGAAGATCGCGAACTGAATCGTTTCGGGATCGAGTTGCTCCAGGATGTATTGCCGATCGCTCTTGCCGATGAACGGGTTCGCGAAGTCGCTGCGTTCGGGCCGCACCCACACTTCCAACGTGAGTTTGTCGCCGGTGATATCGAGTGACTCATGGGAGATCGCCTCGGCATAGCCGCCGGCTATCGCGTTGCCCGAGCGCCCTTCGACGATCTTCGCAACGACTGCGGCTCGTATTCCCGCGCGAGCGCGGTCCGGCGTGAAGAGAATGTTGTTCCGGCGCAGGCTCTGGTCGACCCAATCCCAGATGAAGCCGCCCTGCATGCGCGGATGCTTCGCCGCCACGTCCCAATACTCTTTCAGATTCCCCGTGCTGTTCCCCATCGAATGGGCGTATTCGCACATAATGACCGGACGATGTTCCTCCGGTTTCGAGGAAGTCGTCGTGAGATCCGCGACGCTCGGATACATCGGCGACACGATGTCGACGCATTGCGGGTCTTGCGTCGGGTTGTAGTGAATGGGGCGCGTGGGATCGGCGGCGCGAATCCACTGCGACATCGCGAGGTGGTTCGGTCCGTAGCCCGATTCGTTGCCCAGCGACCACACAATGACGCTCGGGTGGTTCTTGTCGCGTTCGACCATGCGCTCGGCTCGATCGACAAACGCGTCGTGCCACACCGGGTCTTTCGTGAAGCGGTCCCAGAACTTGTGCGATTCAAGATCGGCCTCGTCCATGAGATAGATGCCGAACTCATCGCACAGATCGAGCCATCGCGGGTCGTTCGTGTAGTGCGAAGTCCGCACCGCGTTGATGTTGAATTGCTTCATCAGGCACAGGTCGCGCTTCATGCTCTCGACCGAGATTACCTTGCCGCGGTCCGGATCGAACTCGTGGCGGTTGACGCCTCGGAAGAGAATCGGGCGGCCGTTCACATGGATGCGGGCGTCCTTCAATTCGACCTTGCGGAATCCCGTCCTGCAGCTTACGGTCTCGATCAAAGCGCCGTCCGCGCCGGACAACGCAAGCACAAGCGTGTACAGATACGGGTCTTCGGCCGACCACTTGCGCGGCGCGGCGACGGTGGCATCGAGCATAACCGCACCTTCGCCGCTCGCGTCAACGCGTAGCGCGCCCGATACCGGACCCGCCAGGACCTCGCGGCCCGAGGCATCGAACAGATGCGCGGTTACCGTCATGGCCTCGCATAGGACCGCATCGAGATTGCGGACCTTGGCCTCGATATGCAACGTGGCGTCGCAGTAGGCGGCATCGAGATCCGTGCGAACGCGGAAATCGCGGATGTGTGCCGGTGGCATCGCAATGAGCCGCACGCTTCGATGGATGCCCCCGAAGCGCCACATATCCTGGTCTTCGATGTAGCTCCCGTCGCACCATTTGAAGACCCGCACGGCAAGCGTGTTTTCGCCGGAGACGAGGTACGGGGTGATGTTGAATTCGGAGGGCATCATGCTCCCCTGGCTGTAGCCCACCTCGCGGCCGTTGACCCAGACGTAGAAGGCCGATTGAACGCCGTCGAAATGCAGAAACACCTGCATTCCTGCCCACGCGCTGGGAACGGTGAACGTCCGACGATACGAACCGACGGGATTATGCTCGGGATTCGTGAACGGCGGCTCGGCGGGGGCGCACATGTTTGCGATGTTCATATAGACCGGCGTATCGAAGCCTTCCGTTTCCCAATTAGCGGGAACGGGTATCTCGCCCCATCCCGACACATCCGCGTTTGAGGCGTAGAACTCCTCCGGCATCTCCACAGGGCGCTTGACCCACGAGAATTTCCAGCGCCCATCGAGGGATTGGACATACGGTGAGTGGTCGCGGGATTGCGTCCGCGCGCTTTCGATGTCGGGAAAGGGAACGGCCGTAGCACGGGCAGGTTCGCGGTTGCGTTGAAGAAAATTCGGGTCTTCCCATTCGTTCGCCACCGCACGCCGCGACACGACCATGCCACACACTACAACCGCTACCAAAAGACACATCACCGCCATGAACTGTCCCTTTCGTGAGTTCGCCACCGGCGGGAGGATACGGTATTGTATCCGCCGTGCGCAATCCCTTTGCGGAAATCTATTCGCATTTGAGTCCGAAATTGGGTATGATCGCCGATCCGTTGAACGGATACGGGGTCCAACTGGAGAACGCCTGATGGCCAAAGTCAAACGCGCCATACTGAGTTGCTACGACAAGACGGGGATCGTGGAACTGGCCAAGCTGCTACGGGAGTTCCAGGTCGAGATCATCAGCACGACGGGGACGCTCAATATCTTGCGCGAGGCCGGCGTCGAAGCGGTCGGCATCGGCGATTTCACGGGGGTCGCGGAGATGCTCGACGGCCGCGTGAAATCCCTGCACCCAGCCGTCCACGCGGGCCTGCTCGGCATTCGCGACAGCAAGTTACATGAGGAACAGATGCAGGCCATGGACTACAAATGGGTGGATTTTGTGGCCGTCAATCTGCATCCGCTCGAACAGCTCGCCCAGGCGCCTGGCATCAGCATCGAGGAAGTCGTCGAGCAGACGGATATCGGCGGCACGGCCATGGTGCGTTCGGCGGCAAAGAACTTCCGTTACGTCACGGTCGTGGTCAATCCGGCGCGTTATGGCGCGATCATGCACGAGATGAAAGCGCTCGAAGGCGAGGTGTCGTTCGCAACGCGCTTCCGCCTGGCGCAGGAAGCCTTTGGGGTCACGGCCAACTACGACCGGTTCATTTCGGATTACCTGCGCAGCGCCGAACCTCCGCGCGAGTAGACGCGGCGCACACCGAACGGGGCATTTCTGAGGAGTAGACCATGAATATCCTTGTCATTGGAAGCGGTGGGCGCGAGCATGCGCTCGTTTGGAAGGTCGCCCAAAGCCCGCTCGTTATGCAGTTGTATTGCGCGCCGGGGAATCCGGGCATTGCGCAGCACGCCACGTGCGTCGACATACCGGCCAAGGATATCGACACGCTGGCTGCATTTGCGGAAGAACATAGGATTGACCTCACCGTCGTCGGACCGGAAGACCCGCTTGCGGCGGGCATCGTGGATCGGTTTGCCGCGCGAGGCTTGAAAGCGTTCGGACCGTCCGGCGCGGCCGCGCAACTCGAATCGAGTAAGACGTTCGCGAAGGCGTTCATGCGGCGCCACGCCATCCCGACCGCCGAGTATGCGGAGTTCGACGACGCGGACGCGGCAATCGCTTACGTGCAATCGAAAGGCGCGCCTATTGTGGTCAAAGCGGACGGCCTCGCCGCGGGCAAAGGCGTGACGGTGGCGCACGACGAGGAAACGGCGGTAGCCGCGATCCGCGAGATCATGGTGGACCGCGTCTTCGGCGCGGCGGGCGTGAAGGTGGTCATTGAGGAGTGTCTCGTCGGCGAGGAAGCCTCCATCCTTGCCTTCTCAGACGGGCGGACGGTCGTGCCGATGATACCGAGCCAGGACCACAAGCCGCTGCTGGACGGCGACGCCGGCCCGAACACAGGCGGCATGGGCGCCTACTCCCCCACGCCCGTGGTGACGCCGGAGCTTCTCGACGAGACGGTTCGCACGATCCTCCGTCCCTGCGTGGACGGCATGGCCGCGGAAGGGATGCCCTACACCGGCGTGCTCTATGCCGGCCTGATGATCACGCGGCGCGGGCCCAAGGTCATCGAGTTCAACTGCCGTTTCGGCGACCCCGAAACGCAGGTCGTCCTGCCGCAACTCGAATCGGATATCGTGCCATTGCTTCTCGCCTGTTGCGATGGCACGCTCGCCTCTACGCCGGCGGTCTGGAAACAGGGCGCTTGCGTCAGCGTGGTCATGGCCTCGGGCGGGTATCCGAAAGACTACGCGAAGGGCAAAGTCATCTCTGGGATCGCGGAGGCGGAGCGGGACACGGGAGTGTTCGTGTTCCACGCAGGCACGAAGACCGATGGCGGCACGTTGCTCACAAACGGGGGACGGGTCCTCAATGTAACGGCCGCGGGACCGGACATCGCGTCGACGATTGCGAAGGCGTACGAGGGTGTGCGCAGGATCTCGTTCGAAGGGGCGTATTACCGGACGGATATCGGCGCGAAGGCCCTTGCGCGAATAGCCCGCTAGAGTAAGTTGCCTCGATTTCTCTCTATCCGCGGCTGGAAAGAGACTATGTGTCATTGCGAGCGAAGCGAAGCAATCTCTCCTGAGGCCACGTGTGAAAGCCTGGGGGATTGCTTCGCTTCGCTCGCAATGACACGATGGTCAGATCGCGGCGAGGAAGCAACTCAGGGAAGATTGCGCGCGACGAGCCGCCGTTCTTCGAGGCTCTTGGCCTGAAGCAGTCCCTTCATGGCTTCGCCCAGAACGTACTCCGCGCCCAACGCGCTTCCGTTCTGACATGCCACGATGCCCACGCTCAAACCGGCTTCGGTGGGAAAGTTCGGGTCGGAGAAGGTTGTCGAGTCGATTTCCTGCATGATCTTGGCGGCGTAACTAACGGCATCGCCCAGCGGGGCGTGAGGCAGCACCGCGGCAAACAACGCTCCGTCGTAACGCGCGAGGATATCGTAGGTCCGCGAATGGTTGCGGATAGTCATGGCGATCTCGACGAGCAGATCGTCCAGCGATACCGGGCCGAGCTCGTCGTCGAGCGCCCGGACTTCGTCCACGTCGAACACCACGCACGCAACAGGGTAATCGTACCGATGGGCCTTCTCGACTTCTTCTTGAAGGCGTTCGAGCAGATACGTCCGGTTCCGCAGGCCCGTGAGATAATCCGTGTACGAGGTGTCGAGGAAATGTTCCGCTTGCATGCGGACTTTGTCGTCCTGGATCTTCTTCCGCGCCACGGCGTCGATTCGCAGCATGACAATGGGGAGGTTGTAGGGCTTGGTGATATAGTCCGCCGCGCCCAACTGATAGCCGAGGGCCACGTCTTCCGGCGCGCCCTTGACCGTGACGAACACGACTGCGATATCCCGTGTCGCCGAGTCGGCCTTGAGCCGGCGGCACAGTTCGAAGCCATCCATGCCCGGCAAACAGACATCGAGCAAGAGCAAATCGATATCGCCCGCCGTGCAGACCTCGAGCGCGTCCTCCGCGCTGTGCACGGGAATGGCCTCGTAGTTATGTAGTTTTAAGCCTTCGCATAACACCGTGGCATTCTCCACGGCATCATCCGCGACGCACACTCGCAATCTGCTCACGTTCCGACCCCACTCTGATACTCGTCCGCCGCCGTCGCCTACGTACGCCCAAAGTGTACCTGATAACCCTCGATTTTGGCAAATGACTGCCCCATAACGTCCTACGCATGCTGCCCGTTGCATCGCGGCCGGCAAGGGTCTATTCTAGCGAGACGATACCGTCGAGGCGCGAATGGGTGTATTGGACTGGGAACTGCGATTGGGAGCGCTACGATGTACCTTTCACTGATAGGAGCGATTGTGATGTTGGCCAGCAACCTTCCCGCGGGCTCCGCGCCGCCGCCGGTGGCGTGTCCGCATTTCCCGGATCGGGTTCATGCCTACGTGTGGCGCAACTGGGAAGTCGTGCCCATGCAACGGCTCGCCGAAGTCGTGGGCGCCAAGCCTGAGGACCTGGCGGCAATGGGCAAAGCCATGGGACTCGCAGGCCCGCCCTCGGTCACGGAAGACCAATTCCGCCGGTCCTCGACGACCATTATCAAGCGGAACTGGCATCTCCTCCCCTACGACCAGTTGCTGCGGCTCCTCGGATGGACCTCCGAGGAGATGACGTATCACCTGCGCGAGGACGACTTTCTGTTTATCAAACTCGGCATGTTGAAACCGCAATGCGAACCGCTTGCGTACGCCCCACCGGCGCCCGAGGCCGTAGCGCGCGAGGCGGCTATCGCAGCCATCGTGAAGGAGTCGTTTCCGATGGGCGTGGGCGTGGATGCCGACCCGCCGCTCGGATTCGTTGCGCGGCTATCGTCACCGTGTGAAGAGAAGCTGGACCCCACGCTCAAGTTCGACCTTACGCCGCGTTACTGTTTCTCCTATTTCGGGTTGACCGGCGATGCGTTTCTCGCCAAGAGCGAAGACATCTATCCCGACGGCTACCTGGCGCGGCTCGCGGCTCGCGGCGTAGACGGCGTGTGGCTGCAGGGCGTGCTCTACACGCTTGCGCCGTTCCCGTGGAATCCGGCGATGAGCGCGCGTTACGAGGAACGGCTGGAGAACTTGCGCGGCCTTGTTGCGCGCGCAAAGAAGTTCGGCATCGGCGTATACCTGTATCTCAACGAACCGCGCGCGATGCCGCTGGCGTTCTACGAAACGCATCCGGACTTGAAAGGCGTGGTGGAGAATGACTACGCCGCGCTGTGTTCGAGCCATCCCGACGTGCAGCAATGGATCAGGGATTCGGTCGCGTCGGTGTGCGAGGCCGTTCCGGATCTGAAGGGCTTCTTCTCGATCTCGGCCTCCGAGAACTTGTCCAATTGCTACAGCCATTTCCAGGGGGCGCACTGTCCGCGATGCGGCAAGCGCACACCGCAGGAAGTCGTCGCCGAGGTGAATGCCTTGTTTTGGGAAGGCATTCAGAAGGCGCATAGCAAGGCGGATCTGACCGTGTGGGACTGGGGCTGGCCGGATGACTGGCCGGAAAGTCTGATCCCTGCGCTGCCGAAGAACGCGGGATTCATGAGCGTGAGCGAATGGAGCATCCCCATCGAGCGCGGCGGCATCAAGAGCGCGGTCGGCGAGTATTCGATGTCGACGATAGGCCCGGGACCGCGCGCGACGCGCAACTGGGAACTCGCGCGCAAACACGGTATGCGGACGCTCGCCAAGATTCAGGCCGGCACGACGTGGGAAAACGGCGCGGTTCCGTATATTCCGGTCGAACTCAACGTCGCGGAACATATCGCCAACCTGCGCAAGTCCCATCTCGACGGACTGATGCTGGGCTGGACGCTCGGCGGGTATCCGTCGCCGAACCTCGAGGTCGTCGCCGAGATGGCGCGCGTGTTTGAGGATCGCCCCTCCCCCACACCGGACGATGCCATGGCAACCGTGGCAACGCGTTGGTTCGGATCGGACCTTGCGGCGCCGGTTGTTGAGGCGTGGCGTGACATGAGCCTCGCATTCCGCGAGTTTCCTTACTGTGGCGGACTCCTCTATACCGCGCCGCTGCACATGGGACCCGGCAACCCGCTGTGGGAATCGCCAACGGGATACAAGGCCACGATGGTCGGCTTTCCGTACGACGACCTCACGGCGTGGCGGGCCATCTACCCCGAAGACGTGTTCGTTGGCCAGTTCGAGAAGATGGCAGACGGGTTCGACAAGGCTATCGAGGAACTGAAGACCAAGGCCCAAGGGATCTCGTGTTCGGCGCCGCAAAGACAGGCGCTTTCGCTCGAGATCGGCGTCGCCGAGACGTGCGCGATCCACTTCCGCACGATCGCCAACCAGGCGCGATTCGTGATCGCGCGCAACGCGCTTGCCCAGGCCAAAGACACACCGGCCGCGCAAGCATTGATCGCGACGTTGGAGCGGCTAGTACACGGCGAAATCGAACTCGCACAGCGCGAGTACGCCATTCAGTCGCACGATTCGCGCATCGGGTTCGAGGCTTCTAATCAGTACTACTATCTCCCCAACGATCTGGCGGAGAAGGTCCTGAACTGCAACGACCTGCTGACGCGCTGGCTTCCGGCCCAGCGGGCAAAGTTCGGTATCTAGCCATCGGTTCCGTTGTGGTGTAAAATACGAACGGAGTGGCAAGATGTGAACAAGAAGAAGCTTCTGTGGCGGATTCTCGCAAGCCCGAAGAATGTTCACTTCGTAGACTTTGTAGGACTTGTGGAAGCGTTCGGTTTTCGGCCATGCCGAGTGGTTGGAAGAGTATCGCCTGTCCATGGAGGAAGACGAGTCGTGAATGACTATCATATCAATGTCTTCTTTAGCGAAGAGGACGAGGGCTATATTGCCGACATTCCCGACTTGCGGATGTGTTCGGCCTTCGGACGCACGCCCGAAGAGGCCTTGCACGAGGTACTCGCCGCCAAGCAGGCGTGGCTGGCATCCGCACGCGAGACCGGCAAGCCCGTGCCAGAACCACGCTATCGGCCGGCCATCTATCAGGTTGCCGCGCCGCCGCGAATCGCATCCTCGTAGGCTAATGGCATCTTTGATGGGCGGGTGTTGACGGAGCGAATCATGTTCATGGATTGCGAGGTGATTCATGGCACATCACGCACTCAAGTCGGCGTATCAACGATTAGAGGATCGGCTTAACCGGTTCCCGCAGGCCACGACGCCTTCAGACCTCCTGTACAAGATCCTGATGATGCTGTTTTCCGAGCGCGAGGCGGAGTTGGTTTCACTGCTGCCGATTCGGCCCGTGACGGCTGAAGGGGCGGCGGCGATCTGGAAGATGAAGGAGGCCGAAGCGCAAAGGGCGCTCGATGCGCTTGCCGACCGTGCGGTGCTGCTGGATTATCCCGGCGAGGACGGCGTCACGCGCTACATGCTGCCTCCGCCGATGGCCGGGTTCTTCGAGTTCTCGATGATGCGCATCCGTAAAGACATCGACCAGCATCTGCTCGCGGAGCTGTTCTACCAGTACATCACCGTGGAGGAAGACTTCATCAGGGCGCTGTTCACGCAGGGCGAAACGCAGCTTGGGCGGGCGCTGGTGCAGGAACCGGTGATTCCGGAGGAGCATTCGTTGCACGTGCTCGACTACGAGCGCGCGACGGAGATTATCAAGACGGCCACGTGCATCGGGGTGGGCGTGTGTTATTGCCGGCACAAGATGGAGCACATGGGCCGCGCCTGCGACGCTCCGATGGACATTTGCATGACCTTCAACACGTGCGCGAGTTCGTTGACGCGCCACGGCGCCGCGCGCAAGATCGAGGTCTCGGAGTGTCTCGATTTGCTCGCGCAGGCCTACGAACACGGCTTGGTCCAGTTCGGCGACAATGTCCAGCGCGGCATGAGTTTCATCTGCAATTGCTGCGGGTGCTGCTGCGAGGCCATGATCGCGCAACGGCGGTTTGGCTCGCTGCACCCCGTGCATACGACGAACTTCCTACCGGAGGTTGACGCGGAACGCTGCACAGGCTGCGGCAAGTGCACGGCCGCGTGTCCCGTCGAGGCCATGACGATGGTCTCGGCCAACGACCCGCACAGCGCGCGAATGCAACGAGCGAAGTTAAACGAGCGCTTCTGTCTGGGATGCGGCGTGTGCGTGCGCGCGTGCACTAAGGAGGCGCTCCGGCTCAAGCCCCGTCCGGAACGCGTGATCACTCCCGTCGATTCGGTACATCGCACCGTTAAGATGGCCGTCGAGCGCGGCAAACTCCAGAATCTCATCTTCGACAATCAGGCCACGTCAAGCCACCGCGCGATGGCAGCCGTGCTCGGCGCGATCCTGCGCCTGCCGCCCGTGCATCGTGCTATGGCGCAAAGACAATGGGGATCGCGCTATCTGGAGAGGCTTATCGAGAGGGCGAAGATGTAGGGCACACGGACGCACACGGACGCGCGTCTAGTCTTGCTTCGGGTCCAGGGGCACCACGCTGCGGATGAACGACACCGGCGGCTCGGACTCTGGCGTCAGGAAATCGATACCCAAACTGTCGAGAATCGTGCCCTCGGCCAGACGGAGGTCGACGGTCGCTTTCTGCACGCCGACGCGGGCCTGTACCTCTTGCGTTTGAGCGGCGGTCAGGTCCTGTTGCACTTGGAGCACGCGGTAGCTTGTGCTTACGCCCAAGCGAAGTCGCTTTTCTTCGGCGGCGACGTTGGTCTCCTGGAGCGTGCGTGCCTGCCGGTTGCTTTCGACAAGGATCTGGCTGGTGTTCAACGCCCGCATCGCAAGACGGACTTTGAGCATCAATTCCTGCTTGGTCTTTTCGAGCTTTTGCTCCGCCTGCCGGGCGGTCAAGTCCGCGCGCTGATACGCGCCGCGCGCTGCGCGATTGCCGATGGGCACGCCCGCCTTCAGGCCCACGCTATAGGCATGATCGCGGCGCTGGTAGATCCCCTCAAAGACGTCGCCGGCCGCGCCGCCACGCTTGCCGCGAAACAACGTCCCTGTAACGTCAAGTTGCGGCAGCATCATGTCGGAGGCGCGTTTCCGATCAATCTCGGACGTCTCGATCTCGATGCGCCCCAGGGCCATCTCCGGCCGGTTGGCCAGCGCGAGGTCGATACTCGACTTGAGCCGGGCATCGATATCGCGGAACGCGTCGATATTGAAATCGGCCACCTCAGGCCGATCCGTCGGAATCAGGCGCTTCGAGGAAAAGAGGTCGCCGTCGCGGAGGTTCAAGAACTGCTTGAGCACGTCTTCCGAGTTGGTTACTTGCGACCGTGCCGTGATCAGATCGGTCTGGCGCATGGCCACCCCCGCCTTAGCTTGCAGGACCTCGATGGCCGCGGCGCTGCCGATATCGAGCCGCTTCTGCGAGATGTCCAGCAGCCGTTCGGCGTTCGAGAGGGCGTCCTCGCGGACGGTCAGGTTCTCGGCCGCGCCGACGAGGTCCCAGTAGGCTTTGACGACCTCCGCGACCACGTTCATGACGGCCAGCCTGACCTGCGCCTCGGCGCCCTGGCGCGCATTCTGCGCCATGCGGATGCGCGCCGTGTTGGCGGCGATGCTCCGCCCTTTCAGCAGGGGCTGGCTCAAGGTAAGCGTAAGGCCGCCACTGTACTGCGAGCGGAACAACGTGTAGGTGGTGGTCTGTTTCTCGAGGCCGAAGGAGACATCGTACAGCGTGCCGGTCTCGAGCTTGCCGCTTAGCGAAGTCTTCGAGTTGGTGTTTTCCGATTCAATGGAGGTTATTCCGCCGAAGATCTTGTATTCGGGAGAAGCTTCCTGCGATGCGTTCAGGTAGGTGGCGGTCTCGGAGGCGACGGGATCGAATTCGCCCCGCGCCGTCATGATATCCGCTTCGCTCTTCAACGGTTCGAAGCGCACGACCTGCAAGTCGGGATTCTGGTCGATGGCCGTCCGGATGCACTCGGCGAGCGACATCCGCAGGACTTCTTCATGTCCTTCGCCTTCGACGACCTGGCGCAGCAGGTCGATATCGATCTTGCCCGCGTCGATGGTCTGGTTGATGAGCTGCAATTGCTCGGGCGTGTAGGGCACGTCGCCGGGGGGCGTAGCTTCGCCGGATGCGTCCGAAACCGCCGCAGGTTGCGCCTCGACAACCGGCGCCTGCGGTTCGGCCCACGCCATGCCGCAAAGCATGCACGCTATCCAGCCCACAACCCAGCACTTGCCCTTCATGATGGCCTCCGCATACGGAAAGATTCGCTCAGCCCCGCGGCCGTTCCTCTTGGGTCAGACCCTGCACAGCCCATCAGGGTTTCAATCCGGCCGCACCAGCTACGAGTGTACTTGACGCCCCCCCGGCAATCAACTTCGCAACGGGCCGACGTCTTGGTATAGTTACCGCATGATGGCCTGTTCCGTTACATGGGCCGGCAACCTAAGAGGTTAGAGGGACTATGAGCACGATTTGGCTTGCAATGGGGTACGCGGCGCTGGCAGCCCTGGAGAATCCGCCGGTCAACTACAACGAGGATAAGGTTCCCGCCTATACCCTTCCGGAACTTCTCAAGACCAGCACAGGCGAAACAGTCACGACGGCGGAACAATGGCGCGACATTCGCAGGCCCGAGATTCTCGAAGCCTTCCGGTCGCAGGTGTACGGACACAATCCGGGACGTCCTGAGGCTATGCATGTCGAAGTGCGCGAGGCCGCAGGGCAGGCCTTTGATGGAAAAGCGATCCGCCGCCAGGTGCGCGTCTTCTTTTCCAAAGGCGATGCCCGGCCTTGGATGGACCTCTTGATCTATCTCCCCCCTGGAGTCAAACCTGCGCCGGTCTTCCTGGGGATGAACTTCCACGGCAATCATGCTATCGGCCCCGACCCTGCTGTCCCGGTCACGCAATCGTGGATGCGCGACGATCCAAAGACCGGAACCTCGGACAACCGCGCCACCGAAGCCTCGCGCGGGTGCGAATCGAGCCGGTGGCCGGTCGAACTGATCCTGAGCCGGGGCTACGGCCTTGCGACGATTTACTACGGCGACCTGGACCCGGACTACGACGACGGCTTTCAGAATGGCGTGCAGCCGTTGTTCTACAAGGGCGGGCAGAAAGCCCCGGGACCGGACGAATGGGGCGCGATTGGCGCCTGGGCATGGGGTCTGAGCCGGGCCATGGACTATTTCGAGACGGACTCCGATATCGATGCGAAACGGGTGGCGGTCATGGGACATTCGCGGCTCGGCAAGACGGCCCTCTGGGCAGGCGCGCAGGACGAGCGGTTCGCGCTGGTCATCTCGAACGACTCGGGATGCGGGGGAGCGGCGTTGAGCCGGCGCGGCTTCGGAGAGACCGTCGCTCGGATTAATCATGCGTTTCCGCATTGGTTCTGCGCGAACTTCCGGCAGTACGACAACAATGAGCAGGCGTGCCCCGTGGACCAGCACGAGTTGATCGCCCTGATGGCGCCGCGCCCGGTCTATGTCGCCAGCGCGGAGGAGGACCACTGGGCCGACCCGCGGGGCGAGTTCCTCGCGGCGAAGCAGGCCAGCCCCGCGTACCGTCTGCTCGGCTTCGACGGGCTCGCGGCCGAGGATATGCCCGCGGTCAACCAGCCTGTCATGAGCCGAATCGGCTACCACATCCGCACCGGCAAGCACGACACAACCGAATACGACTGGCAGCAGTACCTCCGTTTCGCGGATACCTATCTCGGCCGCTAGGCCTGGACGAAACTTGCATGCCCTTCGCCGCTTGCTCTAGGGTCTTAGCGGCTGATTGAACCGCGCCGCCCGAAGCGCCGCTTACCGGGCTCGGGGCGGGCGGGAAGGAGCAGAGCGATGAATACATGGTATTGGCTGGCCGCGGGTGTTCTGGCGGCCATTGCATTCGCGAGTCCAGGCCACGCGGAACAGGCCTGGGTTTCCAAAGATGAGTACGCGAGCGTGGTCGTCCTGGTGGACGACTCGGCGTCGGATTCGGAAAAGGCCGCCGCCAAGGAATTTGTCGAACATTGGAAGAAGGCGACCGGCCACGGCGCCCTGATGACGAAGAAGCCCCTGCGCAATACCGGCGTCAACGTCTGGATTGGGCGGGCGGGCGCGCCGGAGGAGTTGCTCGGCGCGGTTTCGTTCGACGGACTCGGCGCGGATGGGTTCTGCATCCGTAGCTTCAAGGCCAAGAAACGTGCCCCCGCCAACTTGCTCATCACGGGCGGCAAGGACCAAGGGACGGCATACGGGGTCTACACGTTCTTCGAAGACTACCTGGGAGTGCGGTTCCTGGCGCCAGACCTGACCACCTATCCCAAGAAGCCCCCGGCGTCGCTGCCGGAGATTAACGTGCGGTACGTCCCGCCGATCGTGCGCCGCCAATCCACGTACGAGATATACGGGATGCAGGCAGTCCCGGAAGACCAGCGCAAAGCGTTCGCGCAGCATATGCGCTGGTCGGCCTCGCCTGAGTTCGGATTGTTCGTCCACACGGCGTTCACGCTTTTGCCGCCGGACAAGTATTTCGCCGAACACCCGGACTTCTATTCGGAGATTCACGGCAAGCGCGTTGCGCCGGTGGGCATCGACCTGGGCAACGCCCAGGCGATGGAACAACACCAAGACATGCGCAGCCAGCTATGCTTCAGCAACCCGAAGGTCGCCGAGGCGATTGTCGAGGAACTGCGCCCGAGGATGCAGGCCGCGCCGGACAAACAAGTCTGGAGCGTGTCGCAGATGGACTGGGACGCGCATTGCCAATGCGCGGAATGCAGGGCTATCGACGACCTCGAGGGCACGCCGATGGGATCGATCCTGACGTGCGTCAACCGAGTTGCGGACGCATTGAAGGACGAGTTCCCCGACCGTTACATCGAAACGCTCGCGTACACGTGGTCGCGAAAGCCCCCTAAAGACATTGTCCCGCGCGACAACGTCATCGTCAGCGTGTGCGCGATCGAGTGCGATTACGGGCGCCCCTTGACCGACAAGACGTCGGCCGTCAACAGCGCGTTCGCCGAGGATCTGGCCGGATGGGGCCGGCTCACGAAAAACCTCTTCCTCTGGGATTACCCCGCCAATTGCCGCTTTTCCCAGGCGCCGTATCCGGACTTCGATTCGCTGGGACCTAACTACCGGTTCTTTGCCGACAATAACGTCAAGGGCGTGTTCGCGTGCGGCGGGGACCTACTGATGAACGATCTGGGCGCGTTGCGCTGCTACCTGCTGTCGCGATTGATGTGGAAACCCGATTCGGATGCCAAAGCGCTCGAAGAGGAGTTCATCGATCAATACTATGCCGAAGCCGCGCCGTTTATCCGCCAGTACCTCGAATTGATGGCCCGGACTCTCCACGTCCGCAGCGCGGTCATGGACTGCTTCGACCGGTGTGCGTGGATCAACACCGATACTGTCGCTCAAGCCGAGGAGATCTTCAAACAGGCAGCGGCCGCCGCACAGGCAGACGCGGTCAAACAGCGGGTCGATGATGTATATTCATCCATACGTTATGCGGCCATTATCGCCGCGCCAAAGATCGAGACGGCGGACGGGGTGTTCCGATTGACGCGGCCGCCGTGTATGAGCGTCGACGACTATGTCAAGAACCTCGAGGCGCGCGGGTTCAAGGTGTTCGAAGCCGGGAAGTCGTTAGCGGATTTTGTGATGGGGCAGACTGGAAAGACAGCGCCGCCGCGTAGCGAGGAATCGCCCATCGTAACGCTTGAGAACGACCGTTATCTCCTGTGGCTGGTTCCAGCGATGCGGGGATCGGTTATACGATGGAAGGACAAGAGTACCGACACCGAGTGGCTTAAGGGATATCAAAGGTATGGAATTGGGCCTGGGTGCTGGCAAGATTGGACGGAGGCAGGGGGCATCGCCGAAGGAGTTGCGGCGGATGCTTATGAGGTCTCGGAGCGCACTCCGGAAAGTGTGACGCTCAAGGCGGCTCGTTCCGATGGTCTTGTAATCGAGCGTACCATATCGCTCAAGCGCGACTCCGAGACTTTTGACGTGCTGCTCACGCTCTCCAATCCGACGGATAAGCCGCTTCCGGGAAATGTGAAGATCCATCCCGAGTTCTTCCTCCAAGGCACAGCGCCGCCTGACATCTACGCGCAGCGGGCGGGTTTCTGGCTACGCCAGGGCGGAACCGTAAGCGAGCGGGTTCCCGTGGCCTCCGGCTCGCTCGACCCGGCCGGATATACCGGTTTGGCCTTCTCGGTCCCGAGCGAGCGCCTGTGCGTTGCGTGCACGTTCGAGGCCAAGGACTTGGGCGGTCTCTTCTGGTTCTACAACGCGGCGCCCGATGCCGAGCAATGCAACTTGGAGCTGCTGCCGCCGAAGGAACCGTTGAAGCCCGGAGAGAAGCGCACCATCTACGGCACCTATTCGTCGTCGAAAGGCAAGCTGCCGGGCATGTGAGGCCCTATTTTGTTTCGTGCCGCTTGGGTTTCTTGAGGGAATCGAGCGTGACCTCGCTGCACCGGGCCAGGTCCTGTTCGAACATGGCGCGGACCGCGCGGATGGCGTCGGTGTCGTAAACGGCCACGGCCGACTCGGTGTAGTAGCGCTCGGCCGTGAACGTGGCGTTGTACGAGCCGACCGCCGCGACAACATCGTCGACCAGGAATCCTTTCGAGTGCATGGGGGCATCGCCGCTGTATTCGAAAATGCGGACGCCCCCTTTGAGCAAATCTTTGTACTCGGAGCGCGTCACGTAATACAGGGGCAGCCCGCCGAAAGGCAGCATGCGCATGTTCCGCTTGCTGTTGGTCATGAGCCGGACGTCCACACCTCGGGCGGCGGCATCGAGTAGGGCTTTCTTCTGAACCGGCGCGGGCCGCACCGAAATGCTCTGCCACCATACGCAACGCTGGGCCTTGTCGATGGTCTCCTTGTAGAAGTTCGTCATGTAAGCCGTGCGGCCCTGCTCGAAGGGCTGCTGGTACAAGAAGCGCGTCAGATGGTTGACCCGGTATCCGAACGGGACCTCGGGGTCGGGGGACAGGAAGTCCTCGTAGCGGCTAGCGCTCGGAAAGATGCGCGCTTTGAAGATTGCGTCGAGTTCGGCCGAAACGCGCTCGAACGCATCGCGATCGTCTTTGCGGTCCCAGCGCTTCATGAACTCCTTCTCGACGATCTCCGCCTGCGGTCCGCGCACGTAGATGTCCGTGTCGCGCCAGGCGACCTTGGCGTCCGTGCCGCCATGCTCGTAGCGCGCGCTCCAGTTCATGCCGCCGAGAATGGCTTCTTCGCCATCGACCACGAGATACTTATCGTGCAGATGGCGGGTCCAGAATCTCTTCGGGTTGCGGAACAGGACTTCGGGCACGGAGCTGTATTTCTGGACCTCGATGCCGTGCTTATGCATCCGGCGATAGAAGGGAATATTGCCCAGCGCATACACGCCATAGACGATGATCTTGACGTCGACCCCGGCGTTCTTCTTCTCGATGAGCAGGTCGCCGAGCCGCTTGGTGGTCGTGTCAGCGAAGATATACATGGTGGTGAAATGGATGGATTTCTTCGCGTTTTCGAGCATCCGCCAGCGGACGGGATACGATTCCTTACCGTTGACGAGCAATCGGATATCGTCGCTCACGGCGAGGACGCTGTTGCTGTCGACATCGAGTTGCTGCTGGAATGCCGGATCGAGGATGGGATGCAGGGCTGGTTCGGCAGAAACCGCCTGGGTGGCGACTAAACACAACGTGGCGACAAGCAACATACGCGATGATCCTTTCGGGGAAGCCGTACGATAGCACCGGGACGGCAAGGGCATCAAGGCAAGCTGCTGTGGTATACTGCGGCGGTCGGACGAGTCGGACGAGTCGGACGAGTCGGACCCGTCGGACCTGTCCGACTTGTCCGACAATACAAGAGGAGGAGATTCTCATCATGCCCACCGAAGGCCGCCTGATCCCACCTCACGGCGGCTACCGCAATCTGCGGAGCTTCCAGGCGGCCCAGGAGGGGTATGACGCCACGGTGGTCTTCTGCGATCGGTTCATCGACCTGCGTTCGCGCACGCACGATCAGATGGTACAGGCCGCGCGGAGCGGCGTCCAGAATATCGCCGAAGGCAGCATGGCATCGGCGACCTCGAAGAAGACGGAATTGAAGCTGACAGGCGTAGCGAGGGCCAGCCTTGAGGAACTTAGGCTCGACTATGAGGACTTCTTGAGGCAACGCGGCCTCAGGCTCTGGGATAAGGACAGCCCAGAGGCCCTCGCCGTGAGAGGAAGGTATAGGTCAGACAAGTCCGACAAGTCGGACCCCTATGGAATTCGGTCTGCCTCGCCCGAAGCCGCCGCAAACACGCTGCTCTGCATGATCAACCAAGCCAGCTACCTTCTGGGCCGTCAACTCCAGCGCCTGGAACAGTCCTTTCTAAACGAAGGCGGCTTTACAGAACGCCTGTACCGAGAACGAAAAGCCCGTCAGTAATCAGGCGTCGTAGAGATGGCAAGCGACCTGGTGGTTTCCTTCCGGCAGCGGACGCAATACCGGGGCCTCGACGCGACACCTATCCATCCGCCGGGGGCATCGTGCACAGAAACAACACCCAGCTTCCGAGAGGGGCTCGCCATCTTCCTTGGCGCTTTGCAGATCCTGTCCCCACCGCTGCGCCGGGTCCGGCAGCGGGATCGACTCGATGAGCATCTGCGTGTACGGGTGCTGCGGGGAGTGCAACACATCTGTGACGGGACCGTTCTCCACGAGCACGCCCCGGTAGAAGATGTGGATGTCGTCGCTGATTTGATGCGCGGTGCTCAGGTCGTGCGTGATGTACAGGAACGAGATTCCGTTCTCGTCGCGCAGGCGCAGCATGATGTCGAGAATCATCGAACGCAAGGAGGCGTCGACCATCGAGACCGGTTCGTCGGCGACGATGAGGCGCGGGGCCATCAGACATGCGCGCGCAACCATGATGCGCTGGCGCTGGCCGCCGCTCAACTGGTGCGGGTGTTTGTCCAAGACCTCGTCGCCACGGAGGCCAACCTTGGCAAGCGCGTCCTCGACGCGGTCGCGCGCTTCGCGGCCGTTCGGGGCAATCCGAAATCGCTTCATCACTAGGTTGAACAAGTGCTCTGTGCGATAGAACGGATTGAACGCCGCATAGGGGTCCTGAAAGATGGCCTGCACTTCGCGCCGATACTCAAGCCGCTGGCCGCGGCTCATCGCGGAGACTTCCTGGCCTTTGTAGAGCACCTGGCCGCGGGTCAATCTGACGAATCCAAGCACCGCCCCGGCCAGCGTCGACTTGCCGCTGCCGCTCTCGCCCGCGATCGCGGTGACGGTCGCGGGCTGTCGCTGCACGCTAAGATTGCATCCTCGCAACGCCGTGACCTTGCGCGCGCCGCCGAGTAGCCCCTCGCCGTAGACCTTGGTCGCGTCGCGAATGTCGAGAAGCGGCGCGTTCATGACAGCGGGCCTCCACCGCACCGATGGCATGCGACCCATTGCCCGGGCGCGCGCTCGATCAAGGCGGGACGTTTCTCGCGGCACGCGGACTCGACGTACGGACAACGTGACTGGAATGCGCAACCCGGCGGCAAACATCGCAGGTCGGGAGGATCGCCTCGAAGCACGCGCAGGGGCTTTCGCTCTTTCACGGACGGCACCGATTCGATTAGTTGTTGCGTATAGGGGTGCAAGGGACGGGCAAATATCGCGGCCACGGGCGCGATCTCGACCATGACGCCGGCGTACATCACGGCGATCCGGTCCGCCAATTGCGCCATCAATCCCATATCGTGGCCGATCAGGATCATCGAATTGCCCAGCGAACGCTTGATATGCAGCATGCTCTCTGCGACCAGGCGCTGCACGACTACGTCGAGCGCGCTTGTGGGTTCGTCGGCAATGATCAGCGGAGGATTCAGCGCGACGGCCATCGCGATGCAGACCCGCTGTTTCATGCCGCCGCTCAGTTCGTGCGGGTACATCGCGCAGACCTCCGGCCTTAGACCGACCAGTGCGAGGACCTCGCCGATACGCTCGCGCGCCGCGGCCATGGACCTCGCGCCCCCGTGCGCGACGATCGCGTCCGCGAGCTGTTTGTCGACGCGCATCACTGGATTCAAGGCGTTCATCGCGCCCTGCGGGATTAGGGACATCTGTTTCCAGCGAAAGGCGCGATGATCGGTCGCGTTCATGGCCAGCACGTCCGTGCCGTTCAACAGCACGCGCCCCGCGACGACCCGCCCCGGCGGCTGCAATAATCGCAAGAGCGCCATGGCGGTCGTGCTCTTGCCGCATCCCGACTCGCCGACAAGCCCAAGGATTTCGCCGCGATAGACGTCGAAACTCACCTCGCTAACCGCGACCGCCGGCCCCGGGTTCGTGTCGTAATGCACCGTCAACCCTTCGACGCTCAGCACGACATCCTGTCCCTGATCCTTGCGCATTACCAGCCTCCTTGGCGCGGGATTATCCCAGAATCAGGGCAGGAGATACCAGCGATCCGCTTGACTTTCCCTGCAACTTCGAGAATAGTGGGCTTGTTCACCGATGCGTGTCAACGCATGCGAGAGATCAGAATCCAGTTAGAAGGCAGGCGATGGACGTAGATGATATTGGGCGAAGACTCGTCGCGGGGCAATTCGAGTTCAGCCGACATGCCTTTAGGCGAGCCGTCGAACGCGATATCGGCGAAGACGAAATACGCCAATCAGGAAACCACATCGAGATCATCGAGGACTATCCTCTGGACAAGTATTCGCCAAGCTGCCTTGTGCTGGGTTTTACGGACGCGGGGCGCCCCTTGCACATCCAGGTGTGTTATACTGATACGGAGATGCTGAAGATTGTGACGCTTTATGACCCGGACGCCGATGAATGGGTGGGCTTTCGGACACGGAGGTTATCATGACAAGGTGCGACGTATGCGGCCATGACTCGTTCCACGAGGAACACGTCGAAGAAATGTTCCGCATCGAAGGCCAGATGGTCATGGTCGAGCGGATTCCTGCGCGCGTCTGCAACCGTTGCGGCGACGCCACGTTCAGCCGGGAAACCATGGAGCAGGTGCGGCGCACGGTCCACGGCGCCGCCACGGCAACGCGCCAAGTAAGTGTGGACGTCTTCGCCTTCACGTGAGACAAGATGCCGCCTTGGACAAAATCCAGTGGCAGGAATACACTCAACTGCATCAAATATACCAAGACGACGTGTAGCGCAGAACAGGCTTTGGCGCTAGGCTCACGTTCATTTTCCTTTTGACATCATCGCGGGACACATCCCGGCGAGGAACTTGACACGTTCGGCCCTACGGAATTACAATGTGATTACACACAAGGGACACGGCCATGAATACGATCCGAACGCGTCTCGTGCCGGTGGGCAATTCGCGAGGCTTGCGGATGCCCAAGGTGCTTATCGATCAACTGGGGCTCGGCGGCGAGGTCGAAATCGCCGTC
Source organism: uncultured Nitrospiraceae bacterium (assembly GCA_964402555.1). Lineage (GTDB taxonomy): Bacteria > Hydrogenedentota > Hydrogenedentia > Hydrogenedentales > SLHB01 > CAYOCT01. The sequence continues at coordinate 78,969 of CAYOCT010000007.1, read as the reverse complement.
GAACGCGACCGCTTGGTCATCCGATCCGCGTCGCGGCGGCGTGAGGGATGGGACGAGCAATTTCGCGCGATGGCCGCGCGCGGCGATGACGCGATGCTCAACGCGCCTGCGCCGACGGATTGGGAGAAGACCGAATGGCAATGGTAGTCCGGCGATTCGAGGTCTACCTCGTCAATCTCGATCCCACGGTCGGCAGTGAGATCAAGAAGACCCGCCCTTGCCTGGTCATCTCTCCGGACGAGATGAACCGGCATATCGCTACGGTTATTGTCGCGCCGATGACTACGGCGGGACGCCCCTACCCCACGCGCGTAGCATGCCGGTTCGGCGGCAAGAGCGGGCAGATTGTTCTCGACCAGGTGCGCACGGTTGACAAAGCACGTCTCGCCAAGCGCCTCGGTACGATTGGCGCCGCTGCCCAGAAGTCAGTCCTCGCGTGCCTCGCTGAGATGTTCGGCGAGTAACGGTTCGTCCCCTCCTTAGAGCGGCCGTAGTTGTTGCGCGGATCACTCGTAATCGCTATTTGACCTTGCCCAAGCCTCTCAACCTTGGGTTGGCGACTTCGTCAAGGCCGGTTGCGATGAGGAAGAGGCCGGTGAAGATGATGACGAGCATCAGGATCGGCAGGCCCCACCACCACCACATGCCGCGCAGGATCGCCGCGCCGCGGATCGCGTAAAAGATCGTCATACCCAGGGTCGGCACGCGGCTCGGTCCGAGGCCGAGAGCTTCGAGGCCCGTTGCCGCGAGGATGTTGCCGGAGACGCTTGCGGTGAAGCATGCGGCGAGGTACGGGAGTAGGTTCGGCAGGATCTCGACGGTCATGATCTCGAAGGTGGACGCCCCGGACAGCCGCGCCATCTGGATGTAGCCGCGTTCTCGCAGGCTGAGGACTTGCGCGCGGATCACGCGGGTCGTGCCGGGCCACGCGAAGATCGCGAGCAGCAGTCCCATGCTCCGAATGTCGATCTGGGAGACGTAGGACGAGATCACGATTAACACCGCGAGCGATGGGATCGTGATGACGGCGTCGGAGACGATGCGAATGACGGTATCGGGCCAGCCGCCGAGAAATCCGGCGGTCATCCCGAGCAAGGTGCCGACGGCGATGCCGATCGCGGCCGCGATCAAGCCGACAGTCAGCGAGTTGGGCGTGCCGGTAATGATCAAAGCGAGCATATCACGCCCGCTGCTTTCGGTGCCGAGCGGATGTCTTGAGTCCGGCGGTTCGAATCCCGGTCCGGGAACGCCAAACCCGACGGGCGGCAGGTTCAACGGACACGAGGCCACGCGCGCCTGTTTCACGTCCCAGAAGAACCGGCCCAGCAGTCCGGACAGCACCACGAGCAGGATGATGGCGAATCCGACCACCAGCTTGCCGTTGATCCACGAAGGGAGGAGTGGACGGCGAGCGGAATGAGGCCGATCGTCCTTTGTTGGTGGACGAAGTGGACTGAGTGCACGAGGCGGACTGGATCCCTCGATCTCACCGGTTCTCAGTTCATCCTTCATCCTTCAGCCTTCATCCTTCCGACTTAGCCTCGTTCGTAGGTGATACGGGGGTCGATTAGCGGATAGAGCAAGTCGATGATCAACACGGCCGTCGATACGCCGCAGATCAAGACGAACACGATGCCTTGAATGAGCGGGTAGTCGTTATTGACGATGCCTTGGTACAGCAGGTACCCCATGCCTGGATACGTGAAGATGTATTCCACGATGATCGAGCCGCCCGCGATGCCGCCGATGGACAATGCGAGCGAGGTGACCTGCGGCAGGATCGCGTTGCGGACGCCGTACATCCAGAAGATCCGGCGCGGACTGAGCCCTTTGGCTTGCGCAAGAATCATGTAGTCTTCGCCGGTATTGCCGATCATCATCGCGCGCATCCCGAGTGCCCAGTAGCCCATGCTGGTCAAGACGACCGCGCAGGCGGGTAACATGCCGTGGCGCACCACGCTCTGTACGAACTCCCACGTCAGGCCGGGCGCCAGGCCGCGGCTGTACGCGCCCGCGAACGGGAACCACCGCAGGCCGAACGCAAAGACGTAGGTCAGAAGAATGCCCAGCATGAAGGCAGGGATCGACGTGAAACAGAGGGTAAACGGCAGCAGGATCCGCGCAAGCCGTGGCGTCATCCGCCATCCGAGCAGCGCGCCGATCGTGTTGCCGATCGCGAACGAGATTAGCGTGGCAATCGAGAGAAGGCCGAGCGTCCACGGTATCGCGCGCCGGACCATTTCTTCGACCGACGCCGGGAAATAGGCCATCGAATAGCCGAGGTCGAAACGGCACGAGTTATAGAGATAGCGCGCGTATTGCAGGGGCAGCGGCGCGTCGAGGCCGAAGCGCGCGCGCCATGCCTTGATGATCTGTTCGCTGTTCTCGACGCGCCCGGCTTGGGCGGTCAGGCGCGTGACCATGGCCGAGATCGGATCGCCGGGCGCGAGACGCGGGATAATGAACATGAGCGTCAGACCGAGCCACACCGTAAGGAAGAACATGGCGAACCGCCGGATCAGATACCCTTTCGTCAGACCGCGCATGGTCAAGGCCCTCCCTGCGCGGAAGGCGGATGCGGCTCGATGTGGTGGATGATCTTGTGCGTGCTCTGCCACCACGTCGGCGGTTGCAGGTAATTGTCGCGCGCGTTCGGCCAGCCTTCCCAAAAGACCGGGCTGAACGGGAGCAGTTTCTTGGCCTGCGTGATTGGGATAATCGGCAATTCGTCGAGCCAGATGTCCATGGCCTTGACGAACAACTCGTCGATACGCGGATCGCCCAGCGGCAGCTTGCCGATTTCGTCGACGAGCGCGGTGTAGGCGTCGTTCTTCCATCGCCACCCGTTGAACTGCGCGCGCTCGCCGACGGGCACGATCCAGTGGGCGCTGAACGTGTCCATCGAACTCCACGGTTCGTTGATCGAACCGCAAGCCTGCCAGCCGACGTGCACCTCGAAATTGCCGAACTGGTAGTTGTCGCCCCACGTGCCGCCGGCCTCGTTGCGATGCGTGGCGTTGATGCCAACGGCCTGGAGTTGCTCGACGACGACTTGCGCGATGCGCTGTTTTTCGATATAGGCCTCGTGGGTCGTGATTACCATGCTGAGTTCTTTGCCGTCTTTCTCGTAATACCCGTTCGCATTCATGCGATAACCCTTCGACTCGAAGATCGCTCGGGCGCGGCCGAGATCGCTCGTCATCATCGGATACTTGTCGTAGAGGCCCTTGTCCTCAAGCAGCTTGACGAAGCGGTTCATGGGCGGATAGGCCGGGAAGAAATGTTTCGAGGGCAGCGTTGTGCCTTCGTACGCGACGGCCACGATGACGTTCCGATCGATCGCGTAGTTGACGGCCCAGCGCATCTCCTTGTCATCCCACGGCGGGCGCGTGTGGTTGAACTCGAGCGTGCGCGAGCACGGATCGAGCCAGGCGTAGGGCGGGTGATCCAGCCAGGTGTACACGCCGGGCTTCCGATAGCCGAGCGCCTGAAACGCGCCGAGTGAAATATCGCAAAGGCAATCCAACTCGTCGTCGGCCATCGCGGCGGTCCGCGTCTCCTCCGGTCCGTACCAGACCCAGATCAGCTTGTCGGGCTTGGGCAGCGGCATCCACCCGGTCTTTGCGCCCCACCAGGCGTCGTCGCGCGCGTAGACAAATTCCGTCTCGGTGAAACTCTCCAATTTGTACGGCCCCGTGAAGACCGGCCAGCCTTTCGCGGGGTCGTAATTGGTGAACGTAAGCGGGTCTTTACCGCGCCAGATGTGCTCGGGCACGATATAGACCCCGTTGTAGATCTTGACGGCGAAGTTATCGAGTTGGAACCGCGGGTTGGGCTTGCTAAGGACGAACCGCACGGTTAAATCGTCGACCTTCTCGACGCTCTTGATCCACTGCTGCAACGCGGCGGAGAAGATCAGCGATGGCGCGTTGGCCAACAACATCTGAATCGTAAACACGACGTCGTCGGCGTCGAAGACTTCGCCGTCGCTCCACTTCACGCCGGGACGCAACGTGAGCGTCCACACGTCGAGCGTATCGTTGGAGGTCATGCTCAACCCGAGCCACGGTTCGATGTCCCCAGTCTCGTAATTAAGGACGAAGAGCGGCTCGATCAGCGCCTGGTGAAAGCCCTGGTCCTGGCGCGCGCCGGGTACGAACGGGTTCCAGAGGTCGGGCGTGACGACGCGGGACTCGAGGTCGAACACGGCCGTGTGCCGCCGCTCGGGGGTGATAGTCTTGACGCGCTCCGAACATCCGCTCGCCATCAGCGAACATACGACAACTGCGCCGAGTATGTAGGCCGCGCACCAACGCATGAAGTTATCCCGCCCTCTCGTGAGGGCGCATTCTAGCCTCCCGTGCTAAGAGGGTTCAATCAGCGGACGGCTTGATGCACACCATGGCGCACCCGCGAACCAACGGGACATTAAGTACGAGGTCCGCGCCTTCTGACGAAGCGGCGACGGGAACGCGGTCGCGGATGCCCGGATGAATAGCCTCGCACACCGGGGCCTTCGACGATCCAAGCCAGCGCGAGGGATTGGGCAGCGTGACGCTGATCCGCGGCGTGTCGCCCGCAAAGATTACGGGCATTACGAAGCCGCCGGGGACCTGGAAGAGGTTCGCTTTCGCTCCGCCGTCTCCGGTCCGCAACAGGTCCGGCAGCAAGACCCACGTCCTCCCGCGCATGGCATCCATGAGCGGGCCATAGTCGAGGTAGTACTTCTCGGCCCACTCGCTCGGCCCCATGGTGTGGTCGTTGCCAGGCAGCGGCGCGGTGGGATACATGCCGAGGTACAGGTATCGCTGGAAGAAGGCGTCCGGATCGGGTTTCAAGTCGTTCTCGCTCGAGGTCCACGCGAGCACCGGCTTGCGCGCGCCAAGCAGCGCGGTCATGTTGATCGCGGGACCGAGGTGGCCGAATTCGCAATAGATCCCGTCCACGTCGCGCAACAAATCGACCCGTTTGAGATGGTTATTGACGAAGATGACTTTGTCCGCCTGATGCATCAACGGCGCAAGCCGGTCCATGATGCCGCGCCACGACGTGTACAGCGAGCGGACCGGCCCGCCGTTGTGCCAACTCACGCCATCGTCCGCGCGCGGGTTGAAGAAGCGCAGCCAGTCCATCCGGTCGATGCAGATGCCTTCGCTCGCGGGGATCTTCTCGATGTGCCGCTTCGCCTGTTCGATCAAATGCTCCTGATAGTCCTTGCCGCCGGGGTCCATCGCGACCGCCCCGCCCCATGTGCCCCAGGTCTTCCCGTCAAGGTTGTACAGAATGCCGTCCTCGATCTTAGTAAATGCGAAATCATTGGCGTTTTTCCACAGATCCGCTTCGGGAACGTCCTTGTTCACCGCCTCGGGACCTTTCATATCGGTACCGAATTCGGTGACGTTGAAGTAGCTGAGCACGTGAAAGCCCATCGCCTGCATGCGCGCCGCGTAGTCGTTCATCTGGCGGATTGACGTCGTGGTGTGTTTGCCCGGCGTGTAGTAGTCGAAGCGCGGCCAGCGTTCGTCGTCGGTCGCGACCGGCGGCAGGAACATGCCCATGTACGGGAAGTCGAAGCTAGCTTTCCAGTTGATGCGGAACGCCATTGCCTTGAACTTGGCCGCGTCGAGATCGCCTTCGTAACTCGAGTACGCGCCGCATCCCGCCATCGCGTGGACTTTCGGATTCGGCGGATCGAAGTAGTTTGGATAGCGCTTCACTATCCATCCCATCGCCGCCCGCCAATCCTTCTCATGCGGCACAAGGTCCATCGCGAATCGAAGCGGCTCCGCCTCGCAGATGCGATGGTGAATGCGCGAGAACGTCGCCCGGCCCGACGCATCCGTCGTCATGATGAGATCGAGCATGCGGTCCTCCGGAGACAAGACCACGCTCAACGCGCGAGCGGGTTCCGGCGAAGCGACCATGAGCACGGGGATCGAAAAGGTGTCGCCGTGCACCGGGCAGTAGCCCGCCTGCGGCTTGTCTTCGCGGAAGAACGGCGCGCCGTACCACAGGCGGCGGTCTCCGAACGGGCGCGTTACAAGCGGGTCCTTCCAGCCTGTGCTCTGCATGTCCGGGTCCGACCACGCGGTCCAGATGTCGTCCTTGGCCACGTTCCCAAATTCGAGACACGTATCGATGGCCGTCGACCACGGTTCGCCTTGGCCGCGTATCTCGACCTCCCATCGCACGCTGTCCTTTGCAGGCACGAATCGTTCGGTCACGGCGCAACGCCGGTTCTGGATCGGGTCGCTCATCGTCTTCGCGAACTCGATCCCGCCGCCGTCAAGAGCGCGCTGCGCGACTTCTCCGTCGACAACGCATCCGGCCAGGCGCGTAGTTCCAATAAATGACGGCGCGCCTTCAAGCCCCACAATGTCACCTTGCGCGCTAATCCCAAACTTTGAGCCTTGCAGCTCCAAGGTCTTCACGACTTGAGGCGTTGGCTTGACCACGTCCGCGGCGCCCGAGAACGCGGGACTCGCCCAATCCACAGCCAAACCCGGAGCGTCACTTCCCTCAGGCGTCGCGACGAGACGCAGCTCGTGCGCGCCACCGAGAGGAACGGCCACGTGTTCGGGCGGAGACGCAACGTTGAGCGGACCACTCGCAAAGCGCTCAACGCCATCGACAAGCACCCGAAAACGCGCGGCGCGTTTGTCATCCGCCGGAGTCTCTGCGTCGACGCCAGCCCAGCACTCGAATTGCGCGTCGCCGCCGCTGAGCGGCGCAATCACGAGGTCGCTACCCGTGCGCGTTCCGATGCCCGCGGGAAACGTGCGATCCCCGATGCGAATGTCCTTGTTGGCGAGACTGCGATCGAACCGCACATCGTTCCAGCCGGGACGCAGCGTCATCGGAAAGAACTCCTGTTCGGTTCTGAGATGGACCCGGGGCGTCTTGTCCGCGAGGATGAAGGCGTCCGCCCAGTCCGCATGGTCGCTGTCGTTCCCATCACCGGCATCCGTAACGCGGAGCTCCAGAATCCGGATGCCTTTAATGTTGACCTTGGCGCGTTGCGCCTTGTCGCCGACGCGCATCACAGTGCTCGACCAGAGCGGATGGCCGTCGCCGAAGACGCGGAACTCGACGCTGCCTGGATGGCCCTGCATTTCGTCGTCGACGCCAACAAAGGCCGAGAAGATCGACGCGGCGCCGAGCAAATCAAGCTCGAACGAACTCTTGGCATGGGTGCCTATGCCTCGGTCGAAGGTCCTACCGGCAATGGACAATGGGTTCCCCTGGACGGACCGGTTGGCCTGCGCGGTCTGCCAGTCTTGCCGGACCGCGGAGACATCCAGTGTGTCGAGCCAAATGGTGTTGCTTCCGGTCCATCCGCAGATCGCGGAGGCCATGACTGCGCTCAGGGCCAGCCCAAACATTCGAGTCTCTCCTCCAGTTCAAACGCTTACGAGAGCATAATCCGTTTCGCACGGTTTGTCATATGTGCGCCCGCGCGGTATCCGAATGCTGCCAATCCGATCCCGATTACGATTGCGTACGCGGCGCTTGGGGAATCCCCACTCCTGCATCCGGGTTCTCCTTGACATAGCCTTCGTCAAATGGCTAGCCTTGACGGTGAGTTTGACTATCGCATGCCGTGAGGGTCGGCCCGGAAAAGGGAGCACGTTCGCACAATGCCGCGGTTGAAAGCCGACCTTCACACGCATACAGCGGACGATCCGCATGACCGTATCGCGCATTCGTCGGAAATGCTGATCGACGCGGTGGCACAGTTGAATTTCAACGTGCTGGCAATCACCTGCCACGAACGCGTGGTGAGTTCGGAGCGCCTCAACGCGTACGCCGCGGAACGGGGCGTACTGCTGGTGCCGGGAGTCGAGCTAGTCGTGGAGGGCAAGCATGTCGTTGTCCTGAACCCGGACGCAGAGCAGGCCAAGGCCCGAACCTTCGCCGAACTGCGCAGGCTGGGCCATCGCGACGGGATTGTGATGGCGCCGCATCCGTTTTACTTCGAGCGCTCGTGCGTGAAGCAGAAGCTGATCGAGCATATCGACGTGTTCGACGCCATCGAGTTCTGCAGCGTGTACCTGCCGGGCATCGGCATGAACGGCAAGGCCGTGGAAGCGGCCCGGCGTTACGGATTGCCGCTCATCGGCACCTCGGACACGCATGGGTTTCCGTATTGCGACAGCACGTTCACCTGGATCGAGGCCGAAGAAGCCACGGTCCCAGGAGTCATCGAAGCGATTCGCGCGGGCCGTGTGACACTGGAGACGCGCCCAAGGCCGCTGCCGCTGGTGTTGAACCTGGCAGGATACTATCTGCGCGACAAACTGCGCGACATGGGACTGCGACGCGGATGAACGACATGTATCAACACGAAGAGTTGAGGAGCCAAGTGCTGCCATCATGATAGAGCGTTTGACCATCTTGGGTGGAAGCAGCGTCTATACGCCGGAGTTTATCCTCTCGGCTATCTCGCACAATCTGAATATCAAAGAGATCGTGCTGGTGGGACGCGACGGCCCGAAGCTCCCGGTCGTCGGCCGTTTCTGCCAGCGCCTGCTTGACCAATCGGGCTATCCGGCCAAGGTCATCTGCGCCACCGACATCGCAGAGGGCGTGCGCGGCGCAAAGTACATCCTCAACGGAATTCGGGTGGGCGGCATGCAGGCGCGCGTGCGAGACGAGAAGACGCCTCCGCGCTTCGGGATGGTCGGCGACGAAACACTCGGCGCGGGCGGCTTCGCGAACGCGATGCGGACATTGCCGGTCGTGTTCGATTTCGCCAAGCGGATCGAGCACGCCAACCCGGATGCCTACTTCATCAATCTGACGAATCCCATGGGGATTCTTGTCGAAGCCCTCGTGCGCTACACCAAGCTGAACGTCATCGGCACGTGCGACCTTCCAGGCATGTGCATCAAGGGTGTGGCGGAAGTCCTGCATTGCGCGCCCGCGGACCTCTGGGTCGACTACGTGGGACTCAATCACGCCGGCTGGATCCAGGACGTCCGCGTCGATGGCCGCAGTTGCATGGCGTATCTTCTGGACAAACTCGAGCGCACGAAGGAAGAAGGCTTTGACCACGCGCTGATCGAGTTGTTCCGCATGATACCAGTCAGAACTGTCAGCCTGTTCTTCAATCACGCGGAAGTCCTCAAGGAACAGAAGTCCTGCTCGCGGTTCAGGTCGGAGTCGCTCCACGAGGCGGAGCAACAAATCTTGAAGTTGTATGAGGACGAGCGGCTCTGCGAAGTGCCGGAACTGACGCGCGAACGGCGGGCGGTCTGGTACGAGGAAACGATCATCCCGTTGATCGAAGCCCTCGAATCGAAAACCGAACGCCCGATGATCCTGTGCGTGCGCAATGGCGGATGCATCCGCGATCTTCCGGAAGAATCCAGTGTCGAAATCCCGGTCATCGTCAGCAAGAAGGGGCTGCGGCCGCACGCCGTGGGAAGCTGTCCGCGATTCCTGAAGGGCCTGTTCACGGCTCTCAAGGAGAGCGACCGGCTGGCCGTTGAGGCCGCGCGCCACAAAAGTTATGAATATGCGCTCCAATCGCTTACAATAAACCCGCTGGTGCCGTCGATTCAGACGGCGAGGCGGTATCTCGACCACGTGCTTAAGGAAGAAGGGCTCGTGTTCCACTGAACCGTGGCGGCGCAGCCTCGGATGAACGCGATTCCGTTGGGGAAAGGATGTAGACCATGCGTATGCGACTTGTGATTGCGGCAGGATTGGTGGCGTTGATGGGCGTGGCGTGGGCCGACGACATGCCGCCGGTCATCGGCGGAGACGGGGCGACGTTGAAGGACCTCGTGGGCAAGGACACGCTGGTCAGCGTCGTGCTCAAAGAACGCGGCGCCGTGGATCGCAACCTCAAGGTCGTCGACATCGGGCCGAACTACTTTGCCGTGGTATCGTCCCTAGCGGAGCGCACCTCTTACATGTTCTCGTCCGTTGCCGAGGTCCGAGTCCAGAAGGGCAGAGTCGAGACGAAGAAATTCACGCTGGACGAAACACGGTCGCTCGGCATCGAAGAGCAAAAAGTCCTGGACCGCGCTTTCGAGCGGGCTCGCGAGGTCTTTCAAGCCGCGGACTCGGAACAGGGCGTGAAGATTCGCGCGGCCACGTTGCTGGCTTTCAACGGCGTCGCCGAGGCGCGCGAGTATCTTAAGCAGTTGATGGCAAGCAACGACGTCGAAACGCAGATCGACGTCGCGCTGAGAGTTTATCTGGCAGGTGGCGAAACGATCCCGGGCACGCTCATCGGCCAGGGACTCCAAAGCGGCAACCGCAAGGTCAAGGCCAAGGCGGCCAAACTCGCGGGACTGGTCGGCGAAAAGAGCGCGATCCCGATGCTCACATTGCTTTCGCAGGACCGGATTTCCGACATCAGCGTCCCTGCGGCGGTAGCCTTGGTCCGCTTGAACTGCCGCGAGATCATCCCCACGCTGATGAAGATGCTCACGGAGACCGACGAACTGAAGGGTGAAGCCGCAATCTTCGGACTGTCGCGCCTTGGAGGACCCGAGGTCATCGAGCAGTTGAAAGCCAAACTCAAGGACCTTTCGGGGCAGGTTCTGTTTCGCGCGATCCTAGTGCTCTACAACCTCGGCGATGCGCAGGGCAAAGACTTGCTTCCCAAGCAAATGGAACAGTTTCCGACGTTGGCGCCCGAAGCCGCCCTCGTGCTGGCGCGCGATGGCAACTGGGACGCCGTGCAGTACCTCGTCGACCGCCTTGCACATCGCTATGACGAGGAAGTGGACGTCATGACGTTCCGCGCCAAGGCCGCCTCGGCCCTCATCGAGAATGGCGATACGACGGCGGTGTCCCATTTGCAGGAACTCCTGCGCACGGACAAACCGGCGGTGAAACGCGAAATCTGCTCCATCCTAGCCACCCTTGGCAAGCGCAAGCTGATCCTTGTGCTCCAGCCTTTGCTCGAAAGCGCCAAAGACGACAACGCCTCGCGCGACTTGGCGATTCAGGCCGCTACGGCCGTAGTAGCCATTGCGAAGCCCGATTTCAGGGAACGTCTCATCGAGATCCAAAGCTGATCGCCATCGCATAAAGCTATTAGCTGTAATCACTTATGGCGCAATGCAGGGCCTTCTTGGTTGACGAATCCGGAAGGGTCCGGTATAATCTCAATGGTGTGTTGGCAGGTATTGGCTGAAAGACGGACAACAATCGCAGGACGACTCTATGGGGAGGACGTTTGTCATGCAACGAAAGCGTTTGGCAGTATTCCTGACCCTCGTACTGGTCTCGATCTCGTGGTGCGCATGCGCGGAGACAGTCTACTTTGTAGACTCGACAGGCCGCGTGGAGCCCGTTGACACGGCCAATCCAGGCGTACACGCACAATCCAAGGCCCCCACTGAATCTTACGGGAAAGCCGGCGGAATCACGTTCAACGTAACGTACGTGGATGTCGATACAAACACCAACCTCGGGTTCGACGACCCTACCTACGGAGCGGAGCGGCGCGCGCGCGTCGCCGAGGTGTTCGCCTACTTCAACACCGTGCTGAACCACACTGGCGTTTGCGACGTCAAGTTCCTGGCTTCGCAGACCGATGGTTCGGGGCCTTTGGCCACGGGAGGCACTTTCTTCTTCTCGACGCCGGCCTTCACTAACGGCTTAGCGTTTGAGCACATTACCACGGGTGTCGACCCGACCTCGTCCATCGGCGATATCGAGACCACGTTCGATTTCGGCTGGAACTGGTACCAGGGAACGGGGACGGTGCCCTTCAGCCAGATCGACTTCAGGTCCGTAGCCCTGCATGAGTTGACGCACGGGCTGGGTATCCTGTCGCTTTCCGACGCCAACGGCGTAAGCCAGATCTCGCCGAATGTGTTGAGCGTTTGGGATAATTTCATGGAGACCGGCAACGGGAAAGACCTGTTCGGCGGCGCGCCGCCGGCGTTCCACGGCATCGTGAGCGATCTGGTCGGAGGCGATGGCGGACTTCGCCTCAACGCGCCGAAAGTCATTGCCGCCTTCGGCTCGAAGCCGCCTCTGTACGCCCCGAATCCGTTCCAGCCGGGCAGCAGCTTGGGCCACTGGAATACGGGCGTCAAGATTGCGGGCAACGCAGTCATGGAACCCGTTCTCGCGAATGGCGAGAGCGTCCGCGAGTATGCCCCGGTTGACAAGGCCGCGCTGGAAGATATCGGGTACACGCTGGTGGTGCCGGTCGACCCGTTCCACTTCACGACGCTGCCGGCCGGCGGCTGGTTCGAGGAAGGCCAGCGTATCGTGTTGGAAGTGGCCGTCACGGGAACGACGGGCGCGGTTACGTACCAATGGACCCATGGCGGCGCGGACATGGCCGGCGCCACAGACACAACCTATGTGATCGCCAGCGCCACGACCCTCGACTCCGGGTGGTACACGTGCCGTGTAACGGACGAAGCCAAGTCCGTGCATGAAACGCCCCAGACCCTTGTAACGATCGTCCCTGTGGGAAGCGTTCCCGTAGCAGGGCTTGCCGGACTCGGGATCGCCGCGATGGCATGCGCGGCGGCCGGGCTGCGTGCGTTGAAACGTTTCAACCGGTAAGACTCGCCTCACCGTGTATCGATGGCCCGCGCACATGTGCGGGCCATCGCCTTTCTTGCGTACCCCGCCCCAAGCCGGCGATTTGCACTTCCCCTTTTCGCCCCGTTTCCCGTCTATACTATAGACAATAGGAGGACCGGCGCATGCGAGCGAAATGGCTGGCTGGATTGCTTATCGCGGGGACGATAGTTTCGCTGGAGGCGGCGGCGTCCTGGACCAATGTCTGGTATGACGTGAACGTCGACGGGGAAGCGGTCCGTGTGTATCGCGACACCTACGGGGTTCCTCACGTGCACGCGCAGACCGTCCGAGGCACGTACTACGCCATGGGATACGTCATCGCCCAGGACCGCCTGACGCAGTTCGAGAACAACCGCCGCTACGCGGAAGGCCGGATGGCCGAGATGTGGGGCGACCAGTACACGTATTCGGACTACGAGCACGGGCGGGACTATTACACGGCCGAGGAGCGACAGGCCCAGTACGACGCGATGCCCGAGGAATTCAAGGCCGCCATCCAGGACTACACCGACGGGGTCAATGCCTACATCGACGAAGTCCTGGCCGATCCCGACCACAAACTCCCCAAGGAATTCTGGGACTTCGGCATTCAACTTACGCATTGGAACGTAACGAATACGGTTGCGGAAGCCATCAACATGATGCGCCGATTCGGCGAACGCGGGGCCGCCGAATTGGACAATCTCAACTTGCTGAACAGCGTGGGCGCCGAGGAGTTCGACCGGCAGCGCCCCTTCAACAATCCCGAGGTTAAGACGACGATCCCCGATGGCGAACCCTGCGGCTTCCCGCCGAAAGGGCCGCCAGAAACGGTCCCCGGCCTGGAGAAGATGAAGTTCCCGAAGGTCTCGCCGAACGTGGCGGCGGAACTGTACGAACAAGAACACATCATGGCGGTGGCCGCAGTCAAGGCCGGGTTTCCAGTCCAGTTGGGCAGCTACGGCATCACGATCGGGCCGTCGAAATCGGTCACGGACCACCCGATGCTGCTGGGGTGCCCCTCGATGCGGATCGAGGTCCCCTCCTCCCCACCCGCCAGCGCCGTCGAGATCGACCTGCACGGACCCGGGATTGACGCAGCCGGCATTTGCTTCCCCGGCGTGCCGGTCGTGTTTCTCGGACACACGAATTACATCGGCTGGACCATGACGTCGGGGCGCTCCGATAACGTCGACATCTTTATCGAACACCTCAACCCCGACGATTCGACTGAGTACCTCTTCAACGGCGAATGGCGCAAGATGGACTCGCGCGTCATTACGATCAAAGTGCACGGCCAGGCGGACCAGCAGTTCCTTGCGTATTACACGGTGCACGGTCCGGTCTCGTATTTTGACTATGCGAACAACGTCGCGTTCTCGAAGCAACGCACGTTCTGGGGCATGGAAATGAAGGGCATCGAGACCGTGATGCGGATCAATCGCGCGAAGACGCTGGCCGAATGGCACGAGGCCGAGAGCATCATGCCCATGGCGATTAACAGCGTCTGCGCAACGGTCAGCGGCGATATCGGGTACACGCTGGGCGGACGGTTCCGCGTGCCCGCGCCCACCGTCGACCCGCGACTGCCCGCGCTCGGCGACGGCACGCAGGAATGGGTGCGCATCAAGGATTATTCTGAGAACCCGCAGTGCGCGAACCCAGCACGGGGCTACTTCATTAACTGCAACTCGAAACCCGCGTCGTGGTGGAATAACGGCGACGTGGGCTGGTTTTCGAGCACCGAATGGGGCGACCCTTTCTTCGTTCACCTCGGGGGCATGGGCAAGATCGGCTTCGACGAACTGGCCAGCTTGCCGCAATTGTACGAGTTCCACGGAACTTACGAGCACATCACGGACCTCACGCCGCCTTTCACGACCGCGAAGGACGTGCTGCCCCCGGGCCAGAGCGGATTCATCAGCAAGCAGGGGGCTCAGGACGCTCATTTCGCCGATCAGCAATTGATGTGGGATACCTGGCAGCGCAAGCCGTTCCTCTATTTCTACGACAGCGACGGCGACGGGTTGATGGACCAGGAGGAGGCGCACTTCGGTACGCGCGCCGATACGCCTGATTCCGATGGGGACGGCCTCCTCGATGGCGACGAGACCCGGGATCTCGACTTATCCACGCCCGGCATTCAGAACCCGTTCAACCCGCTCACGGCGGACTCGACGGGCGACCGCGGCTCGACCGGCGGCGACGGTGTTCCGGATGGCTACAATGACTTCGACGGGGACGGCATTCTGAATACGGATGAATTCCGCAACGCAAGCGATCCGCTGGAGCCGACGCGCATCGAGGGCGTATTCTTCACCGCCGTTCCGTATGGAGCCTGGTTGCAGGAAGGCGCGGCGCTTCGGATGAGAGTCGGCGTTTCCACGGCGTACACGAATCTCGCCTATCAGTGGGCCAAGGACGGGATCGCCCTACCGGGCGCGACCTCGGAGTCGTACGAGAACCCCTCGCTCGGACTCGACGACAGCGGCCTCTACACGTGCCGCGTGACGGACGGGACTAAAGCCGTTCACGAGACGCCGCCCGCTTTAGTCGTGGTCTTCCTTTCGGGCAGCCTCCCCTCGGCCAGCAGTATCGCGCTCATCGTGCTCGCCGCGTGCTGCATAGCCATAGGAGTCGCCCGGCATGCACAGATGCCGTGATGCGCGAAGTACGCCCCCGGTGGACGAAGTGGACTCAGTGGACGCGGTGGACGCCGAGGCGTACAGAAGTCCACTCCGTCCACTGAGTCCACTCTGTCCACCGCATTCCGAGTGACGCGCGAACCTCTCAGAAAACACGAGCGGAGTGAGGGTAGTTAACCACTCACTCCGCTTCGAGATGGGATTAGTTGAGCTTGTTGGCGCGCTCGACGAGAGCAGCCAGATCCTTCTCATTCGGGTCCGCGGGGCTGCCGGGGTGAATGACGCGGGCCGGGCACTTCTCGGCCGCTTTCACGATATCCTTGAACGGGCCGCCCTTCGCGTCCACAACCGTCGCCTGGCGGTCGTCGTTCCACCCGAAGATCTTGTCGTTCACTTCGATGCACTCGCCGCACGCGGTGCAATCTTCGGATTCGATCGTGAC
This sequence comes from uncultured Nitrospiraceae bacterium, assembly GCA_964402555.1. Classification (GTDB taxonomy): domain Bacteria; phylum Hydrogenedentota; class Hydrogenedentia; order Hydrogenedentales; family SLHB01; genus CAYOCT01. The sequence continues at coordinate 63,339 of CAYOCT010000007.1, read as the reverse complement.
CGGGGTGTAATCGCCACACCCGCCGCCGCAACAACAATCCGCCGCCGCCATTTGAGGAATCGGGTTCACTGCTTTCATTTCAGCTCCTTTCTCGGTTTCAGTTTGGCTACCATTGCCTTTCAGGTTCCGCAGCCCGGCGGTGAGATGCGCAATCACCTCGTCGCGCGCCGATTGGCGGGCTTCGTTCCGGGCTTCTTCAATCAATGCATCGACGTCAACTTCTTCCTTGTCCAACTGGGCGAGGGACTTCAGCATCACCCAGAAGTCACGGCGTTCTTCGCACGCTTTCACGAGCGGCTCGGCGACGATCATGCGGCCAAGCCGGTGTTTCTTGTCGAGAACCCACACGAAGGGGTACTTGCCCTTGCGTTCCGCGGCCGGAAGTTCGATGAACTCGGCGATCGGCACCATGTTCTCGTTCCAGGTGTCCGCGGGGGCCTTCTTGAACTGCTTGCGGAAGCGGCCTTCGGTAACGGCAAAGTCGGCGAAGGTCGTCGGGATCGTCAGCTTCTGCTGCTTGTTGTCCGCGTCCACGTAAGTGAGCGTATACGTCGGCCACGGCTGCTTGACCGCCGGGTTGCCTTCGAGGTCCATGCACTCGACCCATGTCTTGCCTTTGGACGGGTCAAAGCGGTAGAGCGGGAAGGCACGCGATTCGACCGCGAGCTTCGCCTGCTGTTTGGCCACGTCGTCGCCGATGCCGTGTTCGGGCATGCATGGCGTGTAGACGTTGAACAGCGCCGGGCGGCGCGAATTGAGGCCGCGGATAAACCCTTCGATCATGTGCGCGGGATTGCTCACGCTGCTGTTCATGACGTAGGAGGTCCGGTGCGCCATGGCGATAAGGCACATTTCCTTGCGGATTTCCTCTTTGCCCTGGAACGCCTTGCCATATTCGGCCATGTCGGAGACCTGGCCGGTCCAGCCGGACGTGCAGGCCTGGCCGCCGGTGTTCGAGTACACCTGCGTGTCGACGATGAACACGCGGATCGGCTTTCCGGTCATCAGCGCGCGCGACACGTTCTGGAACCCGATGTCGAACATCGAGCCGTCGCCGCCGACCGCCACCACCGGCGGGCACAGCAGGAACTCGTCGTCCGAGAAATCGCGCCAGTTGAAGTACGTGAAGAACTTGTCGTGGACCTTCGGGTCGTACTTGCCTTCAAGTTCGAGTTCGGCAATGCGGACCGCCTTGAACCCGTCGGCCATCTTCACCATGTGCCCCTCGAACACGCCGAGCGCGACCGAGGAACTGTCTTGGAACAGGTGGTTCGTCCAGGGGAAGGGGTACGGGTTGAACGGGTAGGTCGAACCCCACACCGAGGTGCAGCCCGTCGAGTTGATCATGCCCATGACGCTGCGGCCCTTGCCGGTAACGCCGTCGGTGTAGCACCACTTCAGGTGGCGCAGCTTGGCCAGGACGCGCGTGACACGCTTGAGCCATTCGGTGTCGATCGGAGTCTGGAGGTTGGCGGCCAGCAGCGCCTGTGTCAGGTTCTGCAGGGTCAACTCTTGGCCATCGAGCGACGCCATGGCCTTCTTGAGCGCGTCGGTGTCGCGCGTGTCCATGGCTTCGAACAGCTTCGCGCGGATCTGCTCTTCGATTTTCTCGACCAGTTCCTGGACCTTCGCGACCTGCTTCTTGACGCGCGGCTGCATCAGCGCGTCGACCGTGGCTACGAACACGTGCATGGCGGTCTTCTCGCCGCATCCAAGGCACGCGCCGTCGCCGCCGACCATCGCCATGTAGCTGCCCTTGTTGAGCAACAGGTTTTCGAGGGCGCCGCTGGCGCTGTCGAGATCGTCGACGCGGATGTAGGCTGGGTTCGTGGTCGGCATATCGAGCCAGTATTCCCACGAGGCGTGCAGTTTCTCGACCGATTCGGCGGTCTGCGTGACAGGACGCAACGCGAACTCGGGACATACACGCACGCATTCCATGCAGCCTTTGCAGGTCCACGGATTGATCGTGATCGAGAGCAGGCCGCCGGAACCCGGATCGCGCTTCTCTTTGAGCCGGAAGTAGGCCTTCGGGAACCCAAACTTGAACGCGCTTGTCTCGCCAAGCAGCAGGCCGAACTGCTTGCCAAGTTCCGCCTTCTCCGCGTCAACCAGCGTGCATCCGGCCATCGTGTCTTCGACGGCCTTCGTCGCGAGTTCCTGGAACGCCTGCTTCTCGGAAGAGGCGGCGAGCGTCTCGCGCAGCTTCGGCTCAAACTGCTTGAAGGCCGCGCGCAACAGTTTCGTGTCGCCGCCCTTCTTCTCGATGCGGCGCGCCGTCGCGTTGAGCACTTCGTCGAGCGTGTTGATCAGCGCGGGGATGGCCATGTCCGGGCAGACCGGATAGCACGAACCGCAGCCCGTGCACTTGCCCGCGTCCCACTCGGGATGCTCGAAGCGGATCTGCGTCATGTCGCGGATGTAGCCCGTGCACGCGGGCATGCAGCTCAGGCCGATGAACGGGTCGGCCAGATTATCGCCGCCTTTGCCGGACAGGTAGAAGCTGCCGGTCTGTTCCCAGAACCGGTGGATGTCGGTATTGGCCATGCCGCTCTTGGGCATGAGCTGCAGCATGACTGGCGCTTCGAGTTCCTTGTGGACGTGCTTCGACGTGCCGAGCGGTTTGTCCGTGATCTCGTAGACTTCGTCGAACCCGCGGCGCACGACGCGCACGTTGTCTTCGACGATGCGCGCGCCCTTCGCGCCAAACTTATGCTGCAACTGCGCCTTGATGGCTTCGAACAGCTTCACTTCATCCAGCTTCGAGTCAGCCATGACGGACGACGCATGGAAGAACGCGCCTTGGAATGCGTTGCCTTGCATGCGGAATTGCAGTTCGGGATCGCTCGCCTCTTCGCGCGCAATCTTGAAGGCATCGACATACCACACCTTGATGTCGTTGTCGACGATGATCTTCTGATACCGCGACGGGATGTTCTCCCATACTTCCTTCGCGCTGCCGAGGTCACTCTGAATCACGAACACGCCGCCCTTCTTGAGGCCCGCGAGCGGATTCGAGTGGCCGAACACGTTCGGGTCCGGCGAGAGCACGGCGTCCACGTAGAAGTACTCGCAATTGATGCGAATGGGTTCGGGGGCCGCGGAAAGGTAGTAGGTCGTCGGCTGGCCCTTCTTCTCGGAACCGTACTTGGGATTGGCTTTGATGTGGTAGCCGAGCAGTTCGAACAACGTCACGGCGAGGTTCTTGCCGGTCGTGATCGCGCCCCAGCCACCGACGGAGTGGAAACGCACCGTAATCGCGCCCTTGGGCATCAGGTTCGGATTCTCGCTGCCGCGGACGGTTAGTTCCTTCACGTTCGGATAGCCCGCAAGAATCGTCTTCTGATGAGCTTCCTGCTCTTCCGTGAATGCCTTGTCGCGGATGAAATCGATGCCGAGATAGAAGAACTTCTTCTTGGCGCCCTCGGGCAGCATGTTCTCGATCGCGCCGATAATGCCTTCCGGCTGAAGGTCGCGGCTGCCGAGTCCAAAGCATCCCGAATAGAGCGGCGGCACGTCTTTCGTCTTATAGCTGTCGAGCGTCGCGTACGGCGTTTCGCCCTTGCCGGCCAAGCCGTTCTCGACGGCGCGTCCGATGGCCCCGCGGACTTCGCGGATGAGCGGCAGATCGCCGGCAAGCGGCTGGTCGGTGCGTTCAAGAACGACGACGCCCTTGCGGCCCTTGAGCAACTGCGTCACGAGATCGCTCGGGAACGGCCGGAACATCATCATGTTCAGGACGCCGATCTTGATGCCGCGCGTTTGGCGCAGATAATCGGCGATGACTTCAGCGCTGCTGACGACGCTGCCCTGGCCGACGATCACGTACTCGGCGTCTTCCATCTTGTAGGCCACGACGCGTGCATAGCGGCGGCCGGTCAGTTGGTAGAATTCGTCGAAGCACTGGTCCGCGATTTCTTGAATGTGGTCGAAGAAGAACGGGCGCTGCGCCGCAATACCCTGCATGTACGAATCCTGGTTCTGCACCGGGCCGGACATGACCGGGTTATCGACGTCCCAAAGTTCGGGGATGCGGCGGCGCTTCTCGCCGAAGATCATCCGCTGCGCAACCGTCGGCGTGTCGATGATATCTTCGGGATGGCCGAGATATTCTTCGATGAGTTCGCGTTCGGGAATCTTCAGCGATTCGATCAAGTGCGTGGTCAGGAACCCGTCCTGGCCGACCGCGCCGGGATTGAGCGACAACTCGGCGATCTTGTGCGCGATGATGTTCAGGTCGCAGGTCTCCTGCGCGCTCTTGCCGAACACCTGGAACATGCCCGTGTCGTCGATGCAGTGGTAATCGTCGTGGCCGGCATGGACGTTGAGCGAATGTTTGGTGATCGCGCGGCACCCGATGTTCAGGATGTAGGTCAGGCGCTTGCCGACCGCCGCATACAGCGATTCGTGCATGTAGGCGATACCTTGGCCCGACGAGAAGTTCGCGGCGCGCAACCCGCTCATGGCCATGCCTGCCGTGACGGCAGCCGCCGCGTGCTCGCCTTCCGGCTCGACGAAGATCAGCGGCCGGCCCGAGACATTGACATGCCCCAGCGCCGTTTCCTGCGCCCAATACTCGCCCATCTGCGTCGACGGCGTGATGGGGTACGCCCCCGCCGCGTCGGTCGATTCGCGTTCGCACATGATGACGGCTGTGTTCCCGTCCATCGCGTCCCTGACACCCGGGTACTTGAATTCTTGCTTTTCTGTACTCATCGCGCGACCTTCACTCCAAAGTGTAGCAGGCTTTGCCCATCCCCAGTTTCGCAATGTGGCGGAAGGAGGGAGGGGGGCCTGCTGAAAGAAGCCCAAGAGACACCATCCAAGGCATCCCAACTACTGCCAATGCCTGCATCCCGCGAGCCGCTCAAGGCCCCTTCTCATCGGACCTTGCGGCTTCATCGGAATGCCGAATTCACGCCGTACTCTCAACGTCCTGTCGAGAACGCTTTTTCCAAGCGCGATTCGCGGGGAGTATACACCTTGCCGGGCAGACGATGCAAATACAGCGCGGGCGAAAATTCGCGGTTCAAGGCCTCTGATGAAACCCATAAATCCTAGATAGCAGCGGTTTGGTTATAGCGAGATAGCGGCCGCGCAATGGATGCAGGAAGAGCGTCCTTTCGCACGCGAATGTAGGAATCCGGAGCCAGGACTACGAGGTCCGCGAGATGCCAAACAATTTGCAGAACCAGGACACGAATACCGAGCTCGCCTCGCTGTCATGCCGAAAGTACTCCGCCTTGATGGCTGTTCCGTAAGGCCGGCCCGGCCGCTCTTGCCACGCAAGCCACGTGTGAAGTACAGCCTTGTCGCGGTCTGCTTCGGAAAATCGACAGTCAATCTCGCAGGCGGTGGACGTGGCATCTTTAGCATGCCCGATCAGCAAGTCATTTCCGTCGATCAGGTCGAGCAGGAAGTCCTCAAGTTTTCCGGAACGTTGGTTGTCCGGCATAATCCACACGCCTACTTTGGTGCGCCAATCCTGAGATTCGCCAATGAAACCTTCTTCGGGCATCTTCTCGGGCGAATTCACGTTGGCCAGTAGAAGACGTTCCTTGATGGCCCGCCACCGGTCCTCCACGGCATCATCCGCATCGAACACAAAGCCCGCGGAATGACCAGCTGCGGCCTCAATCGCGGCTTCAACCGCATCGAGAAGCTTGATATCGCCTCCTAATGGCTTGATCTCGGGGAGGTCACCTTGCCTCGACATTCTATCACCGGAACCTGGCCCGGGCTTGTTCACGTAACGCAGCATAAGATGGCGGATAGTATGCTCGTCGTCGACCCCTTCTACGTAGAGCAAGGACCCTGTTGCCAATGACTCCGGCATCAGCGCACCTCGATGCCGCCCTTCACGGCCACAATGATATTCTTCGCATCAAACGGTACTGCTTTGTCAAGCGAAGGCTCGATCTTCTGAAGGGAAACCTCCTCCCCAAGTTCAGGATAGTTCTCGCAAAGCCACGCAAGCCCACGAAGGCAATCGAAGCTGTGCGTCGTGGCAAAGACCTGTACATTGGATTGCATCGCTGCCTCCACTATCAAGTGCCACAGATCCCCCATGACAGAGTAGTGCAGTCCTGTCTCGATCTCGTCAACAAGCAGGATGCCTGCGCGTGCCTTAATCAGGCATAACGACAGCGCTAGGAGACGAGTCGCACCTTCGCCAAGACTTCCCAAGGGAATCCTCTGGCTTAGCCCCTGTAGCCCCACAACACACTCTGAGCGGCCTCCAGCATTGTTCTGACCGCCAGTCAGAAAATGCAGACTAACGAGCAGAGGCTCCAGAACGCGCATCGCAGCCAGGGCGTCGGGTTCCCGACCGGATAGGATGGCAGCATCCCAGAGCGTCGCGAGCATTGACGCATCAAGCTTACCCGCGCTGAGCGGCACTACCTCAACGTTCTTGCCGCCCCCGCGTCTGTAGGAGTTTGTCTTGCCCCGCAAGGAGAAATCGCCAGTAATGACGGAACCAGCGCACCATGCGAAATCATCGTTGACTGCAAAAGCTAGACTTTGAGGTTCGAGTTCCCGTCCCGCCGTAGTGCATAGCAGGCAACGTTCACTACCAACTATAGTAAGCACTCGGCGGACTTCCGGCGCGATATCCGGGTCGGCAGAATCATATATCTCGATATTCAGATCCCCGAAAGGAGGATCTCCCTGTAGTCGAAGTGGAGTGGCTTGATGAGGAAGATGACCATAGAACATATGTGCCAAGCTGGGATAAAGTGCGTTGTCTGTCACCGCTCCATTGCGACGCACCTTGGTCACTTCGCCACGCGAAGAAGCTACTCGCGCAAACGAAAGAGGATCTCCTCCCGACGCTAGGACCTCCACCGCCTCCAAGAGAGAACTCTTCCCGGAGTTGTTCTTTCCGACGAGCAGATTCACTCGCTTGAGGCCGCTGACCTCATAGCTCTTGAAGCGTCGGAAGTTCTCTATTTTCAGCGTTGTGAGCATCGTGACCTCACTCCCTTGTTCATTGTGCGATACTATCATACACTGGCCCAATTCGCCACAAAGGTGAAGTCCGCAGCTTCGTTGTCTATAATCCGCCTGCCTTCGGGCGATAGGCGTGGGGCCTTTGAAACGTTACGACGGTGGAGAGACCGAGCATGTTCCCAGAAGTGAAAGAGTCGTTAATTGAGAAGTCGTACGCGTGTGCGAAGGAAGCGTATGCGGCGTTTGGTGTGGACGCGGACAAGGCCATGGAACGGCTGGCCGGGATTCCGGTCTCGTTGCATTGCTGGCAGGGGGACGACGTCGGCGGGTTCGAGAAGGGCGAGGCGGTCTCGGGCGGCGGCATCCAGGCGACGGGGAATTATCCGGGCAAGGCGCGCACGGCGGACGAGTTGCGGGGCGACATCGAGAAGGCGCTCAGCCTGATTCCGGGCAGGCACCGGGTCAACATCCACGCGATGTACGCGGAACTCGACGGCAAGAAGGTCGACCGCAATGAATTGCTCCCGGAGCATTTCTCGCGCTGGATCGATTGGGCGAAGGCGCAGGACCTCGGCATGGATTTCAACCCGACGTACTTCGGCCACCCGAAGGCGGACGACGGCTTCACGCTGTCGCACTACGACGCGGGCATCCGCACGTTCTGGGTCGAACACGGCATCGCGTCGCGCAAGATCGGCGCGGCTATCGGGCGCGCGCTGGGCAAGGCGTGCGTGACGAACCACTGGATTCCGGACGGGTTCAAGGATATCCCCGTGGATCGCTGCATGCCGCGCGCATGGTTGAAGGAATCGCTCGACGCGCTGTTCGCCGAGGCCATCGAACCAAAGCATAACCTTGACGCTATCGAGTCGAAGTTGTTCGGCATCGGGTCGGAAAGCTGCGTCGTGGGTTCGCACGAGTTCTACATGGGCTACGCCGTGAAGAACGGGCAGTTGCTCTGCCTCGACGCGGGGCATTTCCATCCGACGGAAACGATCGCGGACAAGATCTCGTCGGTGCTGCTGTACGTGAACGAAATCCTGCTCCATGTCAGCCGCGGCGTGCGGTGGGACAGCGACCATGTGGTCATCCTTTCCGACGACCTGCGCGCCATCGCCGAGGAGATCGTGAGGCACGATTTTGCGGAACGCGTGCATATCGGCCTCGACTTCTTCGACGCCAGCATCAATCGTATCGCGGCGTGGGTCGTGGGGACGCGCGCGATGATCAAGGCCCTCCTGATCGCGTTGCTCGAACCGACCGCGATGCTTCGCGAGTACGAACTGCAAGGCGACTACACGGCGCGTCTCGCGATGCTTGAAGAGATCAAGGCGCTGCCTTTCGGCGCGGTGTGGGACTACTACTGCATGAAGAAGGGCGTCCCCGCAGGCTCGGCCTGGTTCAATGTTGTGAAACAGTACGAGAGAGACGTGCTGTCCAAACGGAGTTAGGACCGTACTTCAGAGCCGCTACAGACTCAACGCAGAGGCCGCTGAGAACGCGGAGATTCGCGGAGCGCCATCATAGCCGGTTCCTGTACTTGTCCCGATAGAGTCCGATCTGCTCGAAGGGAATCTTCTTGAATCCAGGCAACTTCGCGAACACGGGCGAATCCTCGCGCAACTGAAAGTTCAGCTTCGTCGCGTCGACGAACCCGGGGTCTTCATTCGTCTCGAAGGTGTCGCGCTGATCGAACTGCGCGCCTTCGCCATCCATACGCAACGCGCCGGGGCATTTCACGACGACGTTGCACTCCATGACGTTGCGCCGGGGCAGCATGCCGACGTAGCTTCGTCCGTCGCCGGTCGGGTCCATCCAGTCCGACAACTCCGGATACCTCTCGCTGTACGGCGGCTTCTTGATATCTAGCAGTTCGGTCAGCCGCCTTCGGTAGATGCCGTTCGCTCCGAAGAACTCGTCGATTTCGCTCGTGTCCATGCGCCACCATGAATTGAGCCAGACCGCCGGGCCTTGCGTCTCGACGAAGATGTTATTGCGCACGACGATGTCATGGCCCGCGTTGCTGAACACCGAACCGTGGGTCGCGGTCTTGTAGAAGACGTTGCTGTAGACCGTGACGCCGCAGGTCGCGTCGTCGCAATAAACGCCCATGACCATGCGGTCGCTACGGCCGACGTGATGGAAGAAGTTGTAGCGGATCACGTTGCCGCGGTCGCTCGGATCGCGCCCGAGATACCATGCCGAAGTGTCGTCGGAATCCAGCGCGACATCGTGGATGTAGTTATATTCGTATACATGGTCGTTGCCGTGCGCGTAGATGCCCTGGAAGTCCGTGTTGTAGATCTCGCAGTGCGATACGCGATTGCCGCATCCGTCGACGTTCACGCCGGCCCACAGGAACTTGTTGCGGCGTTGGTAGTCGTGGATGCGGCAGTTGTCCACAAAGCTGTTGCCCGGAACAAGGTCCTTCTTGCTGCCGCCGCTCAGGTAGATGCCGCCGCACCCCGTGTTGTAGACATCGCACCCGGCCACACCGTGCTTCGACCCCGCTTTGCGGTCCCATGTCGTGTACTTGTAGATGTGCCCTTGCAGATTCCCAATCTCGCGCGATACCGGCACGCCCTCGTAATCGTCGTGCGTGATATGCGGAAACGTCTGCCGCGCGCCTTGCCCCATGAATACGCCCATCGTCCCGAGATTGCGAAGCGTGCACCCGGCAACGAGGTTGCCTTCGCCGCGTTCTATGTAGATCCCCATACCGCGCGCCGTCTCGAACGTCAGCCCTTCCAGCGTGACGTGCGAAACCCCTTCCATCGCGACCATGGGCGCTTCGAGAATCGACACGGTGATGCGCGCGCTCGCGATATCCGAAGGCGGCCAGAAATACAGCATGCCCGTCTTCCGGTCCAGGTACCATTCGCCCGGCGAATCGAGTTCTTCGAGAAGATTCAGGGCGACATAACTTTGAAACGGCCGGCCGCTCGCCAGACCGTACATGTGCGGCGTCGCGAGTTTCACCTGGCGCGTGTCGGGATGAATCCACTCGACCTTGATCTTGTCGTCCGCGAAGCCGTAGTGAAATGTCCCCTGCAGCCAGACGTCGTCCACACCCGCCCAACGCGCATGCCGGTCGTCCGTGTACTCGAACGTGCCGCCTCGGATATTGACATAGTCCCGCACACGCGGGACTGAACCCGGATCGATCACCTTGCCGATCGGAATGCTCCCCGAGTTCGGGTAATGCGCTAGCGGCATTACGTCGTCATTGAAGAACAATTCCAACGGCGCGGGCACGACGGGTAGCGCGTGCCCGTACTGCTTGTGTTCCCCATAATTCGTGATTCCCAAGGCTTTCAAGTCGGCCTGCACGACGTGGCCATGCGCCTCCTCCGGTATACGCCGCAGTACGTCGGCGTCCGTCACGGGCGCGAAGGCCGAGGGCGCAATCACGCGGCCGCCACTGATGCGAACCGTTTCATCCTCGAAAGCGCGATAGACCGTCGGTTGTTGCTCGCTCCCAGAATCCCGTTCGTTTAACTCGAACGTGCGTTCCAGAAAGTAGTCGCCTCCCCGCAGGAACACCGTCGCCGCTTCTGAACCCTCGCGCTTCGCCGCGCGCGCCGCATCACGCGCCGCGTTCAGACTAGCGAACGGCGCGGACTGCGTGCCGGGATTCGCATCGTTCCCGTCCGGCGCCACATAGAACTCGGTTGCCGAAGCGGTCGCGGCTAGAAGAACTAACGGGAAACACTTCAGCACGTCGAAGATCCTCATGGAGCGCCTCCTTGGTTTCTATCGCTCATCCTAAACCGGACTCCGTGCGGAATCCTAGAGGATTCCAGGTCGGAATACAGGACCGAACCGTCTTCGACAGGACGATACGAAGCGCGGCGATGTCAATTGGAGTGTTCTTAGGCCTTTTTCGCCTATCGTCCTGCTTCCAATCGTCCTGTCTTCTAATGTTCTGTATACAATTCAAACAAGGTCTTACGGAACCCTGATACGCGTCCGCGTTGGGGCCTGCGCTCACGCGGCATTGGCATTGCATGGCGCCTTCTATTCGTCACGCGTGACCCCCAGGCCGTTCGTCGCGCGGCGCAGAAACGTGGGGATCAAGCGCGGTAGCGTCCAGGGATTCGGATAGTCGCGCGCGATCCGCGCAAGCCGCCGCGGACTGCCATAGAAGCGCCGCCACGCTTCACGCTTGCGCTTGAAGAATACGGCGTCAGGTAATTCCGAAAGATTGAGGCGCAGGCTTGCATAGTCGCTGTCGTCGTAATGCAGGCTGTCCATCACATCGGGGCGCCGCTCCACGGCGAGACGATACAGTCCCGTTCCCGGATACGGGACCACGGTGAAAAACGCCGCCGTGTGCAATCGTGAAGCGCAGGCCGTATCAACCGTCGCCATCAGATCCGCTTCCGTTTCGCTGGGGAAGCCCAGCATCGTAAACCCATGCGTGAACACGCGGCGGCGCGACGTCCATTCCACCGCGCGAAGGAACTTCGCCACGTCGAGGTGTTTTCCGATTAGGCCCTGGATTCGCGGCGATCCGGATTCGAGCCCGAAGGACGTGCGGTGCATGCCTGCATCGACGAGCGCCTCGACGGCCTCTTCGGTCAGCGTGTCGCTCCGCAATCCGTTCGCGAAATCGATCCGCAGGTTCGGACAGCGCTTCCGCGCCAATTGCGCAAATTCGATTACACGCGCGGGATCGAAGTTGAACACGTCATCCAGCACCTCGATATCGTGCACCCCCGAGTGTTCCGCGCAATACGCGATTTCCTCGACAACCCGCGCTGCGGACTGCGCGCGGAACCGCTTGCCGAACGTGTGGTGGCAGTAAATGCACCGGTACGGGCAGCCGCGGCTTGTGAAGATCACCCGGTGCGGGCCGCGCGCGACTTGCGACATGCGTTCGAGGCGCGCGTACGGCTCCACGTCGATCAGGTCATAGGCGGGAAACGGAAGCGTATCGAGGTCTTCGACAACGGGTGCGTCGCCGGGATTCGTCACCACGGAATCTGGACCGTTCCGCCAGATTAGTCCGGGCGCGGATTCCAAGCTTTCCCCTTCAAAATGCAGGGCGATCAACTGTTCGAAAGTACGCTCCCCTTCACCGGGAATGGCCGCGTCAGCGTCGGTATCCGCCAACGCCTGCTCCCGCACACCTGTCACATGGGGTCCGCCGAGCACGATCAGCGCGCCAGGCATCGCCGCGCGAATCCGCCGCGTGAGAGGCCCCACCATGTGAGCGAACGGCGTCAAGACCGTCATCCCCACAACGTCCGGGCGAAAGTCGATCGCGCTCTTTGCCAGCGCGTCGAGCGAGAGGTTCCGCGCGCGTTGATCGATAAGCCGGATATCAAGCTCGAAGCGCGTGCGAAGATACGCGGCCAGCGACAGAATCCCCAGAGGCGGTCCCGCGGCCGGCGTACTCGCTGACCGGCGCCCGAGGCATGCGAGGAACAGCCGTAAGCGTCTCATGTGGCCTCAACCTTGCGGATGGCAATTACGTATCGTGAGACATTGTAACAGAACAGCCCTCATGCGTCCAAAGCGCGACGAGCGGCGTTCCATCTTGAATGCCTAGCGAGAACTATTAGCATCGAAACGCCCGACTGGGAAGCCCAAAACATAGGACACGGTAAAGCTTCCGTTCGGTGTCTTGTAACGCACCCGTTCGTCGCGGCACTCGAAATCGGTCTTGCCGCTGCGCCGTGCCGCGCGGTTACCTCCAGGAAGAAGGTAGCCGTCCGCAAAACGCTGGAGTATCCGCGTTCGGTCCCCGAGCGAATGCTTGCAGTCCTTGATGACCGCTCCGTCGATATCGCTCTTGGCGATGAAGTGCGGCTCGACATCCAACCCGGCGCGAAGGAGGCCCTCGACCATCTCACGCGCGTCGTCGAAGGAGCAGGCATCGTCCTTCACGCCGTGCACGACCACGGTCTTCGCCGTATTCCCCAGTTCCTTCATCAAGCGCGCGTGGTCCGGATAGCCCACTACACGCAGCGCCTGCGCATCGGGCGACAAGTATCGCGGACTTTTCGGGTCTCGGCTGTAACCGGCATTCAAGTGCGTCTTCCCTGGCACACCGAATGCCACGTCGTCTGATAGTTCCGCCATACCGCTCAAGTCGATCACACACGCGAACGTCCGGGGCGCGAGCTTGTTCGCCATCAAGGCCACGTTGCCGCCACCCGACCCGCCCACGGCAAATATCCGACCATGATCGAACGGCTTCGCCATTGCATCGAGTCCGTTCCGGACGAAATACAGCGCGCGCAACGCGTCCAGCGCTTGCAGCCACCCGAAATCGTACGGCCCGTCGCGCTCGGGATCGTACTGGCCGCTCTGCAGATAATCCACGCCGATCGCTACGACGTTGTAGCGCGAGACCAACACGGCGGGATCAGCCGTGCCGACGAATCCGGTACCTCCCCAGTTATGCAAACTCAGCATCACGCCGGACTCGGAATCGACACCTTCCACGCTTCCCTTCGGATACCGGACATAGACCTTCACCGTTCGCGGTCCCGGTTGCCACGTCCACTCCTGTGCGGGAATCGAGACCTCGCCGTCCGTCGTGGGAAGCGCAGGCCAGGATTCTTCTCCGAATGCGTTCCAGCAGCCGAACACCGACACGATGAGCACTACAACAAGAACGCCATGAAAGACCACGGCCTGCTCCTCTTGAGAACGTTTTAGTTCTGTAACGCAACGCGATTCGAACGGGGGAAGAACAAACAAGCGTCGTGTCGCGACTTGTAAATCAAGGACCACGCGCATAATATCGAAAGCGCAGAAGCAATCCCAAGAATGCTGAACGAAGGTGCGCCATGCTCCCATGCCAACTGGTTAATCCGATTCCGTTGCCTCTGGATCTCTTGGCCCCCACACCGCAGACGTTCGCACGGCACAGCAGCCTTCACGGGCAGCCGCACGTTTCGCGTGTCATCGTCCACTCGCTTCTACTTCTCCAAGCGCGAGGTTTCGAATCCCTGGCCGCGCCGCTCTGGGCCGCGGCCTACATCCACGATATCGGTCGCAGGCACGACGGCCGCTGCAATCGCCACGGACGCTATGCTCTTGAACGCTTGGCCAGCCTCCCGCAAATCAGGGCAACCCTTATACAAGGCGGCGTTCGCGACGCAGACTGGCCGGGCATTGAGGTCGCCGTCGAGAACCATTGTTGCGACGAGATTCCTGAATTGCATCCGCACCGCACTCTCACGGCGTTGCTCAAGGACGCCGACGCGCTCGATCGCGTGCGCCTCGGCGACCTTGAACCGCGTTACCTGCGTTTTCCCGAATCGCTCGAACTCGTGCCGTTCGCCCGGGTTCTCTACGAGCGTTCTCAAGATACAATTCCGCCTGGTCCGGAGTACTTCAGCTCGCTCTGGGCAGTTGCCCAAAAGTGTCTTTCGGAAATGCCGCAGCCATCGACCCAACTTTGCGAGGAGGTATGAAATGAGGAACCCTATCGCGGCCCTCTTAGCGTTGTGCGCTGTCCTACTCACGACGCCTGTCTCGCGGGCAGCCGACTCGCCACAGAGTTACATCCTCGGCTCGAACGCGTTCAGCAAGCAGTTTGTCGACGCGCCCACGTTCCGCCTGTTGCCGATTCCCGGCGTTGCGGAGTACCGCGCGTCGATCAAGCAAGGCACGGACGAGTGGACGGTTAGTTCAACGACACCGCAGGTCGCCCTCGATACAATCTGGGATAAGGTCGCGACGGCCAAGTTCGCGCTCACGCTCCGCTGGATTGACGCGCAAGGCGTCGTGCTGCGCGAGGAGACTTCCGAACGAGCGAAAGCGCCCGACTTCGAGGGGTTCAACGAACCCGCCGTCGATTGGTCAGCAGCGGCCGACCGGAACATCGCGTACCTGATTCATGAATCGGACCACAACACGACCGCGCCGTACCACGAACCGGGCGTGCCGGTATGGATATGGGCCGCGACGCCCAAGCACGAAGCCAGCTATCCGTGCATCACCATCAACAACGTGATTTGGGCCTTCCTCGCGCACATCAAGAACGGCGGTCCACAAAGCGATGAGGCCATGCGTCTCGCGCGCGTTAGCGCGGATTGGGCGCTCGACCACTGCCAGCCCGACAGCGGCGCGCTGCCGCGATTCCCCTACTCAACCATCACGAAAGGCCAGTTCGGCGGAAGCGTCGAAGGCGAGGCCGTCAACCTGCTACGCGCTTCGTGGTTCGCCATGAGCTTCGTCGACCTCTACGCGGCAACGAAGCACGAACCGTATCTCGCCTATGCCCGCCACATCGCCGACACGACGGTTGCGTTTCAAAATGCGGACGGCTCGTTCCCTTATCGCGTCAATCCCAAGACCGGCGCGGTGGTCGAGCAGTACAACTGCAGCGTTATGGAATTCGTGGAACTCGTCGAGAAACTCGAACCCTACGGTTTCGACGCGCGACGCGCGATGGCCGCGCAACGCGCCCTGGAATGGGCGCTCGCCTACGTATGCACGACGAATAACTGGAAGGCCGCCTACGAAGACGTCGGCGAGACGCGATTCTACACCAACCTTTCGCAAATGCCGGCGCAACAACTCATCCGCTACCTATGCCGGCACAAGAACGAGAACCAGGCCTACCTCCCCGAGGCCATCCGATTGAATCGCTGGGTCGAAGATCAATTCGTCGATTTCGGACCCGCCAACGCCTCGTCGCCCGTGCGCGTGAAAGGCCCGCTCGTCTTCGAGCAGTTCGTGTGCTGGTGGCCCATGGACGGCCATACCGCCAACTGGATCCTCTCCTTGATCGAACTGCACAAGGCTACCGGGGAACGGATCTACCTCGACAAGGCCCAAGCCGCGGCCAACGCCATCTGCGCCGAGCAATACGAGAACGGGGAGTTCTCGACGTGGGGCCGCGACTACGAAACCGGCGAGTCGCCCGCCAAGCACGATAACTGGTACAACGCCGGCGCCTTCTCCGACTGGGCGCTCTACACGCTCGCGCAGTACGTGAAGGGATTGCACCAGCCGTCATGACTCTCAGTTACCAATCTTAGCCGTAAAGGAATATGTCATTGCGAGCGCAGCGAAGCAATCCCCCAGTCATTCAATGCGAGCGAAGATTATAGGGGGATTGCTTCGCTACGCTCGCAATGACACAGAGTTCGGTCTGCCATCAAAGCAGACGATGGCGTTCGGATGAATCACTACAAGAGGATGGCCCCATGGACGAACGAGCAAAGCTGGCCGGTCAATGGCAGGCCTTGGCCCCCGCATGGATTGAAGCGACGGCGCAGGGAAGAAACGTCTATCGCGACGGACTTCTGGACGCGTGGATGCTCGATGCCGCCGGGGACGTTGCCGGCATTGACGTGCTCGATCTCGGATGCGGCGAAGGCCGTTTTGGAAGGATGCTCGCCGGACGCGGCGCGCGGGTCGTTGGCGTCGATTTGTGCGAGGACTTCATCGCCTACGCCCGCGCCAACGCGTCGCCAAGCGAGACCTATCGCGTGGGCGACGCAGAAGACTCCGACATCGCATCGGGTTCCTTCGACCTCGTGGTCTCGTATCTCAATTTGGTGGATCTGCTCCATTTTGAGAAGGCCGTCGCGGAGGCCTATCGCGTGCTACGCGCAGGCGGGCGTTTTGTTGTCTGCAACTTGCAGCCGATGAACACGGCGGGCAATGAATGGGTGCGCGACGAAGAGGGACGCAAGTTGCATTTCAAGCTGGACAACTACTTCGACGAAGGTTCGCGCGATTTCGCCATGTTCGGCCACCCCGTCACCAACTACCATCGCACGCTCTCGACCTACGTCAACACATTCCTCGCGGCGGGATTTCAACTCACGGGAATTCGTGAGCCAAAACCTTCCGAGGAACAGGTGAGACGATGGCCCGACGTAGATGACAACTTGCGCTTGCCGTACTTCATCATCTTTCTCTTGCGCAAGATGTGAGGACTTACAGGAAGATGGCGTTCTCGGCGTCGATGAAGTCGAACAGTGAGTGCCCGATTTCGCGAAGCAGCAGATCGAGCCGGACGATGGGCAGGCCGAGGACGTTCTGATAGCAGCCGTCGTAGCGCGCGACGAGCAGGCTGCCCGGTCCATCCACGGTGTAAGCGCCTGCCCTGTCCACCGGGTTCACCGCATCGACGAACGCGGCGATCTCTTCATCGCTCAGATCGCGGAACGTGACGCGCGTTGTCTCGGCGCCTTCCGCACACTTGCCCGAGCCGGTGTCGGCTACGGCGAGTCCGGTAATCACCTCGTGCGTATTGCCGGATAGTCTGCGAATCATCGCCCGCGCCTCGGCAGCGTCGGCCGGCTTGCCCAACACGTGGTCCGCAAGAAAGACCAGCGTATCGGCTGCAATCACCACGGCGGGCGTATCGAGCGGCGCGACGACGTCATCGCGCTTGGCACGCGCGTTCGCAATCACCATGGCCTCCGGCTCGCCTTCGAAGGTCTCTTCGGCGCCGCTGACGATAACCTCGATAGGAATGCCAAGCGCACTAAGCAGCGCGCGCCGCCGGGGCGAAGCCGATGCGAGTACGATCCGCGTCACGGTTTCGGCTCGTCCTTCTTGGCTGGTTCGGGCAGTGGCGTCGATACCACGATGTCGTCCGAAGGAACGCTCTTCCCCCCCGCGCCGACGGTTTCAACGAGTTCGTCGTTCTCGATAACCTTCGTGCCTTCCGCGAGCGCGATCTTCGCCTTGCCGGGATCAAGCTTCGCGTTGGGCTGGATATCCGTGACGGCGATGTCGACCTCGGAGTCGTTGTCGTTCTGGATGTGGATGCGGTACGGCAGGTAGTCGCTGTCGCGCAGATAGACCTTAACCTCGCGGAAGTGCCCTTCCTTCGCATCGCCTTCCTTGGGCCGTATTGCCAGTCCGTGCGTTCCGACAGGCGCGTCGTTCGACTCGAAGATCGCCACTTCATAGGCCTTGCACAGCGCCTCCGTGTCGTTGTCAAAACCGAGGAAGAAGATCTCCGCTTGCGGGTTGTCTTCGAGATTGTAGATCTGGAGCTGTTTCACGTCCGGCTCGTACTCGTAGGCCTTGCGGTCCTGAATCAGATATGTCGCGCCGTTCTTCAGTTTGTCATATCGAAACACGATGCGCCGCGGTTTCACGTAGACGATCTCGCCGCCGGACTCGATCGTCTCTTCTTTCGAGATGTCGCGCTGCGTGAAACGCGCATCGAGCGTCGCGATGGCGTCCCGCTTCTTCGCGAAGTCCGCAAAGAAGGCGTCAAACCGCGCGGCGGGTTGCGAAGCGTCCGCCGCGGCCATCACGATCAACGCGCACAACCAAGTCATGCTTGCATCTCCGTTTCGTCCGGCGGAGCGGGCCGCGAACCGCCGTCCGCGCCCGTGTGTGCCGGGATCTGGCTCTCCAACATCGTGCGATGCGCGGCCAGGATGCTCATCATGTCCGCGCGCAACCGGTCCCGCTGATCTCGCAGACTTCCGATCTCGCGGGCAAGCGCGGCCGGCAAGGTCGCGGCCTCCGCCATCACGCGATCCTTCTCAATTTGCGCCGCGGCGATCATGTTCTCTGACTCGCGCCGCGCCGCCTCGACATACGACTCGCTGAACTTCTGCGAAGCTGCAAGCGCATTGCGCAGGGTTTCCTCGATATCGTGGTACCCCTCCAACTGCTCCTTATGATCCTCGATCGCGGCTTTAAGTTCCCGAACCTGCCGGATCAACGATTCGAGCACGTCGGCGACGCGTTGGAGGTACGCATCCACCTCGGAAGGCCGGTAGCCGCCCACCACGCTGTGTCGAAACTGCTTGTGGTAGAGATCGCTCGGCGTAAGCACGGTCTCGTGGCCCAACACTTCCGAAACCACTCTATCCTGCCGCATGCTTCATGCTCCCCACTGACATTACTTGCCGAGTTCCTTCGATCGGGCCGCCGCCGCGGCGACACCTGCCGCGAGCACCTTGTCCAGCCCGCCCTGGCGAAACGCCTCAAGCGCCGCGGCCGTCGTGCCGCCTTTCGAGGTCACGCGTTCGCGCAGGACCGAGGCCGGCTCGCCCGATTCTTTCAACAGCCTGCCCGCACCGAGCAACGTCTGCGCGGCAAGGCGCGTCGCCTGTTCGGTACTTAGACCGTGTTTCACCGCGGCGTCCACCAGGCATTCCACGACGTAGAAGAAATACGCCGGCCCGCTCCCGCTCAACGCCGTCACCGCATCGATCATTGGTTCGTCCACGCTTTCGGCGATACCGACGGCGCCAAAGATAATGCGCGCGACTGCCGCATCCTGTTCGGTGCAATTCGCGCTCGACGCAAACCCCGCCGCACCTGCGTTCACCATTGCGGGCGTATTCGGCATCACGCGGATCACGCGCGTGTCGGCGCCCAAGCGCTCCTGAATAAAACCTATCGAGATGCCCGCCGCGATCGAGATCGCGAGGGTCTTGGAACCGATGCCCGGACGAAGCTGATCGAGCGCCTCGCCCATATTCTGCGGCTTGACGGCCAAGATCAACGTGTCGCATGCCCGCGCGAGTTCCTCGGGCGTCGACACGGTCTTCACGCCCATGCCTTCCGCTTCCATACACTTCGTCGGGATTACGTCGTACACGTACGCATTCTCCGCCCGCATCGCGCCCGCCGCGATCAATCCCCGCAGAATGGCCGACCCCATGTTGCCAAACCCCATGAAGCCAAGCGTCCCCGGAAGCGTCTCGACGGCGGACCTTTCCGACAACTCCGCGGGTTCAAGGTCGCGCGTCATGGCGATTTCGTCGCAATCCGGGAAGAGGTGGCAGCGCACGCAGTCATCGAAAACCTTGTGCGGCAACTCGCGTTTGTCGACCTCGATGAAACCGTGCTTGCTGAAGAATTCCGGACTGCGCGTCAGACAATAGACGCGGCCAATGTTAAGCGAACGCGCCTCGTCCAGGCAGGCATCGAGCAATCGCCTTCCAATGCCCGTCATGCGCAGATCCGGCCGCACCACCATCGACCGAATCTCGGCGAGTTCCACCATGTCCACGTGCAGCGCGCAACATCCCCCCACGCCCTGCTCGTCAACATAGGTGTAGAAATCGCGGACGTTCTCGTACAGCTCCATAAGCGGGCGCCTCAGGACGGAGCCGTGCTCAGCCGCATTGTCCAGCAGCCGCTTGATCGCCGCGATTTCGGTCAACTTCGGTTTGCGAATCGTCTTCATTCGTTGCGCCCACCCTTCGTCATCTGCCCAAGGCGTACAAACGGAGGATTTTAGCAGATTACCGGGCACGCTGCACGCCGCCCCGCGCACGCGCGAGCCAGTGCGACTCAAGTTACCTACAAGACGGCTCGCCCAGCCAGACTAAAAGAACGCGTTTTCTGAAGCAGGCCAAACGAATAGAACTCGGACAACCAGGGATCCGAGATCCCTTGCAGAGTTTCCCTTCTTCATAATCGTCTTGTTCGCAATCGTTCTGTCAACCCAGCGCGTCTTGAAATCGTCCTGTTCCCAATCGTCCTGTTCATTAACGAACAGTATCTACAGGACGATTATTGACAGGACGATTGCCGCGACGGTGTGCGCGGCTCGATAAATAGGTGGCTGCGCCTATTTGTGCTATTTGAGATCCGGGGCGAGAGGCCTGATGAATTCCATGTCGGCCCGGTGGATGTCCCACGTGTAGGCGGTCCAGCCGGGACCTTGGCGGCCGCTGGCGTAGAAGATCGTCATGTGGGTTTCATCTCCCTCGATCTGGCCGTGCTCGTCGCGAAGGAATCGGGGATAAAGACGCGCGCGGAATTCCACCCCGCGCGGGTCGTGCAGCGCTATCTGCCGCGGCGCGAGCAGCGGGTCGTTGGTTCTGTCGTCGCAAACGAAGACGCCGCTCTCCGAACGTAGCAGGGCTACACGATCCGTGCCCCAGACCGGACGGACCAGGTAAAGCGAGTTGCCGAGGAAGCCAAAATCGGTCATGGCAAACTTGGACACGATACTCTCGGGAACGGGCTTGAGCGAACCCAAGTCATCCTTAAGTCCTTGGATTTTCTTCACGTCCTTCTGAAAAGTCGGGTCCGTCGATTCGAGCCGTACCATGACATCCGGCCATCCCGTCGAATCGACGTAATACAGAATATACGTGTTGTCGCGGTAGAGAACGGATGGCTGCCCGCACCCATATCGGCGGTTCTCCGGCTTGAGATTCGCTGGCGACGGCGAAACTACCGGCTGCGGGTCTTTGTTGTTCGGCCACTTGGTCCAGTGCCGGCCATCCGGCGACGTGGCAAGGAAGACGGAGTTATTGTATTCGACGGGAGTTTCGTTCGGACGGGGCTTAAACTCGCCGGCGCCCTCATAATACATGTAGAAAGTCGAGTCCACCTTAACGACTGTCGGATCCCCAATCTGCTTCTTCTCCCACTTGCTGTCAGCCGCCTTGAGTACTTCGACGGGGTGCGGTGAGGCGGCAGTGTAGTCGTCTATGGGCGTCTCATGGCCCGAGCCGTTCAAGTGCCATTCATATCCGGACCGGCTCTCGGCATAGAAGACGCGGTCGCCCTCAACCGTGTAATCGAACGCGAACGGCGCTCCGTTCTCGTCCGTGCCCTCGTAGTGGCGAGTCTCGGAGGACCGCGGGCTTTGGCGCGTCCACCACATCCGGTACAAGTCGCCGTCCTTCATGACGCAGGCGCCCCAGTCATAAGGGCTGCCCTCAACCGGTTCCTCACGCTGAACGACGTAGACTTTCACCGCGGTTTGGCCCACGTCGCACGTCCAGTCAGGCTGGGGCGCTGCAAGCAGCGTTAACAAAGCAGTCAGCACCATGGTTCACTTTGTAGACCTTAGTTCGAACAAGAAGGAACTATCATGGATGTACCTAGTTGTCAAGATCGTCCAGCGCCTTGCGGAACCTCTCGGGAGTGCAATAACCAAGCCATGGTTCGAGGTGCTCATCGCACCACTGGCGGTAATCCGCCGTAGTCGTCCACGCGCGCATGGGCGGACCATCGTCAAAGCCCGGCCGGTAGGTGTGTATCAGGCCGTGCGCCAAGCGCTCCGCGACCGTTCTTGCCCACGCATGCTCAAAGTCGGCAAACCTCGCGTCTCGTTCCTCGATGGCATCCCTGGGCATCTCAGCACCCCTTCTTCTTGAGCCAAGCGGCAAACAGGCGAAGGTCATCCAAATCGTTCAGGTCTTTCCGGCGGCCGGCGGCCGTCTTGGTGCGCAGGATGCCCTCAATGCTCATCACGGGCAGGTTCTCAACCGTGCGCTTCATAGGCAGCGCTTCCTCATACGATTCAAAGCCGTCAGGCGCGAAGACGATATCCAGTTCGAAAGGCCCCTTCAACTGAATGAAGTCCTTCCCTTCCAGGATTTCCGAGGAGGGGTAATAGCGGACGCCGTCTACTTCAACATCAAAGGCGAATCCCAATTCGCGTAACGCGGCTAGAAGCCGCTGCCTGTTCTCCCCCTTCTTCGATGGATAGATATCAACGTCCTGCGTGGCGCCCGAGAATCCCTGAATAATCGCGGCGCCTTTGCCGATGATCATGTATTCGATCTCGTGGCGCGACATGACTTCCGCCAGCCGTAGTACGTCCGCATTCTGCATTTGCGTTCTCCACCAAGCCACGCCATTGTACGCGACCGCGCGAGACGGGACAAACGAACTCTCCATCTCGCGGCATCGCTTCTTCGACCTGCGTACCGCCCATGGCATGGTTTGGCAACTCCTGCACTACGATGTGCGCGAGTCCAAGTATGTAGGTACCATAAACAAGGAGGGAATGAATCTCAATTAAAGGGTTACTGTCCCTAATTAAAAAATACTTTGATTGACAAATTATTAAAGTATGGTATAATTTGAGTCACAATCGATTCGTGGCTCAAGGTAATCTGAGGACTTGGTTATGTCGGACGACTCCGAGAAGTTGGAACTGGCACGGACCATCAGCGTGACACAGCACCGGCTGCATCACCATCATATGCAGCGCGTGCTCACGAACATGAACCCGGATTCGTTTCCGGCGGTCACGCCACAGCAGGCCCACATGTTTATGGCCGTCCGGGAACATGGGTGCATGACGATCAAGCAACTGGCGCAGGTGCTCCTTGTGAAAGCGCCCGCGGCTTCGGTCATGGTGGATCGCCTCGTGGAAATGGGCATCCTTACGCGGGAAGAGAATCCGGCCGATCGCCGGGAGGTTCTGGTGCGCATTTCCCCGGGTCATGAGTCGACGTTGCAGGAGTTCGAGCGCGGCTATCTGCAACTGACCATGGACATGCTCGACCAACTTGGGATCGAATACGCGCGTTTGTGGGGCGAACTCTGCAAGCGTATACTGGGAGTAATAGATTCGGATCGCTCAGGGTGACGGCGGTCCGCGTATGCATGGCAGGCAGGATGAAAGCAGTGTAGTCCTTGGTATCGCAGTAAACGGAAACGGGAAGTGCCTAAGATGAGATGTCAACGTGCGGCGTGGATAGTGTGGATATTGGCCGGCTTCGCGGTAAGTTCAGCGGAGGCGCAAGGCCCTCCGGGCATGGCGATGCCGCCGCCGCAAGTCGCGGTGGCGTCGGCAGTCACGAAGACTGTCGCCGTGTCCTACGAGTACGTGGGTACGACGGCCGCCTCTAAGGTCGTGGAGATTCGAGCCCGGGTCCAGGGGTTCCTCGATACGCGCGACTTCCAGGAAGGCTCGTACCTCAAGGAAGGAACGCGCCTGTTCACGATTGACGCGCGGTCGTTCAAGGCGGACCGCGAGATCGCGGCGGCGCAGGTCGAAGAGGCCGCGGCGCGTCTGAAACTCGCCGAGCAAGAGCTCAAGCGCTTGCAGTCGGTCAACAAGCCCGGCGCGGTTGCGCAGGCCGATCTGGATCAGAAGGCCTCGGAACGTACGAGCGCCCAGGCGGCGTTGCAGCTTGCGAAAGCCCAATTGGCCAAGGCCGACCTCGAACTCAGTTACACGACGATTGCCGCGCCGCTCACCGGATACATCGGCAAGACGATGAAGGAAATCGGCAGCCTCGTCGACGGCAACCTGAACAGCCTCTTGGCCGTCATGGAGCAGGTCAATCCGATCTATGTCAGTTTCCAGGTGAGCGAGAACGATTTCCTCGCGTGGAAACGCGCCGAGAAGGAGGGCGAACTCCAATTGGCCGATGGCGTCAAGGCGCCGTATGTCGAGATCACCTTGCTGGACGGTACGGCGTACGAACACCAAGGCGCATTAGATTTCGAGAACGTCGGCCTGGATACGCAGACGGGCACGGTGGAACTCCGCGCGACGTTCAAGAATGACGCGAGAACGTTGAAGCCGGGCCAGTTTGTGAAAGTCCGCTTGAACGGCTGGCAGCGCCCGAATGCGTTGACCGTCCCGCAGCGGGCCGTCGGCCAGTCGCCGGAAGGCGCGTATGTGTACGTCGTCGGCGCCGACAGCAAAGCCGAACGCCGGACCGTCACGGTGGGTCCGTGGTCCGGAGTGGATTGGATCATTCTCGACGGTCTCAAGGAAGGCGAGCAGGTCATCGTCGAAGGTCTCACGAAGATCCGGCCCGGCAGCGAGGTGGTCATCGGTTCCCCTCCCGCCTCCCCTGGGTCTCCCCCGCCTTCCGAAGCGCAACCGGCACGGTAGGGCACGCCCATGATATCCCGATTCTTCATTGACCGCCCCGTGTTCGCGTCGGTTATCTCGATCGTGATTGTCCTGTGCGGCTTGGGTTCGATGTACTTCCTGCCCATAGAATCCTCCCCGCAGATCACGCCGCCGACCGTTATGATCAGCGCGATGTATCCCGGGGCGGATGCCGAAACCGTGATGCAGTGTGTGGCCACGCCCATCGAGCAGGAACTCAGCGGCATCCAGCACCTGCTCTATTACCAGTCGCAGAGCGCCAACGACGGAAGCCTCTCGGTGACGCTGTACTTCGAGATTGGCACAGACCTCGACATCGCGGCGGTGGAAGTGCAGAACCGGCTCAAGCGGGCCGAACCGCGGTTGCCGCAGGAGGTGATTCGCCAAGGCACGACGGTCGACAAGCGGATGAGCAATTTCCTCGGCATCATGGCGCTCGAGTCGGACATTCCGGAACACGATGCCCTGTATCTGAGCAACTACGCGACGATCTACATGCTCGATACGATAAAGCGCGTCCCCGGCGTCGGCCAGGCCATGGTGTTCGGGAACAAGGACTACTCGATGCGCGTCTCGCTCAACCCGGACCGGCTCGCCCTCAAGGGGCTTACCGTGAGCGACGTTGCCCAAGCCATCCGCGAACAGAACGGCCTGTATGCCGCCGGAGAGATCGGCGGCAAACCCAATCCGAACAGCCTCGAATTCACGTTTCCCGTGCTGGCGCCCGGACGTTTGAAGACGCCTGGCGAGTTCGAGGACATCATCTTGCGCGCGCAGCCCGACGGGTCGATCGTTAAGCTGAAGGACGTCGGCAGCGTTCAGCTCGGGGCTCTCGGCTACAGCACGGAGGGCCGGTATAAGGGCAAGTCGACGGCGATCACGATCATCATCCTGCAGCCGGGCGCCAACGCGTTGAATACGATGCTGGGCGTCCAGGCCGCGCTCGAAGACCTGAAGACCAGCTTCCCGCCCGGCGTGCGCTACGAACTCCCGGTCGACACGACAAAGTTCATCAAGGTCTCCATCCTTGAAGTAGCGAAGACCTTCGCGGAAGCCATCGCGCTGGTGCTGGCGGTCGTCCTGATCTTCCTGGGAAGCTGGCGCGCGGCGCTGATTCCCCTGATCGCCGTGCCGGTTGCAATCATCGGGACGTTCACCGGCCTCATGGCCTTGGGGTTCTCGATCAACACGCTTACGTTGTTCGCGCTCGTGCTGGCCATCGGTATAGTTGTGGACGACGCGATCGTCGTCGTGGAGAACGTCGAGCGTATCATGCACGAGGAACACCTCGCGCCGCGTGAGGCCACGATCAAGGCTATGGACCAGGTCACGGGGCCTATCATCGCCATTGTGCTTGTGCTCTCGTCGGTCTATCTGCCGGTGGCGTTCCTTGGCGGCAGCACGGGCGTGATGTACCGGCAGTTCGGCATAACAATCGCGATCTCCGTGGCCATCTCCGGACTCGTCGCCCTCACGCTGAGCCCGGCGCTCTGCCGGTTGCTACTCAAGCCGAACCACAACAAGATCTTTGTCTTCCGCTGGTTCGACAATCTCTTCAAGTCCTTCACGAGCCTGTTCGCCTTCTCGGCCCGCTGGGTGATCCGCCTCGGGGTGATCTCGGTCGCCGTGTTTGGCGTGCTGCTGTGGGCGACGTACTCGTTGTTCAAGATGACCCCGACGGCGTTCGTGCCCCAGGAAGACCAGGGGTTCTTCATCGCGGTGGCCCAACTCCCCCAGGGCGCGTCGCTCGACCGAACGAAGGCCGTCGTCAAACAGATCGAGGAGTTTGTCTTGCAGCAGCCCGAAGTCGACGGCATGGTGGCGATGTGCGGTCAAGACATGCTCTCGGGAGCGATCACCCCTTGTGGCGCCACGATGTTCGTTAATCTCAAACACTGGGACGAACGTCCCGGGCCCGGGCACAGCGCCGACGCGCTGGTGGGACGCATGTTCGGGCGTTTCGGCGCCCTGAAGGAAGCCACGGTGCTTGCGTTTGTTCCGCCGCCGATCTTCGGACTCGGCCTGCGGGCCGGTTTCGAGGCGCAACTCGAGGCGCGCGGCAGCGGCGACGTCCAGGAACTCGCCGGCGTGATGGGCGCGTTTGTCGGCCAGTTGAATCAGGATCCCACGTTCCAGGGCGTGTCCGGCGTGCTCAACATCGGCCAGCCCAAGGTCCGTGTCAATCTCAACCAGACACGCGCCAAGGTCCTCGGCATCCCGGTGGGCGATATCTACAACTCGCTCCAGGCGTACCTCGGCTCCTACTATGTCAACGACTTCAACATCTACGGACGTGTGTACCGCGTTCAGTTGCAGGCGGACCCGGAGTTCCGCGATTCTCCCGAGGACATTCGCAAGATCCAGGTTCGCAACAATGCCGGCGACATGGTGGAACTCGCCGGGGTCGTCGACGTGACGATGGAATCCGGCCCCAACGTGGTCAGCCGGTTCAACAGTTACCCGTCCGTTCAGCTCACCGGGGCCCCCGCGCCGGGCAAGAGCACGGGCCAATGCATCAAGCGCGTGCAGGAACTCGCGGCCACAAGCCTTCCGCCCGGGTACGCGATCGAATGGAGCGGCGGGTCGTATCAGGAGGTCAAAGCGGGCAGCCAGTCCATGTACGTGATCCTGTTCGGCCTGGTCATGGTGTTTCTCGTGCTCGCCGCGCAATACGAGAAGTGGTCATTGCCCTTCGCCGTGCTTCTGGCCGTGCCCTTTGGCGCGTTCGGGGCGATCGTTTCAGTGTTCCTCCGGCATGCCGCCGCCGACATCTACTTCCAGATCGGCTTGTTGACGCTTGTCGGACTGGCGGCGAAGAACGCCATCCTCATCGTCGAGTTCTGCTCGAAGATGCGGGAGCAAGGCATGGGCATCGCCGCGGCGGCCATCGCCGCGGCCCGGATTCGGTTGCGCCCGATCGTCATGACCTCGCTCGCGTTCATCTTGGGCGTGTTGCCTCTCGTGTTGAGCCAGGGCGCGGGCGCGTCGGGCCGCCACTCGATCGGCGCCAGCGTCATGGGCGGCATGCTGTCCGCGACCTTCCTGGCGGTGTTCTTCGTGCCTTTGTTTTTCGTGATCATTCAGTGGATCAGCGAGCTGGGTTCGCGCCACAAACCGGCCCCTCCGCCCGATTCCGGCGCAATTACGCCGCCCTCCGCGGAGAAAGGGGTGCAATCATGAAAACCTTCCGACTTCTCGCGGCCGCCATTATCGTAGGGTTTCTAACCGGCTGTACGACCGGGCCCGACTACCACAAGCCCGAACCCTCCGCGCCCGGCCAGTGGACGTCGCCTCTCGCGGGCGGCGAACGCGAGGGAGCGCCCGACATCGCCCGCTGGTGGACCCAGTTCTCCGATCCTGCACTGGACTCCCTTGTCAGCCGCGCGGTCGAGTCCAACCTTGATCTGCGGATGGCCACCGCGCGGATCCGCGAAACTCGGGCCGCCGAAGCCGTGACCGGCGCGGCGCTCTGGCCCCAGGCAAACACGTCCGGTTCCTACGAACGTACGAAGCCGTTCAACATGACGGGGGCCAAGGGCAATCGCGAGACCGATGTGTTCCAGGCCGGTTTCGATGCTGGATGGGAACTCGACTTTTTCGGTGGCGTGCAGCGCGCCAAGGAAGCGGCGGCGGCAGATCGCGAGGCCGCGGATGAAGACCGCCGCGACGTGCTGGTTTCGCTGGCGGCCGAAGTCGCCCGGAACTACTTTGACCTGCGCTCGGCCCAGAACCGTCTCGCCATCGTGCAGAACAACATCCAGATACAGAAAGAGACGCTTGAACTCGTGCGGGCGCGATTCCAGGCCGGTCTCACGAGCGAATTCGATGTGAAGATCGCCGAGGCCCAACTCGCCACGATGGAGTCCTCGGTCCCAAGTCTCGAAACGGGCGCCAAGGTGGCGATTCATCGGCTCGGCGTTCTGCTCGGCAAAGCGCCCGGAACCCTGGTCGAGGAACTCTCGCCTATCGCGCCTTTGCCCGCCGCGCCGCCGGAGGTCCCCGTAGGACTGCCCTCCGACCTTCTGCGCCGCCGCCCGGACATCCGCAGGGCCGAACGCCAGATCGCGGCCGCCACCGCGCGCATCGGCGTGGCCACCGCCGATTTGTTCCCCAAGTTCTCGCTGACGGGCGCGTTGGGACGACAGAGCGATTCCTTCGGGGGACTGCGGCTCGGCGCCAACCAATTCTGGTCGATCGGCCCCGGCGTGCGCTGGCCCGTCTTTGACGCCGGCCGTATCCGCGCCAACATCGAGGTCCAAAACGCGCGGCAGGAACAGGCGCTCGTCGCCTACGAGAACACCGTGCTGCGATCCTTCGAGGACGTCGAGAACGCGCTCGTCGCCTACGCCAAGGAGCAAGTCCGGCTGGCCTCCCTCGAGAAAGCCGTCGACGCCAACCGCAAGGCTCTGGATATCGCGAACGACCTGTATGCCCAAGGACTCGTGAGTTTCCTGAACGTCCTCGACGCCGAGCGGTCCCTGTCCACGGCAGAAGAGCAACACACCCAAAGCAAAGCCACGATCCTGACCGATCTCGTCGCCCTCTACAAAGCCTTGGGCGGCGGATGGCAGCCCGCAAACTAGTGCAGTGACTCATAATTTCAGGCTCCTAACGCATCTTCGTGCTCGTGATCGTAATCGTAATCGGACCAATAGTTTGCGTCTCTGCCAACAGTAACGCCTCCGCGAAAGTTGTAACCGTTGATTGGTGAACGCCGGATCGCATTTCTTTCGTAACCTTCGATTACGATTACGATTACGCGCACGAGCACGAGCACGACTTTAAGTTGCCAATAGTGTGATTCAATACACTGGGGATACTCCCGATCCTTTGCGCATAACCCTTGTGGTGGCAGACTGTTCCCTGACGACAAGATCCTTCTCCGCCCCTTACCTGCTTTCCGGGATGACAGAAGGCCTCGCCGTTGTTAAGAAGGGTTAGGTAGGCGATTGAGAAGCGCGGACGAGAGGATCTTTGGTCAAAAGTCGGGCGCTCTGGGAACGAAGGAAGGGAGCTAACACATGGAAAGCCTCTTAACGACAAGAAAGAACTTGACGGTTGTAGCACTTGCATTCCTGGGAATTCTGGCGCTGTGTGTTCTGGGGGCCGGCGAAGCGAGCGCCGCGAGTGGCGCAGGCCATCATCGGTCCAACGGAGCCATGGCACATTCGCGGGACCTTGCAGGGGCCGCCGACGAAGCTGACGGCACTAGTACCGGGTCTAGCCCAGCGGCAGAGTCCGCAGCCGAGAAGGCGCTGGGACCGACCGTGATCGGCTTGGGAGGTCTCGGCGGATCCGATAATGGCGACCAGAGCTATGCGTACTCCATTAATGATTCCGGGCAGATAGCAGGCGAGAGCTACACAGCGGCCGGATATCTTCATGCGTTCCTCTGGTCGACAGAGGATGGGATGCTGGACTTGGGCACTCTCGGAGGCAATGAGAGTACCGCTTATGGCGTCAACAACGCGGGACACGTCGTAGGCGGCAGCGATGATGCCGATTCACACTGGCACGCCTTTCGCTGGGACAAGGTCGTCGGCAGGCAAGACCTCGGCACGCTTGGGGGCCCGGAAAGCGGCGCCAACTTCCTCACCGACATCGACGAAGTCGTAGGCTGGGCAGATGTCTCGGCCTCAACATACCATGCCTTTCTCTGGACGGCCGCAGGCGGCATGCAAGACCTCGGGACGCTCGGAGGAACCCTTAGCGAAGCATACGGAATTAATGCCAGTGGCCAGGTAGCGGGAGAAAGCCTCAACGCCTCAAAGAACTGGCGCGCGTTCCTGTGGGACCCCGCCAAAGTAGCACTGCAAGACCTCGGCACGCTGGGCGGCGATCAGAGCAACGGCTATTGGATAAACGACGCGGGACAGGTCGTAGGTGAGAGTCAGACCGCGAGCGGAGACTATCATGCGTTTCTCTGGACTGCGGCAGCCGGCATGCAGGATCTCGGCACCTTGGGCGGAGCGGAGAGTGCCGCCTATGGCATCAACGACAACGGACAAGTCGTGGGCGAGGCCCAAGTCGCTTCAGGAGAATGGCTCGCCTTCATCTGGGATGCCGCAAATGGCATGAGGAACCTCAACCGCTTCAAAGGGATTACGGCGGGCTGGAAGTTACTGGACGCCGAAGCAATCAATGACGATGCGATGGTTACCGGGACGGGTGTCCAGAACTCGATTGGTCAGGCGTTCAAGATGGAGTTTGTCGACTCCGGCATCGGCTGCTACGGTTCGACTCCGTCGCAGACGCCACCAGCCAGACCAGCAGGCGACGCCCTTCTTCTCGCCCTCTGCATCGCTTCACTATTCCTTGGCGGCAGAGTGATGGCTGCGGCCGGTATACGCGCAACTCATCCCCACTCCAGAAACTCCAGAAGGATAGATTGATCCTCGGGTTTCGCATTAAATAGTTCCTGCACTCCTTTTCATGGGCAGAGTAGCACGTAGGACTGCGCTGTTGACCGTGCTCTACCCATCAATTGTCAGATTGGAAATCGTCCAATCACGAAACGTGATTGTGGCATAATGCGCTATCGATGTAATATAATATGTTATACTCCAGATATGGCCTGGTGTGGTGTCTGCTTCGATGAAGATGCCATCAAAGCGCAGGTCTTTCCTTAGGTCTTCTTCTTGCGGCTTTCCGGGCCACTCCCTGATGGCGCCAGGCAACGCCTCGAGTGCGCTCTCGAGCATGCCCGAGAAACGCTGCTCGATCTCTCGGAACAGATTCTGCTGGGCAAGAGAGGGACCGCTTTCATCGGCATCCAGCGCGAGATCGATGCGCTCTTGGAAAGGCACAAAGAATGGTCTTCCTTCCCACATCCCGGGCTTGAGAAAACGCATTGTGCCAAAGACTGGATCCTCTTTAATAACGGGAGTGAAACGTCGAAGAACCTGCCTGATGATATTCACCGGATGATCCCCAATACCGTTGGTATTTCTATTCTGATACATACTTGCTACAGTATCTTCTAGATGCCACATTGAATAGAATAAATAGGGACAGCCACCTATTTCCCATTTCATGAACGACGCCGTACAGCCTTGATAAGCGATTCCATATGGCTCAGGTACTTCTCGAGCGCACGGCGTCCCTTGTCGGTGATCGCATACTCCGTCCGCGGCGTCCGCCCGTCAAAGGACTTCACACAGGAGACGTAGTCCGCTTCCTCGAGCTTTCGGGCATGCACGCTCAGGTTGCCGTCGGTCGCGCCAATCAGTTCCTTGAGCTCGTTGAAGGTCAAACGCTCGTTTACGGCCAGCGCGCTCACAATCGCCAAACGGATGCGTTCGTGAATCAAACGGTCTGCCGCCGTCCCGGGTTCGTCCTCCGTGCCGCCCGCCAGCGCGCGCAGCACACCGGTCTGGTTCGAGTTCTTCCGCGCTGAAGCCGCACGTATCGTCATCCGCCGTACCTCCAAGCGATGATCGCGCCGCACGCCAGGTGAATCAGGCCAAAGCCTCCGGCGAGAAACGCGTCCGCTACCGTGAACCGTCCCCAAAGCGCCACATCGAGCGGCACCGGGGGATAGAATGCCAAGACTCCCGCCGCCATGAAGACGACTCCCATCAAAGGAAGCACGGGTACCGAAAATGTCCCTCCCGTAACGATGGCCACGCCGTACAGGAGCAGCCAAGTCCCTGGCATGAGTTCGGCCAGCCCGTGCTCATAAAGAACTTCCGTCAGGATCATCCCTGCGACAATGGGCGGGAACAGCGCGAATCCGAATTTGCGCAACGCCGCCCAGAAGACCGGGGTCAGTCTCCGATTGGCCTTATACAACATCGCGCCCAGCCCAATCAGACAGCCGATGGCCGCCACCGCCAGCCAGGTGTAGATCCACGCGTCGATTGGCACATGGCGTTCGCGCGAGGCCACGTAGGACCCCGCCAGCGCGAGCGCTCCCATCGCCATCGTTCCCCAGCCGGACACCGCGGTCATGGGCGACGACCGGGCCATGGTGTCGCGGATAAACGAGAGATTCTCCATCGCCCGTTCGTGTAGGTCGATCGGCGGGTTGGGTTCCACGATTTCGTTTAGGTTCGTGCTCCGCATGGCTGAAACCCTCAGTCAATATTCTTTTTAGATCCTACCGCAGAGGGCTTGCAATGTCAAGTACTTTGTGGTATAAAGTGCATAGAACTTTACGATACAAAGTACTTCACGGACGCAACGCCAAGGAGATGACCCATGAAAATCATGCTCGTTTCGCCGCGCATGAGCCTGCGCCCTATGGACTCCGACTACAAGCGCCGCATGTCCCCCTCGCTCGCCTTGCTCACCCTGGCCGCCTTGACGCCTAAAGAGCATCGCGTGGCCATCGAAGACGAAAACGTACGTCCTCTCCGCGTCCCCGAGCGCGTCGACCTTGCCGGGATCACGGTCAACGTCGATACCTCGGCACGGGCCTACGCCATCGCCGCACAGTTTCGCGCGCGAGGCGTTCCGGTCATTCTCGGAGGGATTCACGCCAGCGCCGTCCCCGAAGAAGCGCTTCGCCACGCGGACGCCGTGTGCGTCGGCGAGGCGGAGGAAGTTTGGGCCTCCGTTCTCGAAGACGCACAACACGGCGCGCTTAAGCCCGTGTACCGGAGCGAGCGCCCCATCGACCCCGCGAGTATCCCGCCGTTGCGATGGGAAATGCTTGACGCCTCCAAGTATCTTTGCACCAACCTCGTCTGCGCGAGCCGCGGCTGTCCGTTCGCGTGCGAGTTCTGCTACAACACTTGCGCCTACGCCCGCCATCTCTGCCAGGCCAGGCCTGTCGAGAACGTGATCGACGAGATCCTGCGCCTGCGATCGAACCACTTCATGTTTGTGGACGACAACCTAATCGGCGACCTTCCCTGGGCGCGCAAACTGGTTGCCGCCCTGGCGCCTCTCGGCCTAACGTGGCATGCGGCGGTCTCGGCCAATATCGGAAGCCACCCGGACCTCCTCGACGCCATGCGGGATGCGGGATGCCGCAGCCTGTTTATCGGATTCGAGTCCATCAATCCTGAGTCGCTGCGAGATGCGCACAAGCGGCAGAACACGGTATCCGGTTACGACGCGCTTATGGCCGCGATCCACGAACGGGGCATCATGGTCAACGCGAGCCTCGTCTTCGGCTTCGACCACGATGGCCCCGACGTCTTCCCGCGCACGCTGGAATGGCTCGTGCGCAACAAGGTCGAAACGATGACGGCCCATATCCTCACCCCGTACCCCGGCACGCGGCTCTACGATCGTTTGAAGAAGGAAGGACGCATCCTCGATTCCGACGCCACGCACTACAACACCGCCCACGTTGTGTTCCAGCCGAAAGGCATGTCGCCGGAAGAACTGGTACAAGGCTACACGGGCCTCTATCGCGACTTCTATTCGTTTGCCAATATCGCGCGGCGTCTGCCCGCAGACCGCGCCACGTGGCCGGCCTATCTGTTCTTCAACCTCGGCTACCGCAAGTTCGGAAAATGGACCTCGCGCTTCGCCCACGTCGTTTCCATGCGGCGCATCACCGCGTTCGCCACCCGCGTCTCGTACGGCAGCGCGTGGAACGCCGCATCGAGTCATCGCCCTGTCGCTTCGAACTACCGCGTCGGAACCATCCATTGAAGCAATGGACCACAAAGGAGGCCGCTATGAACAAGGATCGTACTTTCCTCGGCGCCATGCGCGTCGCGAATGCGGGTATCGCTTTGGGACTGGCTCTCTGGTTCGGGGTCATTCCTGTCTTGCTCATTCTTTCGAACCTGCGGGACCCGGGATTTCAAGGCCCGGCGATTCCCCACATGGCGTTTCGGCTCCACAGAACTCTGGCGCCGCGCCTCCAGGCATGGGCGGAACGGCGCGTCGGCTCAGGCCGCGCGGAAGACCTGTCACCGTCGGACGTCACCGGAAACGAATGGCCTCTGTTCGGGTCGGTGTTTTATCTGTGGTCGACGGAGGCGCTTCAGGCGGCATGGGAGCGCGATCCGAAGCTCGCATCCACCGCGCCGTCGGAGGACGCGCGAGGCGCCATAGACGCGCTGGCGCGTCTCGTCGTCGATCCCAAGCACGCCAAGTGGGTTCGCGACGCGTGGGGCGATGACTACCTGCATCGCGAGAACCTGTTCTACCGATACCTCGTGATCGCGGCCCTGACGGCTCATTACAACCTGACTCGAGACGCGCGGCATCTCGACATGCTGCGCGACCAGGTCGAGACGCTTGCCCGCGACATCGAGGCGTCCCCCGCCGGGCTGCTCGACGATTACCCCGGCCAATGCTATCCGGGCGACGTTGCCGCGGCGATCGCGTGTATCCGCCACGCCGACACGGCGCTCGGCACGGATCACTCAGCGTTTGTGCGACATGCGCTACGCGGGTTCGAAGGCAATCGGCTCGACCCGGTTGGCCTGCCGCCCTACTCCGCCCACCAAAAGACGGGCGCACCGATTGATTCGGCGCGCGGATGCTCGAACTCCTATCTGTGCATCCAAGCGCCTCAGCTCTGGCCCGAGGTCGCTCCTCAATGGTACGCCGCCTACGAGAAAGACTTCTGGCAAGACCACTGGTCTGCGGTTGGGTTTCGCGAGTTCCGCGCCGCGGACGAACGAGGCGACTGGTACGTGGATGTCGATTCGGGGCCAACGGTCGCCGGACACGGCCTTGCCGCCAGCGCGTTCGGCCTCGGCGCAGCGCGTGCGAACGGACGCTTTGACCATGCTTACGCGCTGGGCGCCGAGATGCTCGCGTTTGCCTGGCCGCTACCCAACGGCCGCATGGCAATACCCAAGATTCTCTCCAACATCACGGATGCCCCGTACCTCGGCGAATGCAGCGTGCTCTATATCATGACGCGCACTCCCGCTCCGGGAGTTCCGATCCGTCCCGCAACAACGACACCGACGGTGGTCCATCTCATGCTGGCGGTCTATGCACTCGTCAGCGCCCGTGTCATTGCCGGAGCCGTCGCCCTGTTCCGAAGGAGATACGCCCAAGCAGCGTTCCCTCGCGCGCAGTTCAGTGTCTGGGTTGCGACACTGACGGCTTCGAGCATACTGCTCATCTTTGGCGTATGGCACATCGGGGCGGTGTTACTCGTTTGTTCTCTGGCATTGCCGCGAACCCTTCGTCGGGAGCGCCGTCTCAAACCGATTCGCGAACCACACGCTGTAACCACTGCGTGACGAAGAGTGGTATGAGGCTGTCACGCCTCGAGTGACCCCTGCAAGGCAGATCCGTGGTCGCCTCGCAGGGGTCTTCTTCTGGCAAAACGCGAGTATGTTCCATCAGAATTCACAGGTATGCATCGGCCGAAATGTATACACGTGTCAACGGCCTTAATATGCGATTTATATGAGCTAACCTATGAAATGTAAAGCGAATACCACAAGTCGAATGAGCGGGGTTTTCGGGATACACTTGACTTGAAAGGGGCTCTAATGGTAGAATTTGAAAGTATATAGTGCGGAAATCAGAATTTCCGCTAACGCAATTACGGGGTATTAGACTTGGTACAACCCAACAAGAGCTCTATGTGCGTCTTGGCGGCGATCCTGGCCGCTGGGTTGGCGTCCTATGCCTTGCCCCCGTCGGAATACCGCATTGTGCCCGGCACGAATGCGATTCGCCCAAGCCACAAAACGGTCGTCTATCTCGAAGACAAATCTGCGTTCAAAACGAACTCGTGGTTCGAGTGGTCGGCGCGGCGTGGTCATATGGATGAGGTCAACGGAGAAGTGGTCTATACGGCCCCCAGCGATCCGGGCTACGACGTGATTACGCTTACGGTATGGGAAAACGACAAAGTCGTGGTCCAGCACTCGACGCCTATCCTGGTGTTTACGGAACTTGTCATTCTCAAGGCGGACGACTACGTGAGTTGGAACGGCGCCATCGAGGACAACTGGAAGTACTACCTCGAGTATCTCGTCAACGAGAAGCACGTGAAGAACTCCGTGGGGATCATCACCATTTGCCTCTCGCCGGACTATGCTGCGCCCGGGACGTTCATCGAGGATACGCGCACATGGCACGACACCGGATACGTGGAATTCTGGCACCACGGACTGGGCCACGTGTACGACACCGAGTTCAATCCAGCCCGATGGACCGAGTTCTGGCATACCCCTTACGAGTTTCAGAAGACCGCTCTGGAAGAGGGCCTGACATTCGCGCGGCAATATCTGGGCTTCCCGATCACCACGTTTGGAGCGCCCTTCGATCTTACCGACGATACGACGCGGCGTGTAATCGACGAGTCCGCCGACATCCAAGTGTGCTTCGGCAATCCGGTGGGCACCACCAAAATGCTCTTAACTCCGATCGATGTCGACGAAGAGATACCGGTAGGGGTGCCGAACTTCCAGCACTTCCTCTCAACGTTCAGCGAATGTCTGTCCGAAGAGCGCCCTTATCTCGTGGTACAGGTCCACCCCGGCATGCAGGAGTTCCGCGACAACTTCGATCAGTTCCGTAGCATGATCGATTTCCTGATAGGCCAGAAGGTCACGTTCGTCACGCCGAAGGAGTTCTATGACTTCACGGTCTCGGGTCTCTTTCCTCTCGACAAATGCCTGGATTCGGACTGCGACGGGCACTGCGATTTCGACGAGTGCCAGGAAGACCCCGACAACGACGGCATCCCGAACTTCCTGGATTACGATTCGGATGGGGACGGTGTTTTGGACGCGGTCGAGTTTGGCTTGAAGACCGCCGCCTACAATGTCGAAGCTCCGACCACGCTGCCCCTGGGCTACGTGCCGCTCGCGTTCGCGCTAGGCGCGGCAGGCCTGTGCCACCGCGCCTTCAGGCGCTCCAAGTAGAACAGCGCGTTCTCGACGGGCACGTTGCTTGGAATGTGATTCCCCACCGCAACCATGAACCCCGGGCATTGATGCGCGAGGTCCATCGTCGCATCGACCTCCCGGGCGATTTCTTCCTTTGTGCCGAAGGTCAGCGTGCGGCAGTCGACCTTGCTGCTCACGATAGCGTGCGTCTTCCCGTATTTCGCGACGATCGGTTCGAGCAAGGTCATCGGTTCAAAAATGAAGCCGTCGGCCCCAGCCCTGGCGAGGTCGTCCACAAATGCGCCAAAGTCGCCATCGGAACAGAAGAGGACCTTCTTCCCCGCGCGGCGTAGATGCGCCCACAGGTCCGCGTAGCGCGGAAAGATGACGCGCCGGTAGAACGCCGGATCCATGAACGCCCCTTCGGTCCAGACCATGTCGTCGTGGCATATGAAGACTTCCGCCGAAGTCTTCGCCCAGGCCTTGAAGTGATGCAGGCTCAGCCGGTAGATCGAATCGAGCACTCGCTCGAACCGCTCCTGGTCGGCCGCGGCTTCAAGCAGCCTATCCCAACCAAAGGCCTCGATCGCGCCGGACACGATGGTCTTGTAGTAGCCCGCGGTAAAGACCTGGTGGGGACATGCGCTCTGCGACTCGCCATAATGGCGTTCGTAGAACTCGACCAGTGCGTCGAACTCGGGCAGGCCGTACTCCTCAACCGCGTCAAACTCGAGCACCTGTTCGGGGTCGGTGAACGGACTCGGCCGCGGCGGGCGCTTGTCGACGCCGTGCTCGAGGAATTCCGCGTGGCCCATGTCGGTCACGCGCCCGCGCTCGCCCCACGACACAGGACCGTCGTTCGTGCTCCACAAGAAGTCGAGTTCCATCGCATCTTCATAGGCGCGTCCGTCCGCCGTGAGCGCGCGCCGCAACGCGTCGTTCGAACAATATTCCGTGTGCGCGATGCGTTCGGCAGGTTCCAGCCGGATTGCGCTCATCCCAATGCGGTAGCTCATAGCGAGGCCAATGCGTCCTTGACGATCCCCGCCATGCGCTCGACCTGCATCGCAATCGCGCGATGGCCCACGTCGGCGCTCGCGTGGACTCGGGGATCGTCTCCCCCGACACCGAGGGGGAACACGTCCGGATTCGGATCCAGGCGGTCCATGCGCACCAGGTCAGGACGCAACGCCATCACCAGCGAGGTCTCGTTCGCGGCCGCGTGATCCGTCTGAATACCGAGCCCGTCTTCCTCCTTTTCGCGCCAGCAGATGAAGACCTTGATACCGTACTTCTCTTCCCACTCGATCTTTCTACCGATGAACGCGCACACGGATGGCCCGTGGCCGTGGCCGACGATCACCTTGAATCCCGCCCGCACAAGCTGCTTCACAATCCCGTCGAGCATCTGTTCGAAGAACTCCTGCTCGACCCAGTACGCACTGCCATCAAGCTGGCCCGGAGGCTGATCGGGATACGACAGGATGTCCATGCCGTAGTAGTCCTTGCCCTCGTGTTTGGCGATCATGTCCGGCCCCAGGAAGAGCATCGGCAAGACAATCCCCCCGGCCTTACGCGCAAGCTCGATGAAGAAGCCTTGCGACTGAATGCCGTCCGAACCCAGCGGCAGATGTTCGCCGTGCCACTCGAGCGTGCCCAGCGGCACATAGGCCACCGGCGCGGCGGCAATGCGTTCGCGGAATTCCTGTGGTGTCAATTCAGTGTATAAGACCTTTTCCAAAGCGTCGCCCTCCTCGTGGCTATGATGACATATACTGCGTTCCAAGTCGATCAGCGGCCGACACGGACGGACACAGACGGACACGGACGAAGTGCGGCGTTAGGTGCGCGCGGTGAAAGACTTGGCCGGGCCTTCATCTAACACGCCCGTGGTTCGGGGTTGGCTCCGCCGCGGAAAGCACTTCCACATCCCGCTGCCGTTCGGGCGGTTCGACGCGCAACGATACCAGTTTGCCCGATTGGACCACCCCTTCGATTACCGTCCTGCCGGGAGCGTGGAGCTTGAACTCGAGGTCCCAATCGTTGGGCCACGCGGGCAACAAAAGGATGCGCTTCCCGTCGGTCTGAAGGATCATAGTCTGCACAGTATTCAACAGGTTGCCGCCGTGGCACTGGTCGGGTATCCAATCGTAGTTCGGTCCCCAGAACGCCGGGAACCGGCTGCCTTCGTGCTTGCGCTTGGCGTTGGCCACGAGCATCGCGCGCGCATCATCCGCCCGCCCGAGGCATGCCGCCTGAATCGAGGTCTGCTGCCAGCCCTGAATGGCTTTCTCGGTGCGGCAGTCGAACGTGGCTTGCGCGAGCGGAAGGTCGGGCCGCCCCACACCGTACAACCGGAATGGAAAGACAGGATAGAGTTCGGGATTCTCGCAATTCGATCGATTGCGGAAGCTCTTCGCGGGAAGGATGACGCGATTGCCCCGCCGATCGGCCGTGAACAGTTCCGGTGTTTCGCCAAGGAGCCTCTTCCATCGCGCGCGCGTTTCCTCTTGCACCAAACCCTTCGGTAGCGCTGGCAATCGCGGCAACACGGCCCTCAGTCCAGCCACACAAGGCGTGTCGTCGATTACTCCCGACTGATAGGTCTCGATCGACTGCGTCGGGTCGAGCAGTAGCTTGCCGTCCGCGTCGCGCTTGAATCGCGTGTCGAAGTACCGGAGCATCGCGTCCGCCCACGGCGTCAGGGTCTCCCTCGCCATCGTCTCGTCGCCCGTATGGTCATAGTAATCGAGCAACATCATGGCCAGGTCGAGCCCGCTCGACCAGATCCAGCGAATATAGGGGTTGACCATCTCTCCAAACTGCAATCCGGCGCGGTTCCATCCGTAATCGACGTTGCAGTACATGCCCCAATAGTTCATCGTCTCCGGCATGAACGCGCCGTCGCACCCGAACCAGATGCGCGTCCGCGCCTCGGCGAGCTTGAGCGAATCGAGGTACATGGCGAACATCGGCCGCATGAGATCGTAATCGCCGGAGGCAAGCATCGGCCAATACGGCAGGCGCGTGTTCTGCCACCAGTACGCGCTCCCCCACGCCCGATAGTCCGGGTCCGATTTGACCTCGCCGTTCTCGCGCCACTCGACCGTGAAGATGGAACCGTTGAACTTGATCGGCCCGATGCCGCGCCCGCCGCACGCGCTGATCCAGCGCTGCAATGCGTAGGCTTGCGTGACGAGCCGCGCGTCGTCATCGCCGCCGACGCGGACCCAGCTTCGGTCCCAGAAATCGCGCCACCACCCTTCGTGATCGCGCAGCGCATCCGCGGGGCTGATCGCGCGCGCCTTCTCGACCACGGCCGCCAACTGTTCGCGCCACGCTTCGACGGTGTTCGTCTGCGCCGTAACGGGATAGACGCAGAATGCGTGCGTCTTGGAAGGCGACGCGGATCGTAGCGTCTTCAAGTCCTCGCGAATTAACCCGTCGCCGAGCACAGTAGCGCCGAACGTACGATTCAATAGCGGATCGGCAAACCGGTCCATGACCGATTCCATCCCCTGGAGTTTCATGCCCACCGGCCAGATCGACGTTTCGTTGCGATGGTACCAAGTGACACGGTCCGGCGCATCTTCCGCGAAGATATCGGGAACGACGACGCCTTTGTCCGCCGTCTCGACATCCCGGTTGGACTTGAATTCGGTTTCCGTAAAGGCGCGTGTCTCCGTGCGCCACGGTTCCAGACGAACGGCCACGTCGCAGGGCGACGCCGCTTCGGCCTGCACGCAGACCGCGGGACGGTTCGCGTCCACCCAGACCCGCAACAACGCTTGCGATTCTCTTTCACCGCCCGCGATCTCGATGCGTCCCTCGCGCAGCTTCAGTTCCTGCCGGAAGACGCCGGCCTGCGCGAACGGCGATGGAAGTCCCTCACGGGGTGTCAGCGTGACACGCATGCGACCGAGTTTCAGAAGTTGGTAATTCTGATCCCACGAATCCGTCTTGCTCACCAGTAACAGTACATCGCCGTTGGCTTCCACCCATACGTTGAGCCCGATGTCGCCGTTGCCTAGGGGCATCGAGCCCGACGAATCGCCACTGGACGTAGTCCAGATCACATTGCAGTCATCAAGGGAAGGCACTGTAGCGCGCGCGCCCGTTACCGTCATCATGATCCCCAAGAAGACAAGCGCCATGCAGCCTTCGGCCACCGGCCAACCTTCGCGTATGCCACTGAACATGATCCGCCCTCCCGATTCCAGGCCCCAACGACAATAGCCGCTACGTATCCGGGAATGTCAAACAAATAATCTTCGCCGCCGCGGCATCTTGCTGGCACGCGCCTTCGAGGCAAGCGGATTCTTCTCACGCGCCGCGCCAAACGCCGCCTTTCACCCCATAGCCCGCACAAAGGAAATTGGATTGTCGCAGACGCTGTCTTGGTTTGTTGCCACGGAAGGAGATTTGTATAATCTACTTCTGCTGACAAGGGGATTGTCGATGGCTGATGCGGAATGCCTGAGAATATTGCGTCAAGGCACGGACGTGTGGAACGCGTGGCGTGGCCCGAGCGGCTACGTCAAGGTCGATCTGTCCGGCGCCAACCTTGAACGAATCGTGTTGCCCGGAGTGAATCTCGAGGGCGCGAATCTCAAGGGCACGCGGCTTGCCGGGGCAAATCTCAACGGCGCGACGCTCACCGGCGCGGACCTGCAGGAATCCAACCTGTTCGGTGTGGACCTGCGTGGCGCCGTCCTGACGCGCACCAAATTGCAGTACGCCGATTTCCGCCAGGTGAAACTCGACGGAGCCCAACTCGACGAAGCGGATTTTCGGGAGACGCGTCTGGGCGGCGTATCGTTCGCCAATACTGTCCTGCGCGCCGCCAATCTGAACGGCCAACTGATCAGCAACATGAACTTCCAGGGGTCCGATCTCCGTAGCGCGGAGTTGCGCCGCACGAACCTGTTTGGCGCCAACCTGCGCGACACGGACTTGCGCGGGGCTATCTTCGTCGGATCGAAGGTGCAGCGGGCCGATTTCACGGGCGCGAATCTGGAAGAAGCCAACGTGATGGAGGCGGATTTCTCCGAAGCCTGTTTCGACCAGGCCAGCCTCCATGAGGTCGACCTCAAGAAGACCAACCTGGAACGCTCACGATTCTGCAAGACTGACCTCACCGGGGCGTTCCTTGACCGGGTCAATCTCGCGGGCTGCTGTCTCGAAGGAGCCGACTTGAGCGGCGCCGAGTTGCGCGAGGCGGAGCTTACCGAGGCAAGCTTCGAAGGCGCGACGTTATCGGGCACGGTGCTGACGGGCGCCCGCATGCTGCGGGCGAACTTCAAGAACGCGATCTTGACGGGCGCACATCTGAACGACGCGAACCTCGTCGCGGCCGACTTGTCGGGAGCGGATCTGCACGAAACCGATCTGAGCGGCGCGAACCTCGTCGCGGCAACGTTGCACGGTATCTGCAACTGGGAATCCGCGCATTTCAAGAACGCCAACCTGACCGGCGCGCTACGTCCGCCGCGTGAGCTGCGCGACTTGGGGCGAAAGAAAGGCGCATTGCTGCAAGGCCCGGCCGCGATCCTCCAACAGGGCGTCGGCGTGTGGAACACGTGGCGGCGCGAGAATGCCATGGCGGTCCTCAACCTCCAAGGCATCGACCTGTCATGGGCGGACCTTCTGAACGCGGACCTGCGCGGCACGAACCTCTCGAACGGCGACCTCTCCGGCACGAATTTGCACGGCGTCAATTTTCAGGGAGCGGTCCTGTGCCACGCGCGCCTGCGCGACTGCAAGGTTACGGGAGCGAAACTCGTCGACGTCGACATGCGCGGCGTCGATCTCGAAAAAGCCGATCTGCGGGGCGCGGACTTGCGCCGCGTCCGCCTCGAAGGCGCGCGCATGCCCAAGACTCTTCTGAACAAGGCGAAACTCGACGGACTCAACCTGACGGGCGTGGACTTCCAGGATGCGGACCTCAGCGAGCAGGATCTGCGCGAAACGGTCCTGACGGGCACGCAGTTCCGGGGCGCGCACCTCCACAAAGCCGTCTTCGCCGGCATGGACTTAAGCGGCCTGGATTTCAGCGGCGCCGATTTGACCGACGCGGACCTGACCGATACTAACCTTCAAGGCGCCAACTTCACGGACGCCGAACTGAACAACGCCGACCTCACCGGCGCCAACCTCGAAGACACGCAGTTCGAAGGAGCGCGGTTGAGCGGAGCTGTAATGCCTGTCCGCCAGCGTCTTTCCCGCTGGATCTCGACCAAACGGCGATAGCTCTATGTGGCCCGGTGCGATCCAGAACGAAACGGGACCGGTAATGGGGGCAGACGCTAGCAGGTTGTCGTGATCGTGATCGTGATCGTAAGCGTGATTTTAGTCGTGGTCGTGGTCGCGATCGTGATCGTAGTCGTAATCGAAAAGTTCGTAGGCGATTACGACTACGATTACGACTACGATCACGATCACGATCACGAGTCGAAGCGCGATGCCCTTGGTTTGAAGGCCTTTGACCCGCATGAGGCCCAACACAGGACGGCCGACAGCCCTCCGGATTGTGTTAACGCTCCTCCCCCGCGAATCGCCTCAAATACTCTGCGCGGCACTCAAATGAAGTTGACATTATGTCCCCGATACGCCATGCTGGCTCGCGGATTGGCAGGCACGGACAACCGGCCACACAACGGCTGGAGCAGGAGGCTAGAAGGATCATGGGGCGGCATGCGCGCGCGTGGGTGACTCTGGGCTTGGCGGCAATGGCATTGGTTCTGGCCGGGTGTTCCCAACCGAAGGACGCCATTGGCGTATCGGAGGTCTCGCACGATTTCCGATCGAGCCGCCAGTCGTGGAACCTTAAGATCTGGAACACGAACGGATCGGTGTCGAGCCTGGACTTTGCCGTCGCGCCAACCCAGCCGTGGATTCACGTCAGCCCCAAAGGCGCGAGCAGCAAAAACG
Source organism: uncultured Nitrospiraceae bacterium (assembly GCA_964402555.1). Classification (GTDB taxonomy): domain Bacteria; phylum Hydrogenedentota; class Hydrogenedentia; order Hydrogenedentales; family SLHB01; genus CAYOCT01. Next base: position 19,143 of record CAYOCT010000007.1, on the reverse strand, counting down.
GAAACGATGTCAAGATCGTGACCGTCTCGGTCAGCCGTGCGGGGCTTGCTATCGGCACGCATGAGGGCGCGTTGAAGATCACCGCAAAGAACGTCGTCACGGTGTCGGTGCCGATCAAGTGTTATTCGGACGGCAGCGAGGGCGTGGCCTCGGGGGCGCTCAATATCGTCGGCGTATCGCAAACCTATACCGCGCCGTACCTCATGGATTTCGTTTTCTCGTTGCGCGACACCGACAATCGCTCCGTCATCGGCGAGCCAATCCAATTCGGCCTCGCGTGCAGAGAGGACGGCGTGCCCGTGAGCGAGGAGGAGAATCCGCCGTTGCTTGCCAAGGCGTCGGCGAAGCAGCTTCAGTGCTATCTCGTGCTCGACTATTCGGCCAGTATGGCATCGACACAGGTGCACGGCGACTCGAATCATGACGGGAAGTCGGACGCGATCGAGACCATGGAGAATTCGATCAAGCAGACGCTGCTGCCGTCGCTCAGCGCCGACGCGCTCGTGGGGGTCTACGAGTTCCATCGCGAAAAGGCGCCGGAGAAAGTATGCGATCTGTCCGCCGACAAGACGTTTGTCGCGCAACGCATCGACGCGATCTGGACCCAGTTCGTGAATTCGTATTGGGGTCCGTCGCGGCTGTGGGATGCGGTCTACGCGGCCGTGAACGAATTCGGGCCGGAGAACCGCAACGACGAAGTCCGCAATGTGATCTTCATTTCTGACGGACGCGACACGTCGAGCCGCAACAGTAAGGAAGACGTCATTGCGCATGCGCGCGACCTGGGCATTCGCCTGTATGCGATCGGATTCGGCACGCAGGCCGACGTGGCCACGCTGCAATCGGTGACGGAGCAGACGCAGGGCCAGTACTACTCGGCGCTGGCGGTGCAGGATTTGCCGGACAGTTTCTTGCAGATCGTGGACGATTTCGACGGGCAATACGCATTGCGCTGGGCGACGCTCGTGCGGACGAACAGCAGCTTCACGCCGTCCTTCCTGATTTCGCTCGGCATGAACGCCGCCTCGTTCACAAGCCAGACGCCCTTCGCGGTTGCCGAACATGCCGGCGACGAACTCGTGGGAACGCTACGCGTCGTCCCGTCGGTGAGCAACGACAAGTCCACCTACTTCCTCCGCGCCAGTTACGTTCCGAGGTACGTCTGGAAACTGCGCTTCTACGTGGAGAGTCCGTTCCCGTTCACCGTGAGTAAGGCGGACGTCGCCGACAACGGCTTGTGCGCCGCATGGTCCATCGACACCTCAGTCGATGCCGTGCGCGGAGGGACATGGGTCAGGCTCGAAAGCCCGGACCCCGGCGCGATCGACACCCCGATTCCGTTCGCGTCGTTCGGGCCGATCCTCCAGTTCGAGTTCGACGAGGCGTTCGCCGACGACATGACCCCCTTCGACGTGCTCTATATCGACAACAGCCTGTACACCGCCGGCCAATCCTTCGTGATCCAAGGTTACGACAACATCCTGCCGCCCGCGTGACGGCACGACCGAGGACAGGCGCCATGATCCGAAACGCGGCCGTGTGGGAGAGGTGGAAGAACGAGCAAGAGCGCCGTGAGCCTGTCGACTACTGGGCCAACTTGCGCATCTATGAAGCCCTCTACGAGGAAGCCCGCCTGTTCGGCGTTTTCCCTCCGCACGACCCGTTGGAGGGCATCGAAGAGAAGATCCGGTTTGCGAGGAAGCTGAATGTTCCAACGCCTTCTCGAACGCATGGCGCTGGCGCTTGAACGCCATCATATCGATTACATGGTCATTGGCGGCCAAGCGCTGCTTCGCTATGGCAATCCGCGGCTGACGCGCGACATCGATGTTACTCTCGGCGTGCCACCCGATCAGGTGTGCCGCGTTCTCGATGCGGTGGAAACGATGGGCTGCGCCGCGCGCGTCCAGGACCCCGTTGCATTTGTCGCGGAGACCTTCGTGTTGCCGTGCGCCGATACAGAGTCCGGCATTCCCATCGATTTCGTCTTCTCGATCCTGCCCTATGAGCAACAGGCGATGGGCCGGGCGCAACGCGTAGCAATGGGCGCCGCACAGGTCGCGTTCGCATCGCTTGAGGATTTGGTTATTCACAAGATCGTTGCGGGGCGGGCCAAGGATATCGAAGACCTCACGGGACTGGTGGCGAGATATCCCTCCCTGGATGCCGGCTATGTTCGCAAGTGGCTGGCCGAATTTGAAGCCACCACACAGCAGCCGCTACTCGATATCTTCGATACACTCTACAGCCGGGAACACACTCCAGCGGACTGATTGGATTGTTACGCTACTCAGCCGCCGCAAGATCCCGAAGTTCGTCTTCGATGCTCTGCGTGACGGGAAACCGGAATCCGGTCTTCGGGTCGAGGTCGAGGTCCATGACTTTCATGGTCACGGGATGCTGGTCGCGTTTCCACTGGTTGTAGACGAAACGTTTGCCGAAATCCGTCGTCCATATCCTCAATTGCTCGCGATCGTGATCGCGGTATCGGCAGCACAGCACGCGCCAGCAATCCGAGAGCGCCATCCGCCGTTTCGCGAACAGATACATCAGGTCGTCGAGAATCACGTACGGCATGAGGTCCGCTTCGTCCAACTGATTCGGCGCGAGTTCCGCGCTCGGCGGGATATCGAGGATGTATTTGAGCGATGCGATGCCGTCGCGCCGGGCCAGGTATTCGAGCAAACGGCTGATCACCGTCTTCGGCACGTTGGCGATGGGCGAGTACCCGCCCTGGTTGTCGCCGCCGGTCGTCGTGTAGCCGACCGCGGCTTCGCTCAGGTTCGAGGTCACGAGCAGCAACCCGCCGACGCTGTTCGCCCAGTTCAACATCATGTTGCCGCGGACGCGCGCTTGGAGATTCTGGCGCGCAAGCGGCGTGACGCGGTCTTCGCCGCCCGCCAGTTCCGCCGCCTTCTTCATCGCGACCGCGACCTCTTCGGCAATCGAAGTCACCTGGAAGGGCACGCCCAGTTCTTCCGCGAGCGACTTGGCGGCGTGGAGCGTGCCGCTGCTGCTATAGGCCTCGTTCGGGAGATAGATGGCGCGAATCCGGTCTGCGAACTCGTTAGCGCCCGCGCCGTTCTTGAGCGACTTCGCCGCATGCACCGCCATCAACAAGCACAATGCGCTGTCGCGCCCGCCCGATAACGCCACGAGGAAGCGCTGGAACGCGCCGACTTTCTCGAAATAGTCGCGCAGACCCAACACGAGCGCGTCGAATAACTGGTCCAGGTAGCGTTCCGAATTCGACGCCAGTTCAACGCTCCCCGCATCGAAGAAGCTCTTCGGCATCTGCGCCGCGTAGTCCTCGATGCACGCTGGCGTGAACCCGCCGCCGGCGACATGGATCACTTCCGTTGTGTCGCCGCCGTCGCGCTCGACCACGCCCGAACGCCAGGTCGAGTTCTCGGCGCGGATGCGATCGATGTCGTCCAAGTCGACCACGCCTTCCGTCAGCGTCCACGGCGATCGTGAGAGTATCGGCGATTCGGCCACCACCGTATCCGGCGTCGCGATGAACCCGCCGCCGTCGAACACCAGGCGGCTGTTGTCGCACCCGAGGAGATTCGCATAGGCGTACACGCAGGCCGAATGCTCGGCCGCGCCGAGCACCAATCGCCGGCGCTGATCGTTCTTGAGCGGCGTAAATGGCGATGCGCTCCCGTTGCAGATGATCTCGGCGCCCGCAACCGCGCGCGCGTAGGCAGGCGATTTCGCCGTCCAGAGGTCCTCGCAGATCTCGGCGCTGACCATGCCATACGGTAGCCGGAACACGAGATCGCCCGCAGGCACGCCGTTGATCTCCGTTACCCCTTCCACCCAGGGCGCCCAGTTGCGGCCTTCGTAGAAGATGCTGTACGTGGGCAGATGCTTCTTCAAGATGAGGCCGCAGATGCGGCGGTCGTGAATAAGCGCGGTCGCGTTGTACGCGAGCGCGTCCTTGCGCACCGGCAAGCCGACGAACACACTGATCCCCGCACACGCCTCCGCAATCTCAAGAAGCGTGTCCCAACTGCGGCGCGCAATGTCCGGCCACCAGATGCGGTCTTCGAGGCTGTATCCCGAGACCGCCAGCTCCGGCGTGGCCAGCAGATGCACGTCGCGCGCGCGCGCCGCCTCGATGGCCGCGATCAGCCGCCGCCGATTCTCCGCGAAGTCGCCCACCTTGACCGATATGGCGCTGACGCCGATTCGAACGAGTCTCATAGTGCGCTCCAGACCTTCTCAACGCTGCGCCGGCGAGCGCCGAAGTTCCGCGGCGCCAGCCGGCAAGCAACAGTACCTTTACTATCATCGATTGTAAACGCCACTTCAACTTAAGCGCCAATGGCCTCACGTTCGACTGGCGGCATGCCGAGCCTTGGCACTCTGAACCGTTCCCAAGGAGACAGTGCTGGGCAGTTGAAAACTATACCACCGCGAGGTATTATGATTCTGAAATTCGTAATACCACACAGCTTGTCGAAGGAGAACTACCATGCGAGGGATGAAACGGAAGGGCTTCACGCTGATCGAATTGCTTGTGGTCATCGCCATCATCGGAATTCTCGCGGCCATCTTGTTGCCCGCGCTGGCCAGGGCACGCGAGTCCGCCCGCCGGTCCTCGTGCCAAAACAACCTCAAGCAGTTCGGGATCGTCTTCAAGATGTATGCGAACGAGAGCAAAGGCCAGCAGTTCCCGCCGTGCGCGCCTCACGGAAACGCGTTCATGAACGGCATGACACTGTTCAGCGCTCCGTCGGCCGCGGCGGTATTTCCGGAATACCTGTTAGATCTGAATGTGGCGAAATGTCCGTCGGATGCAGGTGTGGACGCCTCGGGAACCTACGTGGCCACGCGGCTGCCCGATGTAGGAGATTTCGACACATGGGTCCAGGCGGCTCGCGATGCGGGTGACAAGGTCTCCGAGAACTACTTTCTGAGCGCCGAACTGGGCCGTTCCTACATGTACAAGGGCTATGCCTCGACCAACGTCGCGGAATACTACGGAATCTGGGGCGCGATGGGCGCCAAGGCGTTCGACGGGGCAGTAACCGTGCTGAACATCACGACCCCAGTCCGCATCAAGGATTTTGCGGCCGATCTCGATATGAACGGAGGGGCGTGGCCGTCCATGGTCACTGCGTCCATTGCCCGAGGCACGGCCGGCGGCGACAAAGTGCTGCGTCTTCGCGAGGGGATCGAACGCTTCTTCATTACGGACATCAACAACCCCGCGGAGACCGCTCAAGCGCAGAGCGGCATCGCCGTGCAATGGGACACGTTTGGCAATCCCGGCGACGCGAATGCGACCGGCGGAGGGACCGTGTTCAACCATATACCGGGCGGATGCAATGTCCTCTACATGGACGGCCACGTAGCCTTTGTCTGTTGCCCTGGCGACTATCCCGTCGTCGACGATGCGGCAATGTTGCTCGAAAACAGCCACTTCGGTCTGTATTAGACCGCAATCGAAAGGAGTCCTCCATGCGCTCCGTCGCCATCACGTCGTTGTTACTCGGGACACTTGTTTTCGTGGCCGCCGGGTATGCCGCCGCACACGAGACTGATGATAACGCTGCGCCGCCTCCGGGCGAACGAGCCTATCGAATCCTTAAAGCGCTGCCGCGGGACGCCGATTCCTATCGACCAGCGGCGGCAGCGCTTGTCCGTTCCGGAATCCCGGAGAAGTTCGGACACGAAGAATGGGACGCGATTGTCCTCACGAACGAATTCCACCAGCATATCGGCATCTATACCGTCCTCGGCGCCAAGATGGGTGTCCGCGCCAAGGAAATCCTGAGCGCGCCAACGCGCGCGGTCAACGTAACTGTCGAGACCGGCGGCACGCCCCCATACTCGTGCCTGATCGATGGCCTTCAAGTCGCGCTTGGAAGTACCTTCGCGCAGGACCTCATTCACGCTCCAAGCCTGAAGGGCGCCCGGGTCGCCGCGAAGTTCGAGTATAAGGGCCGCACCCTGCGGCTGGCTCTGAAACCGGACATCCAGAAGCAGATATCGGACGTCATTGCCCAAGCCATCCGGGAATGTGGGAACCTGACACCTGCCTATTTTCAACGCGTCGAGGAACAAAGCTATCGCGCGTGGGCAGACTTGGACCGAAGGGTCATTTTCGATGAGGACCTAGGCCAGCTCTCTCCCTCCTCCAAATAGACCACAACTTCCCTCATGCACCGTGTGCGATCCGGCGCGAGGAGACCTCCCTTGGGCGCTTCGGGAACAAGCGAGGCCGTCAAAGGTGTTCCGATGAGCAGCAGTCAATAAGGGAGAGGCATCCGTGACACGTAGTGGCGCTCATCGTTGCAGATCCATCGAGGTTGTTTCTTGCCCGCGGTTGTTGAGTCTTTGGGCAGTGCCGGTCTTCGCGGTCGCGATGTTCGGGGCGGGTGCAGGCTACGCGACCAAAGCGACTCCACCCGTGGAGGTCGACTTCAGGGTCGATACTACCAGCATCGAGCCGGGCGGCGACGCTACGCTGACATTCCTTGCTGTACCCGGCGTCAATGTCCCTGCCGGGCTTGTCGCGTTCGAGACCTCCTCGGAGAACGTCACGCTACTTGGCAATGCCAGCGTTCCTTTGGGCGCATTGCGGGCCGGAACGGAATGCACGACGCCGCTCAGAATACATGTAGGTCGCGAAGGCAAAGCCGAAGTCCGCGGCTGGTTTTATGCGTACGACACTGAGGGCAATCGTCTGTTTGGCCGATCGAAACCCCTGTATTTCGTTGCAAGCAGTACCGGCGTGTTGGCGGGCGGCACGAGCTTCCTGGATCTGGAATTGTCAGATGCCAAGCGCTTGCGCGCGGCGAAGGCGTATTCTGACGAGCAGTACCAGGCGATTGTCCGCGGCCTGATGGGCCACCAAGGACTCGAATCGGTCGCCCTTGGCAAGGCTCTTGGTGGCGCGAAGGCCATGGTCAAAGTCGAAGGATTCATCAAGTGGACGGACGACAACGGGGCAGCGCACCCGAGCCCTTACACACGGGTCGAGATCTACGAGCACAACGCCTCGGGCGACGGGATGATCGTAGCAGTCGATACGTTCTTGAACGGTTACTACCATGCCGATATCGACAATGCCGATCCCGAAGGCGATGGGCGCGACCTCTACATTCAAGCCTACACATTCAGTTCGGGGCGCGCGAGGGTCATGAACGCGACCACGGGCAAAACCTACTTTATCGAGTCTTCCGTGACCTCGAATGTACCGGACGGCGCGACGCTCAGTATCGAACTGACGGCGAACAACGCCGACACACCGGATCGCGCCTTCTCGGTACTCGATGCGGCCAGCCTGCTCACCGACGCCACGGGCAATTACCTGGGAGGTTCGTTGCCGAGTATCGACGTGGACTTCCCTACGTCGGATAGCACCTCCAATTACTCGGTCTCGGATGGGGTGCTGCACGTGCTGATGGACGATTGGATCGACTGGGACGTTATCGATCACGAATACGGCCACTATTTCATGCATGAACGCCATATCGAGAACAACCCTGGCGGGGCGCACTCGCTCAACGAGAATCTCGGGGAGCGGGTCGGCAAAGACGCCGGGCTTCGCCAAGCGTGGGGCGAGGGATTCCCGTCGTACTTCGCGGTAAGCAGCCAGCAGGTGTTGGGATTGGATCGGCTCAACATGCCGCGGGTGGCCGACAGCGGCTATCAGGACACCATCGATTCGACCATCGACTATGACCTCGAAGCCGCTTCGCCGGGGGCGGCGTTCCTGGGCGAAGACAACGAGGTGTCCGTGCAGCGCATCTTGTGGGACCTGTACGACGGCACCAACGATGGCCCCGATAGAGTGACCCTTCGGTACGCCAACGTGTACAACGCGGCGGCGCTCGTCCACGCGACCAACCTCTCGGAGTACTGGAACGGATTGCTCGCCTTCCACCCCCTGAAAGCGCCCATGCAAGCGCAGAAGGTTGACTACGGCTGCATATTTACCGAACACAAGGTTGCGCCGGCGCCTGCCTCGCCAGCGGACAACCTCGACATAAGTCCCGTCGACGGGCCGCCGACCTTCACCTGGGAACCCAACGGCGCGGGACCCAGCCATCGGCTCGCCACGTTCCGGGTGCAGTTCTGGAATTCCGATTTCTCGAACATGACCTACGAATCGGACGAATTGAATACGCCCAACTTCACGCCCACCGAAACCGAATGGCAAGCCATCTTCGGGGCGGAGAAGACGATTCAATGGCTGGTCGTCGGACAAAGCACGGACGCTCCTCCCACAGGCCCGTACATCAGTTGCTCCCGCAGGCTAGGCCTCGCGGACATCGCGTTCGTCATCGACGATACTGGCAGCATGGGAGAGGAAATCGGAGAAGTTCGCGAGGCATTGACCGACTTCATCGCTCTGCTGGAAGAGCGAGGCCTGAGCGTCATGGTCCACCTAGTTACCTTCAAGGACGAGGCCACGCCTCGGATCTCGTCTGACGACCTGGCCGCGGTACAGGCCGAGATCGACCTTCTTTCCGCAGGCGGAGGCGGCGATTGTCCCGAGGCCTCCGTCGAAACGCTGAGATCCGCCGCCTCGACGCTCAAAGCCGGAAGCGTGGCCTTCCTCGCTACCGACGCAAGCGCGCATCCGGGCCTCGATATCGGAGCGGTTGCCGCCGAACTTCGCGCACGAGGAATCCGCGTGGACATCCTGCTCTCTGGAGCTTGTGCGGCTGCTACCAAGTCGGACGGCGGGCAGGACTTTCCGTTGAGCACGAACTGTGACTCGTGCGATGCAGAGACGGCCTTGAAGGCCGATTACCCGGCCGCGGCCATTCCGTTGTATTCGTGGCTGGCAATGGAAACCGGCGGTGTCTATGCATACATCCCGGATGTAAACAGCAGCGATCCGTCCCGAAGAGTGCGATACCGGAATACGGCCTTCAACATTATGCGATCAGCCGTGCTGCCTTCCTTGCCCTTGGCCGATCCGCCTTTCGGGTTCCGCGGTTCCACGTTCCGAATCGCCGTAACGGGATCGCATACCAGCTTCACCCCGGCCAGCCATCTATCCGTCAGCGAGACGGGGGTTACCGTGAATTCCGAATTCGTTACTTCGCCTACCACCCTTATTGCCGAAGTCACGGTCGATGCGGGCGCCACGGCCGCTCTTCGAGACCTCACCATCGTCACACCGCTCACGGATGGTGTCGTGGAAGAGGCCGTCGGGATTGGGGTGTTTGAGGTCCGAGAAGCCACAACAGAGCCAACTATCGTCGGGCTGATGCCGGCGCAAAGCGGCGCGGGATCCGGCCTCAATGTGGCGATCTATGGAGTCAACACGCATTTTGACACCACGTCCTCCGTCGGCCTCGGAGCGGGCGTTGTGGTGGATTCTGTAACGGTCAACAGCGCGACACTCTTGAGGGCGCACCTGACCATCGACGCGCTGGCTGGTCTTGGGTATCGCGATGTCGTCGTGACGACGGCCAGTGTTGACGAAACCGCACGTGAGGATGTTCCCGGACCATTCCTGATCATGGCGCCCGCGATCGCGTCGATACCGAAGATCGTATCGATCACGCCAGGCTCGGCGCGTCCGGGACAGACCGTCCTCATTTCTGTCGTGGGCGACAACACACACTTTGAAGCCGGCCTATCGATCGGCAACCTGAGCGGCAAGGATGCGACGGTGCTATCGACGAGCGCGCTTGACCCGCTCCACGCGCGTGTCGAGGTACAGGTAGCGTCAGACGCCGTACCTGGATTCCGCGACATACGCGTTACAACGGGGTCCGAGGTGGCGGCTATTCTCGACGCTTTCCTGATAGGCGATGCGATTGGCGAAGGCGAAGGCGAGGGCGAAGGCGAAGGTGAAGGCGAGGGCGAAGGCGAAGGTGAAGGCGAGGGCGAGGGCGAGGGCGAAGGCGAAGGCGAGGGCGAAGGCGAAGGCGAGGGCGAAGGCGAAGGTGAAGGCGAAGGCGAAGGCGGGATACAGGTCACGATTGAACCGAACGATGCGATTCTGGCTGGCGCTCAATGGAGTCTTGACGTAACGCCGATACCGGGCTGTGCGCAAGCCGACGTGCAATGGCACGAGAGCGGCGACACCGTCCTTCATCTCGCGCCCGGACAACACACCGTCGTCTTCAAAGACCTAAGCGGAGGTCTATTCGCCTGCCCAGGCGCGGCAGCGAAGTGGATCCGCCCCGAAGACCACACGGTGGTTGTCGAATCGGGCAAGACCACAACGGTCACGGGGACGTACACGATCTCCAAAGGCCGTCTGATCGACACTCTCACAGGACTGGGGCAAGGGGATCTTCTCCTGCTGGGCGTGCTTGCCACTGGCCTGCTTGCATCGGATACACGGCTCAGGAGGCGATCTCCGCTGCCGTAATCCGTGGTGTTGCCACTCCGTTCGAAGTTTGCGAGTCCTGGCGGACCTTCGATTGAAATCGAGGCTATCTCCGCCCGCCCGACCGGAATCCACCACGCACTTCGATTGAGCCTCCGACGCTAACGTTCAGCCCTTTGCCTTGGGTCTGCACGGAAGCGCTATCGGCCCCGCCAGCCGCGTCATGCTTTGCGTCGGCGAGGTCCTTGTCGCCTGCCGGTGTTACGCGGAGAAAGAGGTAGATCCAGCCGTCGGAGTCTACCGGCGTTTGATAACACGACCACTCGCCCACTCGGAATTGCACAGACCCTTCCGCGCTAGCGCGTCCCAGCATGGGCTTGCCTACTTCGAGGTTCACGCCCTCGATCTTCTCGCGCCCCTTGATCCAGGAGTACTCGAAGGAGAGCATGCAGTCCATCAGATCGCTGTCCTTGCGCAGCATCGCGGGCGTGATCTTGAGTTTAAGGCCTACGTCTTCCCTGTCCGTGCTCTTGAGTTCAAAGAGGCCGCTGTCCTTGCGCTCCATGTACTGAGCCGCCCCGAGATTCTCTCCAACAGCCAGGCTAGCCGATTCGCCTTCCTGCGTGACCATGCTCGGCTTGGACAGACAAAGGATGCGTGGATTGTCCGGTTCGGGCTGGCCGTTCCACGTCAGTTGGTTGCCATCCATCACGAGCGCCACGTCATCGAGCCGCTGATGGATGACTTGCAGCCAGCCGTTCATGCCGGGAAGCGTATGCGAGGTCAGGCCATCACCCGTGACGTTCGTCAGGACCTGGTAGATTCGCGCGTCGAATTGCAGTTGCTTGGCCGCCTGGACCGCGTCGTCGGCCAAGCCCACTGATGCGATCCCGGCCACGAACACCATCGCGCTGACGGCCACCCACAAGCGTAATCCTCGATTGCACCGCATTGTCACATTCTCCTCTTTGAGTAAACTGCCGCTGTTCAAACGGCTCCAGATCCACGTGTCATTGCGAGGAGGGCGCTAACCCGACGAAGCAATCTCGCTCTTCCCTCGCGAGGATCGCGGAGATTGCTTCGCTCCGCTCGCAATGACACACTCGCCATGGCTCGCTATGTGCCGCGCGCTTCCTCTACGAACTCGCGCCGGTCTTGCTTTGGTCCTGGGTTCGCTCCCGCAAGACCGAACAGGGCGCGCTCTTCGTTGGGTATTGCGTCCAGTCGAACACGTCGAAGGCGTGCTGCTCCGGCTGCGTTACATAACGCACTTCCCGGACTTCGGGCGCAGGCGGAGTGCCGCGATGCGCAAGCATCCCCGCGAAGAACGCGGCCGCCGTGCATACCAGGCAGGCCGCAACGCACTGCCATACACGGATCGGGCGCGCCATCCACCCCGGCGCCCGGCGCGGCGGCGCCGCGGCCAGCAGCCGCTCGATGCGTTCGTCCAAGGCGTCCGAGGGCGCGCGCAAGGGCAGGTCTCGCAACCAGTGTTCGTCATCGTGGCTCATAAGCGTTGCTCCAAAGGCGTTTGCCCGTTTTCCCCTTCCGCGCGTGCATGGCCGCGGAGCTTCTGCAGGCTGCGCCAGTAACTCGCGGCGGCGGTTCCTTGGCGGATGCCGCATACGGCCGCGATTTCCTTGAAGGTCAGGCCGGAGTAGATCTTCAACACAACAATCTCGCGCTCGTGTTCGGACAGGAGCGCAAGGAATTCGGAAGCCGCCTCGCGTTGGGAGATAGAGATTTCATCCCGAAAGATGGGGCACGCCTCCGCCTTATCCCGTTCTCGCTGGACCGCACGCAAGACGTCGAGCGACGCGTTGCGAACGCATCGGAATACGTAGGGGCGCAGCTCTGCCGGCGCACGGTTTCCGCGAAGAATCCCGCTGAAGGCGTCGTGGACGGCGTCCTCCGCCCCCGAGGCCGATTTCGTGATCGAGAGCGCGTAGGTAAAGAGTTCTTGCCGATGCGCCTTGTAGAAGGCGCCCAGCGATTCGGCCCACCCGTCATACTGCATACCCACGTCCTCGTTGCCGCGTTTGACTATACCACGCGCCAGCGAGGCGGTTTTATGCAGCCGCCTTCAACGCTACTTGTCGAGCCACACTCTGACGAACTCGCCGCGTTCGCCAGGTTTGGCTCGCGCGAGCGGCTGTTTGTCCCCAAGACCGACATGTTTGCCGGTAAGACGGTTCAGCGCATAGGCGAGGCGCTGCACCGCATACGGTTCCGTTTCCTTATCGACCAATTTCGCTAGCGCCTTTGCGTCGCCTTGGTCCGCGACACGCGAGAGCGCGTACGCCGCGCGGTTCCGCACATCTCTCGGCGCATCGCCCTTAAGGACATCGGCCGCCGTTTCGTATGCCAGCTTCCGCGGCGCATGGAACTGCAGCGCGCCCAGCAACGATACGCGGACCGTCTCGTCCTGCGCGCTGTCCCGCACCTGTGCCGCGACGGTCTTGGCAAGCGACTCTGGCATCGCGATCTCCAGCGCACGCGCCACGTTTCTCCGAACGGCCACACTGGCGTCGCCGAGATACGGCGCAAGGTCCTGCGCCACCTCGCCGCTTCCTATCGAGCGCAACGCTGCCGACGCGGCCCCGCGGATGGCGGGGTCACTGTCTTTAAGATACGCGAGCAACGACTTGGCCGCGGGCACATACATCGTCGCGCCCAGGGTGTCAATATCCGCAAGGAGGTCCTGGCCCTTCTTGCCTGGAAGCCCTGCCAGCAACGCCGCCGGGATCGCTTCGTCTCGGCAGATAATGCAGTGATCCACCTCGACCACCGCGTTGGCCTGCGTCCCCCAGGCAAAGGTCTTCATCTCGATTTGGTCGTCCTTGCACCAAATCAGCGTGTACGTCGGTTTTGCTTCGGTGGCGCGATCGTCAGTGACGGCCGACCACCAGTCGGGATAATTCGCGTTGATATCGCCGCCCTGAATGACGTACGTCGTGCCTTGCCGGTCGTCGCGCTTCCCGTCGTGTAGCGGCCACGTCCGCTCGAAGATGTGCGTGTGCCCCGAAAGATGGAGCGGCACGTGGTATTTGTCCATCACCTTCCAGATAGCGGACAGCTTTTCACCGTCATCCTTGCGCGAATCGTCCGGCGAAGCATAGCCCGTGCAATACACCGGGTAGTGAAACACGACCACGGTGTATTTCTTCGTGACCCCGGCAAGATCCTTGTCCAACTGTTCTGACGCCTCGCTCACCTTGTCCATCGAGACGAGCACGAAGTGCGTGTTGCCCCAATCGAACGTCGCGAACGGCTCGCCTGCCCCAGGCATTTCGTGATACTTGGCGAACCAATCGTTGTCGGTATCCGCCATGCGCGACCCTTCGTGATTCCCGCGCGCCGACATCATCATGATCGAGCCGTTGAAGTCCGCGAAGCGCGCGAAGTGTTCGGGCCACAAATCGTGCTTATGGCCTTCGAGAACGAGGTCGCCGTTGTTGATGCAGAACTCCGGATGCCATTGCATCATGTGGGCCGCCATATGCGTTTCCTGCCAGCGGTTCTCCCAGCGCCGCGAATCGCCTACCACCGCAAAGGCGATCGCGCGTTCGGACGACGGCGCTGTCTTGAACGTGTTCGCGCGCTCCTCCGAGCCCGCGCGGACGCGATATGCATAAGCCGTGTCAGGGTGTAGGCCCGTGAGGCGCACGCGATGGATGGTTCCGGCCTGAGTGTCTTTGGCCACACTTCCAGGCGAACCCTCGGGACCGTAGGCGACTTCGCCCGTTCCTGCGTCCTGCGTCTCCCAGATGAGGGTCGCGCCGTCTTGGGTGACGTTTTGGAGGTGAGGGGCGATGACGAAACGGTCCGCGAAGGCGCTCAGCGCGGCGGTCAGCACGATGACGAACACCAAGAAAGGTTTCGATTTGAAGACGCGCATGGGGAGTGTTCCTTTTCTTACGTTGTCCCAGAAGGTGTCAAGTACTTTGACGCGCTAGGGCCCTGTTTGGATTCGCAACAACCGGGTTCGGGTGGAGTATTCCTCTCGGCCTCCTGTATGATACACGACACGCCGCGCGCGGCACGAAGGCTACCGGCCGCGCGGGCAATCTTCACGCAACGTACCCTGAGTATTGCACGATAGAAAGCGAACCTATCATGATACATGTAAGCCTGCCCGATGGCGCGCAAATCGAACTGCCTGAGAACTGCACCGGAAAGGCGCTCGCCGAACGGATCGGCCCGCGTCTTGCAAAGGAAGCGCTCGGCGCAAAGGTCAATGGCGAGATCCGCGATCTCGCGACGCCGCTGAATGACGGCGACAGCGTGGCCATCGTGACCTTCGATTCCGAGGAGGGCCGCGCGCTCTTCCGCCACAGCGCCTCGCACGTCATGGCGACGGCGATCCGCCGCGTGCGCCCCGAAGTGAAACTGGCCATCGGCCCCGCCATCGAAGATGGATTCTATTACGATATCGACACGGCCCCGCTGTTCACCGAGGCCGATTTCGCGGCGCTCGAAGAGGCCATGGCGGCGATTGTCAAGGAGGACGCGCCGTTCGTCCGCAAGGAAATGTCGAAAGAAGACGCGCTCGCCTATTTCCGCGAACGCGACGACACGTACAAGGTCGAGCTGATCCAGGACCTTGATGACGGCACGATTACGTTCTACGAAAACGGCGACTTCACCGATCTGTGCCGCGGGCCGCACGTGCCTTCGACCGGCCGGATCAAGGCTTTCAAGTTGCTGAGCGTGGCGGGCGCCTACTGGCGCGGCGACTCGTCGCGGCCCATGTTGCAGCGCATCTACGGCACTGCCTTCCCGAAGAAGGCCGATCTGGACGACTACCTGCATCGTTTGGCCGAGGCCGAGAAGCGCGACCATCGCAAACTCGGCAAGCAACTCGACCTGTTCAGTTTCCATGAAGAAGGACCGGGGTTCCCGTTTTTCCATCCCAAGGGCATGGTCGTGCTCAACGAGCTGCTCGCGTTTTGGCGCGAGGAGCACCGCAAGCGCGGCTACGGCGAACTACGCACCCCGCTCATCCTCGACCGGTCGCTGTGGGAGCAGTCGGGCCACTGGGACCATTATCGCGAGAACATGTACTTCACCCAGATCGACGAACGCGATTTCGCCGTCAAGCCGATGAATTGCCCCGGCGGCATGCTCGTGTACAAGAGCCGCATGCGCAGCTACCGCGACCTGCCGTTGCGCTGGGCGGAACTCGGCGTGGTCCACCGCCACGAGAAGTCGGGCGTGCTTCACGGTCTGTCGCGCGTGCGCATGTTCACGCAGGACGATGCCCACATCTTCATGACCGAGGATCAGATTCAGCGCGAAGTCCTCGGCATCATCGAGTTCGTCGACTTCGTGTACGGCGTGTTCGGCCTCGAGTACGCGGTCGAACTCAGCACGCGTCCCGAGAAGGCGATCGGGTCCGACGCAATGTGGGAAGTGGCCACCGAAGGGCTGCGCCAAGCCCTCGACGCGCGCGGCCTGCCCTACAAGGTCAACGAAGGCGATGGCGCGTTCTACGGCCCCAAGATCGACTTCCACGTGCGCGACAGCCTGCGCCGTTCCTGGCAATGCGCGACCATCCAGCTCGACTTCGCAATGCCGGAGAAATTCGAACTCGAGTACATCGGCGCGGACGGAGCGGCCCACCGGCCGGTCATGGTGCATCGTGTTATCTACGGCGCCATCGAGCGCTTCCTCGGAATCTTGATCGAGCATTTCGCCGGCGCGTTCCCGGTGTGGCTCGCGCCCGTGCAGGCCGTCGTCATTCCCGTCGCCGAAGCCTTTAACGACTACGCGCAGCAGGTTTATCAGCGCTTGTTCGACGCCGGGCTCCGCGTTGAGGTCGACGCCAGCAGCGAAACGATGAAATACCGTATCCGCGAAGCGCAGACCCAGCAGGTGCCCTACATGCTGGTCGTCGGCGATCGCGAGCAACAGGGCGGGTCGGTCGCGGTGCGACACCGTCGCAAAGCCGACCTCGGCTCCATGCCCCTCGACCAGTTCATCGCCCAAGTGAAAGAGGAAATCGCCACCAAAGCCCACGACTAGCCACTAACCACTAGCCAGTACAAGAGGAGGAAGGACATGGTTGCTCCAACGGCGTCGGGTTGTATCAATCATCCGGGAGTGGAGGCTGTAGCTCGCTGCAAGCAGTGCGGCAAACCCGTATGCGGCGCATGCGTGGTCACCGGGCCGACGGGGCGTTTCTGCGGCGATCCCTGCAAAGAGAAGCACGAGAAGTTCATCGAGCGCGCCCAGGACATGCAGCGCAACAGCAAGAGCACTGGCGGCCTTCAAAAACTCAAGACCCTTCTCGTCAAGCTGGTCATGTTCATCGTGGCGATCGGCGCGCTCGGGTTTGCGGCGGTATACTTCGACATCCCCGTCGTCGGCGATCTCGTGCGCAAGGTCTTGCCGTTCCTTCCCCTGCCTCAATAGCATCTCATGACGCAGACGGTTTTCGCGCTTTGAGGATCAGTTCGCCTCCGCCCACATAGCCGTGGTCGAGAATCTCGAACCCACGGCTCCCCACAGCTTTGGTCAGCGACTCGAATGTGTAATGCGTCACGTGTTCGTCAGCGTACGCGCCCGGCGCGAGCTTGCCGTAGAACCACTCCAACGTGACCCATGACCAGGCGCCGTAATCCGGAGTTCCGAGCACTAGGATCCCCCCCGGTTTCAGAATGCGCGCCAGTTCATCGATCAATCGCCCATTCTCTTCCGGAATGTGCTCGATCACCTGTGAGCAGATCACGCATTCGAAGGAGGCATCCGCAAACGGCAGGCGCAACCCGTCGGCCTGCGCGAGATAGCGGTTCGTCTTGCGCATGAAGGCCAGCTTGTCGTGCCGCATGTCTACGCCGACGGCATGCGGCAAGTCCGCCAGGATACGGCTGCTCCCGCATCCGACGTCGCACGTCGACACGTTCTGCGGTGTAAAACGCAGCACAATCGCGTGGCGCGTCCGCTGCCAATACCGCTGCAACCAGATCCGGCTGTTGTACGCGCGCCAGTCGTAGTCCGGAAACTCGATCGAGTTCCGCATTCGCCACACGCGATGGAACAGCCGCACATAGTCTTTGCCAAACTTAATAATGCGGGCCTTCGAAGCTCCGGTCCCGCGCGGCTGATAGTGGAACGGCACTTCCTGGATGATCATCCCCTTCGCGTACGCTTGGAGGAGTATCTCGATCAAGATCACAAAGTTCGTGAAGGTCACGTCCATGCGTTCGAACAAACGTTTCCGGTATAACCGGAATCCGCTTGACAGATCTTTCGCATGTACGGACAGTCCCGCGGCGAAAGTCCGGTTCAGGATACGGCTCAACGTGTACCGCGCCCACGGCTGGTCCGCCCGCCCCCCGGGGACATAACGCGACGCGATCACGATGTCGCCCGATTCACGCGCCTCCCACAGCGCCCGCACGAATTCCGCCGGATGCGAAAGGTCGGCATCCATCGTCAGCACGTAGGCGCCCCGCGCTTCGCTCACGCCGCGAAGGATCGCCACGCCGTAGCCCGGCGTCGTCTCGCACACGCACCGCCCGCCCGCCGCCTCGACCACCGCCTGCGTGCCATCCTTCGAGTCCCCATCGATCACCAGGATCTCCCACGACACGCCGAGCGTTTCGAGGGCCTCGCGCAATTGCGGCAGCAACAACGCGAGATTCGGCGCTTCGCGCAGACTCGCGATAACCACGGACAGGCCGAGCGTATCGTCTCGCAGGGCTATTCGCATGACAGGCCTGTTCGAATCACACTTCGCCCATTTCCGCTATCGTGGCGTCGGGGCCGCCGTCGACCACCAAGCACAACTTGTGGCCTTTGTTCACCGTGCGAATGTGGTCCATGTCGAAATCGTCCGGAAGCACCCGGATAATGGCGATGTTGTCGCGCGGAATCACGACCGTGCGCAGTTCGTTTTCCACTTCGACATCGAGCTGCGCCCGTTTCAGCACCGTCAGCCCCTTGCCTTCGATCACGACCCAGTTTTCCGTGAATCCCGTGACCCTACCGACAAAGACCCACAGCCGCTGCTCGAAGAAATCGCGCCGAAGACGCACGCGCACTATCTTTCCCACTATCATATCTCTACTCCTATTTCGAGAGACGTTTGACCGCCTCGTACTGCTTCAATTACCCGGAACATGCGCATTGCGCTCACTCCGGCGAATGCCCGAACACCTCGCGCAGGAACCGCCCCACACGCCCCCCGTCGTTCGGCAGCGCGCCTTGCTCGAGCACGCTGGCCAACTCCCCTTTGTCGAACCACAGGCCATCGCCCCGCCGGCACGCGTCATACGTGACCGGACTCGCTCCGCGCGTTACCGATTTCGCCATCTTCGTGCCACAGATTGGACAGCGCCTGGGTTTCTCGCGCTTCCCGGCTCCCGGCTCTCCGCCACTCACGAAACGGCGGCAGGCCTCCGCATCGCCGAACAGCAACTCAAGTTCGCCCGCGTCCAGCCAGATCCCTTCACACGAGGCACAGAAGTCTATCTCCACGTCCTCGTATTCGAGAACAAGCATCGCATTTCGGCAACCGGGGCAATTCATCGCGCCTATCCTGTTTGACGTCGAGATTCTACGGGCCATCTGGTACGGGAATCAAGGCTCTGAAACCGAGTTGCACTGATCGGCACTCCATTTGACGGACATCGTGGTCTTGATCGCGATCGTAATCGTCATCGAGATCACCCAATCCCAAACTCAATTCCCCCTGTCATACGGACATCGTGGTCTTGATCGTGATCGTAATCGTCATCGGGATCACCCAATCCCAAACTCAATTCCCCCTGTCATGCTGAGAGCGTGTGAAGAAATATCAAGGTCTTGCGCTTTCCTTTGTTGGCTTCGCC
>CAYOCT010000006.1:0-160947 GCA_964402555.1 uncultured Nitrospiraceae bacterium | reverse complement strand
CTGCGCTCAGGATGACAGGCAATACGTAGTCAAGAGGCAAAGCGCCCGCGTTTCGAAGTTTCTTCACAAGCTCTGAGTGGGCAAGGCTTTACCTATTCGACCATTCGCTCTTCGCCATTCATCCTTCATCCTTCATCCTTCATCTTTCATCCTTTGGAAATACCCCAGATAAGCCGGGCGGCGGCTTCATACCTTAAATCAGGCGCGGGCGTCCAGTGCCATGAGTTCCCGTAAGTCCTTGATCTTCAAAGAACTTGGCTCCTTTCTCGCCTTGGCACGCAACATGCTTTATCATATGCATGAAAGGGTTGAGGAAAAGACAGTTGAATCGAAGATTCGGTGGGCTGGCCGCAGGACTTGGCATCTTGATATGTGCCTCAGCCTTCAGCGAACCTGAACTCAAGGTGATCCCCCAAGAAGGTCCGGCCCATCTGAATCGTGTCTATCGGATTGTGTGTGAGGTAGCATGGACGGGTGGCGCATCGGAATATGCCATCTTACCCGCGCAAGCGGATGCTATAGATTGGGGCACGGTGTCGGTTGGCGATGTTCGAGGTTTTGTCCGCAACGATGCGGATGGAGACCACAACGTCGTGTCCCAAACACTTGCGATACTCCCGAATAAGAAGGGCGAGTTCAAATCGCCTGAGATTCGGATATCATACCTTACCCCCGAGGCCACGCCCCCAGCGGAGAAACCCGCCCCTGGAACGGCCCCCTCTGACTCTGGCGCCTCCCCCTCGCTGAGAGCAGACCCGTTCACTATCAGTGTGCGGCCAGATATAACCCCTATCTGGATCTTCGGTGGCCTCGGGGCCTCCCTCCTCCTCCTCACTGCACTCGGCTGGCGGTTTGCGCGTCTCAGGCGCAAACCCCAGCCATCCCTCGATTCCTCGAGCGGAGCAGCCGGAAGTGCCATCTCGGCGGTGCAGGAGGCTCTACATCAAGCGCGCCAGCGCCGGCTGGACGGCAACTTCTATCAATTCTACACCGAACTCGCGCGTGCCGCCGAATCGCTGCCGGAATCGGAGCGTTCCTCGGAATGGCTGCATGCGCTGAAATCGCGCGCCCAAGAGGTGGGGTACCGCGGCGCGCGTCCGACCGATGACCAAATGGATGGAGATTTGCGCGACGTCGAGCGCGCCTGGATGCGGCTAAAGGAGACGGATTCGCCATGACGCCTACGGTAGAAGCCATACGACGCAGTGTTGAAGAACAGGCCCGGTTTGTCAGCCGTCTGCGCGAAGAAATCGCCCGGATCGTGGTGGGCCAGCAATACATGGTCGACCGGCTGTTGGTGGGCATCCTCGCCAACGGACATGTCCTCATCGAAGGTGTGCCCGGCCTCGCCAAGACCACCGCGGTCAAGACGCTCGCGCAGGCCATCGACTGCAAGTTCCAGCGTATCCAATTCACGCCCGATCTCTTGCCCGCCGATTTGATCGGCACCCTCGTGTATAGCCCGAAAGACGGCCAGTTCACCACCAAGAAAGGCCCAATCTTCGGCAACATCATCCTGGCCGACGAAATCAACCGCGCCCCGGCCAAGGTCCAGAGTGCGTTGCTCGAAGCCATGCAGGAACGGCAGGTCACCATCGGCGAGACCACGTTCCCGCTCGAAGAGCCGTTCATGGTGCTGGCGACGCAGAACCCGATCGAGCAGGAAGGCACGTATCCGCTGCCCGAGGCCCAAGTCGATCGCTTCATGCTCAAGCTCAAAGTGACGTATCCGACGAAGGTCGAAGAGCGCGAGATCATGGATCGCGTCAACGTACTTCACGAGACCGCCGTCTCGAAAGTCATCACGCGGCAGGACATCCTCCGCGCGCGCGACGTGGTCAATCAGATCTACGTCGACGACAAGGCCAAGAACTACATCGTCGACATCGTCCAAGCCACGCGCAACCCCGAGGCGTTCGGACTCAACATCAAGCACCTGATCGAATACGGCGCGTCGCCCCGCGCGACCATCTACCTGCAACAAGCCGCGCGCGCCCTCGCGTTTCTCCAAGGCGAAGGCAACGTGTTCCCGAACGACGTCAAACAAGTCGCCATGGACATCCTGCGCCACCGCGTGATCGTCACCTACGAAGCCGAAGCCGAGAATATGACCAGCGAAGACGTGATCCGGAAGATACTAGAGACTGTTCCCGTGCCCTGAGCGGGTCTCGGGTCTCGGGGTTCGGGTTTAGGGTAGCCCCGGTAGAGAGGAACTGGCTATGGCGCTGAAAAGCTACCGCGACCTTGAAGTCTGGCAGAAGTCCATGGACTTAGTGGTCGCAGTGTACACGCTAGCCGCCGACTTCCCTGCCCAGGAGCGATATGGATTGACAAGCCAGATTCAGCGTGCTGCCGTGTCCATTCCAGCCAATATCGCGGAAGGCTACGGAAGAAAGCACCGGGGCGATTATCTCCATCACCTCTCCATGGCGCGCGGTTCCTTAGCCGAACTGGAAACCCACTTGACCCTTGCGGTTCGCCTTGAATTTGCTGGCCGCGAGCGTGTCGTCGAAGTCTGGAATCTCTCGCAAGACGTCGGGAAGATGCTCACAAAGCTCATTGCTTCGCTTGAAGCCCACCCGAGACCCGAGACCCGAAACCCGAGACCCGAGCCATGATTCCTCAAGAGGTCATGAAACAGATCCGCCGGATTCAGATCCGGACGAGCCACATGGTCAACGACATTCTGGCCGGGCAATACGAGAGCGTGTTCAAGGGCCAGGGGATGGAGTTCAAGGAAGTCCGCGAATACGTCCCCGGCGACGACATCCGCATGATCGACTGGAACGTCACCGCCCGTACAAGCGTGCCGCACGTGAAACTGCTCGCCGAGGAACGCGAACTTACCGTTATGCTGCTCGTTGATGCGAGCGCGTCGGGACTCTTCGGCAGCGTCGGGCGCTTCAAGAACGAACTGGCCGCGGAACTGTGCGCGGTACTCGCGTTTTCCGCCATTAAGAATAATGATAAGGTCGGCCTGATCGTCTTCACCGACGAGATCGAGCTGTACGTCCCCCCGAGCAAAGGCCGGCAACACGTGTTGCGAGTGATTCGCGAGGTGCTCTATTTCAAGCCCAAGGGCAAGAAGACCAACATCCCCGGCGCGCTGCATTTCCTCAACGGCATCACCAGCCGGCGCGCCGTTGCATTCCTGGTCTCGGACTTCATGGCCGATGACTACGAGACGCCGCTGCGGATCGCGAACCGCAAACACGACCTGATCGCGGTAACGGTTACCGACCCGCGTGAAGAAGAGCTCCCCGATGTCGGCCTGGTGGCCTTGCGCGACACCGAGACCGGACGGGAATCGCTGGTCGATACGAGCGACGCGACCGTCCGCAAGCAATACGCCAAAGCGGCCGTCGAGCGCGCGAAGCGGCGCGATCAGGTATTCCAACGGACACGCGTCGATGCTATCCACGTCCGGACCGACCGCGCGTACGTGGCCGAGATCTATCGGTTCTTCCGCATGAGGCAGCGGCGCTATGCTTAATCGTGATCGTGATCGTGGTCGTGATCGCAATCGTAATCGAGTCATTGGGTTCGATTACGACTCCGATCACGATCACGACTACGAACGGTATGAGGGAATAATCCATGAGTGAAGAATCCCCCCAACGCCTCAAAGAATTCCGCTCTCAATACAAGCCGCTGCCGCAGCCGGTGGGTAAATTCGCCATCGCGCAGTTCGCGGTCATGGTGATTGGATTCGGGGCTGTCATCGGGCTGATCGCGATCCCGCGCACGGCCAAACCATCGAGCGGGGGGGCGGTTACCGCTGGAGGGTTGCCGGTCGAGACTCAGCGCGAATACGCCGTGCGGCTCGAAGAGAAGAAGCAACCCATCGCCGCCATCGCCGCGTACGAAGACTATCTCCGAATGGCCCCGCTAGGTTTTCCGGAACGCGCGAAGGTGTGTTACAGCATCGCCAAGCTCGCGGTCGACGCCGAGCGCTACGATACGGCGCTGCCCTACTTGTATCAGGCCGAATTTCTCGATCCGAAATCGAACCTCAAGGACGATATCAACAAGAAAGTCGTGCTTTGTCTCGATAAGCTCGGACGGAACGTCGATCTGCGGCACGAACTGCGCACGCGCTCGGACGTCAAGAAGAAAGCCGAAGACGTGAAGTCCGGCGAGAAGGTCCTCGCCGAGTGCGCGGGGGAAGTCATTACCGACCGCGATCTCGAACTCGAGATCGAGAAACTCCCGCCCGCCGCGCGCGACTCGTTCAACACGCCCGACAAGAAAGCGGAGTTGCTCAAGAATCTCGTGGCCGAACGGCTGTTGCTTGACAAGGCGAAACGCCTCGAACTCGACAAGACCCCCGAGATCCAGGAGCAACTGGGCAAACAACTCGACGCGATGATCGTCCAGAAACTCATCGCCGACGAGGTGAAATCCAGCGTGAGCGTTACGCCTGAGGACGTCGAGCGGTTCTACAAGGCGGAACCGGATCGATTCAAAGAGCCGGCGCAAGCCGAAGTCCGTATCGGCAAGGCCGACACCGAAGACGCCGCCAAGGCCCTAACGGAATTCGCGGATAAACCTGTCACCGTGTCGCAAGGCGGCCACGTACCCGGGGTGTCCGCGCTGGCCGTGCCGGATGCCATCTTCACGACCGATCCCGAGGGTGTTACCGCGCCCGTCGAGTCGGACAAAACATGGTACGTGTTCAAAGTCGTATCGAAGAAACCCGAGCGCATGCCGTCGTTCGATGAAGTCAAGGATCAGGCGGCGCGCATGTTGCAGATGCAGAAACAGCAGGAAAAGGTCCAGGCGATGATCGACGAGACGTTGCAGTCGCGCGACGTCAAGTTGCATCTCGACCGGCTATCGGAGTCTGAATCGAAGAAATGACGTGGGCGCTGGGCATAGCGGTATGGGCTGCATTGGCGGCTGGCGATGGGGCGGTGAACGCCTATGTCACGCTGGATCCCCCGGAGATCCCGTTCCATCGCCAGGCCCTCTACACGGTCACGGTCGAGGCGCCCAGCGGCGTCGACGTCAAGCTGCCCGATATGGTGGACAAGCTTGGCGGCCTCGGCGTCGCCGACCTGCGCCGGGATACGAAGCCTCTGTCCGGCGGACGCCAGCGGATTTCGGAAACCTACGTGCTCGATCCCATCTTCGCGGCGGACTACAAGATCTATCCTGCGAAGATTCAATGGGGCGAGAATCAGAGCCTTGAAGTCCCTTCGCCCGCGTTGCGTGTGCGCGACCTGACCGACGACGAGAAGAAACAGGCGGAGCAGTTTGCCGACATCGACGGCCCCATTCCCGTGCAGAACGTCGTAATCCGCTACTGGAAGTACTGGGTTCCGCCCGTCGCGGCTCTGTTGGTTGTAGCGGTCCTCGCGTTGGTCCTGTACAAACGCCGCCAACTCAAAGCCCTGGCCGCGCCTCCCCCGCCCCCATGGGAAGTGGCATACGCCCGTCTGCGCGAACTCGATCAGCGCCAATTGCCCAAGGCGGGACGATACGAACCCTTCTATGTCGACTTGTCTTCGATTCTGCGTTACTACATCGAGGATCGCTTCCTCGTACGCGCGCCCGAGCTGACCACACAGGAGTTCCTCGCAGCCGCTTCGAGCCATCGCGAATTCAGCGACGGGCACAAGAAACTCCTCTTCGACTTCCTGCGCCATTGCGACTACGTGAAGTTCGCGCAGTACGTGCCGACCGTGCCGGAGATGGAACAACGGTTCTTGTTCGTCCTGCAATTCGTGGACGAGACCAAGCCTGAGGAACAACATGAGGCGGAACAGGAGGCGGCCGCATGAGCTTCCTGGGACCGTTTGCCTTCAACGCGCTGCTGAACCCCTGGGCGTTGCTTCTGCTGTTCGGCGTGCTTGCGCTGTTCATTGCCGAAGCCCTCGCGCGCGCGCCCGGGTCGCTCAATATCTCGACGGGCGAGGCGCTCGCCAAGATTGCCGGCCATCGCGGCGACCTCAAACGCCGCCTGCCGGCCCTGCTCCGCGCCATCGGCCTGTCGCTCCTGGTGCTGGCCCTCGCGCGGCCCATCACCGGGTACCAGGTCCGCCGAGACCGCGCCAACGTCATCGACATCATGCTCTGCGTCGACGTGTCCGGAAGCATGAAATCGCAGGACTTCGTGTCCGAGGGCCAGCGGCGCGACCGACTGTACGTCACGAAACAGGCCGTGCACGATTTCCTGGACAGCCGCAAAGTCAGCAAGGGCGACCGCTACGGCCTGGACCGGATCGGCTTGGTCCTGTATGGCGCGTACGCGTGGACGCAATGCCCGCTCACGCTCGATTACGGCATCATCGAACACGAACTCGACAACACGGAGATCAATCCCGAAGACGAACGCTCGCGGAAGACCGCCATCGGCTCGGCCATCGGGCTGGCGGTAAGCCGTTTGCGCAAATCCGAGGCCAAGAGCAAGGTCATCATTCTCCTGACGGACGGCCTGAACAACGCCGGGCAGCTCGACCCGCCGACCGCGGCCCAGATCGCCAAGGACTACAACATCCGCATCTACACGATCGGCGCGGGATCGAAAGAAGGCGGGCTCGTGCCGGTCGAGAGTCTGTTCGGGACGTACTTGCAGCGCACCACCGACGGTATCGACGAGGACGCGCTCAAGAAGATCGCGGAGGTCACCGGCGGCAAGTACTATCGCGCGTCCGATACTTCGTCGCTCGTCGATGCGTACGAGGAAATCAACAAGCTCGAAACGACCGAGGTCGAATTGAACGATTACTACGAGCACGCCGAAGGCTTCATGCCCTATGCCGTGTTGGGCACGATGGTATTGCTCGCGTCCATTTTCTCGAGGCGCTACTGGTTCGAGGCCATCCCATGAAGACCGTGTCGACAACGCACTACGGAGTAACGCGGAGGACGCGCCATGGCCTTTGAGTTCGCCTTTCCGTTGCGCCAGCTCGCGCTATGGCTCGGCGTCGCCGCCGCCGCGATCGCCTTGATCGTAGTGGGCCTGCGCGCGCTCGAACGACGCCGCCAGCAGCGCCTGGAACGCTTCGTCGAGGCGGGCCTCGCCCCGCGCCTGCTGCTCGGCTACGACCCGAGAATGCGGCGCTGGCTCTTTTGGTTCAGCGTAGCCGGGTTCGCGTGCATGGCCCTCACCTTTGCACAGCCGCATTGGGGCCAGTCCTGGCAGGAGATCCGCAAGCAAAGCCACGACATCATCATCTGCCTCGACACCTCCGAGAGTATGAACGCGGCGAATCCGTTGCCCAGCCGCCTCGACCGTGCCAAGCAGAAGATCCTCTCGATTCTCGACCGCACGCCGGGCGACCGCTTCGCGTTAGTTGCGTTTGCCGGCGCCGCGGCGCTCGAATGCCCGTTGACGCACGACCAAGGCTACTTCAAAGCGGTCCTCAACGCCATCGACACCGACACGATCAGCATGGAAGGTACGAACCTCGCCGCCGCCATGAAAGAAGCCGTCAAGACCTTCAAGGAAGATTCCGAGAAGACCGGCGTGATCAACAACAATTCGCGGGCGATCATCCTGATCTCGGATGGCGAGCAAGTCTCCGGAGACGCCGTGAAGGAAGCCGGCGACGCGTCCGAGTTCGCGCGGGTCTACGTGATCGGCGTGGGCGTTCCGAACGGAACGGAGATTGCGGTGCCGGATTGGATGCGGCGGTATGTCAAGCCGCCCTACACGCATCTCTCCAAACTCGACGAAGAGACACTGTCCAAGGTCGCGATCGAGGGCAAAGGCGGTTACGTCCGCTCGACGCCCGATAACACCGACATCAATCAGATCTACGGCTACATTCAGAGCTTGACCGCGTACACCGCATCGAGCGACATCCGCCAACGGCTCGTCAACCGCTATCAATGGCCGCTCTCGGCCGCAGTGGTTTGTTTCGCCGGCGAGGGCCTCTGGATTGTGCTCATGCCGTGGGTACGCCGGCGGCGCGTGCGCCGAGGACCCGCGCCCGAGAATGCGGAGACAAGCCATGGCTAAACCCGCCAATATCTGTCGTGCTCGTGCTCGTGCTCGTAATCGTGATCGTAATCGTAACCGACGCCTCTCGTATCAACTGGTTCCCAAGCTCGGCTTAGAAACGCCCATAGACCTGACCTCCTGTCATTCTGAGCGAAGCGAAGAATCTCACTCGGAACGGAGGCATTTGACTGCTATGAGATTCTTCGCTTCGCTCAGAATGACAGGAGGTCAGAATTCAGTCCTCGATGCATCGCGAGCACGAGCACGACTGGCAATGGTCGCCGTGTCCGTCATTCTCGCCATCGCGCTCGCGAGTTTCAGCGCGCATGCCGCGGAATCCTTCGACAGCCGCATGGCCAAGGCCAATACGCTGCTCAAGCAAGGCGACGCCGAAGGGGCCATCGCACAGTATCGCGAACTCCAGACCGAAGACCCCGAATCGAAGACCTTGTATTACAGCCTCGGCTGCGCGCATTATCAGGAGGGCGTGAAGGCGGGAGAGCAGGATCCGAAGGACGCGCTCACCTCGTTCGAGGCTGCTAGGGACGATTTCGCGAAGGCGTTGAACGCGCGCGACCCGGAAGTCCGGACGCAAGCGGCGTACAACCACGCTAACGCCGTCGCCCAGTTGGCCATGCAGTCCATGAAGGCCCAGCAGTTCGAAGAGACCAAGAAGTCGTTCGAGGAATCGATCAAGGAGTACGAATCGTTTCTTAAGCAGCACCCGGACCACGAGGGCGCGCGGACCAACCTGGACCACATGCGGTATCAGCTCAAGCGCATGTTGCAGAATCCGCCGCCGCCCCAGCAGCAACAGCAAGGCCAGAACGACCAGAACCAGGACAAGAAGCAAGACGATCAGCAGAAGCAGGACCAGAACCAGCAGGGCGAAGAGAACAAGGATCAAGAGAAGAAGGACCAGCAGGACCAGAACAAGCAGAATCAGGAAGAGAAGCAGCAGGAGAAGCAGGAAGAGAAAGACGCCCAGGCGGCTCAGGCTGAACAGTCCGATCAGAACAAGGAAGATCAGAAGCAGGCCGAAGAGCAGGAAAAGCCCAAGGATCAACAGAACACCGAGGCCATCTTGCAGTCCCTCGAGGACATGGACAACAAGCAACAGAAAGAAACCAAGAACCAGCGCACGGATATTAAGTTGCCCAAAGACTGGTGGTAATGCGCGCAGGAGTACTTATAGCAGTCGCCGGACTGATCGCGTCGACGGCGGGGGCCGGCCCGCAAGTGCGGGCGTATGTCGAGCGGACGACGGTCAGCCTCAACCGGCCCTTCATATTCTGGGTGGAAATCGACGGATCGAATATCGGCCAGCCTCAGATTCCCGATGTCGACGGCGTGAACATCAATCGCCAGGCCAGCCAGACCAGACAGTCCATCCAGATCATCAATTCGGAAAGCAAGACAATGCGGTCGTTCGGTTTCTACGCCCAAGCCACGAAACTCGGCCGCCTGACGATTCCGCCCATTTCGATCGAGGTGGACGGCAAGACGCTTCAAACTGAACCGATCGTATTGAACGTAGTCGGCAGCCCGCAGGAAGCCGCGGCAGCCGGGACCGATCCGCAGTCCCAGCAGGGCCAGTCTGCGCGCACGACGCGGACAGGCAACGCCGGAGAGCGCGAGCTGACATGGGATGACATCGCGCTGGCTACCGCCGAGGTTAGCAAGAAGGACGTGTATCAGGGCGAAGCCGTTCAGCTCACACTTGAGCTGTGGGTCCTGAGAAATCCGAACCTTGACGTTGGAAGCGCCCCGGGGCAGAAGCTCGAGTATCCTTCGTCAGAGGGATTCTATGCGGCGACAATGGATGCGACGCGCACACAGAAAGAGCGCAATGGCCTGCAGTACGATGTAACTCAGTTCCATCAGGTCTTGTACCCGACCCGTAGCGGGGACCTCACCATCGGCTCGTGGCACTGGGATGGATACGGCAGATACAATTTCTTCAATTCCAAAGAATTGTCCTTGAACACGCGCCCCATCGTGATCAGCGTCAAGCCCCTTCCCGAGGGCGCCCCGCCGAATTTCAGCGGGGCCGTAGGCTCGTTTACAGTGAAGGCTTCTCTCGACAGTTCCCAAATGACGCAAGGCGTGCCGACGCCCTATGTGGTGCGCATCACGGGCCGCGGCAACCCTGACGCGATTCTCGCCCCCATCTTGCCCAAGGTCGAGAACGCCCAAGTCTCCGATCCCGAGAAAGAGGTCAAACCTTCGGTCACCGGCGGCGAAATCGCTTTCGAGAAGACATTCACCTATGCCATCACGCCGCAGGTTCCGGGCGACCTTGTCGTCCCGAGCTTCGACTTCTGTTACTTCGATCCCGTCGCGGGAGCGTACAAAAACCAGACCGTGGAATCAGTCACGGCGACGGTGTTCGCCACGAACGAAAAGCCGGCCACGGTAGTGGTAAGCCCCGCGCTGCCCGATTCTTCAGGCCACGTCAACGTCATTGGCGTCGACATCCTGCCGATCGTCACCGAAGCGGGATCGCTCCGGCCCGCGCACGCCATCCCAGGCGGAACAGGCGTCCTGTATGCCGTGCCCGTCATGGCCTACGCGGGCGTCGCGCTCGTGATGCGCCGCCGCCGCCGTTTCGAACAAGACACCGGTTATGCGCGCGCCTATTCGGCAAAGTCGCGTTCGTACAAGCGCCTCAAGAACGTGGCCGCGGCCTCGGAACCCTCCGAAGAACTGTTCAAGGCGCTGGCCGGTTTTGTCGCGGACAAGTTCAATGTGCCCGAAGCCGGCATGACCTCGTCCGACGTGCGGCCGCTGTTCGAGCAACGCGGGATCGACCCGGATCTCGTGGACAACTTCACCAGAATTCTGCGCGCATGCGAACGCGCGCGTTACGCCTCCGCGCGGCTGTCGCCCGAGGAAGTCCGGGCGTTAAGCGATGGGGCCGTTGCCGCCATGGATCGGCTCGAGGCCGATCTGAAACGGGAGCGCCGCGCATGAATACGCTCCTCTGCATGATCATGGTTCTCGGCGCCAACGCCTACCAGGATACCTTCGCGAACGCGAACGCCGCGTACACCGCCGGCGATTACGCGAAGGCAATCCAGTTGTACGAACAACTCGTCAGCGAATCCGTCGTCGACCCCGCCGTCTTCTACGACCTTGGCAACGCGTACTATCGCGCGGGACGCATCGGCCCGGCGATCGCGAATTACGAGCGCGCGCTCCAGCTCAATCCCAACTACGACCACGCCCGGGAGAATCTCGCGAAAGCAGTGCAGGACACCCCGCACCACTTGAGCCGCCCCGCGCCGCCCGACTGGGAACAAAGCCTGCTCTTCTGGCACTACAACCTCAGCCAAAGCGCCACCTACCTGCTGGCCCTGGCCAGTTGGTGCGCGTTCTGGGTGCTGCTGGGCATCCGCCAGTGGCGTCCGTTGCGGTTCACGCGCCGCGCGGCAGTGGCGGCATTTGTTCTCGCGATGGCGTTCGGCTTCTCCGCGTGGGACAAAGCGCATCCTCAATTGCTCGCCGTGGCATGCGACAACGTGGTCCCGGTACACTACGGCACGAACGAAAACGAGACCGTGCGTTTTGAGCTTAACGTGGGCGATCGCGTCCTGGTCGACAAACGCATCGGCGGCTGGTCACGCGTGGAAACCAAAGACGGCGAGCGAGGCTGGGCGCAGGATAAGGGCCTGGTCTTCGTGGGTCCGCCTTACGTACCGCCGCCGTCAACGCCCCCCGTAGAAGGGAAACCGTCCGCATGAGCGCCCCGTTCGCCGAACTCGTCGCGCTCGCTCGCGCTAACGACGCCGCGTTCAAGTCCGTTACAAG
This sequence comes from uncultured Nitrospiraceae bacterium, assembly GCA_964402555.1. Lineage (GTDB taxonomy): Bacteria > Hydrogenedentota > Hydrogenedentia > Hydrogenedentales > SLHB01 > CAYOCT01. Next base: position 149,189 of record CAYOCT010000006.1, on the reverse strand, counting down.
ACAGGAATGCGTCACCGCCGCGCGAACGTATTCCTTGGAACGCCGCAAGGAGATTCGCGAACGCCACGCGGCCGGAGAGTCGGGCTTCAACGTGCTCCGCATGCTGACCGAAACGGCCGACGCCCTGCTGCGCGGCGTGTTCGATTTTGGGCTGTACGAGGTCGCCAACCGGCGCTCCTTGCTTTCACGAGTGTCGCTGTGCGCGCTCGGCGGGTATGGGCGTTCGGAACTGAGCCCCTACTCGGACCTCGATATCTGCCTGCTCTACGAAGGCGGCCTCGACGATATCATCGAGGGCATAAACAACTATCTTGTCCCGGTCCTGTGGGACATCGGATTCGTCACGAACTACTCGATACGGAACGTGGCCCAGGCAGTCGATCTGGCCGCAACGGACCTCAAGGTCTTCACGTGCGTTCTCGAATCGCGCCTGATCACCGGCGACAGCACCACGTTCGCGCGCATGAAACTTCATCTGCGCGAGCTGCTGGCGGACGACGAACGTTCCTCACGCTACATGCATCAGAAGACGCGCGAGCGGAACGACCTGCTCGCGGAAGAGCACCGCGATCTGTATAGGCCCGAGCCAAACATCAAAGAAAGCCAGGGCGGCCTGCGCGATTTCCATACCGCGTTGTGGCTGCTCATGATGAAATTCGGCCCGCTCACGATCGACGATGTCGCCGCGCTCGGGGTAATCAGCGTCGAGGAGAACCTGGATTTCGTGCAGTCGCTCGATTTCATCTGGCGCATCCGCAACGAACTGCACTTCCAGGCCGGGCGCGAAGAAGACCTGCTTTCGTTCGACCGCCAGAAACACGTCGCGCAAGCGTTCCAATACGGCCCCGGACAGGATTACGACGTCTACCGCCTCATGCAGGATTACTACGCGGCGGCGCGCAAACTGCGCCGCTTCCTTCACATCGCGGCGCAGGTCTGCGATCAACAGGCCATCGCCACGGGGACCGATACGTCACTACTGCCGACGCGCGCCCACATCGTGGTGCAGGACGGCCAGCTCGAGGCCGGCCAGGACGATCCGCACTGGTTCGCCGAACAGCCCTCGCGCCTGATGGAAGTCTTCTGGGAATGCGCGCGCCATATGGCCCCCCTGAGCCGGTCCACCGAACGCCGCATCTCCAAGAACCTGCATCTCGTGACCGACGCCTTCCTCACAAGCGAAGTCGTGCGACGATTCTTCATTGCGATCTGCAACCGGCCGACTCAGGCAGGTCTTGCCTTGCGCGAGGCGGCGAACGCGGGATTGCTGGGCAAGTATCTTCCGGAATACGCGGCCATCGAAGGCGTCATCTGCTACGAAGACTTCCACCACTTCCCGGTCGACGAGCACACCTTGCGGGCCATCGAAGCGCTGGCCCAGTTGAATACCATGTCCGGCCCGGTGGCGGCATGCCTCCAGAAGTCGCTCGAACACCTGCCCGATGCCTACATCCTCGTGATGGCCATTCTCTTTCACGATCTCGGCAAAGCCAAGGGTGAGATCCACGTTCAGGAAGGCGTGAAGATTACCTACCAGATCGGCAGGCGAATAGGCCTGCCCGAGGAAGATATCGAGCGCATCGCCTTCATGGTCGAACAGCATCTCTTGATGACCAACATCAGCCAGTATCGCGACATCGACGATAACGACATCGTCGAAAGCTTCGCGAAAACCATGAAGACCGAAGAGCGCCTGCGCACCTTGTTCTTGTTGTCGTACGCGGACCTTGCCGCGGTTGGCCCCGGCGTGTGGAACGAATGGAAAGGCACCCTGCTCCTCAAGCTGTATCTGCGCACGGAGATGATCCTCCTAGGCCGTGTGGAACTCGTCGGCGACGAGTACTGGAAGTCGCCGAAGGCCGGCGAGGTCGCCGCGTTGATGCGCGACGACCTGAAGCCCGAAGTCGAGGACCATATCAAGGGCCTCGGCGACCGCTACCTGCTGGCGTTTTCGCCGCGCCACATCGCCATGCATCTCGAATGCGTGGCCCAGGCGCGGAACGCCGGATTCGCGGCCAACTGCTGGACGCATGAAGAAACCGGCATGAGCGAGATCGTCATCTGCACGAACGACCGCCATGGCCTGTTCTCACGCATCGCGGGCAGCTTTGCCTCGCAATTGATCGATATCAACAACGCCGCGCTCTTCACCCGTCCTGACGGGATCGTCGTCGACTGTTTCACCGTTTCGGACGCCGCCCGAGGGCGCCCGCTCACCGATAAGCAGTTCAAGGCCGTATCGCGCGTGCTGCGCACGGTCTTGCTGGACGAGGCCGACGTGCAGGAACTTGTCGACCAATCGCGGCGCCGCCTGTTCGCGCTGCTGCAACCCCGAGTGCCGGCACGGACGAAGATCGAGTTTGACAACCATTCTTCCCGGAGCCACACCGTAATCGATATCGAGACCGGCGACCGCACCGGGTTGCTCTACGACGTCACGCGGTCCATGGCGGACGCCGGACTGGACATCTCGACCGCGCGCATTGTAACGGACGCGCGCCGGGTTCGAGACTCGTTTTATGTGACCATGAATTCGCACAAAGTGTTGGACGAAACCACGCAAGCCGAGCTGCGCGAGACTGTGCATCAAGCGATACACCCTCGCACGCTTGCCGAAACCAAAGGAGGTTCTACATGAGACACCTGAAATCCCCCATCGCAACCGCTCTTCTGCTGGCGATCGCCGGCATGGGCGTCTGGCTCGCCGCGCCGGCTTACGCCATGAGCCCCGTGCTCAAGGAAATGGAAGAGGGGTTCATGAAGTTGAGCGATGAACTGCGGCCGTGCGTCGTGAACATCGATTCGAAAAACCCGGGCGAAGACATGCAGGGGGGCTCGGAGCGCATGAATGAACTGTTCAAGTTCTTCGGGGTTCCTTCTCCCGAAGGCGGCGCGCCCCGTATGCCGCATATGCGCGATCGTATGGCCACCGGTTCCGGGTTCATCTACGACAAGGAAGGCCACATCGTCACCAACAACCACGTCGTCGAAGGCGCGGAAGAGATCACGGTCAAGCTCTCGACCGGCAAGGAATACCCGGCCAAAGTCGTAGGCAACGACCCCGACACGGACCTCGCCGTCATCAAGATTGAACCGGACGGCGACCTGCCCGTGGCGCGCCTGGGCGATTCGAGCCTCCTCAAGATTGGCCAGTTCGCGATTGCCGTAGGCAGTCCGCGCGGCTTCGAAGGCTCGTTCTCCTACGGCCACGTCAGCGCATTGGGCCGCGATCAACTCGCGCTGCCCGACCCGAACTTGCGCTTCCAGAACTTCATCCAGACCGACGCGGCCATTAACCTCGGCAACAGCGGCGGGCCGTTGTGCAATCTGGACGGCGAAGTGATCGGGATCAACATCGCGATCGTGTACGGCGCCAATTCGCTCGGTTTCGCGATCCCAATCAATACCGCCAAAGAAATCGTGCCGCAGCTTATCACGAATAAGAAAGTGGTCCGCGGCTACCTGGGCGTGAGCATCACCAACGTGAAGCCCTACATGGAAGCCGTCGGCCTGTCGGACGACAAAGGCGCGTTCGTAAAGAACGTGCAAGGCGGCACCCCCGCGGAACGCGCCGGGGTGAAACCCTATGACGTGATCCGCAAAGTCAACGGCGAGCCCGTCGATAGTTCGAGCGATCTCGTGGGCAAGATATCGAGGCTGGCTCCCGGCTCCGATGTGAAGCTCGAGATCTGGCGCGACAAGGCCACCACCGAACTGGACGTAAAGCTGGACGAATACGCCGGCACCGTGCGTGAAGCGTTGCATGGGAAAGACGTGCTTGGCCTCCGCGTTCAGAACGTCACGCCCGACGTCGCCGACCGGCTCAAACTTAAGCCGGACACCTTGGGCGTCGTCGTCTCGGAAGTCGAAGAAGGCAGTCCTTCCGAAGACGCCGGGCTCGTTCCAGGCGATGTCATTACCGAAGTCGCCCAAAAGAAAGTCTCGAACGTCGACGACTTCCAAAACCTGGTAAAAGAGAATGCCGTGCCAGGCAAGTCGCTGCTGGTCGGGTACATCCGCGGCGGCACGGAGCACGACATCACGGTCATCAAAGTCCCGAAGGAAAGTGACGAGAAGTAAGTCCACCGCATCGAGTTCATGCAGGGCGCACCCATGTGCGCCCTGCTTTGCTTTCTGTGCGCGATGGGAAACTGGAATCCGCGGCCCAAAATTCCTATGATAACCGCGCATCTACGCATTGGGTGGCTGGGCCTTTCACGAAGGAGACACGCTCATGAACGAAGTAGTAGCGGTAGCGGGGGTACGGACGGCAATCGGCACATTCGGGGGCACTTTGAGGGATTATCCGGCGCCGGACCTCATGGCCTTGGTCATCAAAGAAGCGCTCCAGCGAGGAAAGGTCCCGGCGGATTGCGTCGGTGACGTCGTTGTGGGCCAATGCATGCAGCGCATGGACGAGGTCGTCACGGGCCGCCTCGCGGCCCTCAAAGCGGGCCTGCCCATCACCGTGCCGGGCGTCACCATCCATCGCAATTGCGCCTCAGCCATGCAGGCTGTGATCTACGGCGCACAACAGATCATGCTCGGCGATATGGACGTCGTCGTGGCGGGCGGCGTCGAGACGATGAGCCGCGTGCCGTACTGCCTGTATACGTCGCGCTGGGGCCAGCGCCTGCAGCATGGTGTCATGTCGGACGGCATCTGGGACGGCCTCACGGATTCCTGGACCGGCCTGATCATGGGCCTCACCGCCGAAAACCTGGCCGAGAAGTACAGTATCTCGCGCGAGGAGCAAGACGAAGTTGCGCTGCGTTCGCACAATAACGCCGAAGCCGCCACGGTCTCGGGCAAGTTCAGCGAAGAAATCGTCCCCGTTCCTATCAAGCAGAGGAAGGGCGATCCCGTCCCCTTCGATAAAGACGAGCATTTCCGTCCCGGCATGACCATGGATCAACTCACGCGGCTGAAGCCATCGTTCAAAAAGGACGGCACCGTCACGGCGGGCAATGCCTCTGGCATTAACGACGGCGCGGCCGCCATGGTCCTCATGAGCGCCGACAAGGCCAAAGACATGGGCCTTGCGCCTATCGCGCGGTTGCGCGGCTACGGCCTTGCGGGCGTCGAGCCGGAACTGATGGGCTACGGCCCCGTCCCTGCAACCAAGCAAGCGCTGGAACGCACCGGTCTCAAACTCGAAGACATCGAGTTGATCGAGTGTAATGAGGCCTTCGCGGCGCAGTACATCGCATGCGAGAAACTCCTCGGCATGAACCGCGACATCACCAACGTCAATGGCTCCGGCATCGCCCTGGGCCATCCCGTCGGCTGCACCGGCGCCCGGATCATCATTTCGCTGCTCAACGAAATGCGCCGCCGCGGCAACACCCTCGGCTTGGCGACGTTGTGTGTCGGCGGCGGCATGGGCCAGGCAACCATCTGGGAAATGCTATAAGCCCTATTCGCGATAATCAAGACCCGCTGTTGGAACTCGGCTCCAACAGCGGGCCTCTGTTTATCTACCGCCGCTTTCCTGCGTGCGTCCTTGATTCCTATAGGCCCTATACGTCCTATAGGTCCTATTTGTCTACGGCGTTCGGGGCGCGGTTCGCGGCCCGGTGTTTGACTTCCCATGCGCGGCAGTGTAGAATAGCAGAAAGTTTAATTCTGCTGGTTAGATAGCAGGGCGGCTCCCAGAGAGATCGCCTGCTTATTCTATGTACGCCTCGCAATTTTGGTCCCTCACCCGTGTGTCGTCTTCCAACTTGCCGGTGTTCAGCAGGCAATAGCTGCCTCGGCCCGGTGAACCACCGCGAGGCGAAAGGAAGCGATACCATGCCGTTCGACGAATTCGCGCTCGATCCCCGTTGTTTGCGAGTACTACACAAACAGAATATATCTATACCTACTCCTGTACAAGAACAGGCCATCCCCGTCGCCCTGGAAGGCCGCGACGCGATCGCCATCGCACAGACGGGCACCGGGAAGACCCTCGGGTTTGCGCTGCCGGCCTTGACGCGCCTGGCCGCGGGCCCGGCCGCGAGGAACGCGATGCTGGCGCTGACCCCGACGCGGGAACTTGCGATGCAAGTCCATGCGGTTATCGAGCCGCTGGCGCGCGCGCTAGGCCTGCGGTCCACGTGCGTATACGGGGGCGTCGGCCTCGAACCGCAAGCGCAGGCGTTGCGCAAAGGCCCGGCCATTATTGTAGCAACGCCTGGACGCCTGCTCGACCACCTCGCGCGCAATAACGTGCGGTTCGACACGCTGTCGATCCTGGTCCTCGACGAGGCCGACCGCATGCTCGACATGGGATTCCTGCCGGACATCCGCCGCATTGTGAGCAAGCTCCCGAAGACGCGTCAGACCTTGATGTTCTCCGCCACATTTCCCAACGAGATTGCGCGCATGGCCGCGGATATGCTGCACGACCCCGTCCGCATCGAAGTCGGCGCCATCGCCACGCCGGTCGACACGGTTCGCCAAGGCATCTACACCGTCGCGCATGAGAGCAAGATGGGGCTCCTCTCGGACATCTTGAACGAGCCGCAGGTCCAGTCCGCGCTGGTATTCATTCGCACCAAGCATCGCACCGACCGCGTGGCCAAGTCCCTGCACAAGGCCGGCTTCAAGGTGCAGGCCATCCACGGCGATCGCTCGCAACGCCAGCGCCAGCAGGCGCTCGACGGATTCCGCCAGGGCCGGTACAACGTCCTGGTTGCCACGGATGTCGCCGCGCGCGGCCTTGATATCCAGGGGATTAGCCATGTGATCAACTTCGACGTGCCCGCCACGCCCGAAGAGTACATTCATCGCATCGGCCGCACCGCCCGCGCGAACACCGAAGGCGACGCGATTACCTTCATATGTCCTGACGAGTTCATGGCGCTGAAGACCATCGAAAGCGCGCTGGGCAAGAACCTGCCCCGAGCCGAGTGGACCGGCGCCGTGCCGGTCGTGTCCTTGTATCGCCCGTCGGACCAGGAAGGCGCACGCGCCGATTCCCGGCGTCGTGGGCGAAGCCTCTTTCGGCGCCGCTAGACCCTATTTCTTCTTGCGCCCTTTCTTCTTGGGAGCGGCCTCGGGCGCTTGACGAAGCAGCGAGCAGAACATGCGAACCAGGTCTGCCGCGGCATAGGGTTTGTGGATGAAGCCGGCAAGGCCCTTGCCCGCGAAACGTTCGGTGGCGTCTTGCTCGTTGTAGCCGCTGGACAGGATGACGCGAACGTCGCTACGAATGTGCCGCATGACGGCGAAGGTCTCCTCGCCGTCCATGTTGGGCATAGTCAGATCGAGCAATACCGCCCGGATCTCGTCAGGGCGCGACCGGAAGATCTCGACCGCTTCGCACCCATCGGTAGCCACAAGCACGGTGAACCCGGCGTCGCGAAGCACCTCTTCCGCCAAATCGCGTACGACCTGCTCGTCGTCGACGACCAGCACCGTTCCAGTGCCGCACGGAGCGTCGATGGCCGGCTCCGGCGGCGGCTCCGGTATCGCAGCTCGTTTCGATACCGGGAACAACACTTTGATCGTCGTTCCACGCCCGAGTTCGCTGTAGACCTTGACGGCGCCGCGATGGCCCCGCACAATCCCGAGCAAGGCAGCGAGGCCAAGCCCGCGCCCGGTGAACTTCGTCGTGAAGAACGGATCGAACAGCCGTTCACGCGTTTCCGGAGTCATGCCACAGCCGGTGTCCATGACTTCGAGGAACGCATACGGCCCTTCGGCTAATTGCTCGTCGAGATAGGTTCCGGCGAGATAGGCACGGTCGCATTCCTCCACTCCCGTGCGCAGCGTGATCACGCCGTTGTGCTCGCCGATGGCCTCCGACGCATTGATGATGAGGTTCATGACGACCTGGCGGACCTGTGACACGTCGGCGTCAATCAGGGGCACACCCTTGGGGAACTGATATTTGAGCGTACACTTCTTCGATATCGACACCTCAAGGAGGTGGGACATTTCCTCGACCACTTCAGACAAGCGGATCGGCTGCACGACAAACCTGCCTTTGCCGGAATAGGCGAGCATCTGCCGCGTGAGGTCGGCCGCGCGGCGGGCCGTCGTTTCGATCTGCTTAACGCTGTCGAGTGCGGGCGATACCGGCGAGAGTTCCATCAGGGCCAGGCTGGCGTGCCCGAGGATGCCCGTGAGCAGGTTGTTGAAATCATGCGCAATGCCGCCTGCCAGCACGCCGAGGCTCTCGAGTTTCTGGGCCTGTTGGATCTGCGCCTCGAGACGGCGCCGTTCCTGCTCGGACTGCTTGCGTTCGGTGATATCGCGCACGTGGACCAGCGCAACGGACTGGCCGGCGAGCGCGAGCCATCGCGTCCCCGCTTCCACGGGGAACGACTCGCCGTTCTTGCGCGTGGCCACCGCCTCGCCGCGCGTCTTTTCATCGTGCGCCGGATGCGGGGCGCCATCAGCATGCAAGGACACGGCGCCGCCCGGAATAACCTCGGTTACGTTCCTCCCGGCCAACTCAAGACAATCGCGGTCAAACATGCCGCATGCCGCCGAGTTGCAGTCCAGAATCGTGCCGTCTTGCGCTACGAGGAAGATCGCATCGGGGAACAGTTCGAAGAGCGTATGATAACGGTGCTCGCTTTCCTTGAGGGCCTGGCCGGCATTCTTCTGCTGGATTATGCGCCACATCCCGGTCATCAGCAGCGTGAGCTGGCGCACATCGGACTCGTCGTAGTCGGTGGGCTTATTGCCAACGCCCGCGACGATCACGATGCGGTCGCCATCGAAGATGGGCACGTTCAAATGCCGGATCACCTCGACATGGCCTTCCGGATAGCCCTTCTTGAGCGGACTGGGCGCGGCATAGTCGTTGGTGATGATAGGCTGCCTTTGCCGGACTGCTTCGCCCCAAAGCCCCGTCGTCTCGACGGGATAGTAGAGCGGTTTGTCCCGAATCATGCATTCCTTCATGGCCACGCGCGAAAACGCGTACATGTGCAGCACGCTTTCGTCATCGTTGAGATAGGCCAAATAGCCTATGGTGCTGCTAGCGAGTCGAATCGCCTCTTCGAGCGCGAAGTCCGTAATCTCTTCGAGAGGCGCCTCAGACATTTGATCCAGTTTGAGCAGCGCTTCGAGGCGCGACTCGTCCAGCCTCAGAGCTTCTTCCGCGCGCCGCCGTTCGGTCACATCGACGTCCATACAAAACAACTCGGTTATCCGCCCGTGTTCGAATACGGGAAAGATCGTCGAATAAACCCAGCGCATATCGCCGTTACGGGTGCGGATGGGCCACTCCTGCGGTTCCGTGGCCTTGCCCGATGTCCATACACGTTCGATGAGGCGTTCAAACTCCCGGCCATTCGCCTCGTCGAGGAGCACATCTTGAAGACGCCGCCCCAGGATTTCTTCGGAACGGAAACCGTAGAGCGTGGCGCACGCGGCATTCCAATGGCGTATCGTGCCCGCTTGGTCGAAGCCCTGAATCGCGACAAGCGGAGTGCTCTCGACCACGGCCTCGAAGCGTTGCAGGGCCTCCACCAGCGCCTCCTCCACTTGCCGGTGCTTGGTAATGTCGCGGCTCACACCCACCACGCCAATGATCTCTCCGCTGGCATCGCGAATCGGCGCCTTCGAAGTCGAGAACCAGCGCCCGCCGCCTTTCGAATCGACTACCAACTCTTCGCGATTGATCAGCGGCTGGCCGGTCGAAACCACCTCGGCTTCGTCCCATTGAAAGCGTTCGGCCATGGGCTTCGGATAGAACTCGAAATCGGTCTTACCCAAGAGGTCGTCCGGCGTTTCCGCGCCCATCAGAGCGGCGACCGTCTGATTGGCCACGACGAAACGGCTTTGGGTGTCTTTGAAATAGACGCAATCGGGCAAGCTGTCGATGAGTGTGCGCAACAGGTTATGTTCGTGAGCCAGCGCGGCTTCCGCACGCATAGCCGCCGTCACGTCCTTGACGATTGCTTCGACGATCTGCTCGCCGGTGTCCGGATCGCGGGTCACGAAGGAATCGTGCAGCACCCATTTCTCTTCGCCTTTCAACGTCTTGAAATGATACGGGAAGCGGTGGATTTCGCCGTGCTCGGCGAGCGCGCGGCGTATCGTGCCCTCCTTTTCAAGGTAGACCATGGCCTCCGTCATGACCTTGCCAACAACGTCCTCGGGAGCACAGTCCAAGTCGAAGATATCCACAAATCCTTGATTGGCAAAGGTGAAGCGTCCTTCGTCAACCGTGAAGCAAAACACGCCGTCCCCCGTGAATTCCATGAGACGCTTGAACAGATCGTCCATCGAGTACTACTCCTCACCGCCACCCAACTGCAGAATACAACGAACCGAGCGTCATGAGCATACATGGAATGCGGAATTCCCGCAATAGCGTCGTTGAGGACATGAAATCTTACGATCTCGGCCTGGACCGTGTGCGCATCGAGGCACGTTATGCCAAGTGCAGGACCCTCTCGCCACTCATCTTACGCAGAAGGGAACTCTTTCATGCGCGAGATGTAGTACAGGATAGGCACAGCCATTCGAGAAAGTAGCAGCGAGGCAATCTCGCCCGCCATCAGGGAGATGGCCAGCCCCTGAAAGATAGGGTCGAACAGGATTACGGAAGAGCCGACAATCACCGCCGCGGCGGTCAGCAGCATCGGACGGAAGCGGACAGCCCCTGCATCGACAACCGCTTCGGCAAGCGGCATACCTTGCGCCAGGCGCAGTTCGACGAAGTCCACGAGGATAATCGAGTTACGCACGACGATCCCCGCGCCGGCGATGAAGCCGATCATCGACGTGGCCGTGAAGAACGCGCCCATGAGCCAGTGCGCCGGCAGGATGCCGACAAGCGAGAACGGGATCGCGGCCATGATCACGAAGGGAGTCTTCAACGACTGGAACCATCCGACGACGAGAATGAAGATCAGCACGAGCACGGCGGCAAACGCGATGCCCATGTCGCGGAAGACCTCGTAGGTGACAAACCATTCGCCGTCCCATTTCAGCGCGAGCTTCTCAGTCGAGAATGGCTGGCGCGTCGAATACTGGTCGATGGCATAGCCTTCCGGGATCTTCACCTCGGCCACCTTCTTCATCAGTTCAAAGATGACATAGACCGGACTCTCCGCCTTGCCGCCGACATCGCCCGTGACGTACACGACGGGCATCAGGTTCTTGTGGTAAATGCTCTTGTCCTGGATGCGTTCATCGACGCGGACGAGTTGTCCGAGCGAAACGAGGTTGCCGGCAGTGCCCATGACCTTGATAGCCTTAAGGCTGTCGATGCTCGAACGCTCGCTACGATCCATGTGCAGGAAGATGGGCACGTCTTCCTTCTCGTTCGGGTCGTGAATCAGCCCCGCGTCCATGCCTTGCAGGGCCATGCGCAACGTCATTTCGACTTGCTCGACGGATACGCCGTTCAAGGCCGCCTTCTCTTGATCGACCACGAACTGAAACTTGGACTGGTCGTCTTCGATATAGGAATCGACATCGACCACGCCTTCGGTTTGCTCGAACACGGTGCGGACCTGCTTGGCGACTTCAAGTTGGCGCGCGTAGTCCGGGCCGTAGATCTCGGCCACGAGCGTCTGGAGCACGGGTGGCCCTGGCGGCACTTCGGCAATCTTGACCCGGGCGCCATACTTGGCGGCGATGGCATCGATGGGCGGCCGGACGCGCTTGGCGATTGGGTGGCCTTGCTCGCTACGGAATTCCTTGGGCGCGAGGTTCACCTGGATATCGGCGGCGTTGGCCTGCTTGCGCAGGAAATAGTGGCGGACGAGGCCGTTGAAGTTGTACGGCGACGACGCGCCGGTGTACGTCTCGATGTTCGCAACCTCGGGCACGGTCCGGAGATAGTCGCCAATCTCGCGCGTGACCGCCGCGGTCCGTTCGAGCGTCGTGCCCTCGGGCATGTCGATGATGACCTGAAACTCGCTCTTGTTGTCGAACGGCAGCATCTTCACAAGCACCTTCGAGAGCGGCACCAGCGAACACGCGGCGAGCAACAGGACCACGACCACCGCGAGGAACCCGTAGCGCAGCATGGGCACGGTCACGAGCGGTTTCATGATGTGCCGGTACATACGATCCAGCCACCCTTCGCCATGTCCATGCGCGTGCGGCTCGGGAGCCGGCGCGGACTTGCCGCGGCGCAACAGGCGCATTGGGTTCCACGAACGCTTCGATGCGTGGGACGGATTCGCTTTGAGCAACCGGTACGCCGCCCAGGGCGTCACCACGAAGGATACGATGACGGAGAAGATCATGGCCGCGGACGCGCCCACGGGAATCGGCCGCATGTACGGCCCCATCAGACCGCGAACGAAGGCCATGGGCAGGATCGCCGCAATGACGGCCGCGGTGGCAAGCAGTGTCGGGTTGCCCACTTCGTCGACGGCTTCGACGGCGATATCGAGCACGTTCCGCCCCTTGTTCTCCGGCAGATGGTAATGGCGTACGATGTTCTCGACGACGACGATCGCATCGTCGACGAGAATGCCGATCGAGAAGATCAACGCGAACAGTGTCACGCGGTTCAATGTGTAGCCGTAAAAATAGAAGACAACCAGCGTCAACGCGAGCGTGACCGGAATTGCGATGCCGACGGTCCCGGACTCGCGCAGGCCGAGCGCGAGCGCGATGAGGATCGACACGGACAGAATCGCCAGGCCCATGTGGTAGAGCAATTCGTTGGATTTCTCGGAAGCGGTTTCGCCGTAGTTGCGCGTCACCGCGACTTCCACATCGGCGGGAATGACTTTGCCGCGCAGGGCCTTCACCTTTTCGAGCACATGATCCGCCACGACGATTGCGTTCGTCCCCTTGCGCTTCGCCACGGAGATGGTCACGGCGGGAAGGACGCCACCCGAGCTGTCTTTGGCAACACGGACATCGTCCAGCATCTCGCTGTGTTCGTTGGCCGGGCCGGTCGCGTAAAAGACATAGTCCGCAGGCTCTTCCGGTCCGTCCAGAATATCCGCCACGTCCTTCAGGTAAACCGGCTTCTGATTGTAGACGCCTATGACGACATTGCCTACCGCTTCGGCGTTGTCGAGGAATCCACCGGCTTCGACCAAGAACTCCGTGTTGTCCGACGCGAAACCACCGGACAGCATCTGCGCGTTGGCTTGCGTTAACATGGGAACGATCATCGCCGGCGCAACGCTGTGGGCGGCCATTCTGGCCTTGTCGAGCACGACGCGCACCTGGCGCCGCTGCCCCCCGATCAGCTTCACTTCGGATACGTCGTTGACTTCCTTGATCGCGTCATCGAGTTGCGCCGCGACCCGGCGCAGCATGAAATGGTCGTAGCGATCGCTCGAGAGCGTGAGCGCCAGGATGGGCACGTCGTCGATGGCGCGCGGTTTGACCAAGGGCTGGCTCGCGCCCGGTGGGATGAGGTCGAAGTTGGCGGACATCTTCTGGTTGAGCCGCACGATCGCGTCTTCCTCGGGCGTGCCCACGAGGAAGCGCACGATAGCCATCGACTGGCCCGGACTCGAGGTCGAGTAGATGTATTCGACGCCGGGGATCTCCCACAGGAGCTTCTCCATCGGCTTCGTCACGCGCTCTTCGACTTCCTTCGCGCTTGCGCCGGGCATCTGCACGAAGACGTCGATCATCGGGACGATGATCTGGGGTTCTTCTTCGCGCGGGAGCAGGATAATGGCGCCGATCCCGAGCAGGATGGACGCGGCGATGATGAGCGGCGTCAGCTTGCTGTCGATGAACGCATGGGCGATCTTGCCCGCGAGACCCAGTTTCCCAGCCATGGATTCCCCTTTCTAGCCCTACTTCACCAGGTCGCCGTCGGCCACGCCGCACGCGCCGTCTTTCACGACGCGCTCGCCGGCATCGAGACCGCTCAATACTTCGACGGTATCGCCGTAGCGCTTGCCCAGGGTAACGAGCCGGAGCCGCGCGATGCTGTCGTCGCCGATGACATAGACCCCGGTCAACTGCCCGCGTTGGACGATGGCCGTGCTGGGTATCGCGAGCGTCTGGCGCTCGCCCACGTCGAATCGCGCGCGTCCGAACATACCGGAACGGACGGAGGCGTCCTGCGGCAGATCGATCTTGACGACGCTCGTGCGGCTCGCTGGATCGGCCGACGGCACGATCTCGGACACGGTTCCCGCGAGATTGCCCGAACCCGCGTCGAGCATAACCGTGACGGTGGAACCGGGAGCGATGGCGCGAAGCTGCTCTTCGTCGACTTGGGTTTCGAGCCGGTACAGCCTCGGGTCTTCAAGCGCGAGCAGCGGCGCGCCCGGCGCGGCAAGGTCGCCTACGTCGACGGTCTTGCTGGTGATAATGCCCGCAAACGGCGCGGTGATCTTCGTGAAGCTCAACATCGTCTGCGCGCTGTTCAGTTCGGCCTTCGCCTGGCCGATACGCGCTTCGATCCCGCCCCGTTTGGCCCGCGTCGAGAGCACCATCTGGCCCGCTCGCGCCGCCTCGGCCGCCGCGCCTTTCGACTTGGCGTCGGCTTCGTCGTACAACTGGCGGCTCACGGCTTGATTCTCGGCAAGCCCTTTGAAACGGTTGAACGTAGCGGAGGCCAGTTCGCTGCCGGCTTCCGCGGCATCCTGGGCATGTTCGGACGCGAGCAACGCGTTCTCGATTTCCGTGCGTGCTTGCTCCGCCTCCCGCAGACCGCTCTCGGCGCGCTTGACCTGCGCCTCGGCCTCGCGCGCGTCAATCTCGATCATGACTTGACCCGCTTCGACGCGATCGCCCTCCTTGACGTTCACCGCCTGCACATGTCCCATGACCTTGCTTTGAATGACGCTCGACACCTTGGCGCGCACCGTTCCAACAGCTTCATAGGGAGCTGCGACAGACTGCAATTCCGCGGCCACCACCTGGGCCTGGACGGTCTTCGAAGGTTTGGCAGGCCCGGAAACCGCGGCATGCTTGCCGCACGAGGCCAGAGCGAGCGTCGCAATCGCGAGGAATGGGACAAGGCGTTTCATGGGTCTCTCCTTTTCAAAGCCCCAGCGCTTTGGTCAGGGTGCCTTCCGATTGTACTCCAACGTAGCGTGCAATTTCTTTACCGCCGCTGAAGACCACCAGCGTGGGAATCGAACTCACGTTGAGGGCTTGGGCAACCTCCGGAGCCTCGTCGACATTGACCTTGACCACGCGAGCCTTGTCTTCCGCCTTCGCCGCGACGCGCTCGACGATCGGCATCTGCGCCCGGCACGGCGCGCACCACGCCGCCCAGAGATCCACTAGAACCGGAACCGAGGCGTTCATGACCTCCTGCTGGAAATCGCCGCCACTCTTGATTGCCGTTACCATACTATCCGTTGTTGCTGCCATTGCTGTCTCCTCCGTGGACGCGGTCCGCGCCCCTGTTCCAAGTACGGTTGACACCACAAAGAAACCCATCACGGCGCCATACAGGGCGCCTGCATAGGGATTGGAAGTGAGTGGGCACGTTCCCGTTTCACAGGTCTTCCGCGACCCCATAAGGCCGCCAATCGCTCCGAAGACCAACATGCCGATGATGTACTTTGCCATGTGTGCGTTTCCTTTCAACACGGGCTGCCTAAACTGAACACGTTCAAGAAGCAATCCAGATGCCAAACGGATGCACGAGAGGCAAGTGATTATTAAGAATGGGTTTACAAGGCACGATAGCAGCGAAGGAAGCGAGGGATATGAGTTGAAACGTTACGTCGCATACCGTTACGTAACGCAACGGTAGCGTTGCTCGGTGGGCGCATGAAACGCAGCGAAAAGATGAGGAGACGATTCCGTGATTTCATAATCTGTTCCTACAAAACCTCCGTGTTCACTGTGTCTCCGTGTGAGTTCATTCATTTCTCACACGGAGACACAGTGAACACGGGGAACCTGGGGGCAGAGCGCAGAAAGGTAGGGTGCGTGAAGCGCGATCAGTTGCCCGACAGGGTCACGTCCTCGAGGGCCGACCAGTCCATGCCGAAACGGGATGCCGTGCTGCCGTTCACGCGGACCCAGGCGCTGAGCGAAGTGGAGCCTTCGGGAATGACGATATCGGGCGAGGCATAGGCTGCGCCGCCTATGCCTGTCGCGACTTG
The DNA here is from genome assembly GCA_964402555.1 of uncultured Nitrospiraceae bacterium. Taxonomy (GTDB): domain Bacteria; phylum Hydrogenedentota; class Hydrogenedentia; order Hydrogenedentales; family SLHB01; genus CAYOCT01. The sequence continues at coordinate 133,185 of CAYOCT010000006.1, read as the reverse complement.
CCGCCATTGGCCTTCCGTGGTCTTGCCGCCGCGTCCGAATGCAGCCACGCGGCCGGCCTCGGCGCCCACCTTGCCGTTCGGCAGGACCTCGCGTCCCTGCAACTGATTGACCGTAAGGCCCTGGCCCGGCGGATCGGCGCAGGCATGAAACGAAAGGGACCAATCCCCGGCATCGGGCTTCGCTTCGAAGGTGTTGAAACGCGCGAGCACGCGGTATGCGTGCCCCGGCACGAGGCCCAAGTATCTTCGGTATACGCCTCCTTCAGCGGCCGCACCCCCCTTGATCTGAAATGTCTGAAAGTAGTACTTCGTGTCGGCCGAACTCGCGTACGCGATAGCCCGATCCTTCTCCGACATTTCGTTCTTTTCGCCTTGTCGCAGCAGCAGGCTCCCTTCCTCGAATCCCGACGGACTCCACGCCTCCCAATTCGGCTGAACGTTGCCATAGAAGGGAAGATTATCCACATCCTCTTGCCGAGGTCCCGCCAGATGAATGCGGGTGAAACGCGAACGAAACATCATGCCGGATCGATATGGAGACTTCATTTTGCCGACACATAACAGGAAATCCTGGGGATTGGGTGGCACTTGCGACTCAACTCGGTCGTCATATCGTTCAACCCGGGAGAAGCGATCAAAGGTTGCCACACCCGATTTTGCGAGAAGTCCATCGAGTATCGCAAATGAGATTGCGATACGTTCCTCCGGGTCCTGCTCTACGGGCGTCCAATGCACTGCCAGCCGGTCTTCGCTCGGAGAATAGTTTACGGTGACAAACTGCGGCGCCGTCCGAGTCGCAAACCCCGTCTCCGATCCCGTCAGACAATAGGCCCCACCCGAAATATAGATCGCGGGACCCTCTGCGATGGCATCGGATCCGATAGGGGACGTTGGTTCTTGAAGGCGCTCCACAAAGCGCTTGGCAATGGCGGCTCCCGATTGGCCAGGTTTGGTCTGGATGGAGCACGCGGGACAATGAAGGCCATACGTGACTTTCGTCAATGTCAACGTGCCCCCCTTCGCCTCGCCTATGAACCTGCCCACAAAGTACATCTGGAAGTGCTCCGTGATATAATTCTGGGGAGCAGCGCAAACGGCCAGCAAGAGGACGAGGATGTGCATGTGTGCCTCCAGTGTTATGGCGCACCTCGTATGTTACACATACCAGGCCTTGACAGTCACCCTTGATCGTAAAGCCTAAGAAAGGTAGGGTGCGTGAAGCGGAGTGGAGCGCACCAACCGCGCCTCAACTGCGGTGCGTTCCGCTCCCCTTCATGCACCGCACTCCAGGCTCAGTGGGGCCTGCCTCTAACGCGTTGCCTTCACGAAACCAGGTAGCGCTACAGAGGCGTTACGCGTTCGGCCAGCACGGGCCGATCAGTCAGCGCTGCGTAACGGCGTCGGGAACCCCGAGCTTGCGCAGGATCGACATCATGGGACACCAGTTTGTAAGGGCCGATTGCGCCAGATTGACACCCACAAAGCCAACAAAGAGAAGCCAGTAGGGGCTCTGCACGTAGGCCAGACCTGCCGCAAGCAGGATAAACGAACCGGCTATCAACCGCAACCAACGTTCCACGTTCATGGTCTTACTCCTGTGTTCGGATTCACTCGGTTTCAACTCATGTTGGGGACATGTCACGTATGAAAAGAGCAGCTATCGTGCCGGCGCGTTCGCTACGACCGCTCGTAAGGGTAACCATTTCGATTCTGGTATTACTCCTGTGGACGGGTTGCGCCGCCGGGTCGCCGGAGCCCGCGTGGCCTCCAAAGGCCCCGAACGCAAACGAGTGGGTCGACAAGACGACGGGCCACAAGGTCATCCGACTGTCGCGGCGCGAGGGGACGAACGAGGTCTTCTATTTTCATCAGAACCCGTTCACCGCGTCGGGCGACAAGATGGTATTCATGGGGTCTACGAACAAGGGGCGTTGCGCGTTCACGTGCGATCTGAAGACGCTCGATATCCGGCAAATCACGACGATAGGCTGCGGCCTCGAAGTGGTCGCGCCGAAGAGCCGGACGCTCTATTACACGAGCGGCGACAGTGTGTACGCGACGCAGATCGATACGCTGGAAACGCGGAAGATTGCTGACGTGCCGCACGCGTACGTGTGCGGCCGCGGGCTGACGGTGAACAGCGACGAGACGACGCTCGCGGGGTGCTATTGCCTTGGCGAGGAGAAGTACTACGCGTCGAAGATGCCGCGCGCGCAATGGATTCGCGAAATCTGGAAATCCAAGCTGCCGAATACGATGTACACCATCGACATCGCCACGGGAAAGATCAACGAGTTCTACCACGAGAACGAATGGCTCGGACACATCCAGTTTTCCCCCACCGATCCGACGTTGATCGAGTTCTGCCACGAGGGGCCGGGACACGAGGTCGAGCGCATGTGGATGGTCCGTTCGGACGGCACGGAGTTGCGGAAGCTGCACGAGAAGAAGTACCCGCGCGAATTGCAGACGCACGAGTTCTGGTCGCCGGACGGCACGAAGGTCTGGTGCGATTTCCAATTACCAAGCTGGCCGGCGAAGATCGCGCCGTTCATGGAAGCCATTACCTATCCGCAGTTCTACCTGGCGTCGGTCGACGTCAAGACGCTGGAACTGACGAAGTACCCGTTCAAGATGCGGTATGCCTCGCGCCACTTCAACATCTCGCCGGACCAGACGATGTTCTGCGGCGATGGCGAAGGCGGGAGCTTTCGGCTGTGTCCTTCAGGGAAATGGATCTTCCTGTTCAAGCCGGAAGGCGGCAAGCTGAAGATTCAGCGCTTGTGCAGCATGGCCGGCCATTCGTGGAAATCGTTCCCCGAACCCAACACGCATTTCACACCGGACGGGCAATGGGTGGTGTTTCAATCGGATGTCACCGGGACCATCCAGGTCTACGCAGTGAAGGTCGCTCCGGAGAAATCCTGACAATTTCATTGCAAGCGCGGCCTCTTCTTCCTGGGGGATTGCTTCGCTACGCTCCCAAGAAACAAGCATCGAGCTTCTATTCGGGATCTGCGAAACGGAGTGCCGACTCTTTGGAGTGCGGCGATTCTTCGCCGCTTTGGCTTAGACCCAGGGGACAGACTTGCAGCTCCAGCCAAAGCGGCGAAGCCGGGTCGTTGGCTCGCAATGACACACGGAGCGAGGTCCATAATGGTGTATCGGGCAAGGCGCTGAGTCCGTACTACTGTCTGTCATCTTCCATCAATTCCTCGAAGAAACGCTGCGCAAGTTCACTGGCCACAAGCGTTATTCTCGGACGGGGGACAAGTAGGTTCATCCTTCATCCCTCATCCTTCATCCTTTCCCGGTTTATCATTCATCATTTATCGTTTGGACTTTCATCTCTTTCCATCTGTTTGGTTGCGGCTCGCCCGCACCGTGTCCGTCCGTGCACGTCCGTGTCTTCTTCAGCCTTCGGGCTGCATCGGAATCCCCAACTGCACCATGCGTCGCCAGACCTGCGTCCGAGTAATCCCGAGGCGCCGCGCGACCTCGGCCTTGTTCCAATCGCACTCGCGCAGTAAGGCAAGGATCTCGTCGCGGTTGGCCGGACGCCGCGCGCGTTTTGGCTCGCGCGCTGTGTCGGAGCGCGGTCCGCAGATCCTGTCCTTGATGTCGGTGCGCCGGATCTCGATCGGGAGATCCATGACGTCAATCTCGCCCGGGCCGCAGGTCACGAACGCGTGCTCGATGCAGTTCTCGAGTTCGCGGACGTTACCGGGCCAACAATAGTCCATCATCATGCGCATCGCGTCCTGATTGACGCGCTGGACCTGTTTCCCGGACCGCTCGTTGAATTTCGAGAGGAAATGGGCCACAAGCGGCGCGAGGTCTTCGCGGCGCTCGCGAAGCGGCGGCAGTTCGATCGGAAACACGTTGAGGCGATAGAAGAGATCTTCGCGGAACTGGCCCTGTTGGAGACGTTCGCGAAGGTCGCGATGCGTCGCCGCGATAATCCGCACGTCGACTTTGCGCGGGCGTGATTCGCCGATCCGCTCGATCTCGCGTTCTTGAATCACGCGCAGCAACTTGACCTGCACCGAGAGCGGGATCTCGCCGACTTCGTCGAGGAAGATCGTCCCGCCGTGCGCCTGTTCGAACCGGCCGACGTGGTCCTTCAGCGCGCCCGTGAACGAACCTTTGACATGGCCGAAGAGTTCGCTTTCAACCAGGCTTTCGGACAGGGCCGAGCAGTTCACGCTGACGAGCGGGCCATCTTTGCGCGGGCTGTGGTAATGGATCGCCTTTGCGGCAAGCTCCTTGCCTGTGCCGGTCTCGCCGAGGACGAGGATCGTCGTCTCGGAAGCGGCGGCCAGTTCGATGCGCTGGAATACCTGCTGCATGACGTGGCTCGATCCGACGAGGTTATGGAACTGGAACCGTCCCTCGACTTCCATGCGGAGTTGCGAGACCTGGCTCTCCAGCCGTTTGAGCGTCGAGAGGTCCGTCACGGTAACGACGGCGCCCATCGGTTCGCCCGAAGGGTTCTTCATGACGCGTGCGCTCACCAGGACGGGCAGCGTCGACCCGTCACGGCAAAGGGCCGTCAGTTCCGTGCGGTCCATGCTGCCCGCCGCAAACAAGCGGCAATACATGCCGTCCTCGGCGTCGTCCGTCTGTTCGAGCCACGTGAACACGCCGCACGACTTGCCGATCACGTCTTCGGGGGCGTAGCCGGTCATGCGCTGCATCGCGGGATTCCAGCGCCGCACGACACGCTGCGTATCGACGACGAACACGCCGTCGGCCATGGCTTCGAGCACAGCCTCGAGTTCGCAGGGATCGCCGTCTGAATTCATGCGCTTCGCATCCGCAGGTAGTGTTGCCGTTTCGGTTCGGGAAAGCGCTCGATCGCGTAGCGGAGCGCCGTACGCGGCAGACGCGGCGCGAAGCGATCCAGGAACTGCGCGAGGACGCGCTCGTCGCGCTTGCCGACTTCGCGCAACATCCAGCCGACGGCCTTGTGCATCAGGTCATGACCGTCCTGTTTCTCGATGAGCAGCCGCTCGGCAAAGCGCAAGGAGTGATCGAACTGGCCTGCGTCGATGAACGCGAACGTCGCGAGGACAGCCACGCGGCGCGTCCACAGTCGATCGCTTTCCACGAGCGTGTAGAGGATGGACGGGTCCTTGCCGAGCAGATAGGCCCCGACGATACGCGGCGCGCTGACGTCGACGAGGTCCCAACTGTTAATACCGTCCTGGTTCTTGAAATAGAAGTCGTAGATACGTTTGCGATCGGGTTCTGCGCTTTTCTTGTAGAGGTCCACGAGGATCGCAAGGCCGGTAAAGCGTTCCTCGTGATACGCGCCGCGCAGTAACTCGCGTACGGCCGCAAGCGCCTCAGCGCACGGGGGACGCGCGCTCAAGAATGCCTTCGCGATCTTGCGCTGTTGCGGGACCATCACGCCGAGGAAGCGGTCGCCCTCGCCGTACTGGCCCTTGCCGGTCTTGAAGAATCCCGCGAGGAGCTTGGCCTTTTCGGAATTGGCCGCGCGTCTCAGTTGGGTCTTTACGTCGGCGGCATTCATGGATTCGACTCAACCCCGTTGCGTGGCAGTCGGAAACAGGGCCGAACGGATCAGTCCCATCTTCGCGAGACGAAACGCCAGCGCGGTGCTCAGGCATCCGATTCCGTAGGTCACGCTGCGTTTGAAATTGATCGACGACGCCTCGGCGAAGTACTTCGTGGGGCACGAGACTTCGCCAACGGTGAACCCGTGCCAGATGATCTGCGCGAGCATCTGATTGTCGAAGACGAAATCGTCGGAATTCGCTTCGAGCGGCACGCTTTCGAGGACTTCGCGCGTGAACGCGCGGTAGCCCGTGTGATATTCGGAGAGCTTCGCGCCGAGGAGAATGTTCTCGCTTAGCGTCAGCATACGATTGGAAATGTACTTGTACAGCGGCATGCCGCCCTTGCGCGCGTGGCCGTCGAGGATGCGCGAGCCGAGCACGCACGCGTACAGGCCGTTCGCGAGGATCGAGGCCATCGCGGGGATCAGCAGCGGCGTGTACTGATAGTCCGGGTGGACCATGATGACGATATCCGCGCCGAGTTCGAGCGCGAGCTTGTAACACGACTTCTGGTTGCCGCCGTAACCGCGGTTCTTCGGATGCACGAGCACCGTGGTTTTGGGCAGCGTGCGCGCTATCTCCGCGGTATCGTCCTTGCTCGCATCGTCGACGAGCACGACCTCGTCCACCATGCCCTGCGCCATGACTTCGTCGTAGGTCTGACGCACGGTGGAGGCCGCGTTGTACGCGGGCATCACAACGACGATCTTCTTTCCGGCGAACATGCCGATCACCCTTTCTTGCGCGCGTGCGCGAGGACTTTCTTGAGCGCCTCGACGACTTCGTGAACGTTCTTGTCGGTCATCGCAGGATGCAACGGAAGCGACAGGACCTCGTACGACGCCGCGGTCGCTTCGGGGAAGTCCTCAGGCTTCATACCGAGCGTTTCGCGATAGTATTGGTGGAGGTGCAGACCGAGGAAATGCACCCCCGTGCCGACATTCTCGCGCCGCAACGCCGCGGCGAGTTCGTCGCGCGTCTTCGTCAACTTGTCGAGATTGAACCGAATCACGAACGAGTACCACGCGTGTTCGCAATCGTCGCTTCGTTCGGGCAGCCAAATCTCGTCGAGTTCGGTCAAGACCCGCGCGTACATGTGCGCGAGCCTGCGCCGCGCGGCCTGGAACGATGCGAGTTTCTTGAGTTGCTCGACGCCCATCGCCGCGCCCACGTTGCTCATCAGGTACTTGTAGCCAGGCTCGACAACCTCGGGAGGCCGCGCGACGGCGCTGCGTCCGTAGCGTTCCCACGCCGTCGCGGACATACCGTTGGCGGCCATCATACGCAAGCGCGCGGCGATGTCCGGGTCCTTGAGCGAGATCGTGCCGCCTTCCATCGTCGTGATGTTCTTGACCGCGTAGAAACTGAAACACGCGAAGTCGCCGTAGCTGCCGATGGGCACGCCCTTGTACGCCGCGCCGAGTCCGTGCGCCGCGTCCTCGACGATTGGGATGCCGTGCTTGCGCCCGATTGCATAGATCGCGTCGAGGTCGCACGGCTCGCCAGCCATGTGCACGGGCATAATGGCGCGCGTGCGCTCGGTAATTGCGCGTTCGATCGCGGCCGGGTCGATATTCATCGTCGCGCAGCACACGTCGGCGAACACCGGCTTCGCGCCCATGTGCAGGATGGTGTTGCCGGTCGAGGCCCACGTAATCGGCGACGTGATGACCTCGTCGCCCGGACGCACGCCCACGTAGTCGAGGCAGAGGTGCAGCGCCGCGGTGCACGAACACACGGCTACCGCGTGCGGCGCGGACACCGCTTCTGCAAAGGCCTTCTCGAATGCCGGGACTTGCGGTCCTGAGGTCAGCCATCCGCTGCGAAGCGCTTCGACGACGGCCTTTTCTTCTTCCGGGCCGATGCAAGGCTTCGCAAGCGGGATGAAGCGGACGGCGATCGGTTCGCCACCCTCGTCCACGGGCGTGGCGAGCAGGCGCTTCATGGTGTAGACGTTGAAATACTGGTCCGCAAACGGGTCGAGCTGCGTCGCGATCATGCGGTCGCGGACTTCCTCGATGCCTTCACCGATGGACCACTGGCACTTGAAGCCGAGCGCGCGACGGATCTTGTCGAATTGGACGCGGTACGTGCGCAGGTCGTCGTCGTCGTTGGGCACCTCGACAGTGACGTTGCCCAGCGCGCTCGCCACCCGATGCGCGAGGTCGACGATGCGCGTGTTGAACTCGTCCGCGCCGACGTTGAAAACCTGGCCCGCGACCTTCGACGCAGGGGCTTCGAGCAGCGTGACAATGGCGCGGGCCGCGTCGCGGACGTGGACGAACGGCCGCCACTGGTTGCCTCCGCCGCGGACCTTGATGCCGCCGTGGCGTAGCGCGGTCGCGACCATCTGGTTGATGGCAAGGTCGAAGCGCATGCGCGGCGACCACCCGAACATCGTGGCCATGCGCGCCACGACCGGCTCGAAGAAGTCCGTGCGCATCTGGAGCAACAGCCGCTCCGCTTCAAGCTTGCTCGACCCGAAGGCCGCGATGGGATTCGGCGGGCTTTCTTCGTCGAGGATGTCGAACATCCCGCGGCCGTACACGCTGCACGACGAGCCGATCACGAACCGCCGGATGCCGCGCTGCATGGCCTGCTTCGCGAGTTCGCGGGTGCTTTCGACGTTCACGTCAAGCGTCATGTCGTAATCGAGGTCGCACGAGGGATCATTGGAAAGACTGGCCAGATGCACCAGCGCGTCGACGCCGTCGAACAGGCCGGGCGTCTCTTGAAGACGGCGGATGTCGCCCTGGACAATCTCGCAGCCGGGCGCATTCTCGAACTCCGCGAGCGCGTCGCGGCCGAAGCAGAACCGGTCGAACACGCGTACGGCGTGGCCCTTCTCGATCAACGCCGAGACCACGCAACATCCGAGATAGCCGCCGCCGCCCGTCACCAATACGCGCATAGAGCCGACTCCCCAAGGTTCAGGAACATGCCGCGAGTATAGCAATTCCGTCCCAAGGCGGGAAAGTGCCGATGTGAATCGTCCTTGCTTGGGGTTGCGCAGTCGTGGCCCGATCGCCTTTCCATTTCCGTTGCGCCAACGCGCTCGTCAGCGCGCCAGATCTTCCGTGCCCGCCATTTTCCATGTCGTGCCGCCGTCGGGCGACATCATGAGGGCACGGCGCGTGCCCCAGTGGTCGGTGCGGTAGAACCAGTAGGTCGACCAGTAGTCGTAGGAGAGGAACAGGCGTCCGGCCGGGTCGATGGTCAGGCGGTGGTAGAAGACGCTGTATTCGGAAAAGGGGGCGATGACGAGCGGCTGGGGCGCGGTCCAGGGCTTGCCGGGGCGTTTGCGCATGTAGCTGAGCGTCGCGTAGCTGCCGGCGGGGAAGTAGGCGCGGTCGTCGTACCAAAGGCGGAACACGACGTGGAGCGTGTCGCTGGCATCGCAGACGAACCCGACGTAGGTCTGGCGCAATCCGGGGCCGAGGTCTTCGGCCTCGGTCCATCCCCCTCCGGCGTCGTTGGGCTGGAGCGAGCGCGCGTACTTGAACGTGCGGCCGTGCGTGCCGACGAGGACGTGGAGGTAGCCCTTGCTGTCCATGGTCATGGACGGCGTGTTGTGCACGTCGTTAGCGGGCGGGCCGTAGCCCACGAGCGCGGGCTTCCCGAGCGTCTTCGTGGTCCGGTCGTAGGTCACGACAAAGGTCGGCACGCCGGGGACGCTTTCTTTCGGGTCGGTCGCTTCGGCCCACACTACGTGGACTCTCCCCTCTCGCGACACGACCGACGAGGGGATGCCCGAGTGCGCCGAGAACCCGATGCATTTCTTGGAGATCGACACCGGCTCGCCCATACGCAGCGCGCCGTCCGGGTCCATTTCCGGCAGGATCAGGTCGAGGTCGTTCAAGCGCCGCCAGATCAGCTTCGGATCTTTCTCCGTCAGTGTGTACCGGACCACCGGCGGAGGCCCGTCGGGCGTGTTGTGTCCGGAGAACTGTTCGATATCGAACGCGCCGTGGCCGGGCAACGCGGACGCGCGACAGGTCGCGCCGCCGTCGCACGAGTAGACGACGGCCGCCGACTTGTCGGCGGCGGCAATCGAATAGACATCGCCGTTCTTGCTGAACGCGACTTTCGATGTGAGCGGCTTCAACGGCGCAGTCTGTCCGTCCGCCCGAACGATGTCGCAGGTCTCCGTCCAGGCGTGGCCGTCCCAGCGATAGACGCCTTTCTCCGAGGTGATGAAAGGCTGTCCGCCGCCGTTGAAGTACACTTGGTTGGTCAGCAGGTAGGTGGGGTGATAGCCGAATTGCTCGTTCTCGTGGGTGTACGGTTTCAGCACGAGCGGGATCGTGAGCGGTTGCGTGGCGGGCGCGACGCCACGGCGCAGCGTGAAGGACGAGTAGGTCGACAGACCGCACGGGTCCTGAGCCGTGGTGCGGACGCAGCATGTCCACGCATCCCCACTGTCCGGGAGCGTGTAGGTCAAAGCGACTTGTTGCGACTCTCCTGCTTGAAGCGTGATTGCGTCGGTCGCGAGTTTCGCCGTCCAGGACTGGTCCGGGAACTCCACGTTCAGCTTGACAGTCCTAGGCGCGAAAGCGTTGTTGTGTACCCGAAACTCGACACTCCCCTTGGTTTCGGTGCCCGTATACACGGTCTGGTCGTAGGGTGTGATAAGCCATCGGTTCTCGTGCAGCGGGAACCACGACGCGGCGTCAGGCGTCCACAACGAGAAGTTCGGGTAGTCGCATCCCTCGGGCCACCGCGTCACGCCATCGATCTGCACGACGGCCTTGAAAGCGGGCAGGCACAGCCTCCATGGCTCGGACGAACGGTCCCCGGCGGGAATGGTACCGTGTCCAGCGCCCTGGGCATCCAACGGAATGACCGCGATTTCCTTGCCCGCCGCATCGAGGAGCCTGGCCTCTTTGATGCCCTCGGGGGCTTTGGAAATATCGACGGAGAACGCTCCGCGTTCCGGCCTGAAACAGACCTCGCCGGACGCGTCGGGACTCAACAGCACCAGCGGCTCTTCATGCGCGGCGTCTTTATGGCCGCGGGAAGTCTCGACCACGTAACGGCGGCAGTTGGTGCGGAAGCCCCACGCGAACTTCTCGCCGTACCGATCGTCGCCCGCCGTGATGTTCAGCGCGTAGACGCCTTCGCGATCCGCGTGGGCGCTCAAGCGGCATCGCTCGACCGCATCCGGTTCTTCCGGTTTCGACGGTTTGAGATATTCGTCGGCGAGCACCGAGCGGTCCGGCCCGGCGAGGATGGCGCGCAGAATCGTTTTCCGATGGCTTTCTTTCAGGTCGATCTTCTCGACCTCCACCCAGAACTCGCCCGGCTCGACCAGGAAATACACGCCGCCGCATCCGCCGAAATGGACGACGGGCCGCGTGGCAGACTCCGCCTTGGCAATAGCCGCCCACCCCATCAGAGCGATTGACACGGACACCGCAGAGAGCACTCGGATCATTCGTCTCGTCGAGCGCATATCACCCCTCCTCTCACACGATATACTGCGCGCCGATGCCGTCTCCTACCCGTGCCACCCATTGCCGCAGCCGCGCGCGATGTTCTTCGAGGATGCGTTTGGCGCCGGGATCCTCGGCAAGGTTCCGCATCTCGCCCGCGTCCGCGCGGCAATCCGTCAACAGCTCGCGATGCTGGCCGGAATCGTAGACGCAGTATTTGTAACGGTCCGTCCGCAGCATCCGCCCATTCTGGCTTTCGGAGACGACGAAATCGCGCCATGACGCCGGACGGCCCGTAGCCAGCGGACGCAGGCTGCGCCCTGAGAGGCCTTCGGGCGGCTCGATGCCCGCGAAGTCGCACAGGGTCGGCAACAGGTCGAGCCCATTGTGGACCAAGTGGCGGCGTTCGGCCTTGCCTTCCGGAATCGCGCCTTTGTAACTCAGGATCATCGGCACGTGAACCGCTTCTTCGTAGAGCACCGATTTGTGCTCGAGTCTGTGCGAGGCATCCATATCGCCGTGGTCGCTCGTGAATACGACCAGCGTGTCCTCCTCAAGGCCCGCATCGCGCAATGCGTCCAGCACCTGGCCAATCTCGCGGTCCACTTGTTCCATCAGGCGGCAATACGCCCATCGGTGCAGCCGCCAATCCATCGCCGTCCAATGTTCGCGAGCAAACGCGCGGAACGGCACCGCATCGACATAGGCCGTCTTGATACAGTCCGGTTCCCCGCCGGGCACGTCGTAATTCTCGGGCACCGGCGGGCAGTACTTCTCGACGAACCCGGCAAGGTCACCCGAATTGCGCGCCTGATCGAGGACCGCCTCGACGGTCTTCGAGTCCACGTTGCCGAAGGGAGGCGTGTTCTGCGAACGCCTGAAATCGTTGATCGCCATGTAACAGATATCGTGCGGATTGATGAACGACGCGAACAAGAGGAACGGCCGCTCGTGTTTTTCGCGAAGGAACGCCGCGCATGCGTCGGCCAGTTCCTGCCGCGAGTTCGGCGTCAGATTGCGGTAGCCCAACACGCCGACGTCCGTCATGCTTTTCGGAAGATGGACCTTCCCGCTATAGGCCACCTCGTACCCGGCCCGGCTGAACAACGGTCCCAACGATTCCTCGCGCATCGCGTCGGTAAGAAGCGGCTTGGGCGTGTCGTCGTTGGTCCCCAATCCGATGGCGCTCGGCATCCGCCCGGTCTGGAGGCTGAACCGGCTCGGCATGCAGACCGGATTCGAGACGTACGCGCGTTCGAACCGGACGCCCGACGCGGCCAGTCCGTCCAGCGCGGGCGTCTTGAGCCACGGGTTCCCCATGCAACTCATCATGCCGGCATGCTGCTGATCCGTCATGATAAACAGGATGTTGGGCCGCGTGTGATGCGACGATGAACCGCCGCCAGTGGAACGGCACGACGCCAGCGCGCCTGCCGCCGCAAGGGTCGAGCATTTCAAGAAGTCTCTACGTTTCATGGTTCCCTCTCCACGATGCGCGTGGCCCGCCACTACGGCTCGGCACGAACTCCATCATAGCCAAACCGACACGTTTAGTCGACACGTTGAATTCAGTGGCTAGTGGCCAGTGGTCAGTGGTCAGTGGCTAGTGGGCGGGCTTCATGGTAAGCATTGCATAAAGTTCTTCCGGAAACTGTGCCAAGTCCCCCACAAGCCGCTCGATAAAGGGATCGAACAGTGCTCGCGTTTCCTCCGGCAACGATACGTTGTCAAACGGCGCGTCAATAAGCAGTGCCGCGGTGTCTCGGTAAACGCGCTCGAACAGACCGCCTTGACAGCGATCGTCGAGCGCACGGATCGCGCCGAGGATCGTGTGCTGCATGAAGGCCCCCTGCTCTCTCGTGAAGAAGCCCTGTTCGACTCCGTAGCGAAGGTCAAGGAGCGGATAGAAGAACAGGAGCAGAAAGCCGACGTAAATGCATTCGGTCTCGCCGCCGGAGATGTCTTGATTCATGGCGAGGTACGAGTATTCCTTACCTCGGTTGAGATTGTTCAGGATGGTCGCGGCATCGTGGTACAACCCGGCTTCCTGGTAGGCCCAGAACCCATAGGCCCAAGCGGTCTTCGCGACGCTCGACGCCGTGTCGCGCCGTGCATGGCGCGCCACTGCGCTGTGGGTGAACGCCAGATGGCGCCCACGATCGCGGAGAGCAACCGACATGGTGCCGTCCTCGTTGTTGGCGCGGTACTTCTCGTTGTAGCCGCCGCAATCGAGCACGGCATCGCGGCGGAAGATCGTGTTGCATCCGTTCAAAAAGAACACGCCGATCACCGTGGAATCGCGGCCCGGCGTTCCCTCGACCACCACGGGCAAATCGCCGAAATACATCCGGTACGGATACCATCCCTGCGGCAAGTGGCGTGCGCGCCAACGGTCGCCGGGCAAGACGTCATGTATCTCGATGAGCCGTCCGCCCACGCCCGCCAGCTTGGGGTCCGCGTTCTCGAATTCCATCAGGACATGGACGGTATAGTCCGGATCGGCGCAGACATCCGCGTCCACCGCGCCGACGAGTTCCGTCGCCGCCTCGCGAAACGCCGCATTGCGCGCGGCGGCAAGGCCTCTGTTCTCGCCGAACGCGATCAGGCGAACGGGATAATCGCGCGCAATGTCCGCCGTCGCATCCACACTGCCATCATCGACGACCAGGATTTCATGCAACGGATAGCTCTGCCCAATCAGCGCTTCGATCGTGCCGCGGAGGTACTGCGCCACATTGTGCGCAGGGGTGTAGAAGGTAACGCCTCTGCGCTGTGGCGCTGCATCCAGATACAGCGTAAACGGCAAGGGATCGCCGCGTTCGACGGCATCGAGGATTGCAGCGACATCCCGCTGATCGGGATTGACCAGCAGCGATGCCCGAGCGAGACGCGAAGCGAGGGCGGTATCGCCCTGGCTGGCCAGCCATTTCACGACTAGGTTCATCACGATCGTCTCGTTGGGCTTTCGGGTGAGCAGTTGCCTCGCCGCCGCGACCGCGCTCGATACCGCATTCGTGCGCAGCAAGTGCTTGGCCAGAGAGTAATAGAGCAAAGGGTCCTCGCTGAGAACCAAGCGCCGCGCAAGGTCAGGTCCCGAAGAAGCGCTGCCTTGGGACAACGCTAGAATGTCGCGCGCAAGCGCATCCTCCTCGTGCACGGCCCTCGATCCCACATCGAAGAACGCGGCCCAATCGCCCTGGACCGCGTGATACACGAGGAGATCGCGGCAGCGCCCGGTTTCGGCGGCCCGGCGTTCGAGGGTTTCCCGTTGTACTGCGGCGAGGTCCATGCGCGCATCCTAATGTAAACCAGGCCCGATGTTCCAAATAGGGGGTATCGTTTGCCACCCGCGAGTTCTGAATTTGAGACAGCAGGCCCGCAAGGAATTGTGGTTGAGCTCGAACATGTTGAAATGCTACAGTCTGCCACCGAGGCGAAGGGAAAGGGATCGATGAAGCTGCGTAGAGTCGGCCGGATTGCGGTATGCATGGCGTGCGCGTGGGCGCTTGCCGGATGCGGAAACCCGCTGTGGATTCCCGTGGCCGGACTGAGTTACGGCGCGATCGAGCGTTTGGGCGCTTCGCAGCCTCCCGCCGCCGCTCGCGATCCTCAGTTCAAGGTCAAGGCGCTCTACCTCACGGGATGGACCGCCGGACGGGCCGATCGTGTCGAACACTACGCGGCACTTGCGGACACGAGCGAGATCAACGCCTACGTGGTGGATGTCAAGGACAGCGACGGGTACGTCGGCTACGACTCGAAAGTCCCCGAGGTGGCCCAGGCGAAAGCCTGGAAACGCAAGTTTCACCCAGAGAAGGCGCTCCCGGTGTTCCACGACCACCATGTGCGCGTGATCGCGCGCATCGTGTGTTTCAAAGACCCCGTCCTGGCCGCGGCGAAGCCCGAGTGGGCCATTCAGAACCAGGCGGGCGGCGTCTGGAAGGACGACAAGAAGGTCGCCTGGCTCAACCCGTACAAGAAGGAGTGCTGGGCCTATTCGGTCGCCTTGGCCAACGAAGCCGTTGCGCTCGGATTCGACGAAATCCAATTCGACTACATCCGCTTCCCGAGCGACGGCAACACCAAGGCCATGGCCTTTGGCGATACCGGCGGCAAGTCTCGCGCGGAGATCGTCGCCGAGTTTCTCGCCTACGCGCGCAAACAGATCCCGCGCGTGACGCTATCGGCCGACGTGTTCGGCATTATCTGCGAATCCCCCGAGGACAGCGAGAATATAGGCCAGTGGCTCGAAAAGCTCGGCAACGACGTCGACTATCTATGTCCCATGGTGTATCCGTCGCACTATGCCCCGGGCCAGGTGGTCAACGGGGTGTGTTACGCGAGACCGGACCTGGACCCCTACGGTGTCGTTCACAATACCCTCGTCAAGGCCAAGCGCCGCATCGGGACCGTCGACAACTACAAGGCCCATATCCGCCCCTACCTGCAAGACTTCACCGCCACGTGGCTCGGTTCGGGACGCTATCAAAAATACGGCGCCGAGCAGGTGCGCCAGCAGATTAAAGCCGTCTACGACGCCGGTTACGACGAGTGGATTCTCTGGAGCGCCAACAACACCTATTCCGAATCCGCCCTCGAGAACGAGCCCGCGCCAGCCAAACTGGCAAGCGTCAGCGGCCCCAAGCGGTAGACGGCCGCGCGGACTCTCGTCGCGACCGTCCTCGTCGCCGCAATCGTCTTCACGGCCCAGCCCATCCCAGCGTAACCCTCGGAACACGCTTGACAACTACAGCGAGGTAGTCTATAGTCAGGGCAAGGCTGAAGGGCATTCTAAGGCAGGGTTGTTTCAGGATTTCGAAAAGGGAGATCTGTTTTCGTTCGCGCATGCGCGGTCGAATCGTGTCTCTCCCACCTTAAGGAAAGGAGGGCTGTCGGGGACGCCGATGCAGGTGCAGGTTGTAGTGCGCAGTTGCAGGGCTTAGTCTGAGCAGTATTGGGCAGTTCAATCAGTTGAACAGAGGAGGTTTTACCACCATGAAGAAACACGGGTTTACCCTGATCGAGTTGTTGGTGGTGATCGCCATTATCGGGATCCTCGCCGCTATTCTGCTTCCCGCGCTTGCCCGCGCGCGCGAATCCGCGCGCCGCTCAAGTTGCGCGAACAACCTTAAGCAAGTCGGGCTCGTTTTCAAGATGTACTCGAACGAAGCCAAGGGCCAGATGTTCCCCGCCATGGCCCACGCGATTTCCTACGTGATCGACCATGCCTCGGGAACGTATACCGGTTACAGCCCTTGCGGCCACAGCAATCCGGAAACGGTGCCTCCGGTGGGCGATGCGGAATTCGTGCCGTACGGCCCGTCCATCTACCCCGAGTACCTGAGCGACATCAATGTGCTCGTCTGCCCTTCGGACTCCGGAGGCAGCAAGGCTCGTGATATGTGGATGCCCCTCGGCGTCGTCGACCCCTGCGCGGTGTCGGCCGAATCGTACATGTACGTGGGCTGGGGACTTAATGCGCTGCCCGGCGAAAGCTATCTCGGGAGCACCGCGGACGCAAATGACCCCGCGATCACCGAGTCCACCGGCATGGCGTATCTCGACCCCGGCTTCATTGGCGCCATCGCGACCATGATGGCCCAGCAGGTCGCCAAGCCGCTCGGGGAGAGCGCCTATCTCAATGACGTCGGGTACACTAATGGCGTCGGCAAGCAGATTACTCTGTACCGTCTGAGAGAAGGTATCGAGCGCTTCTTCATCACGGACATCAACAACCCCGCGGCGACAGCGCGCGCACAGAGCGAAATCCCGGTGGAGTTCGACCTCGTCAGCACACGTGCGGATGAGTTCAATCACGTCCCCGGCGGCGCGAACGTGCTGTACATGGACGGCCACGTCCAGTTCAATCGCTTCCCCGGCGACTTCCCGGTCACACGCGCGTTTGCCGCACTGACGTCGCTGTTCTAACGAACCACGGCATCGGCAAGGAGAAGGAATCGACTGAGGCTCAGGGCCGGTCTGGCAACGGACCGGCCCTTTTTGCATCCGCGATTGCCCTTGCAGGTTCTCGCACGCGTGCTGACCTGCAAGACCGAGCCACGGTGCCGGCCTTTCCAGGCATGCAGTGTGGACGGAGCGTACTTGGAAGCGTTTGACGCGCGAAGCGTTGTCCACTTCGTCCACATCGTCCATTCAGTCCACTGTGCTCAACACCGCGCTCCCGCCGGAGCCAAGAACCCGATTCTCCAGACAAGAACCGGGGCGGGTTCTCCGAACCCGCCCCTACTTACCAGGCCACGTGCACTGCCTGCGCAGCGTTATCTTGCCAATGCCTGAGCCGTCTTCACGAGATTGATGAACTCCGCGCGGTAGCCTTCCGGATCGGGGCCTTTGCCTTGTTGGGCAAGTTCGAGATCTTGGGCGAAAGTCGCCGTCCCCTTGGACTCCGAATCCCGCAGGAGCAAGCCGAACTCGGCAACCGCCGCGCCGAACTTGAAGTCCACGGACGCTTCCGAAACCGTCTGCGCCGGGACCGGCACTTCGATCTTCGCGCTCGTATCGCTGTCCGGCTGCTTGTAGCGCAGCTTCACCGTCATCAGATCGTTCGAGACCGACGCGGGCGGTTCGGGCGGCGGGGACGGATTCGCCTGATACTTCAACGGGTCGACGCCCGGCGGCGTGACGGCTTTGCCAGGCGGGACGATCTCGTAGAACGCCGTGACCGTGTGGCCCGCGCCGATCTCGCCCGCGTCTTTCCGGTCGTCGTTGAAATCCTTTGCGGCAAGGGCGCGGTCCTCGTAACCGATCAACCGGTACGCTCCCACCTTGCCCGGATTGAACTCGACCTGGATCTTCACGTCCTTGGCGATAGTGATGATTGTGCTCCCCGCCTCGTCGAGCAGGACCTTGCGCGCCTCGTTGAACGAGTCGATATACGCGTAGTGCCCGTTGCCCTTGTCCGCGAGCGCTTCGAGATTCGTGTCCTTGAGGTTGCCCTTGCCGAACCCGAGCACCGTCAGGAACACGCCCGTCTTTGCGGCGCGCTGGATGAGGTCCACGAACTCGCCCGTCTGCGTCAGGCCGGTGTTGAAGTCGCCGTCCGTCGAGAGGATAACGCGGTTGATCCCGCCCTTCACGAAGTTCCGCGTGGCCATGTCGTAGGCCTCGCGAATCCCCTCTCCCCCATTCGTCGACCCGCCCGAGACCATCTGGTCCAGCGCCTGCAGGATGCGTTCCTTCCGGTCGCACGGTGTCGATTCGAGCGCGACCTGCGCCGACGAACTGTAGGTTACGATCCCGATCCGGTCGTCGCCGCGCAATTCTTCCGCGAGCATCTTCATCGACTTCTTCAACAGCGGCAGCTTGTCCGGGTCGTCCATCGAACCGGAGGTGTCGCACAGGAACACCAGGCTGCACGGAGGCCGGTCGTCCATCGGCGGAATCTTCCCCTTGAGACCGATCCGCGCCAGCGAATGTTCCTCGTTCCAGGGGCATTGCGCGACCTCGACGTTAATCGAAAACGGCTCGCCCGCCTCCGGCTGCGGATAGTCGTACTTGAAGTAGTTGATCAGCTCCTCAATCCGCACGACCTCCTTCGGAGGAAAGGTCCCATCATTCAGGAAACGCCGCACATTCGCATACGAAGCCGTATCCACGTCGATCGAAAAGGTCGACAGCGGCTCGTCTTTGACAAACTTGAACTCGTTCTCGACGATCACCGGATAGGATTCGGTCCCCGGCACGGGTGTCTGCGGAATGCGATCAGGGGTATTACCTGCCCGATTGTCTATTTCTATTGCCGCCTTTACATCATCCGTGAAGTCCGCCCGAACGCTAAGGCGCGTCGCAAGACGATCGGCTGTCTTTGCTGATGGAAATGACGAATGGCTATATCCAAGGTTACGCAACTCGTCTACCTGTTTTTGTCTAAGTTGCAGGTCCTCGCGCTTTGATCCCAGCATATTCGGAGGCGCCGGACACGCGGGCGGCGGGGGCGCGGGGGCAGCCTTAGAACTTTTCGGCGCAGGCGGTCTTGCCGGCGGCGCATCGCCATCAAGAGAGTAAACAAACGGCGAGATGACTCCCTTGGAGGCCAACCTGCTCAGCCCTAATTTCGGGGTTGTCATCATCAGTCCGACGACGCCAACGACGGCACAGATTCCTGCCGCCGCCAGCAGCGGTTTCCACCACCGCGTCGCACTGCGTTGCTCCAGTTTCCGTTCGGAAGCGCCGAGGATGCTGTCGCGTTGCACGGGGGTAAGCCGGACTTCGGGTTCGCGGCCGTACTCGGCCTCGATCTGCGTGGCGGCGGCGCGGATGGCTTCGACTTCCTCGCGCGCCTCGGCGTGTTCGTTCAACCAGCTTTCGAATTCGGCGCGATCCGAGTCGTCGAGTTCGCCGAGGGCGTAGGCCGTCACTCGGGAGTCGTCTAAGGGGATGTTCATCGTGGGTCTCCTCTACGCCTGTTCCAGCAAGTCGGACTGCGCCTCAATGCGGCGGCGTATCGTCCGGATGGCGGTGTGGATCAGGAACCCGACGTTCGACACGCTGAGTCCCGTGACCTGGCTGATTTCTCGATAGCTCATCGCGTCCTGGAACTTGAGGCGGATGACTTCGCGTTGGTTTTCGGGGAGGGTACGGATCGCGCGGAGGATTTCCCCGTGGGCCTCCTCGCGCTCGACGGCCGCCGAGGGCGCCGGATCGAGACTGGCGCAGGCCTGCGCCTGGACTTCCGTAAGCGGGGTCATGCGGCGTTCCTTTCTGGCGACATCGAGGGCGCGGTTGCGGCACACGGTGTAGAGCCACGCCGCGAGGTGGTCTTCGACGCGGCCGGTAGGCGCGGCGCACAGTTGCAGGAACGTGTCCTGCACGACGTCCCGCGCCTGCTCCAGGTTGCCCGTAATGCGGGCCGCGTACCGTATCAGCGGCCCCTCGAATCGTTCGAGCACCGGTTGAATCCATTGACTCTTGTCGTCTGCTTTCACGATCGCCTCCCCAGGGAGTGTTCTGAACGTTCTATCCACTATAACGAACCAGAACGCGTTTTATTAGATCCTCTCCCCCGCTCGTGATCGTGATCGTAATCGTAATCGTAATCGTAATCGGCGCGTAAGAAGAGTCTGGATCTGGCGACATTTCGGCGGCTTATCCAACGCCATCGGAAGACCGCCCGCGCCATTGGCGATCCCAATCCGATGAATCGATTACGATAACGATCACGACCGCGACCACGACTGTCTGGGAGCCGATAATCGTGAACCGCTGCGAGCTAGACGAATCGACGCTGAATCGCTAGACTAACTCCAGCGCCACAAAACGCTGTGCACAGAAGGGAATCTTTCATGAGCGACCGGCCCAAACGCCTGGATACTTCGGGACCACCTACGTCTCTGACCTCGAACCCGTTTGCGTCACTCGGGACCGTCCCGCACGAACAACTTGCGGAAGCGCCGCCGCGGACCGAGGCGCCGTCCCAGCCGAAGTTCCGAATCGAACGCACGCGCAAAGGCGGCTACCCGATCGCGGTCGAACGGCGCTCGGCGGGAAAGACCGTCACCATCGTCCGCAACGTCTCCGGAGACACTGACGCGTTGCTGTCCCTGCTCAAGAAACACTGCGCTGCGGGCGGCAAGGCCTACGAGGACAGCGTCGAAGTCCAGGGCAACCACCTCGCGAAAGTCGAAGCCCTGCTCAGGCAAGAGGGGCACTGACGGCCTCTCGGGCATACGCGCGGCGCGCGCGTTGTTATCTCGCAAGTGAGACAGCGTGCCATTGCTCCATCGTGCTTATCGAAACGCGTGTCATTGCGAGCGCAGCGAAGCAATCTCATTCAGACCGCGGTCTGGAAGGCGAGGGGATTGCTTCGCTACGCTCGCAATGACACGCGGCTTAGGTCGTTGGGTATGAATGAGCAGATATCAGGACGATCCATTTCGTTGGCCGGATGGCTGTCGAGCGTGCAATCTAACAAGGAGACTCTCCCATGAACGTCCAGCCTTACCTGTTCTTCGATGGCCGTTGCGAGGAGGCCCTCGAATTCTACCGCGCCGCGTTGGGCGCCGAGATCGTCATGATGATGCGGAACAGCGAAAGCCCCGATGGGACGATGTGCGTCGAGGGCGCGGAACAGAAGATCCTGCATTCCGCCTTCCGCGTCGGCGAAACCACGATATGCGCGTCGGACGGTCATTCGCTCGGCCAGCCGGAGTTCCGCGGGTTCGGGCTCTCAATTACGGTGGCCACCGAATCCGAAGCGGACCGGATGTTCGCCGCGTTGTCGGAAGGGGGCCAGACGGTCATGCCGATGAACAAGACCTTCTTCTCGCCCCGCTTCGGTATGCTGACGGATCGGTTCGGGGTCATGTGGATGATCCTCGTCGCGGAGTAGTACCCCCGCACGTCCAGATGACAAATGACTACAGTGTAGTTATAATGTAGTTATGAACGAGCTGAGATTCACTTGGGACCCAAAGAAGGCTCGCACCAACCTGGAGAAGCACGGCGTCGCCTTCGAAGAGGCGCGGTCCGTGTTCTTTGACGAGCGCGCCATCGAGTTCTACGACGATGCGCACTCGGAGTGGGAAGACCGCTTCGTGCTTCTCGGCCTTAGCGCGGCTACGCCTGCTCCTCGTCTGCCACTGCCATCGCGAAGCACAAGGCTTAATCCGAATCGTTTCCGCGCGCAAGGCGACACCAGCCGAATCCACGCATTACAGGAGACCGTAACATGAAGGCGGAATACGATCTTTCCACGATGAAATCACGCAGGAATCCCTATGCCAAACGGCTCAAGAAACAGATCACTCTCCGTTTGGATCCGGACGTTATCGATTACTTCAAGAAGAAGTCGAGCGAGAAAGGCATTCCCTATCAGACCCTGATTAATCTGTATCTTCAGGATTGCCGCACCGCGCGGCGCGATCTGCATATGTCGTGGACGCCGTGACGGCATCGTACACGGTCAGCGCTCAGTTCTTGAAAACAAGGGTGTGCTCGCGGTGCTTTTCGATTTGGTCTTCGGTGAGCCGGATCTCGTGGTACTGGCCTGACATAAACAAGGGCGCCTGGTCCGCGTAGTGGGGGCTTGTGAAATTGCCGCTGTTGCCGGTCGGCAAGACGTCCCACTGATGGTCGGGGTCCGCGAAATCGATCAGCCGCCGCGTCGACGGCCCCGCCAGGACATGATAGGGCGGCCCATTCCCGACGCTATGCATGTTGTTGATGACTTCGTTGGCTCCGCTCGATGGGAACGGCCCGATATTGAAGATGCGCCCGAGCATGGGGATATACCCCAGGGGATGCTTGAACTCCATCGAGTTGATCGAACCCCATGTCCACGCGGAGACATCGGCGCCACGCGCCTGCTTCAAGCGCTCGACCGTCTCGCGGAACGACTTCGCCACGATATCCGTCCGCGTCTCCTTCTGAGGCGTCGTCACGTCGTCCCAGAACGCCGAGGCGTCGTCATGAATCATGTACTTGAATTTGCTCCAGCAGTCGGCGAGCGTGTGGTAGCTCTTGAACACCTCCGGACCCATTTCGTCCTCGAGCATGTTGCTGCATGTCGTGTCGCAGAGGACCTCGTAGACGCTGGCCCCCACGGAGTTCGTGCCGTGGCGGAAGTCCCATTTCGCCAGCGCATCCAGCGCTTGTTGCTCCAGCGCGTTGAGCTTCACCTGGGGTTGGCCGAGAATGCCGGTTACCGCCTCCACGATACGAGGCGCGGAAATGGATTTGTCGTCGAATTGGACGGCCTTGAAATCATCGAGGGACCACGTGGCCTGTGTATCCATAATCTCGCGAATACGGGCAGCGCGATCGGTCGGCTGCCAGTAGCCCTGCAACTCCTCGACGGCCCCCACCGGTTTGACGGTCGAGAGGTTGTTGGCGGTGACAATGTACCCGCGTTCCGGATTGCGGAGATGCGGGTTCTGCTCGAACGGGAGATAGCCCAGGAGTTCGTCTTTCCCTGAGGCCCCGTCGAGAAGAGCCTTCGGATTGACGTGCTTCGGCCGAATCGAGATCCGCCCCGCGGCCCACCATGCGATAGTACCCTCGGCGTCCGCGTAGGAAACGTTCAGGCCGGGCGAAGTCAGGAGCGACAGCGCCTCGCCGAACTCGCCGCAATTCTTCGCGTGCGCCATCTTGTAGACGCCCTCGACGTCCGTGTAGCGCACATGCTGCCAGATCCAGCACAATGCGATATCCGGCCCTTGGTACTTGAGCAGCTTCTTGAACATATCCGTGACGACCGGGCCGTGTGGGGTGATGCGAATCGTACACTTCTGGTCGGGCCAGAACCGGACCTTGATCGTTTCTTCCTCGGTTTTCGCGTCGGTCCATTGGCCCTGGAACATCACGCGATTCGGGTTTTGCGAATCGAAGGTCTCCTGGTAGAGATCGACATCGTCGTTCTCGAACATCGTCAGCGCCCAGGCGCGCTCGCGGTTCTGCCCGATCAACGCGAAGGGAATGAGCGGGAAATGATAACCGTACAGATCAAAGCCTGGGTATTTCAGATGGGCCTCGTACCAGATGCCGGGGTTGGTGAACGCGATGTGCGGGTCGTTCGCGAGGATGGGCTTGCCCGAACGCGTCCGCGATCCGCTCAACACCCACGAGTTGCTGCCCAAGGTCGGACCGAACCATGCATTCAGTTTTTGCAGCGGACTCAAAAGGGTCTCGAGCGCCGCATAGTTCTTGCGCGCGCTCGATCCGGATGGCAGCGCCGAGGTACTCGTGCCGGCCTTTTCCTTGAGATAGGCCTCCGCCTCGGCGGCCGTTTCCATCACCGTGACGGGGATCTCTTTGCTATATCCTGGGAACAGCGCGTCGATATCCAAATTGGGATGGCGCTGTTTCAGCATCGTGAACAACGTGTCGCAACGCAGTCCTTCCGCAAAACTGATCGGCAGCAGCCCCGCGATCGACAGGCAATCCACCATGGTGAACGGGCGCACGGGGATTTGGAGCGCGCTGAACTCGAACGGCAGCGGCTCCTTCGTCATACAGGCGTTGATCCCCGCCACGTAGGCCTCGGCTGCGCGCACGAGTCCGGGCGGCGCTTTGTCTTTCTGGGCGAAGTACGCTTCCGCGTTGGCGCGCATCCGGAACGAACGCACGATCTTGTCGACGGGCAGCGCCAGCGGCCCCAGCAATTCCGAAAGTTCCCCGCATGCAACGCGCCGCAGCAACTCCATCTGGAACAGCCGGTCCTGCGCCATGACATAACCGAGCGCGAAATAGGCGTCCGGCTCGTTTTGAGCTTCGATGTGCGGCACGCCCCAATCGTCGCGCACGACGCGCACCTCGCCCGAGAGCGATGCGTCCGTTACGACCCCGTCGAGCCGCGGTTGATGTGTTCGCGCCACGTGCCACAACCACCCCATCGCCGCCGCCAGCATCACCCCAAGGACAACCCCCAGCACAACGACGCACTTCAGGATTCGCTTGACGATTCGCATGTGCTTGCTGCTACCTCCACTGCACGCCGCCTCAACACTTCCGCAGGCCCCTCAAAGCGCTAATGAGCGCGTCAGGCTATCACAACAGGATCATGGGGGCAACTCGCGTGAGGCGCGCTATGACCTTCCAATTTCGTTCGATTACGATTACGAGTCGTCTTAAGTTTCGCTTCACTCACGGCAATGAAAATACGGCGTGCAAAGTGCGGCACAGATACACCGACCGACTCCGGACCACCTGTCATTCTGAGCGAAGCGAAGAATCTCACGGCAGTCACGGCCTCAATTCCATCCGAGATTCTTCGCTTCGCTCAGAATGACAGGTGGTTGGGTTTCTGTCCTCGAGGCAGCACGTGCACTAGAACCGCATTGCTCTTCATTTCGCCGTGATGATCGCGGCAAAGCCGCCGCCAGGAGCCATTGCGATGGGAAGCGCTACACCGGACTCGACCGGCTTGGTGTCGATGCGAATCGCATTGGGTTCGTCTTCGTTCAGGGAACCGTCGGCGTAGATCCGCGCCTCGAATTGGCCCTGCGGTAGGAAGTCCAATGGTACCGACACCTGGCGTGGCGTCCAGTCGGTCATGCCGCCAAGGTACCACGCGTCGCCGTGGCGTCGAGCCATCACGATATACTCGCCGGCCACGCCTGTCACGAAATGCGAGGTATCCCATGTCGTGGGAACTTTGACGATGAAGTCGAATCCGTCCTGGCCCTCGTAGGCTTCGGGCGTGTCGGCGACCATGGGCATAGGGTTGTCGAACACGACGTACATGGCCAGATGATGGCAGCGCGTGCCCAGTACGTAGGGGTTCTCGTTCTGCGGCACGAACGCCCTCTCTGAAATCGCATGGAAGCCGCCCGTGTGGTAGTCGAACGGCCCGGCCAACTGCCGCACGTACGCCACTTCGACGTTGTGCGGCGGGGTGCAGCGCTTGCTCCACTTGAGGTATTCGAGATTGAGCACGCCCTCGCGGTTGAGCAGGTTCGGGAAGGTCCGTTGTTCGCCGCTCGGTTTGTACGACCCGTGAAACTGGATATGCAACTTGTGGCGCGCGGCGGATTCGAGCACGCGATCGCAGAAGTCGACGACTTCCTGATCGTCGCGGTCGAGAAAGTCGATCATCAGACCGGCGATCCCCCATTCCTCATAGCGCTGGAACGCCTCCTCGATGCACGGCTGAAGCGCCTTCCAGTGCACCCACAGACGAATGCCCACGCCACGTTCTTTCGCGTATTGCAGTATCTCCGGCAACTGGAGTTCCGGTCGGGGCGTGAGGATATCGGTATCCTTATGGGGCGAGAATCCTTCCTCGGATTGGAGATGCCACGGGCGCGTGTCCGACACGACGGCATGATAGGCAATCCCGTTCTTCGCGCAGAAATCGATGTACTGCTTGTGCGTTTCCAAGTTCATGCCCGGTACGAAAGAAGGGCCTCGGTCGAGCGTGCCGTTCCACCAATGCCACGTCGTCTTGCCAGGTTTGACCCAACTGAAGTCCCCCTCGGGCGGGTCGTTGAAACAGACCAGCAGGTTGCTCTCGAGAAGCGCGCCCGCGCTGTCGCCCAGCAGCACGACGCGCCACGGACTATCATGCGGCGTCGCACCGGTAACGCACGCGTCGTTTTTGTGAGGCGGATGAGACAAGAGCAAATGAAACAGGTCCGAGTCCGGGTTCTCGTCGCACTTGAGATAGAGACCCGAGAAGTCGCGGATGCGCGCTTCGGTGACCCCCGCAGCCGTTCCGTCGCGCCAGACCGCCAAGAGCGGAAGGTCCACGAGGGGGCCTCTTACGCCGGTCAGCGAATCCCGATGAAACTCGGATTCGTGATCGTTCGTCAGCCGATCCCACGCGGTGTAATGCAGCGTGGGCACGCCGCCGAATCGAACGTCGCCATGTTCCCCGGTCAACGTGAATTCATGCAGGTTAGGTTGCTCGGGAAGCCGGTAGCGGAACGCTACCCCGTCGTCGTTCGCGGCCAGATCCACATCCCACCGGATGCCTTTGGCGTCGACGAAATGTGCCGTGGCGCGTTCGCCCCGGTTCACAACCTCCTTCGTCTTGCCCCACGGAAGCGAAAACGTCTCGTCGACGGTGGCGCGTTCGCTCTTCTCCATCGCCGCCGAAGCCGACAATTCGCCGCCGTCCGCAAGGGTCACCTTGAACGTGTCGATTTGGATCAGCGTGCGCCCCGCACGGGATACGGTAAACCCCAGCCCGGCGGACGCATCGCCGATTCCGGAGAGCTCGATCCGGTTCTTGCCGTCAGGAGACGTGACTTGGATGGAAGACGCCGCCGCATGGACGGGTAAGACAAGCGCAGCCAACGATAGGACCCCGATCACAGCGATTACCCTCCCCAGTTCGCGGCCTGTGAGCACGCGCATCTCCAGACTCTCAACGCGGGACAGCATAGAATCTAAACTCCTGCAAGCTCACGCCACTTGGCGCATGATACGTCAATAGACCCCGCGCCGCGAAATCTGAATCTGCTCTGGTGTTTTCGAAGCGGAGCGAGAGCACGACCAACCCGCAGTGCTCACAAGCCGTGGTGTCATTGCGAGGAGTGGCTTTAGCCCGACGAAGCAATCCCCTGATCTTCTGCGCACAACAGGCCGGGAGATTGCTTCGTCGGGCTAAAGCCACTCCTCGCAATGACACGAGAGAGGTTGTTGGTGAGTCCTATACATAATGTCAGATAGAAAATACTTCTCTAATAAACAATGACATCTTCTGCCCAAGACATAGCGGGAATGTTTAGGAATCATCGTCCTGCCTGATAATCGTCCTGTCAACAATCGTCCTGTGTTTCATTAGAAACACTTTCTATTGAATGCTGAGGATGCCGTCCAGCAATGCCTTAGAAGAAATGGCGACTACGGCGGCATTCCTGATAGGCTGTCTTCATCAATCGGAATCGAATCAAGTGGCACGCATGAGCCGTGCTTCGATGGGAGAAGATGATGACCGCTTTTCGGAACGTTCTAATTGTTGTATTGGCCGTTGCCGCGGCGACGGCGGTTGCCGGGAACCCGCCCTTCCTTCACGCGCCCTCGGTAGATACGTACGCGAAACACGATCCTGACGGAGCTACCATTCTATCGACCGGACGCAGCATTAAGCCGGTGGGCCACCATGTGCCGGTGACGCGTTTCCCGTATGGCCTGGCGATGACCCGCGACGGCAAGACGCTGTTCGTAGCCAGCGATGGCGTGGGGCAGATCATTACGGACTGGGACCAAACCAATCCTGCCGTGGCCATGTTCAGGCCGCCGGATTACGTGTCTCGCCCTGGCGGGAAGCCCGAGCCAAGCAACACGGGCGGCGCGGATTTCTCGCCGGACGGGCGCACGCTATATTGGAGCGCCGGGGAACTGGGTTCGATTGCATTCTTCGATACTGCGACGCGCCAGGAAACCGCCCAGGTCGCGTTGAATTGCGAGTTGAACGGGCAGGCGTTCAAGGACAGCTATGCGGTCGATGTGAAATGCAGCGCGGACGGGAAGTATCTGTATTGCGCGGACGTGGCCAACTTCCGCGTTGCCGTGATCGACGTCGAGCAGAAGAAGGTCGTGGGGTCGGTACCCGTCGGACGTTATCCGTACGCGCTGGCGGTCGTGGGCGACAAGGTATACGTGGCGAACATAGGTTTGTTCGAATACAGCCCCATCCCGCCTCCCAAGGACAAACGTTTTGACATTCGCGGGCTCACCTTCCCGCCCTTCGGCTATCCGAGCAAGGCGGCGCGCGATGGCGTGAAGGCCGAGGGTCGCAAGATCCCGGGATTGGGCGAACCGAACGTGCCGGAATCGTTTTCCGTGTGGGGTGTCGATGTCTCGAATCCGAGTTCGCCGACGGTGATCAGCCGGGTGAAAACGGGCCTGCTGGTGGGCGCGCCCTCGGATAACGGCAAGACTGTGGGCGGCAGCGCGCCGAACTTCCTCGCGGCGCACGGCGGCGCCCTGTACGTCTCCAACGGCAACAACGACATGATCGAGCGGATCGATCTCGCGAGCAACGCCATCGCCGCCCGCGAGCGCATCGTGCCGTCGCCATTGGTAGCGCACGTCCGCGGCGTCAGTCCCGCGGGCATGGCCGTGTCCCCCTCAGGCGACCGCGTGTATGTCGCGGAACTGGGTATCAACGCGATCGCCGTGCTCGACGGAAACACGCTCCGCGTGCTTGGACACATCCCGACGGCGTGGTATCCGTACCGCGTCGCGCTGTCGCCGGACGGCCAGCGCCTGGTCTGCATCTGTTTCCGGGGATTCGGCAACGGCCCCAAAGGCGGGCAGGACATCCCGAAGAGCGATTTCCTGGGAATGCGCGGCGTCGTCAGCATCATCGATGTTCCTTCGGACGACGCACTCGCGGGGATGACCGAGAACGTGCTGGCCTACAACGGCATGGTGGACCGTAGCGAAGATCGCGCCGCGATGGCCTCGCCGATCATTCCGACGGAACCGGGCCGGAAATCTCCCGAGATCAAATACGTCGTCTTCATCGCGAAAGAGAACCACACCTACGACACGATCTTCGATCACGTCCCCGGCGCCAACGACGATCCCGATCTTCTTCGATGGGGCCTGCACCAGACGATTCAGTGTGACGGGCAGCCGACGCTCGAAGACGTGGCCGTCATGACCAATCACAACGCCCTGGCGCGGCAGTTCACCGTCAGCGACAATTTCTACATGGAACCCGAAGCCTCGGGCGTGGGCCATCGCTGGCTCGTGGGCGTACAGCCGAACAACCTGATGCAGATGACCTACTCGGTGGGTTGGAATTTCAAGAAGAACAGCAGCGCGCCAGGCCGCCGCTATGCGATGGGATCGAACGGCTCGCTCATCCCCGAGGACTATCCGGAAGCGGGGTCGATGTGGGAGCATCTCGCGCGTAACAAGGTACGGTTCCGGAACTACGGCGAAGGCTTCGAGCTTCCCGGCGTCGAAGAGGGCGAGGACATGCACCCCACCGGCGCGCGGGAGGTCGTCAACATCCCGATGCCCAAGGCCCTCTACGACA
Organism: uncultured Nitrospiraceae bacterium; assembly: GCA_964402555.1. Classification (GTDB taxonomy): domain Bacteria; phylum Hydrogenedentota; class Hydrogenedentia; order Hydrogenedentales; family SLHB01; genus CAYOCT01. The sequence continues at coordinate 103,720 of CAYOCT010000006.1, read as the reverse complement.
ATACGTGCCGCGAGTTCCCCATCTTCAACATGAACATCCCGGATCAATACCGCGCGCACTGGTTCATGAAGGACGTCGAGAAACGGTTCCTGAAGAAGAAGAAACCCTTGCCGTCGTTCGTAAACATCGCGCTTTGTTCCGACCACGGCACGTCGCCCAAGCCGGACCGCGGCTATCCCTACCTTGCGTCCTACATGGCGGACAACGACCTCGCGCTAGGACGCATCGTCGAGTTCCTGTCGCACACGCCGTATTGGAAGAACATGGCCATCTTCGTCACGCAAGACGACTCCGGCGGCGAACCGGACCACGTGGATGCGCAACGCAGCGTGCTGCTCTGCATCAGCCCGTGGGCGAAACGCGGCTACGTGTCGCACCGCCACACGACGATCCTGAGCATGCACCGCACGCTGTACGAAATCCACGGGCTGCCGCCCCTCAACATGTTCGACGCGCTCGTCAACGATTTCAGCGACTGCTTCACGACCGAACCCGATTTCCGCCCCTACGATTGCGTGCCCGTGGACGCGCGCATCTTCGACCCCGAGAAGGCCAAGGACCCGAAAGACCCGGATTACGGCGCGGCGCGCAAATCCCCAGGCGTCATGGACGACCCCGACGAGATGGAAGACACGGAGAAACTAGGCGGAAAGGAAAGCCGTCCCCACGGGGCGCGATAGCGCGCGCGACATTGATAGGAAGCTGCGTCCCTGAGAGGCCTACGGGCCGCGTCAGGGAAAGTTGACTTCTGTCGTCATGCCCGGCTCCACCCTCGCTTCCCGCTTCTCCCTGTTCGCGGTCACGCGGGTGTCGAAGACATCGCAGTATATCTCGTAGTTTCCGGCGGGCACGTCGTTCACTCGGTAATGCCCCTCCGAGTCGGTGAATTCGGTTCGACTAAACCCAGGCCCGTAGACCTGCACGCTGGCCTCGTCGAGGCACTTCACTTCGACCGATTCCTCGGGAACAGGCACGCCATCTCGCATCACGCGGCCTTCAATCACTCCGGTCCTTTCTAGAACGATCCGGACCTCGGCCTTGGCCTGGCGCGTGAGATCGAGCGGCGCCTCGGTATGGGCAAAATCGCGCAGCATGACGAGAAGCGTGTAGGCCTTGGCTTCGAGTCCGCCTAAGGCGAAGCGTCCGTCTGGATCGGTAGTCGCGTTGGCGCTCCCGACCCTCTGGCCATTGTCCCATGCCGTAGCGACTACTCGAGCGCCGCCGATGGGGCGCCCCGCCGAATCCACGACGACGCCCGCCGCGGCAAGTTCGGGTTTCAACAGGAACTCCACTGGGTCCATGTGTCCGTTCTGCTCCAAGGCCACGTCCTGCTGTACCGGCCCGTATCCAGGCGCCACCACGCCCACCGTGACCGCATCCGGCGTCCGCGTGCGGACCGTGAAACGCCCGTCAGGCGCCCATAGTTCTTCGCTCGCATCCATCGGCCCTCTGCCCCGTATGCCGGGCGACCATCCTTCGCCCGGGCGCAGGACCGTAACCCGAAATCGTTTGACCGGCTCGCCGGTTGCCGCATCCCGCACGATCCCGTTGACAGGCAGGCTGCGGCGGACGGTCAGCACGTTGTCTTTGCTCCCCGCGCGAATGCCCTCGAACGTGTCGTTCACGATGTCCTCGCCACGCACGATGAGCGTCGCCTGTTCCACTGAACCGAAGTCGATCGCGAACCGGCCGTCAGGACCTGACACGGTAAAGGGAGGGAACTGACCGGAATCGGAGATTCCCGAGCCAGCCGAGACCTCGACGTCGTTGACCGGATTCCCCGCTTCGTCGACAAGCCGCCCCGTGGTCATCTGAGGCTCCGGGTTTGAGTTCCGCTTATAGTACTCCTCCAGATGTTTGCCCTCCGGCTGCAACCGCGCTACCGCTCGAACCCCCTTGGTATGAGGCTGCGGCCCGAGGTGGACGTGCTCCGTTCCGTCAAGGAACTCAAGCATTCGTGGCCCAATCCGGCCTTGGAGTGTTACCTCCTCAGCGTCCGCCATGTATCCCAAGAGCTGGAACGAACCGTCAGCCTTTGTCTTCGCTTCCGCCCCCCAAAAGGTCGGGTGGGCATTTATGGACGCATCCGCGATAGGCTGGCCCGCCTCGTCCACCAAGATGCCCTCAAACGACCGGCCCGGCGAGAGCACGAGTTCAATGCCCGACAGGCCATCCTGCGGTACGGTTTGCGAGCGCCCGTCGGCATTCCTTCCCGAACGTACGGCCATGAAGCCCGGCGCGGCAGCTTCGAGCACTGCCAACTGGCCAGTAATCGCGCCGGTAAAATGGAACGCGCCCTCCTTGTCCGTGAACGCCACGCGGGCGTCTTCATTGCGCTGCCGCAGATGCACTTCAGCGCCCTCGATCGGCGCGCGCCGCTCGTCGACCACGCGTCCGCTGACCGGCACGCCGCGTATCAGGTCGATGACGAGTCCTTCCAATCGTTCGCCCGGATGGACTTCGACGCGAATTCGTTCTTCGGGAGAACACGCGCAGTAGTCCTGTGCCTCGCCACGGTCCAGAAGATACGGTCCCGGCATCAATCCCGAGAGTTCGAAGCGGCCATCGGCCCCACTCGAAGCTTCCGCCGCCTTGGACAACCCATACGTCATGCCGTTGCCGCCGCGCCGCGATTTCCACCAATACGCCGCGACCGGGACGCCCTCTACGCCTTCGCCCGAGTCCTTGTCGCGGCACGTACCGCGGATCGAACCGGGCTGGAGTTCCGCGGCGACAGGGGCTTTTGCGGGTTGCTTAGCGGCATCGGCGAGTACAGGCGCAATCTTCGGCGCGTCTCCAGCGGCAGCGAGCGTTGTCTTCGGAGTCGCAGGCTTGTCAGGCGGAGGCGTTGGACGCCCCCCTCGCGTCATGCATAGAATGGCGCCCGCGGCCAAGACAAGTGTGGCGGCTATCGCAAGAATCCCCCGGACGTTGCGCATCGGAATACCTCCGTCGTTCCCGTTACAATACCACAGAATACAACGACGTTGGATGGTTAAGAAGGAGACTACCGCCATAGACTATGGGCAGTCGCTACCTTGGCAGTCAATTTCACGCCTTCCACATGCGCTCGATTTCTTCCAGGGATTTGCCTTTGGTCTCGGGGATGCACGCCCACACGAACACCACCGTGGCCGCGCAGAGCGCGCCGTACACCCAAAACGGGAAGCCGCCATGGAAGGTGTCGAGGAGATAGCGGTTCTCGGCCATCATGGGGAAGGTCTGGGATACGACGTAGTTGGCCGTCCACAGGCACAGGGTAGCAACGGACATGGCGCGGCCGCGGATTCGGGTCGGGAAGATCTCGGACAGCACCACCCAAACCACCGGACCCAGCGACAGCGCGAACGATCCGATGTAGCCCAGGATGAAGATGAGCGCCCACGATTCGATGCGCTGCATGTAGGCCCCGAAACCGATCGCGAACAGCGAAATGCCCATGCCCGCGGCGCCGACGATCATCAGGGGTTTCCGGCCGATCTTGTCCACGGTCCCTATCGCGATAAACGTGAAAAGCAGGTTGGCCGCGCCGACCACGACGGTTTGCAGCAGGGCGGAATCCGATCCTTGCCCGAACTTCTTGAAGATCTCCGGCGCGTAGTACAAGAAGACGTTGATGCCTGTCACTTGCTGCAAGACCGCGAGCACGACGCCGATGGCCAGCACGCGCCGCAGGCCGGGCTGCATGAGCGAGAAGATGGTTTCCTCCTCGTGGCTGACGGAGGCGTGAATCTCGTCGAGTTCCGCTTGGGCGTGGCTCGCGCCGCCGATGCGCTGGAGGATCGTTCGCGCGGCATCGTCGCGGCCTTGCTTGCACAGCCAGCGCGGCGTCTCCGGCACGAAGAACAGCAGCACGAGCAGGGCCAGTGCGGGCAGGGATTCGGAACCGAACATCCATCGCCATCCCGTCTGCACATTCCAGACTTCGTCACCCTGGCCGGCAATGGAGTAGTTGACGAAGTACACGGCCAGCATGCCGGAAACGATCGCGAGTTGGTTAACGGAGACCATCCGCCCCCTCAACGCGGTAGGCGATACTTCGGCGATGTACATGGGCGAGGTCATGGAGGCAATGCCGACGCCCACGCCGCCCACGATGCGGAAGATAATGAACTCTGCAAGGGTCCGCGGCACGGCCGTACCGATGGCGGATATCAGGAACAATACCGCGGCCAGAATCAGCGCCCACCGCCGTCCAACGCGGTCGCTTAGTTCTCCCGCTATGGCCACGCCCACGATGCATCCGACCAGCGCGCTGGACGCGGCCCAACCGACCTCCGCAGACCCGAGCTCGAACCGCGTCTGCAAGAAACCGATGGCCCCCGAGATGACTGCGGTGTCATACCCGAACAACAGCCCACCCAACGTAGCCACGAGGCAGACTCCCGTCAGATACAGCGTGCTGCCTTGTTCATCGCTCGTCCTTGTAGTCATTTCAGAATCCTTTTGCAGCGTGCCGGTGTGCGCATGGTTGTGGTGTGGTCGCGCTTGTTCTTACGGACTAACAGGAGACTCTTCGGCGATTGCAGCGAGGTTGCGGTGGCGCGTCTCGGGAAGCGTCCATACCCAGGTGCCCGTGGCGAGGGCAAGGACTAGCGGCACGGAGAGGCCGCCCGCCAACCCGTGCGCGGCGACGAAGTAGCCCACGATGAAGGGCGAGAAGAACTGCACGCCCCGGGCCATGTTGTAGGTCGTGCCCATGGCGAAGTTCCGGACATCCGTCGGAAAAAGCTCGGCGAGCAACGCGCCGAATCCCGCGGTGCATCCGGAGCCGAGTCCGAGTCCCAGGAATGCGCCCCAGAACAGGACCGGGTGCGGCAGGAGTTGCTGCCAGTGGAACGCGAGCGGATACAACGCGACCGCTGTCAGGAGCGAGTAGAGCGTAAAGAGCAGCCGGCGCCCGTAGCGGTCGGCCAGGTAGCCGAACGCAAGCATGCCCGTGAACTGGCCCATCTGCGCCGTCAGCATCCACATGGCGGAATGGCCGATGCTCTGATGCAACTCGGTCTGCAGGAACTTCGGCAGCCACGTGTAGCACGTCCAATACGTGCCCAGTTTGAAGACGCCCAACACGAATCCTCGCAGCGCCGTCCACACCAGGCCATAACGGACGATCAGCCGAAGCGTCTGCGCCGGCGACAAGCGCTCTTCCTTTTGTGCGAGCCATAATTGCGATTCGGGCAGGTGGCTCCGGACGACGAAGACCAGCAAGGCCGTAACGGAGGAAAGGAGGAACACGACGCGCCATCCGATCAACGGCGCGACCAGGAAACCGGTGATGGCCGCGAGGCCGACGCCCATGGGTTCGCCCGCCTGCAGCAGCGCCGAAGCGCGGCCGCGCAGGCGTTGAGGTGTCGACTCCGCGAGCAGCGCGTGGCCCACGGCCCACTCCCCTCCCACGCCCAGGCCCGTGATCAGCCGAAAGATCAAGACGGTCCAGAATCCGGTGGAGAGCGCCGTGAGCGCCGTGCCGGTCGAGTAAACCAGGATGGTCCACGTCATCACGGCGCGGCGTCCGTAACGATCGGACAGATAACCGAACAATATCCCGCCAATGCCCGACGCCCCGAGGACGATGCCCAGGAGCGTCGCCTCCTGGAACCGTGTTAGCGCGAGATCTTTGCCGATGGGCACGAGCAGGAACGAGAACAGCACAAGGTCATAGAAATCAAACATCCATCCGGCAAGCGAAATGAGCCACGTGCGATAAGGAAATCGTTCGATCGGGACCCCCACAGGCTCTGACGACGATGTCCCACCCATCTCGCGCTCTCCTTTCTTCCGGAAGCCTCGGCCTTGGGAGAATGTGCGAACCCCTGCGCCGCCGCACTATACTCCGCCGTTACGATTCACGCAAAGACCCCGATCTACGAACCCCAGTATGTAGCTCATTGCTTGCCCTTATACGCACCGAACTCGGAGTAGGCGTCGAACAGCGCTTCGACGTTGTCCAAGGGGGTGTCCGTTTGGATGTTGTGCGCGGTGCAGAGGATGTACCCTCCGCCGTGGGCCAGATGCGCGATGCGGTCTTTGACTTCGTTGCGCACGTCTTCCGCAGTGCCGTAGGGGAGCGTCTGCTGAATTGACATGCCCCCGTGGAACGCGATGTCGCGTCCGAATTCCGCTTTCAACCGCCGGTAATCCATGCCCTGCACGCCGGGCTGCAGCGGATTCAGGATGTCCAGCCCGCACTCGATGAAGTCGGGGATGAGACTCGCGATGCTGCCGCAGGTGTGATGCGCCACTTTGCAGCCAAACTCGTGCCCGATGTCGATGAATTGCCGGAACCCGTCTTTGAGCATCGCGCGCCATGATTCAACCGGTATGAACGTGTTCTGCTGCGTGCCGAAATCGTCCCCCGTAAACACGAGGTCGATGTTTCCATCCGCGGCTTCCAACGTGCGGCGCATGTATTCGCAATAGAACTCCGCGATACGCCCGAATACGGCACGCGCGATATCCTGGTTCATGTACACGTCCACGAGGATTTGTTCGACGCCCCGGAGGTACATCGCCGGTTTCAACTGCGCGCAACGATTCAGACGGTCGCCCATGAAGACGACGACCTTTCCGAGTTCGCGCGCGCGGCGCGCTTGTTCCCGCACGGGTTCGTAGTCGAACCAATCGACGCTCGGCCACTTCGAGTAGCGCTCGATGTCCTCAACGGACTCCGCGCTCTCTAACGGAAACGCGGCGACCTCGCTGTACGAGCCCGCTTGCGCCCCGTCCCCGTACGTCACGCGTCTGCGCGGCACGCCAAAGTGATCTTCCTTCGATCCATCGTCCCGCACAACAGGCTCCGGACCGATGTAGCGAGGCCCCTCGATGTAGCGGAAATCCACGTTGAAGTGCCGGAGCAATTCCTCTTCGGAGGAAAACCCAAACCGTTTCAGCAGCCGCGCCGTGACTTCGGGCGCGGCCCAATAGTCGACCGGCACCCGGTCAGGCGTCTCGTGCGCCAACGCCATCGCAACCCGTGTTCTCGAATCCATCGTCGCCCTCGTCGCTCGTTTGCGGCCCGTCCACCCTACATTCGCCGGGGCACACGATATGCCACGGAAGCGCTGTGCATCAAGCGGCAATCACCTGCACGTTTCCGTCGATAGCAGCCAATCCGCGTCCTGCGTCTTGTTGGAGGCGGTTTGCCGTCACCGGCTGTATCTGGCTATGCTCGTCAATCGACGATCGGTTCTACCCTGAGATCAGATCTCTCGGGACGACTTTGGAAGCATCGCGGATGAAGATGAAATACGTATGGTCATGCCTGTTGGGGTTAGCGCTCGTAGCGACGATTCCCATTCACGGCGAGGAGCCGCGCCAGGGCATCGTGCGCCTGGAAGGGCGAGTCCTTGTCGACAGCGGCGGGCCCTTTCTCGGTCTGGGCGCCACGTATATGCAGGCGCTCCGGCATTGCAGGTTCGACCGTCCCAGGCTGCACCGCGAACTCGCCTTTCTCGCCACGTGCGGGTTCAATTACGTGCGTGTGCTTTCCATGGTCGACTGGCCGGAACAGGAGATCTCCCCAGTCGATCACAAGGGGCAAGGAGGCAGCCCTGTTGCCGCCTGGCCCGATTATGACGGCCAACTGGCGGACCTCGTCGATGCGGTGTACTCGCACGGACTGCGCACCCAACTGACGATATTCGCCGATGCGCAACGCATCATGCCCGATTTCGAGGCGCGCCAACGGCATCTGCAGCGCGTGCTGGAGGTATTGAAGGGCCGCGAGGAGAAGGTCATTCTGTATGAGGTCGCGAACGAGGCCTGGCAGAATGGATTCCCCGGCGACGAAGGTGTTCGTATGTTGCGGACATTGGGCGAGGACATCGCGAAGCGCTCCGGCTGCCTGATCGCGCTGACCTCGCCTCCCGATCTGGGATCTCGCGAGGCCGCGCTCCGCAAATTGTATCTGGGCAGCGCCGCCACGATCGCCACGGTGCATCTGTCGAGAGACCTGCGCACAAGCGCCGGTCACTGGCTGCCGGTCATCGATGGCTGGCGCGTGAGCCAATACGAAGACATCCCGCCCGTCAGCAGCAACGAGCCCATCGGTCCCGGCGCTTCCGTCGCGAGCGAGGACGATCCCGAGACGATTCTCAGCGCGGCGGCTTTCGCCTTTCTCGCGGGGTTGCCGATGTACGTGTTCCACAGTTCCGCGGGCGTCAAGGCGGAACATTCCTTTGAGGACATGCCGTGGCTTGGCCAGATGAAACCTCTTTTGAACTTGCTTCCACAGGATCTGCCCAATTGGGAACGTTATGACGCGCGCGGCAAGAGCAATCCGCTGGTGCCTGTGGATGCGAGTATCGATCCTTTGTATGACTGCGGCGCTCGAAAGGGACAGGAGTTCATCCAGTTGGCCCTGGCCTTGGACGATACCGGACGCGAGTTCCGGGCGAATGCAAAGGTTTCGCTCTCCGTGTTCACTCTCATGCCGGTACGTCAGATCGAACACGCGGAGATCGCCGAAGGCGGCGTGTTCACTCTCCGAGCGCTATCGAAGGTGTGTGTCATCAAGGGCAGCCTCCTGCCTTGAACTCGATCATTCCTCGCGCTTAGGCCGGTTCCTCGTGCGACAGGCAGTGGATGGTCCCCAATCCCCACACCAAATCGACGGCGTGAATCCCCACAACCCTCCTGTCCGGGAAAAGCTCGGCCAGAATGCCCAGGGCGATCCGGTCATTCGCATCATTGAACGTCGGGACGAGGAGCACGTCATTCCCGATATAGAAGTTCGCGTAGCTCGCCGGTAGCCGCATCCCGTCGAACACCACCGGCGCGGGCATGGGCAAGTCGATGACGCGCAGCCGGGACCCATCTTCTAAATGGGCCTCTTGCAGCCGTTCGCGATTCTCGCAAAGAGGCGCGTGGTTGGCATCGGAGGCATTCGGTTCACGGCAGAGGACGACGGTATCTCGGCTGACGAACCTGCAGAGGTCATCAATGTGGCCATGCGTATCGTCGCCCGCGATGCCTCGCCCCAGCCAGATGAGATTCGTGATCCCGAGGAGCCGCTTGAACTCGCGCGCGTAGCCGCACCTTCCAAGCCCCGGGTTGCGCGCCTGCACACGCGTGTCGAGCAAACACTCTTCCGTCGCCAGCAAGGAACCGGCGCCGTTACCGTCGATGGCGCCGCCTTCGAGGACCACGTCGGAAGACGCGCGCTCGATACCGCAATACGCAGCCATGAAGGCCGCGGCCCGCGCATCCTTGCGCCAGTTGTCGTACTTGGACCATCCGTTAAACTTGAAGCAAACCGCGCGCCGTTCCGTCCTTCCCTTTCGGAGTTTCGTGACGAAACACGGGCTGATGTCGCGCATCCAGCCGCGATCCAATTCGAGTTGCAGAAACTCGACGTGCGACAGGTCGGTGTGAGCCCTTGCCAGCATTCGTTCGGCGGTCTTGCGCTGGCGCTCGGATTGGACGAAAAGCCGCACCGGCTCGGATTCGGCGAGATGCCGCACGATCTCCACGTACACCCATGGAATCGGGGCGAACTTGCCGGGCCAATCTTCTTTGTTGGTGGGCCATGCCAGCCATGTCGCGGCGTGCGGTTCCCATTCGGCAGGGAGACGCCATCCAGGAGTCGTTCGTGCGGTGGTCACGATTGCGGCTCCGGCGTCCCTTGAGCGCGCTCGGACCCATCGAGATATCGTTCCGTAATCCCTTGGTACGCGTCGACGCGCCGGTCGCGCAAGAACGGCCAGTTCCGCCGAATCGTCTCGACATGCGCCGCATCCACTTCGGCCAGCAGAACCGCCTCAGCATCATCCGGCGCTTGTGCCAGAATCGCGCCTTGCGGATCGGCTATGAACGACGATCCCCAGAACACGATGCCCGGCCGATCCGCGATCGGCTTCTCGTGGCCCACACGGTTCGCCGCCGCAACATAGACGCCGTTCGCAATCGCGTGTCCGCGCTGGACCGTCCGCCATGCGTCGCGCTGCGCCTCGCCGTACTGCTCGCGCTCGTGCGGATGCCACCCGATCGCCGTCGGATAGAAGATCGCGAGCGCGCCCTGGAGCGCCGTCAGCCGCGCCGCTTCCGGGTACCACTGGTCCCAGCAGATGAGCGTGCCGATGCTGCCGGCTCGCGTCGCAAACGCGCGGAACCCCAAATCGCCGGGCGCGAAATAGTACTTCTCATAGTATCCGGGGTCGTCCGGAATGTGCATTTTCCGATAGAGGCCCAGCAACGAACCGTCGGCATCGATCACCGCGGCCGTGTTGTGATAGAGACCCGGCGCGCGTTTCTCGAAAAGCGGCGCCACAATAACGACGCCGAGTTCGTGGGCCAGTTTGCGAAATGCCGTCGTCGAAGGGCCCGGGATCGGCTCGGCCAGATCGAATTGCGTGATGTCCTCCGTCTGGCAGAAATAAAGCGACCGGTACATCTCCGGCAGACAGATCACCTGCGCCCCTTGCTTCGCCGCGCGCCGCACCCAACGCGTGGCGTTCTTCATATTCTCGGCCGGACTGGCTATCATCGCCATCTGAACCACGGCGATCGCGAACCGGTCCTTGCCGCCTGCCTTTCGCTTCTTCATCCGCACGCTCCTTCGATTGGACGTAGATTACCAAAACCTCTCCGCCAATCGAAAACCAAAGCACAGCGCATAACGAGATCGTCAATAGCGCTGAGAACGGGGAGAACCGCAGAGACTCCGCGTTCCTTCGCGGCCTCTGCATCTCTGCGTTGGAAAAGACCCCGGTATAGACGCTTCCACGTCCGGTCTCTTTCCTCGACCATCGATGAAAAGCGATGAACAGCACCATCGGACTTGATTCAAACGCATCTGTGTTCATCGGTGTTCATCGGTGGTTCAAGAAGAGAGTGACCACCGATGAACACAGATAGGGGCATTGCTTACAGCGCGCTGAGAAGACGTGACTGCCGACGCTCCGGAAACACTCTTGCGCAACTCGGGTTCACGTGAGTATCCTTGCGCGAAGGGAGGCCCGGTTATGTTGCTCGAAGGTCAATCGGCGTTTATCACGGGCGCGGGACGCGGCATCGGCCGTGGCATCGCGCTGGCGTTCGCGAACCAGGGGTGCGATATCGCCGTCGCCGCGCGCACGCGCGCCGAAGTGGACGAGACGGCCCAGGCCGTCATCGCAACGGGACGCCGCGCGCTTGCGCTCGAATGCGACGTGGCCGACGAATCCTCTGTGAAGCGTCGCGTGAACGAGACGCTCGAAACGTTCGGCAAGATCGATCTGCTCGTGAACAACGCGGGCTACGCCTGTTTCAAACCCTTCAAAGACCTCACGCCCGATGAATGGCGGCGGACGCTGGACGTCAATCTGACCGGCGCGTTCTACTGCATCCAGGCGGTGCTGCCCTCGATGATGGCGCGCCGCGCGGGCCGCATCATCAACATTTCGAGCGTCGCGGGCCTCAAGCCGCTCATGGATCAAAGCGCGTACTGCGCGTCGAAATACGGTCTCAACGGTCTCACTAACGTCCTCGCGATGGAACTCAAATCGTACGGCATCGCAGTCCACGCCATTTGTCCCGGCGGCGTCGATACGCAACTCTCGCGCGAGGCCATGCCGGACCGCGACAAGACGAACTGGCTCACGCCGGAAGATATCGCGCATACCGCCCTGTACCTCGCGTCGCTGAGTCCGCGCGCCGCGACCGACGAAATCCTGGTGCGCCGCTTCGACAGTGTGCCGATAGGCGGATAGGCCCATGGCGGACTCGCCTCAATCGTCCCCCGTCCCGAACGAAACGCTCGCCTGCATCGAAGGCGAAGTCGAACGCATCGTCTACGAGAGCGAGGAGACCGGTTTCTTCGTCGGGCGTCTCCGAGAGCCGAGCAAGCCCGAGTTGACGACCTTCGTCGGCAATCTGATGGCGGTGTCTCCGGGAGAGACGGTGCGGCTCTGGGGGCAATGGGTCGACGATAAGAAATGGGGACGCCAACTGCGCATTGCGCGTTACGAGACCGTCGTCCCTTCGAGCGTCGCGGGCATCGAGAAATACCTCGGCTCAGGCCTCATCAGCGGGATCGGCCCGGCCTACGCGAAACGGCTTGTCGACGCATTCGGGTCGGACACGCTGCGCGTGATCGACGAGGCGCCGGAACGTCTGCGCATCGTCCCCGGCATCGGCAAGAAGCGCGCGGCCCAGATCCGCGACGCCTGGCACGCGCAGCGCGCCATCCAATCCATCATGCTGTTTCTGCAAAGCCACGGCATCAGCGGCGCGCTCGCCGCAAAGATCTACAAGCGCTATGGCGATGCCGCGGCCGCCGTGCTGCGCGAGAACCCGTACCGCCTCGCGAGCGAGATCACGGGCATCGGCTTTCGCAGCGCGGACAAGATCGCCGCGAATCTCGGCATCGCGCGCGACGCGCCGCAACGCGCCGAAGCCGGACTCCTTTACGCACTGGAACAGGGCGAGTCCGACGGGCATGTCTTCCTTCCCGAGGACACGTTGTTACAGACCGCGGCGGAACTACTGGGCATAGCGCGGGAAACGCTGGGCCATTCGCTCATCGCGCTCGTGACGCAGCAGCAAGTCGTACGGGATCGCGACGCCATCTACCTCAAGCCGATGTTTCACGCGGAACTCGGTTGCGAACGCCTGATCAAGCGGCTGATACGCACGCCGGGCACGCAGGTCTCGATCCACGCGGACAATGCGATCGCATGGCTCGAACGGACGCAGAAGATCGAGCTTTCAGCGGAACAGCGGCAGGCCGTCCGATTCGCGGCGGAATCCAAATGCCTGGTCATCACGGGCGGGCCGGGCACGGGCAAGACGACCGTCATCAAGAGCCTGCTTGCTGTTTTCGAGAAGAAGGGATTGCATGTCCAGCTTTGCGCGCCGACGGGCCGCGCGGCGAAACGCATGGAAGAAGCCTCGGATCGCGACGCGCTGACGATTCACCGCCTCCTCGAGTTCAGCCCGAAACAAGGCGGGTTCATGCGCGATGAGAACAATCCGCTCGACACGGATCTCGTGATCGTCGACGAAACCTCAATGGTCGACGTGCTCGTGATGCAAAGCCTGCTCAAGGCAATCCCCGCACATGCGCGGCTGTTCCTCGTCGGCGACGTCGACCAGTTGCCCTCCGTGGGACCGGGCAGCGTCCTGATGGACATCATCGCCAGCGGCGTCGTGCCCGTGGTGTGGCTGAAGACCGTGTTCCGCCAGGCGGCGCAGAGCGGCATCATCGCCAACGCGCACCTCATCAACCAGGCGAAACAGCCGCAGTTCAACACGACCGATTTCTTCTTCGTCGAACGCAAGGACCCCGCGAAGGCCCTTGAGGCTGCGGTCGATCTCGTCACAAACCGCATCCCGCGCAAGTTCGGCCTCGACCCGCGCCGCGATATCCAAGTCCTCGCGCCGATGCATCGCGGCGACAGCGGCGTCGCGCGCATCAACGAAGCGCTGCAACAGGCGCTCAACCCGCATGGAGACGCCGTGCCTCGCAAGGCCTTCCGGTCGGGCGACAAGGTCATGCAACTGCGCAATAACTACGAACTCGATGTCTTTAACGGCGACGTAGGATACGTCGCGCACGTCGATGCGGAAGCGCGCGAACTCGAAGTGCTGTTCGACGACCGCCGCGTGCTATACGGCTTCGATGACGCCGACGAACTCGCCCTCGCCTACGCCGTGACCGTGCACAAATCCCAGGGCAGCGAATACCCGGCGGTCGTGCTGCTTCTGTTGCCGCAACACTACATGCTGCTGCAACGCAACGTCCTCTACACCGCCGTCACCCGCGGCAAGAAACTCGTCATCATCGTAGGCGACCCGAAAGCCGTCGGCATGGCCGCCCACAACACTAGCGTCGCCGCACGCTACACCCGCCTAGCCGACCGCCTGCGGAATCGAACCGCGGACTCGCCCTGAACTGGGACCTCAGGATGGTTCGTACCCGCTCGGAATCACGCAGGTAATTCCGTTCCCTGATTGAGGATCTCCACATGCCGTGTGTAGCTGAACACTCGGTTCCGCCTTCGGTTCGTCAGTTCTCTGACAATGCCCAGCCGCTCGAGATGGCCGAGAGACTTGTTGACTGTAGCGGGAGTCATACCCGTCCTCTTGGCCAGCCATAGCGGCGTGGCGATTGGCCGCTCCAACATGGCCAAATGGACGCTCGCGGCGGAGCCGGCCGCCCGGCCAAGCACGAGGATACGTGCCGAGTCCTCCCGATACGTATCTAGGATCTTCGTAGCGGTCTCCGCCGCCTGAGCCGCCGTGACCGTAACCGCATCGGCAAAGAACTCAAGCCATGCCTCCCAGTCTCCGTCTTGCCGGACACCGTTCAACAGGTCGTAGTAATACTGGCGGTGTGTTTTGAAATAGAGGCTCAGATAGAGCATCGGCTGGCGCAGCACCTTCCCTTCGCATAGTACCAACGCGATCAATAACCGGCCGACGCGCCCATTGCCATCGAGAAAGGGATGGATGGTCTCAAACTGAACATGCGCAAGCGCAGCCTTCAGCAACGGCGGAGTCGGCACAGGTCGATCGTGAAGGAATCGCTCCAGGCTGGACATGCATTCGAGTACTTGGCCTGCGGGTGGCGGCACGAAAGCTGCGTTGCCTGGCCGGGTGCCCCCGATCCAGTTCTGGCTTTGGCGAAACTCTCCTGGGGCCTGACGATGCCCGCGGCCCTTGGCCAGCAACACGCCGTGAATCTCCCGGATAAGTCGCAGCGACAGCGGAAGCCCCTCGGCTAACCGTTTCAGTCCGTGCGTGAGGGCAGCGACGTAGTTGCTGACCTCCCTTACGTCGTCCAACGGAACTCCCGGCTCCTGGTCCAACTCGAAGAGCAACAGGTCCGAGATCGATGACTGCGTGCCCTCGATCATGGAAGACAGGACGGCTTCCTTGCGCACATAGGAGTACAGGAAGGTCGATGTGGCCGGAAGCAGCACAGACACATTGTCAAGCCGCCCAAGCGCAAGCAGCGCTGCGTCAAACTTGGCGCGCAGACGCGGCGTCCACTCGACGGGAGGTTTCGGGGGCAGAGGGGAAGGCACAAAGGCCCTTACCTTTTCGCCGACAGTCGAGGTGGTCAGATAGTGTCCTTGAAGTCTTCGCTTCATGTACGGTGTACCTATCCTAAAATACAGAACGGCATTATTTTACATTAACGGCTTATACTAAAATAAATGATCGGACCCCAAATGGCAAGGCTTTTCCTGCTGGAAACGAACAACGAAGAGGCTTGAGCTTGCCTCTGAACGAAAGCGCGAAGCGGGCGGGACGCTTGCCGAAAGTCTTGTTCGGCTCGCGTCTCGCCCGCTTCGTAACCCAACGTCCGCTTGTCCCGCACGGGGCGGTTGATGTCTATTCGAAAATCGTCTTGAAGTAGTCGCGGTTGTCGATTAGCTTCAGTTCGACATTCGTGAACGCGTCCAGTTCCTCTTCGCTGATCGGGGCCTTTGCCGGCGACACGCGGTCGCGCGCGGGACGTTCCCGTTCGCGTTTGCAGTCACCCGCGGCCAGCGTGCCCGTGGCGCCCGCCATCTCGGGCTCCTGGGCCTCGGTCTCTTCGGAGATCATCTGGGCCACGCGCTCTTTGAGGAATCCGGTCAGGACGGTAAGCATGTGCTCGCGCCGCTCGGAAATCGATCCGTTCAACATAATCTCTTTATCGAGCGGCAAGACGTTACCGCAGAATACCACCACCAAACCTTGGCATTCCGGACACGGCCCCACAATGATAGTACCCACCGGCGGCAGCATGATCTGTCCATTCGCACCGCAGTGTGGGCACCGCACTTCAATCAGTGACAACATAGTGTTCACCTCGCGCCAACGCCAAGCCTACGCTGATTGTATCATCGAAACTACGAAAAGTCAAGCTTAATCGCGACTTAATCGTTTTTATAGTATATCGCATGGACAATTAAGGCTTTTTCAGCCTGACCAGTAAACACAGTTACCACACTGCAAGCGGTACGGACGCGCTCAACTGCTCGATGAGGCCGTCTTGGAGTCCGCCATTCCAGTCGAACCGGACGCCGAGGAACCACCCGAAACCTTCGTTTCGACAGCCTGGAGAATGGCCAAGGCTTCGTCGTGGTCTCTCATTTTGCGGTCATGCCACCCTGGATAGGTGAGCAAGGTTACACCGTAGGATTGCCGGATGCTCTCGACGGTAACCGTCGTCGATGAGTCGGACGCGGCTTCGAGGGACACCGTGAACTTCGACCGGCGCAATCCGAGGACGCTGCGGTGCTTGCGCGAATAGGCGACAAACACGCCTCGCTTGTCCCGGGTATACAGCTCGTAATCTTTCTCGCGCAACACGGCTTTGACGGCCTGCCATGCGTCGTCGAATGAAGCATTTACGGTCGCGCTGTCGGTGGCGGCGAACCCTTGCGTATCCCGCGCGGCCCGCGCACACCCACCCATCGCGACCATGCACAGCAACGCCACACTAAGCATCAACCATGTGCGGTTCTTCATGGTGGCTCCTTCCATTCGCAGTTATCGAACGCATCTTATCACAGCCCCCTGGGGCAATCAAGACTTGCATTCGTTCGGAACCAAAATCGCAAGCGGTATTGCCCGTTCCGCGTTATGCGCCGATCGCCTTCACAATCTTGGCTACGGTTTGCTCGTGCGTCAATCCCGCGCACTCGACTTGAAGATGCGCGTAGCGTTCGTAGAGCGGCCTGCGTTCGCAGAACAGGCTGGCAATCGTCTGGCCCGGCGCCATGACCACGCCGCGCGAGTCGAGATTCGTGAGACGCTGGATTAATGGCCGCATGGGCAGGTCCATGTAGACCACCAATCCCGATTTCCTGAGGTGGCGCATTGCCGGGGCGCTATAGACGACACTGCCACCGGTCGCGATGACGTGGCCGCGGCACTCGAGCGAAAGCACGTAGCGCGCTTCGAGATCGCGGAAGTAATCCACGCCTTCCGTGTCGATGATGTCTTGCAGCCGCCGCGATTCCTGCGCCTGAATATACACATCGGTATCGATGAAGCTGCGTGACAGCGCTTTGGCCAGCAGCACGCCGACGGTGCTCTTGCCGACGCCAGGCATGCCGATCAACACCAGATTCCTATCGCCCTTCAACTGCACCGATCTCACGACTACTCCTTCATGCCGACGAAGCGGTCCTCGTCGTTGCGGAAAAGAAAGTTGAAGGTCGTGAGACTCCCGTACGCGCGCGTGATCAATTGCTGCATCTCGGTGCGGTCATCGAGGGACAGCGTCGGATGATTGTTGATCTTCTGTTCGAGCACGCGGAGTTTGTCGCGCACCGACGTGATCTTCTTGAAGAACACGTTGACGGGGACTTCCCTGCTCTGAAGCGAGGTGTCGAAGGGTTGAAAGATGAGCTTGCCTCCCTCCCATCGCGACGCCATATCGCACATGCGCGCCCCAATCTCCTCCTGAATCACCTCGCGCAAGGCTTCCTTAATCTCTTCGAACGATCCTTCCATGCCGTGTCCTTTCCTGTACTCGGAATTCGCGCATGACGATACCATCCGGCGGCCACCGATTCCAGCTTCGCTCACATGCCCGTGAGGATCTTGCGCCCACACGTGACGCCGATATGCTATACTGTCGGCGTGCCGCTTGGGACGGCATTGGGTGTGCCGGCGCGGTAGCGCGGGCACGGGCTGAGTTATAACCAACGGAAGGGAATGCCATGTCGACGTTCTTCATGTTTGGGAAGTACTCGCAGGAAGCGTTGAAGGGGATTTCGTCGGACCGCACGAAGAAGGCGGGCAAACTGGTCAAGGAAGCAGGCGGAAAGATCAAGGACATCTACGCGCTGCTCGGCGGATATGACTTGGTAATCATCGCCGAGTTCCCGAGTGTAGAGGTGGCCATGAAGGCGGCGGTCGCGTTGAGCAAGGCCACGGGCATCGCCTTCAGCACCAACCCCGCGGTTGCGGTCGAGAAGTTTGACAAGCTGATGAAGTAGCGCCCACGGGGAATCCGGACCGGGCCTGCCGTGGTATAATCGTTGAGAACGATGGAGGCTTGGTGTGCCATGGGCAGGACCATGTTGATTGCTGCGGCGGCCGCCGCTCTCGTAGCGGGGTATTGCGCCGCGGACACGATTACCGCAAATGGAACGACCTGGGACGGCGTGTACGTGAGGGAAGGGGCGTCGATGTACTACGTCCAGAACCCCACGGACGGAAGCTTGTTCTCGGTTGCGAAATCGGATGCGACGAGCGTCGCATTGACTCCGGACGCAGCGGCGCGCGAAGCGTTGCTTGAAGCGTGGAAACGCGCGCGCCATATCGAGGAAGCTCCGGCCTCGGAACCTGCGGCGCAATCCCCCGCGCCCGCGCAACAGCCCGTCACCTCTCAGGCGCGCACCGTTTCGCTCCGCCGCGACGCTCCCGAAACGGAAGAGCCGTCCGCGCCTAACGGCATGACCATGCGCGATGCCTTGAAGACCACGTTGCGCTCGCGCAATCTGGACTATCGTGTCGAAGGCAACGTGATTTGGATTTCCTCCCCCGAACGGCTGCGCCATGAATCCTCCGGGCCTCTCCAGACTCGCGTGTACGCCCTGAACGCGACGGCGTCGCAGACGCAGCCCAAGATCGCCGTCCGGAATCCGGGCGGCGCCGGCGGCGGGTACGGTTCTTATGGCGGCACGGGCTACGGCGGCGGGTACGGGATGAACGCCTATGGCGGTGGAGGAGGCTATGGCGGTTTCGGCGGGGGCTACGGCGGCGGGTACGGCGGCACGCGCCAGTTCAGCAACATCGCGGAGCTATTCTCGACGATCGACGATCGGCTTGTCGGCGAGACGCCCGCCATCATCGGCACAAGCGGCTTGGACTGACGGCCGGACCTACTGCAAATAGCCCAAGCTGCGCAGGGCTTCCTGGTCCTCGTCGGTAAGATTCGCCTCTTTCGCCTTGCGCTTGGGGCACTGTTTGTTCCACGTGTCCAGAAGCTGAGTAAGATCTTTGACTAGGCCCGTCTCTTGCGCGGCGCGATTACGCTGGTCTAGCGGATCTTCGCGCAGATTGAAAAGCTCGGGACCGTCGCCGCCTAGAATCAATTTCCAGCCGTCGTGAATCACGCCTTGGCGCATCGGCCGCCGATGTGCGAGAAGAGCCTTGGCCCAGGGAAGCTTGGGCACCGCGCCGCCGTACGTTTCCACGAAGCGCGTGTGCACTTCGCGTCCGTCGTCGATACGCAGGTTGCGCCCCAGCATGCCTTCCGCAGGTTTGAGACCCGCAAGCGCCAACAGGGTCGGCGCGATGTCGAGGATACACGCGGGCGTGGACGACCGGCCCGGCGCGATTCCGGGGCCGTGCAGGATTAACGGCACATGGAGGTTGGTCTGGTAAATGCGCCGTCCGTGGCCGAGGTAGCTATTCTCGTAGAGGCTTTCGCCGTGGTCGGCGGTGAACAGTACAATCGTGTTATCGAGTGAGGCCTGCGCGAGAAGGCGGCCGATCTGGGAATCGGTGAAGGCGACTTCGGAATCGTACTTGAGGCGAATGCGCCCCACCGCATCCAGCAACGAAGGGCGCTTTCCTTCGGGATTGAATTCCTTGTGGTAATCATAGGGCGCATGTGGATCGGAGTAGTGAATCCAGAAGAAGAACGGCTTGGACGGATCGCGGTCGCGCAGCAGTTCCAGCGCCACGTCGGTGACATTCTCTCCGTCGCGTTCGCCCTTCATGACGCCCCATCGCTTCTTGTTGAAATCGTCGCGATAGACGTCGAAGCCGCGATCGAGCCGCGACAATTTCCTCTTCAACGTCCAGTTGCTCTGAACGCAGGCCGTGTAGTACCCCGCTGCCTTGAAGATCTCCGTCATGACCGGCAGATCCTCGGGCAGCCGCAGGCCGTTCTTGGTCGTGCCCAGCATCCGCGGGTAGCGCGATGTGAACATGGCCGAGAAGGAGGGATTGGTCAGCGGGACTTCGCAGACGCAATCCTCGAAGAGCAGTCCTTCTTTCGCGAAACGGTCGATATTGGGCGATGAGGGATACGGGTGGCCGTAACAGCCGAGATAGTCCGCCCGCAACGTGTCGACAGACAACAGGATCACGTTCGGCGGTGCGGTTATCGAGGCCAGCGCAACGAGCAGAGCGGCGGAAAGTGTCATAAGCGAATCAGGGGTTCCGAATAATGATGGGGATTGACGCGGTAAGGGGGCCCGTCGTGCCGCTCACGCGCACGGGTACGGGCGTATCGTCCGAACGATAGGCGGTCAACTCGAGCACGTAGTCACCGGGCGCCGCCTGGAAAGGCACATCCACCTGCATCGACCAAATGCCGTCGCCGGCCTTCGCGTCGGGTTCCTCGCCATCGTCGTGGAGTTTGAATTTGATCTCCGGGTGGTCTTTGACGATCCCCTCGATCCTGCGCACGAGATGGTGGCGATCCTGCGTCACTTGGACCGTCACGATGGCGGTATCGCCGGACTTCAATTGGGACGGCGCGATCGCCGCTTGAACCAGTTCCGGTTGCTTGCGCATGGTTGCGCATCCGGCAAGCGCCGCAAGCATGGCCAGCAGAATCACTCTCGCCGCAACACGTCGCATGGTCAGTCTCTCCTGTCAATCACGTTCAATGGTGCGAGCGTAGCGAACGCGCGCGTCCTCTGTCAAATGCACGGCGGTTCCTATTGGCACCGCACTTGCTTATACGTATCCATGTACAACACTTGGCATGTGCGGAATGCACGCAACGCAGGCAGAAAAGGAGGAACAATGCACATTCGACGGATCAGCAAGGCCACCCCGGCGCAGGCCGTAATGTCACTGCCAACCGCTGGCGACATCATTGGTCTTATCTCAAGCGTACTCGATCTGATCGTGTCAGGACGGGCCGCTGTCGACGCAGTCGCGAAGAAGCCGACAGAGTAACTTCCACACACACAATCGAAGAGCGGGACGGTTCGCCGTCCCGCTCTTCGGCTTACGTACATGTGATTTGCGCTCCGACGATTCCTACAATCTCGTAGCCTTTAGCGCCAAACTACCTAGCCCTCCGCCAGCGCGATGGCGGCCACCACACGGCGGACGCGGCGCCGATCAGGCCCGCGTAGGGAACCCAGCCTACCGTTCGACTGTCGTAGTGTTCCTCTTGCAGTGGACTGTCCGTCACAAGGAAGTAATGATCCGGCGGAACGGCCGAGAATTCCTTTCCCTTCGACCGAGCAAAGGGCCCGACGCCTTCACCCGGCGCGAATTCGCGCTCTGCGAGTTCTCGCGGTTCGCTCAAGGGTTCGCCGTCAATCTGGATCTTGCCGCGATCGATATACACGCGCTCTCCGGGAAGCCCTGCGACGCGCCCGAACAACCATGACGGCGCATCGCCATCCTTGGACTTCGTGTAGTACAGCACGAGTTCGCCTCGGCGCGGGGCGCGGCCGCGTGTCAAATGGCGCCGCGTGAAGGGCACGGGAACGCCAAAGGCCCAGCGGTTGATGAAGAAATGATCGATCTTCGCAGCTCCGGCAGGCGTCTGCACGTGCGCGCGCCACGACCTTCCAACGAGAATCCGCACAAACAACAGGGCGCTCACGATCGCCACGATCGCGTGCCACCACCACGTCTTCGAGAATCCCGTGAAGTCACGCCAGCGCCAAATCGGCCACCAGATGCACGCCGCGCGCCCGAGGATGTTCTCGTTCGGCACCCACCCGAAAAAGCGCCCGTCGCGGCTGTACTCGCTGTTGTCGCCGAGCAGGAGATAGCAGTCCTGCGGGACCACCGCGTGCGCATCGTCCGTCAGAATCCCGTACTTCATGTCCGTTCCGACACCGCGCGGACTCGTGTAATACACGGGCGGCATGCCGGGCGGCAATTCCAGTGGCTTGTCATTCACGAAGACCTTGCCACCTTCGATGTGGATTCGTTCGCCGGGCAACCCCACAACGCGCTTCACGAGGGTCGTGTGGACGGCGTCTTCCTCGACAGCCTTGAATACCACGATGTCCCAGCGTTGCGGATCGTGCCAGCGCCAGATCCGTTTGTCGGCGTAGTGAATCCGGTAGCCGAGAAACGGAACGCGGGTTTTATTGAGAGGCCAGCGAATTCCGAAGGTCAGTTTGTTAACAAAGACGCGATCGCCTTTGCCGATGCCGGGATCGCCGTGGAGGGTCGGCTCCATGGAACCGGAAGGAATGCGGAACGGCTCCGCCAGCGTCCAGCGAATTATGAGCGCGAGACCGACGGCGATGGCGAGGCTGCGCAGCCACTCGAAGCTGCCGCTCGCGAACCAGCCTCCGAGTCCCATAGCGCTCTCCCCGGAGGAACCTTTGCTTGTCTTTTGCGACCGCGCGTTATCGTTGCGTGCCATCGTTCAACACTGTCTCTTTCGTAATCGCCGCCTGGGAAAAATGGAAGGCCCGACTATACTCCCAGCCGGGCCTTTAACACAAGAAGAGGACGGATTCGAAGCCGCCCTATTTGTCAGGCGATTTCAGTTCGACATAGAGTTGCTCGGCGGTGAGCCCCGCGAGTTCCACCTTCGGGTTGTGGACGAGTTTCAAGAACTTGTAATGGGCCTTCATCGGCGCGCCCGCATGGATCTGCACCGCGATACGCCCGCTGCGTTCGCCCTCGGGATCGAGGCACGCCACGCCCAGCGTGCCGTTGATAGCCGTCCAGATCGCCGGACCTATCGCGAGCACTTCGTAATGGTTCCATTCGCCAGGCTTGACGGCTTCTTCGGCGCGTCCGTCCCAGAAGAGCTTCCCGCGGCCATGCTCATGGTACAGACGGCCCCAGACGTCCTTGCCGGCATCGGCCTGATACCCGAGCGCCTGGCCCCGTTCGTCAACCGTCTTCGACCGGAACTGTAACCCGCCGTTGCCGGTATTCGGTTCGAGCTTGATGTCGAAGGCGAGATAGAAGTCGCGGACTTCGACGTTGGACCAGAGGAACTCGTTGTGCGGGATGTTCTTGTCACTGCCGCCCAGGATCGCGCCGTCGTCGAAGCTCCAGTACTCCATCGGACCTTGCCACCCGGTGAGATCCTTGCCACTAAAAAAGGCCGTATCTTCGACCGGCGACCGGCCGATGACGCGGGTAATCGCTTTCGCGGCCTGGACCGCTTCCGCCTTGACGGATTCATCGCCGAACTGCGTCAGCACAAGCCCCAGCGACTCGGAGTTCTGAACTTGGCCAAGCCCGCCGATGACGGTCTTCTTCTCGTCGGCCGTGGCCGCGTTCGCGAGCAGGGTCGCGTAATTCGCGAGCGTCTCGGGCGAGGCCGCATTCTGTCCGAGCAGCCGCACCGCGCCGCGCAACGCGAGCACCTTCACCGTTTCGTCCTTCGAAGACTTCGCCAGTTCCATCAGCGCAGGAAGGCCTTCCTGCGTCGGCCAGTCGCACAGCGCGCGCAACGCCGTGTCTTTGACATCGCCCTCGCCCTCGGCAGCGGCCTGCACAATGGCAAGCGCCTTAGCGGTGCCCGCGGAACCGAGCAGCCGGATCAGCGCGAGTTTCGATTCGCCTTGGGCGCCCGCCAGCGCGGCTTCGTAGGCATCCACGATGGCCGGAGGCGTCGAAGCCGTCCCGACTTGGATCGCTTGTCCTTCGGGCGCGGTCTTCGAAACGGTCGCGCCGTTCTCAACGTAGTCGACGCGCAAAGCTTTGACCACGCCCGGCGCGGTGTCGCCGAAGTTCGCGTTCGAAGCATCGACGGAAACAGCGCCGTCTTTGAGAAGCGCTTTCACTTTGTCCGTTACGTCCGCTTGCGGCCCATCCGGCAGGCTGCCATAGACCGCCTTCTGGATCTCGACCGCGACAGGCATGCGGCGCTGGCGATCGGCCAGCGCGCCAAGCGCTTTCTCCGTTGCCTGCAACTCGCCCTGCGAACGCGCCTTTGCCAAGTTGTCGAGGAGCGCGGCGAACTGGTCCATGCCGGCAAGGTCTTTCAGGCCCTTCAGCGCGGCAATACGCACGCCTTCATCCGCATCCGACTGTGCGGCCTTCAACAACAGGTCGAGCGGGTTATCCACCGCGCCGCCTGCAATCGACTCGACCGCCACGGTCCGCACCTCGGGCTTATCGCTCGCGAGCATGGCCTTGATGTCGGCCTCGCGATCCTTACTTGGGAAATAGGCCAGGCACTGGCGCGCCGTCTTGGCGAGGTCGGCGTCTTCCGACGTGGCCAATTGGGCCATGCGTTCGAGCGCGGGCGCATATCCCATGCGCGCGAGCGCCTTCAACGCGGCGACACGCACGGGGACCGCGCCTTCGGCGGTTTCTTTCAGAACCGCCGGACCTGCCACGGCGCTCGGGCACGTTCCCATCACGTCCATCAATGGGACTTTGCGTTCGTCGGCCAGTCCGGGCAGCGCGCTCGCCAGCGCAGCGGCTACGTCGTTATCCTCATGCAGTTCGAGCGCCACGCGCAACGCGGTGTTGAACTTGTTCTCGTCGCCGCCGCGCACCGCATCGCCAAGCAATGCCAAGCGCGCATCGCCTTTCTGTCCCAGGATCGCGCCGCGCAACGCAGCGGCCTGAATCGGCGCGGGCGCGTTCGGGAGCTTCATCAAGCGCTCGTAGATCGCAAGGGACTCGCCGCCCTTCCCGCTCGCCGCAAGCGTCTCCGCGCAACGGCACAGCCCGTCGCACAGAACAAGCAGTTGCTTGGGCGCGACATCGGGACGCGCTACGGCATCGTCCAATGTCTTGATCGCGTCCGGCGTCGCCATCACCGCAAGAAACTCGATGGCCGCCTGAGCCACATCCTCATCCGCGTCCGACATGCACTTCGTGATTTCAGGCAGCGCCTGCTCGTCCTTGCGGACGCCGAGCGAACTGATCACGCCCACCTTGAGGCGCCCGCTGGTCTTACCGAGGGCGTCGCGAAGCGCCGCGCCGGCCTCGGGATACGGCATCGCTTCCAGCGCGTAACGCGCCATGTGCGACATCTCTTCATTGGTTAACAACGCGGCAAGCACGGGAATAGCGTCCGGCCCGCCTTTGACGGAAAGGGCGCGGCACGCTTCCGATTTCTGCTCGCGCGGCGCGTCCGACTTGAGCACGTCCAGCGGATTGGCTTCCTGCGCGAAGGCAACAGAAGAACCAAACCACGCGGCAGGACCAGCCGCCAAAAGTAAGGCGATTGCGATCCGCCGCAGTCTACGTTCATTATGTGTATTCATCTATCTTATACCCCATTATACTTTATCGTTTATACTTCAGACTTCACTCAGATGACCCACGGCGCGCGTTCGGCGCGCGCCCGCATGCGGTTGGCTTCTTCGTCCGGCGACCCATCCGCCTTGATAAACACTTCTTTCGCGGGATCGTAGTAGAGATCGCGTTGCAGCCACATGCAGATATTCGCGGCGTGCACCGTGCACATCGAGTGGTGCATGACGCTGGGATTGGCCACCGTCTGCTCGCGCGTCTTGACGCAATCAAGGAAGTTCCGCATGTGATCGAGCGAGCGCCCGGTGCGCGCGACGTATTCGCCGATCACTTTCTTGAAGTCGACCGTCAGTTCCGGCGACGACGCTTCCGGCGCGGAATAGCCATCCGCCGCGCCGACCCATCCCGCGTCGCTGTCGAAGCGTTCGCCGCACGAGCCGTGCCAGTACTTGTCGCCGCGCGACAGGATCATCTTCTGCCCATTGGCGAAGGTGCAAACCATACCGTCGCCCGAGTCGTTGTCCACATACTCGTACTTGGACGGAGACATGCCGTCCACGTCGAGCCCGGCCTGCGCCTGCGCAAAGGTGTGCGCGCCCCACTCGCCGATGCAACTCGTGTGGAAGTCGTAGGTGCCGCGCCAGCCGCCCTTGACGTAGTCCATGTTGAACGGCCGCCAGGGGCACGGGCCGAGCCAGATGTCCCAATCCACCTCGTCCGCCGGGGGCTGTTCCTGCGCCGGCTTCCACGTGTTCGGCATCTTGGCGGCGTCCCACGGGGCAATGTGCGCGTACGCCGTGTGAATCTTGCCCATGCGGCCCGACCGCGCCATTTCGATCGCATACACATGGTTGGCTTCGCTGAGGCGCTGCGTGCCCGTTTGATACACGCGGCCATAGCGGCGCGCGGTCTCGACGACCGCCTGGCCCTCGGCGATGGTCATCGTGGACGGCTTTTCGGTGTACACGTCCTTGCCCGCGCGCATCGCGCGGACCGACGCCTGCGCATGCCAATGGTCGCCCGTCGCGATCAACACGGCATCGATGTCCGGGCGTTCGGCAAGAAACTCGCGGATGTCGCGATACATCATGCAATCCGTGTTGCCGTAGTATTTGTCGACAAAGTCTTTGACGGTTTCGCGCTGCTGCTTCCAGATATCGCAGATCGCGAGCACCTGCACGTCCTCGTTGCTGATCAACCATTTCAGGTCGCCGAAACCGCGGCCATGGATGCCGATGCCCGCCGCCGTGATGCGTTCCGAGGGCGGTGTAGCGCCGCCCCGGCCCAGCACCGAAGCCGGCACGATATACGGCGCGGACACTGCCGCCGCCGCGTTGGACAAGAAACGTCGCCGGGTGATCTTGTTGCTCATATGTTCCTCCTCAAGGTACTGCATTCTATTTCAACCCGCGTCAGGGCCTGCCGGCCCATCCACCACGTTTGCAGTATACGCCACGGGAAGCAGCTTTTTCACGCCTTTCATTGGAACTTGGCGCGCGCCCTACGAGTTCCACCGGAGCCTTCGCGCGCCATAAACAACGATAGCATCCGCGGTGTGCCACCGCGGATGCTATCGATCGAGTTTCGTTAGACTAGAACTTCACTTGCGTGTCGAAATACAGGTAGTTGGCGTCTTTGTCGTTGAGGCCAGGCAGGCTCAGACCGTTGTGGAAAATGTAGTTCCCGTCGGTCAGGCCGTCTTCCTTGAACAGGTGTTCCCAGCCCACCTTGAACCACAGGCTGGGCGAATACTGGTACTTCGCCCACACGTGGGTCACGGTGCCGATACCGTCGTCGGCGCCCTTGACGGCGTCGACAACGCCGAAGTACGCCACGGTCAGACCGACGTTGAGGGATTCGGTCGGGTCGAGCGATACGCCGCCGCGCACTTGCCAGAAGTTGGTCATCGCGCTCGCGCCGTCGCGGATGTCGAGAATCGAGGAGTACCACTGGCCCGAGAACAGGCGGTTGAAGGACACCGAATCCGCGCTATTGGGATCGCCGTTGCCCTCGAAGTACGCACCGCCGAGCGAGAAGCGCGGCTTCATGGCATTGTCGAGCGTATAGCCGACTTCAACGTCTCCGGCCCACGCGTCATAATCGAGATCGTGCGCGAACATAGCGGAGGCTTGTTCGGACTCGCCAAACTGGTACGCCAGCTCGACGTTGTAATCGAACCCGGAGCCCGCGCCCCACACGCGCAAGGCCGGAGTGTGGACTTCGCTCACGCCCGGGGTGCGGCCGTCGCGGATATACACCCAGTACGGCGAAACGTTCAGCAGGTCGCACGCGTTGTACGTGGCGTAGATGCCGTAGTAATCGACATCGCCGTCTTCTTCGATGGGCGAGTTTTCGGCCAGCTTGGCCCACCACGCGTCGACGGAAAACTTGTCGACCGCATAGGTCAGGCGCACCGCGTCATATGAATACCACCACGTCGGCGAGACCTGGCTGCCCAGGAGCCAAGCCTTCCCGAAGGTCAGGTCCTGGCGGCCGACGCGCAGCCGAAGCGGCGTGCCGAACATCTTGTCGACGTTGATGTACGCCTGATGGAACGACGTATTCTCCGCCGAGCCACGGCTGTCGACGCCGGTAAGATAGTTGGAGCGGAAAGCTTCGCCCCACTTGTCATAGGTATGGATTTCCATGAAGGCCGAGACGTTATCCGTAAAATCCGCGTTGACGTGCAGCGCGGTCAACTGCTCGACATACGCGAGCGACACATCGTTCCAGTTTTCCCACCAGCGGCCCCGTATGCGCAACTCGCCGCCGACCGTAACATTCTGCAGGTCGGCATAGGCTACGGCGCCCATGCACACCATCAGTACTACCACTACTACCTTTTTCATCTCTCTATCTCTCCTCCGCTGTTATGACGCCTACGTAATTCAATCCAACCGTTGGCCGCCGGCGCGGAACTCCAGACACACTTCACGCGTATCGGTGAGACCAAGTTCCCCGCCAAAACCGCACAACAACATGCACATATTGAATAACAAGATGCCGCTTTGTCAAGCCCTTATCTCGAAAATCTAGAGCACTTTCTTTTTGCGGGCTATTTGCCCTTCAGCGTGTTCTCGAACCAGACCGGGCCGCCCCACTTCCCGGTGACGACGATATCGAGATCGCCGTCTGCATCGAGATCGGCCACGGCGATGTTCAAACCGGAACCGATGCCCTTATCATATGAAATCACGTGCTTGGTCCAAACGGGATCGGCCTGGGGCGTCAGTTCGTACCAGTAGACGCCAAGCGGTTCGAATGCCCCCGGATCGCCTCCATTGTGCGCCATGAAGCGTTTGGCGGCGACGAAATCGAGGTCGCCGTCACCGTCGATGTCGGCCAGCGCGAGACTGTGCGCTTGCGACCAGGACGTGTCGATCGGATGCTGTTTCCACGAGATGTCCCCGCCTTCATGCACCTGCTGATACCAGTAGATGCCGTAATCGTGGGCCGCGCTCGCGATTAGGTCGGGAAGGCCGTCTCGGTTCACGTCGTTGACGAGGATCTGCGCCGCATCTTCGAGGACGCCGTTCTTGCGGGTCCCAATGCCCAGTTCATGTTCTTTCCATTCGCCTTTGCGAGGGTCGGCTGGGGCCTCGAACCACGCATCGGGGCGAATGATGTCAGGGCGCTTGTCGCCGTTAACGTCGCCACAGCCCACACCCCAAATCATCTTCTTGTCGGAAATGAGATGTTTGACCATTCCGCGTTTGCCGTCGGGCAACGCTCCCACTTCGTACCAGACCGTGGGCTGCACCGCGGGAAGTATCTCAAGCGCTTTCCCATCCCCATCGATATCCGCCAACTCGCCGCTCTCATAGTTCCCGTTGTCCTCGATGAGATGCCGTTCCCACGGCCCTCCCGCAGGTCCCGGATTCTTGAGCCACTCGGCCTTCTTGGCAAACCACGTGCATGTCGCCACGTCGAGCCACCCGTCGCCGTCGACGTCGATCGGCGCATTCATGAAATCGTCGCGATACCCTTTGCCCGCATCGTCGACCTCGCCGCTGATCGTGCAGATCTCGACCGGCTTGAATTCGGGCGCGAGGTACAGGTAGGGCAGCGCTACAATGTCCATCTTGCCGTCATTATTGAAATCGCCCACGCCGCACGCCTCGCCGCGATACGTTCCTATATGGTGCGCCGTAAAGGCCACCTCGGCGCCCAGCGCCCACGACGCGGACAACACAACGATCCCCAGCAGCAACATTGCAGAATTCTTCATGATTGACGCCTCCTTCCAGAAGGTACGATAAGGACCGGACCGCAAGGGATCAAATTCCTAGTATACCAAGATCTGAGCGAAAAACAGGGACTGGCTCGCTTTTCGGCAGTTTGAAAAGCGTGCCTGTCCCTGCTTTTCGCGGCGTCTCGCGCGC
The DNA here is from genome assembly GCA_964402555.1 of uncultured Nitrospiraceae bacterium. Classification (GTDB taxonomy): domain Bacteria; phylum Hydrogenedentota; class Hydrogenedentia; order Hydrogenedentales; family SLHB01; genus CAYOCT01. Next base: position 74,249 of record CAYOCT010000006.1, on the reverse strand, counting down.
AGAACGCTCGCTTTTCGGCAGTTTGCAAAGCGTTCCTGTCCCTGCTTTTCGCGGCTCTTCGCGGCTAATGCCCCCGGAGATAAGATGCCATCAGCATGACGTAGAACACCACAGGGCAATTTCCGGGAAATATCCGGTGCGCCCGATTGTTCCTTATACAAGGCATAAGGAGCAGCGGACGAACATGGGACGCACAACGATGTTGTTTACGCTGGCTTGCATGGCGATAATCGCCGTGGCGGGAGATGGTATGACAGGAAAGAAACTGACCCCCGAAGAAGAACGGGTCATTGTTCACAAGGGCACGGAAGCGCCTTTCACCGGAGCGTACTACAATTTCCACGGCTTGGGCACCTACACGTGTAAACGTTGCGGCGCGGCGCTTTACCGGTCTCAGGATAAGTTTGATTCCGGATGCGGCTGGCCGAGCTTCGACGACGAAATCCCCGGCGCGGTCAAACGCGTCCCGGACCCGGACGGAATGCGGACCGAGATTGAATGCGCCCATTGCGGGTCCCATCTGGGCCACGTGTTCCTCGGTGAAGGGCTTACGGCGAAAAACACACGCCATTGCGTCAACTCGATCTCGATGAATTTCGTGCCGGCGGCCGCCCCCAACGCAACCCCGAACGCAGCCGTTCAAGCTGTGCCCGCGGCGCAAGCGGTTCAGCCAAAGACCGAGACGGCCATTTTCGCGGGCGGCTGTTTCTGGGGCACGCAATTCTACTTCCAGAAAGCCCCCGGCGTGCTATCGACGCAAGTGGGATACATTGGAGGGCACACCGAAAACCCGACCTATCGCCAGGTCTGCAATCACGACACAGGCCACGCCGAGGCGGTCCAAGTGACCTTCGATCCCTCGGCGACTTCCTTTGAGGCCTTAGCCACGTTGTTCTTCAACATCCACGACCCGACGCAAGTCGACCGGCAAGGACCGGATGTCGGGGATCAATATCGTTCGGCGATCTTCTACACAAGCGAAGCACAACGTCAGACCGCCGAAAAACTAATTGGAATGTTGAAGGCCAAAGGCTACAACGTAGCGACGCAAGTTGTCCCCGCAACCCCCTTCTGGCCCGCCGAGGACTACCACCAGAACTACTACGAAAAGAAGCACGGGCAGCCCTACTGCCACATATTCCGCCAGCGCCTCTAGAATAGGCCAAACGACAGGACCTCCCGGGATCCGTGCAAGATGTTTCGATGCGTGCTTGGGGTCTGCGATCTCGCGGGGTCCGGACATGTCTCACGATGGCGACCTGCCCGATGTTGCCTTCCGTGTAAGGGAACGGCGTCGGCACCCCGATTGCGTAACTTTCGTGGCTCGATACCCAGCCCGAATCGTCCCCGGTCAACGCCTGCCAAACGGCCTCGCGACCACCCAGCCATGACTTGGGGCCAGTATGGCTCGCTATGCCTTCACTGTCTGAGACTCTCACTCGTTACACCTTGTCGGCTTCTCCCAGCGCTTCTCCCTTTTTTACCTATTTTCCTCGGGCACATTGGCGTGCTTCAGCGCGGCAGCGTATTCAGTGTATAGGGTTGGTTCCGCTTCGCCTCAACCACCCTACTCACCGCGAGCTTCTTGAGAAGTCCAATATTGCAGTTCCCAAGAATCTAGAATAGAATAGTTGGAGAATGTGGGTAGTTGACATGTTGATCTTCAAACGGATAAATGTACGTCTATGGTATTGCTGGGTCTAGATGGTTACATGGTCTTCCTTCTAGCGCGATGAACTCCCACGCAATAGCATCAATGCACACGCGCATCGGCGTTCGAAGACCTCGGAAAGGCAATGTACTGTGAAGACTTTCAAGTGTCTCCAATTCACGGATCTTCACGTGGGAGCTCCTTCAAGTGAATTGCTCTGGCCAAATGTGAAGAAGCTGTTCTATGACGACCTCGAGCGGTTGTATGGCTCTACGGGTCCTTGGGATGCGGTGTTCTTCGCCGGTGATCTTACCTACTCAGGAAGTCAGGACGAGTTCGAGAAAGTAACCGCTATCCTGGAGGATCTTTGGAGTCTATTCGCGCGACTTGGGTGCACTCCCATATTTGTATGCGTTCCAGGAAACCATGACGTCGTTCGCCCAGACCCTGGCAAATCTGATGTTGTAGCGCTTCAACAATGGCACAGGGACGATCGCGTCCCGAAGCAGTTCTGGTCGAAATCACCCTCCGAGTATCGTGATTTTATCTCAGATTGCCTGAAGAACTACACGCGTTTTATGGACGATATACGCCTTCCCACGTCTAGTGAAGTCAAGAAGGGCATGCTTCCGGGGGATTTTTCCGCGATAGTTGCGGGAAGAGACATGCGCTGTGGTGTGGTTGGTATGAACACAACGTATCTTCATCTTACAGATGGGGACACCAAAGGGGCGCTTGCAGTTAACATCGCGCAAATACATGATGCATGTAACCAAGATCTTCCCGGTTGGTCTGAATCCGTTGACATCGCACTACTGATGACTCACCATCCCCCATCCTGGCTGCATCCCAGTGCGCTAGATCACTTTCGGGCCGAAATAGCGCCTCCTGGTCGGTTCGCCTCGCATGTTTGTGGCCACCTTCATGTTCCCCAAATGCAGGATAGCAGCGAATCGGGATCCCCTCCGACGCGCCTAAGATGCGGGGTGTCAATGTTTGGGCTCAAGCACTATGCTGAGTCCAGAACGCAGCGTCTCCATGGCTACGCAGCCATGAACCTGGTCCTTGATGACACCGCAGGGAAGGAACTCTTCTGGCCCAGGCTTGTCGTGAAGACGTACGACGGGCACTACCGTATCGATGCCGATGTTCACTACGAACTCAACGACGTGGGATGTGTAGAGTCCACGTGGCAACGAAAAGGCCGAACTAGCGCATGTGCTTCACTTACAGACACCTCCCCTCCTGAGGTGTCAGGTGTCTCTTTAGAGTCAGAACCGGCAACCGTCACAAATCGAAGCGACGGTGATTCACTTGACAAGGTCGTGTCGCTTATCGGTCCCTCGCCAAATGAAGATATAGCCAGACTTGCGCTTCAGGGCATTCCAAGGTTTGTACTGAAGCCGGAACCGCAGCACGTTCAGATTAGAATTGACGAACAAACAAAACTTGCGGATGCCCTCCAGACCTCGCGCTACGCATGGCTGGTCTCAGACTGGGGTCTCGGCAAAATGGGCTTCTTGGCGGCTGCGCTAGAACGAGTCTATTGTTCAAGTGATAATCGCGAGATATTCCATGTAGATTGCGAAAACGCCGAAACGCTAGATCAGTTTATGGCAACGGCTGAGCGCCAGTTTGCGAGCTCACTTCAAAGGTTTTGCTCTCTTGCATCGCTATTGCCCTTTGGGGTGTTGATCGTGGATGAGATTCAGGAAGAGCTGCTAAACGCGATACCAAGCGACAAGGGCATTGCCTCGTTCTGGTCAATTGTGCATAGTATCCTCGACTATTGCCCGAATCTGCGCGTTATTCTTACGTCAAGGCATGAACCTCTTTCGATATCCTGCCCAGTCGTACGCCTTAGGCCACTGGACGTGCTCGATGTTCGGAGTTTCCTCGCCGCACACCCGGGCGCAACGCCCGACCTTCACAGTGCTGATGCAATCGAGACTATTCACATGCGATCCGAAGGTATTCCTGCCTATATTGAGTCCATCATCGAGAAGCTCGCTTTTATGTCACTTCACGACCTTCTGGATCTTGAACTCGACGCGCCTTCGACCAGCCTTTCTGCATCAGAACCAGTGCCGGCAGCACTCAGGCAAGCGGTGGCAGGGCTGAGCACTCGTGCAAAATCCGATGCAAGGAGAACCTTCAAACTACTAAAGTTACTTAGTGTTCTCGCTAACGGCGAGTCGTACCGCACAATACGATATTTCTACCAGGCGAGTCCCTTTACAACTTCGGATGTTCAGACTCTCATACGCCTGTCGCTCGTTGAGATAGTGAACTCTCCTGATGCTTTACCAACGCCTACTGATGCTAGTTTTGGTCGTTCGGAAGGCGAATTGGCTGGCTACAAATTGCTTCGTGTTCCTCGACAAGTCCGAGATTATGTGTGGTCGCTAATCCCGTCCCAAGAACGCTCAGATATAGTTTATCGCGCAGCTGAACTGTACTTTGGTGACCGATGGCACGAGGGGGTAGTCAAGCTGCGTTTCTCGCACGCCACGAGCGAATCGCAGGCGGACTGCGGGCTGGGAAATGAGCATATTGTGGCGCTTAAGCTGCTCTGGAATGCGCATCAGAGCGCTGATCTCGCTCAGGTTCGTCGTGCTGCGCATCTTGGTCTAAACTATTGCTATCAGCTTCTTAGATCCACACGCTACAGGGATGCAGCTCTTGCGGCGGACGATATTCGGCATCTGATTGACAGGTATGACCTTCCTGATATTCTTGCGAACTTAGAGAGGATTTCCGGTCAGTCGCACCGGATGCTTGGACGTCACACGGATGCCGTACGTCTCTGTCAAAGCGCACTGGAGCACGGCGATGGTACTTTTTCACACGAGCAGGAGGCGCTTACGTTTCTTGACATAGCGCTTTCTCATCATACACGCGGAAGTAAGGCGGAAGCTATGGCAGCCGCCAAGTCAGTCCTGGAACGAACTTCAGAAGATGAAGCGGCCCACATACACGCGGAGTCGATAGTGGCTGAGTGCTCGGTGGGACTGCCGGAATTGTTGGATAGTCTGCGGTCTCTGAGAAAGCGAGCACAAAAGCGAGGCCACCGTAACCTTGCGAACACACTGGCTCTTAGTATAGCTGGAAAGACAGAAGATAACGGGAAGTGCATCAGAATATACAATGAAGTGCTCACGGATTATTCTGATAGCTATAATAGGGTTCGTGCGATCGTATCAAAATCAGACGCTCTCTTAACAAACGGCGATAGGCATGGTTTGTCAGCAGGAGATAGTCGGACCCTTTGCGCAGCTTACTCATATCTTCACGCCCAGAAGTTCGGCGGGCTTTTCGACGACTGCCACAAGGCACTATGGATGCTATTCGAAGCGGATGGCGACATCACGAATCTGCTTCGCATCTTCAGGCATAGCTCCTTCCTTTGGCGCCTTAGGGGCAAAGAGAGCATTGAGAACAGTTACTTGAACAAACTGATAAGCATCGACGCAGGGAAAGGCGCACGGGGAGTGGAATCCGATCTAGATATGTGCTACTTCCAGAGACGTTGCAGAGATGGGCACGTGCAAGTGTTGACTCAGGTTGATGACGCGTAAGCAAGTGGGGTGGGTAAAGCGAGGCGGAACCCACCTTATTCCGGCAGAGAAGCCAGAAACGCTACTGAAGACTTGAGTTTGGAGACGAGGGTAGACTATGGCCATGAGAACTACCATTGTAATCCTCATCATCCTTGTACTTGCCGGAGGGGCGGTCTACTTCTTGAGACATCGGTCGTCTCCTAAAGCCGAGGGGGTCACGCCCGACAAGGACTCGGCTGAAGCGTATGAGCGGGATTACGAGGCCAAGAAGGCGGCGTTGGAACGCATACTTGGGCCGATGCATGAGCTTGTCGGACATGCCATTATCCCATTCCAGGTCGGCGGGGCAGTGGATATGTACTACTTCCCGAATGGCATACCGGGCACCGGATTTGCCACGATGGAGTTATTGGAGCCTGACGGAAGTGGGCCTCAACCGAATCGGATTGGGACGTATGAGTTGGTTGCGTTCACGAAACAGAAGATGCCGCCATCAGGGAATAGATCGGAAGATCATCCATTTAACAAGATTGAACGACGTATCTGCGGCATCTTCACGAACACCGGCTTCTACTCTCGCGAGGCGGTCCTGAATCCCGGGGAAACTTGCGAGATCCCGGGGGAGAAGGGGGAACCGAATAAGTGCCTTATTCTTGATGAGTATGCTCCCAACGGAATACAGTTCGAGATTGCCGGGAGGAAGCATTGTCTGCTGCTTTGCATGGAAGTCTTTCGGAGCGAGATGACATACGCCATGGAGAACGGCAGCGATCTCGTCCTCAAGAGACTGAAAGAGGCGGGATACTATCCGTACAGTGACCTTGATCGGAAGCCTGTATACTGACGATGCTGAAAAATGGGGACAGCTAGCCATTCATTCCACCTTCGCATTGGTGAGGCTTCTCTTTTGGAGCGGCCTACGGGCAAGGGGCGGATGGGAAAATAGGGAAAGAACAGGGACAGCCACCTATTTCGCCATCCTTCGCATCGACGGATGACGGGCATTCGTTCGAGCCGAGAGCGCGTATCTCTGCATCCATACGAGTGCAGGAATATGGACTTTGCCCCTTCACACTCGCTTTTCGGTCTTGGCCTTTCTTGGTAGCAGCCTACGCACCTCCCGGCGAACGCGCCGGGCTACGGCAACAGCCCTGCGCGCCTCGGAAAGGGGGATTGGTCCCCAGCCCGGATACCGAGCCGCGGCGGCATAATCCGTCAGTCGATCCTGCCAAGCCCGCTCAAGCTCCGGCCGCACCTCACAGGGCATCAGTTCGACCGGATATTGTGTGTTTTGGGAAACGGAACGCTCCGAATTGTCAAGAGAGCTTTGAGATATCTCTCCGCACATTGCTGGCTGTGAAAGCAAATAGTGTCCGTCGGACAATCACGTCCCGCTCTCAGAGTGATTACCCGGCGTCTTCAAATCGCTCTCCGCCTTGGCCACCCATTCCCAGGCCACTTCGAGGACCGAGTCAGGACCGAGCATAGATGACCTTCCCTTCGTGCGAGGCGGGCCACTCGACAGTACCCACTACGTCCTTGCGCCAGAGAAAATCTTCGGGCCGGGTAAGAATCACGTCTACAGGCACCGCTGTCTCTGGAAGGGCTCCCCGTACTTCCACCTGCTTGTTACGCTTCGAGCCTTCAAAGGACATGACTACAAGCAAATCAATGTCACTGTCGGGCCCGGAATCGCCACGGGCATGCGACCCAAAAAGAATGATCCGATCCGGATCGAACTGGGCAACAATCGGCCGAACCATCTTCCGAATCGCGTTCAGCGATACGCCCGGACGTGTCTTGGACCGATACGCCGCTCTTGCCATCCTTCGTTCTCCCGCGCCGGTTCCTCATCTTGTTGACTCATAGTGTACACACGTCTCCCCCTGATAACGAAATGGGAGCATCAAGCGCCGCCACCTGTTTTAGATGTCGTCGACGTCGAGCAGGCCGCCGTAGAATTCGCTGAAGGAATTGCCGTGGACGCCTTTCATGAAGGCCATGGCTGCGCGCGGGTGCTTGTTGAGGACGCCGGTGATGACGTACGGAATCTCGTAGCCCCACCGCAGTTCTTTCTTGAGCGGGATGAAGTGCTTTTCGATGAGGTCGAACACGGGGCGCACGTCGAACTTCGGGTTCTTCAGAAAAGACATCAATAGTTCGAGCGTGCAGTTGCCCGCCGCGCGGCCGATACCGTAGATGCTGCCGTCAAGGTAGTTGATGCCCTTGATGATCCCTTCGATCGTGTTCGAGAAGGCCAGTTGCTGGTTGTTGTGGCAATGGATGCCCACCTGTTTGCCCGGAAGCCTCGACAGATATTTCTCCGCCAGGTAATGGATCTGTTCCGAGTAGAAATAGCCGAAGCTGTCGACGAGATAGATGACTTCGAAATTGGTCTGCGCGAGTTGGTCGAGCGCCTCGTCGAGATCGGGTTCAAGGGCGTGGGATACGGCCATAATGTTCACCGTCACCTCATAGCCCATCGACTTGACATGATTGCCCAGATGAATCGCCTTGTCGATGTCCTTCACGTAGGTTGCCACGCGGACCATCTTGACCAGCGATTCGTTTGCGGGCAGGAACGCGTCGTAATCCGTGCGCCCGACGTCGCACATGATCGAAATCTTGGTACCGCACTCGTATGCGACCTCGCGCAGGTCCTCTTCGTCGCAGAAGCGCCACGCGCCAAATTCACTCGGCGAATACTGTTTCTTGTCGGCGCGATACCCCAGTTCCACGTAGTCGACGCCGGCCTGGGCTAAGCCATGAAACACGTCCTTGACCATGGCCTTGTCGAATTTCCAGTCATTCATAAGCCCGCCGTCGCGGATCGTACAGTCAAGGACTTTGATTTCTGGCCGGTACATCATAGCTCTCCCAAGTTATGCGCATGTGTAGCGCGACAGCGCGGAAAAAAGAGAAGACTACGACGGAGAAGCCCCGAGTGTCAAATGTCTTTTTGCTTGGCGAAAGCTGTATGCTTTGGCGAGCTTGGTGAAGGAGAACGCGCATGCTTACTATCGTATTGGTGGCGGCTTCGCTGGCCGCGGGAGGTTCGAACGTGCTGTGGCTCGACGCGTATCAGGTGAAGACCTCGGGGATTGAAGCGCCGGAGGCGGGGACGTATCAGGTCTGGGCGTGGGCGCCCGACGATGCAAAGGCGGTGGTCGTCGTGGACGGCAAGAGCCTGGAAGGCGCGTTTAACGGAAAGGCGCAGAAGAAATATGTCTGGCTGAAGCTCGGCGAAGTGGCGCTCAAGGCCGGCAAGTCCGAGGCCAGCCTGGGCGAAGGAGTCGCCGGAATCGTGCTTAGTCCCAACGCCGACGCCGAATTCGACCCGAAGGCGCTCATGGGCAACACCCGCGTCTTGGACCGCCCCGAGGCGATTCGCGATAGGCGCGCCGAAACCGCCAAGCACACGGACACGGTATTCACGATGCCGGTCTTCGCTTCAAAAGAGGAATGGGAAGCGTTTGCGGCGCCGTTGCGCGAGCGCATCCTGTTGTCGTCGGGCCTTTGGCCCTTGCCGGAGAAGACTCCTCTCAACGCGGAGATCACCGGGCGCATCGCGCACGACGATTACACCGTCGAGAAGGTGCGTTTCGAGGCGCTGCCGGGGTTCTTCGTAACGGGCAATCTGTACCGCCCGACGGGCAAAGGGCCGTTCCCCGGGGTCGCGAACCCGCACGGGCACTGGAAAGAAGGACGCCTGGCCGACGAGGCGCTTGGCTGCATACCGGCACGCTGCATTACCATGGCGCGGATGGGCATGGTGGCGTTCAGCTACGACATGATTGGGTACAACGACAGCCTCCAGTTCCCGCATAACTGGGGCGGGCCGCGCGAGAAACTCTGGGGCGTGCATCCGTATGCGATGCAACTGTGGTCGAGCATCCGGGTCGTGGATTTCCTGCAGAGCCTGCCGGACGTCGACCCCGAACGCATCGCCTGCACGGGAGCGTCCGGCGGCGGCACGCAGACGTTTTCGCTGATGGCCGTCGACCCGCGGGTGGAAGTCGCGGCGCCGGTCAACATGATCTCGCACAGCATGCAGGGCGGGTGCCTGTGCGAGAACGCCCCGATCCTCCGGCTCGCCAACTCGAACATGGAGATTGGCGCGACCATGGCGCCACGGCCCATGCTTATGGTTTCAGCAACCGGCGACTGGACCCGCGAAACGCCGCGCATCGAGTATCCCGCTATCAAGAGCATTTACGCGCTCTATGGGGCCGAGGACAAACTGGCGAACGTCCACGTCGACTCGGGGCACAACTACAATAAGGACAGCCGCGAGGCGGTGTACCGCTTCTTCGGCAAGTGGCTGCTGGGCGACGCGGCCAAATGGGCGAACTTCACCGAACCGCCGTACCAGGTCGAGAAACACGAGGACTTGCTGCTGTATCCGGACAAGAAACTCCCGGAAGGCATGTTGAAATCAGACGCGATCATCGAACAGGTCATCGAAGCGAATCGCGCGAAATGGAACGCCGTGCTGCCCCAGAAACCGGAGGACGTGCCTGCGTTCCTCGAAAAGTATGGCAATGCGCTGGGACTCGTACTCGGGACCGAACTGCCCAAGTCCAACGATCTCGATCCCGAGCGCACCGGCTACGAAGAGCATAAGGAACAAGGCTACGTCGTCGAACGCTGGGTGATCCACCGCCGTTGCGCGGGCGATGCGATTCCGGCGTTGCTGTATCGCGTATATGGGCCGCAGCCGCAGGATACGGTGCTGCTCGTGCACGGCAAGGGCAAGGCCGCGCTGGCGGATTGGGCTACGGGCGGTCCCGGGCCACTGGTGGCGGGCTTGATGGCGCAAGGCAAGGCGGTGATGGCCATTGACACGTTCCTGCTCGGCGAACACAACGGCCCTGACGGTCCGGCGCAACGCAAACAGGAAGGCGGCTTCATGGACACGTTCCAGCCGACGGATACCGGCTGCCGCATCCAAGACATATTGACGAGCGTGGCGTACCTGCTGTCGCGCCGCGACTTCACGGGCGCGGTCGACGTGGTGGGACTCGAAGACGGCGGCCTTTGGTGTCTGTTTGCCAGCGCGCTCGATGGGCGCATCCGCAGGACCTTCGTCGACGCCAATCGCTTCGATCCCGCCGACGACCAGGCTTGGGTCAGCACGAACTACGTCCCCTGCATCCGCAGCATCGGCGACGTCGCGACGGCGGCCGCGATGATTGCCCCGCGCACGCTAGTCGCCTGGAACGCCGTGCCCGCGATGGCGCAGACGCTCGAAGCGCGCTACAAGGCCGCGGGAACCGAGACCTTGAAGGCAAGCTCCGAGGGACTGTCGCAGGAGGCCCTGCTGGAGGCATTGAAATAGCGGTGGCTGCGTTTGTGAGTCGTCACGAAGCCTGGGTTCACCCGCGAGGATAGAAATGCGACGCGACGCGTGCGATACGGAATCGCCAAGCAGAACGGGGCCACCTGTCATTCTGAGCGGAGCGAAGAATCTCGCTTGGGACGGAGGTTTCGACTGCCATGGGATTCTTCGCTCCGCTCAGAGCTTGTGAAGGAATTGCGAAACGCGGGCGCTTTGCCTCTTGACTGCGTATTGCCTGTCATCCTGAGCGCAGCGAAGGATCTCATAAACATCAGAGGCCTATGCACATAGCGAGATCCTTCGCTGCGCTCAGAGCGTGTGAAGAAATTGTGAAACGCGGGTGCTTTGTCTCTTGACTACGTATTGCCTGTCATCCTGAGCGCAGCGAAGGATCTCATAAGCATAAGGGGCCTATGCGCATAGCGAGATCCTTCGCTGCGCTCAGGATGACAGGAAGGACGGAGCCGACAAACGAAAGCGCTAGACCTTGACATTTCTTCACAAGCTCTCAGAATGACAGGTGGTCGGGTTCCTGTTTTCGAGGCAAACTCAGTATTGAGGTGCATGCATGAGCGAAGTCACGGCGATCGATCGGTTCGCGCATATTGCCGACCTGCATTTCTGGCGCATCGTGCTCAATCCGCTTCGGATGCTCAACAAGCGATTCCTGGGAAACCTCACGGTGATCTTCCGGCGCAGCCGAGAGTTTGTCATGGAACGTGCCGAGACCTTCGCCGACGAGATCGCGGCAAGCGGCATCAACGTGGCCGTGCTCACCGGCGACTTTTCGTCGACATCGCAGGATGAGGAATTCGACTTGGCGGTCCGATTCGTCCGCGGATTGCGCCGGCGAGGCATGGCCGTCCATCTGCTTCCCGGCAATCATGACGTGTACACATTCGGCGCTGCGCGGAAAAGACGATTCGAGCATCACTTCGCCGAATTCCTGCCTCCGCAAGGCTACCCGGCCCTCCTGTCGCTTCCCGGCGGAACTCCGCTGCTGCTCGTTCCGACGGTATGTCCACGGCATTTCTCGGCGCGCGGCCACGTCACGCCCGAGACGGTTGCGGCCACGAAAGACCTCTTGAACGATTGCGGACCGCAGGCCGTGATCGCCGCGCACTACCCGGTGCTGCACGAGACCCATGGCTACGCGTCGAACCCGTTCCGCCGTCTCGAAAATGCAGAGGCCTTGCGCGACATGCTCGGCGCCTCGGGCAAACGCCTGCTCTATCTCTGCGGCCACGTACATCGGTTCAGCCACGAACGCGACGCAACATTTCCCACCATGGAACACGTTTCCACGGGCGCGTTTTTTCGCACGGGGCATGACGATAAGAGTACGGGCGAATACACGAACGTGCGCGTGGTCGAGGGCGGTTTTGAAATCCGACGCCAGGTATTCGGCGCCGTGGCATCAAGCGAGCCGATCCCGTAATGAAACAAGGCCCCAGGAATCCGGTGGATTCCCGGGGCCAAGTCTCGATTCGTGCCCGACGGATGCTAGACCTTCTGGTCGAACAGTTTTCCACGCAGTTCGCGGAATCGGGCTGCAATCTTCAGCACGTCTTCAGGCGGGATCTGCTTGATCACTTCATTGTTCTCGTTCACGATCTGCGCTACGACCCGCTTGCTCGCGGCGTCGATACGCATCCGCGTTCCCGCCCGGCTTGCCGACGCTTCTTTGACAATATCGATCGCAGCAGGCTTGGCCTGCCCGCCGCTGGCGTTGGAATCGACACGCGCGTTTGACGCGGCCCCTAGGTCAGCGGAATGCGGCCGGGTGTCCGGAGCACGTGCCGCGACGACAGGCGCTACCAGAGGGTCCGGCCCATTGACGCTACGTACTCCCATGTCAACGCTCCTTTACGCGCTCGGCGTTCCGGCTACCGCAACAGCGTGAGCGCGGTCTGCGGGACCAGGTTGGCCTGCGCAAGCACCGAAGTGCCGGCACTGACGAGGATCTGATTCCGCGTGAACTGGATCGTTTCCTGGGCGATGTTGGCATCGCGAATCGCGCTCTCGGACGCCGAGGAATTCTCCTCCTGGATAGCCAGGGTGTTGATGGTGAATTCCAGCCGGTTCTGATACGCGCCCAGCGTGCTGCGCAACGACGTAACGCTTTTCAGTGCCGTGTCGATCGTGCTGATCGCCGACATCGCCAGCGACACCGTCGACACCTTGACCGCGCTGATGCCCAGTTCGGTCGTCTTGGCGCCGGTGAGCGAAATGGCGAGCGTCTGGCTGGTGAACGAACCGGCCTGCAGCGTCACCGTCTGCGCCGCGCTGAGCACCTTGATCCCGTTGAACTCCGTGTTCGTCGCGATGTTGTCGACCTGCTGAAGCAATTGCTGCACTTCGCTATCAATCGACACCCGGTTGCTGTCGCTCAACGTCCCGTTGGACGACTGCACCGCGAGTTCGCGGATACGCTGCAGAATGTTCGTCGTCTCGCTCAACGCGCCTTCGGCGGTCTGCACGAGGCTGACACCGTCCTGCGAGTTCCGCTGGGCCACTTGCGTGCCCCGGACCATCGAGCGAAACCCTTCCGCGATCGCCAGGCCCGCGGCATCGTCCGCGGCGCTGTTGATGCGAAGCCCGCTCGAAAGACGCTGCAACGATTGGTTCAGCGCGTCCGTCGAACGATTCAGGATTCTCCCGGTATTCAGTGCGGGTACGTTAGTGTTGATGCGAAGTCCCATAGTCTTACCTCCTTGTGGTTACCGAACCGGGCATCCCTACCCGGCTCGTTGGTTCCTGCTTAACCCAGCAGCGTCAATGCGGTCTGGGGTACTAAGTTCGCCTGTGCCAGCACCGAGGTCCCCGCGCTCACCAGGATCTGGTTCCGGGTGAAATTGATGGTTTCCTGGGCGATGTTGGCATCGCGAATCGCGCTCTCGGACGCCGACGAATTCTCCTCCTGGATGGCCAGGGTGTTGATGGTGAATTCGAGGCGGTTCTGATACGCGCCCAGCGTGCTGCGCAACGTCGTCACGCTCTTCAACGCGGTGTCGATCGTGCTGATCGCCGACATGGCCAGCGACACGGTCGACACCTTGACCGCACTGATGCCCAATTCCGTCGTCTTCGCGCCCGTCAGTGAAATGGCGAGAGTCTGGCTGGTATACGCACCGGCCTGAAGCGTGACCGTCTGTGCCGCGCTGAGCACCTTGATCCCGTTGAACTCCGTGTTCGTCGCGATGCTGTCGACCTGCTGAAGCAATTGCTGCACTTCGCTGTCGATCGACACCCGGTTGCTGTCGCTCAACGTGCCGTTGGACGACTGCACCGCGAGTTCGCGGATACGTTGCAGGATGTTCGTCGTCTCGCTCAGCGCGCCTTCGGCGGTCTGCACGAGGCTGACGCCGTCTTGCGCGTTGCGTTGGGCCACTTGCGCGCCGCGGACCACCGAGCGAAATCCCTCGGCGATCGCCAGTCCGGCGGCGTCGTCCGCCGCGCTGTTGATGCGCAAGCCGCTGGAGAGCCGCTCTAACGACCTGTTCAAAGCGTTGGTCGAGCGGTTCAATATCCGGCTCGTGTTGAGAGCCGGAACGTTGGTGTTGATACGCAATCCCATGGATCTACCTCCTTGAGTGTGCTGCGGGGCATCCCTCCCCGCAGGATCCGGCGCCGCTATCGCTTACGGCGCGCTATTCGTGGCGGACTGCTTTCCTCGCTCGCCGCCACGACGCGACGGCACCACCTCCCTTCCGACCGCGGTTGTGCGCTCGGGAGTCCTCAGCGCTCCCAAGCGCGGCCTCGTTCATCTGGCAATCGCGCGGTTTCCGAGTCCTGACAAGCCCCAAAGGCCGTCCGGACTCGGAAACCACAGCGCTTTACCGCAACAACTGCAATGCCGTCTGCGGGACCAGATTGGCCTGCGCAAGCACCGACGTGCCGGCGCTGACGAGGATCTGGTTCCGTGTGAACTGGATCGTTTCCTGGGCGATGTTCGCATCGCGGATCGCGCTCTCGGACGCCGACGAATTCTCCTCCTGGATGGCCAGGGTGTTGATGGTGAATTCGAGGCGGTTCTGATACGCGCCCAGCGTGCTGCGCAACGTCGTCACGCTCTTCAACGCGGTGTCGATCGTGCTGATCGCCGACATGGCCAGCGACACGGTCGACACCTTGACCGCACTGATGCCCAATTCCGTCGTCTTCGCGCCCGTCAGTGAAATGGCGAGAGTCTGGCTGGTATACGCACCGGCCTGAAGCGTGACCGTCTGTGCCGCGCTGAGCACCTTGATCCCGTTGAACTCCGTGTTCGTCGCGATGCTGTCGACCTGCTGAAGCAATTGCTGCACTTCGCTGTCGATGGACAACCGGTTATTGTCGCTCAACGTCCCGTTGGACGACTGCACCGCGAGTTCGCGGATGCGCTGCAGGATGTTCGTCGTCTCGCTGAGCGCGCCTTCGGCGGTTTGCACCAGGCTGACACCGTCCTGCGAGTTGCGCTGGGCCACTTGCGCGCCCCGGACCATCGAGCGGAATCCTTCCGCAATCGCAAGGCCCGCGGCGTCATCCGCGGCACGGTTGATGCGCAACCCGCTCGAAAGGCGCTGCAATGACTGGTTCAGCGCCGCGGTGGAACGGTTCAGAACCCGGCTCGTGTTCAGCGCGGGCACGTTGGTATTGATTCGAAGTCCCATACATCTTTCCTCCGTGAGTGGCAGAAGGGCATCCCTACCCTCCTTTTTCTCGCTAGTCTGCTTTGGTCACTTGGACCTGCCGCGGGTTCGTATCCGCGGTTCGGCTGCGCGCCGGACGAACCATGCGGTGGTTCGCCGCCGCGTCGGCAGGCATCACCTCCTTACGATGAGAAACCATCCTTTGTCGCGCCGTGAGTCGTTCCTTGAACACACGGCGCCTTATGATTTCGACACATCCGAACTCACGCGCCTTGCGGCGCGATCATGGACTGCACGGTTACCGGAGCAATTGGAGCGCGGTCTGCGGAACGACATTGGCCTGGGCCAGAACCGATGTGCCCGCGCTGACCAGAATCTGATTCCGCGTAAACTGAATCGTCTCCTGCGCGATATTTGCGTCACGGATAGCGCTTTCCGACGCCGACGAGTTCTCTTGCTGGATGGCCAGCGTATTGATCGTGAACTCGAGGCGGTTCTGGTACGCGCCCAGCGTGCTGCGCAACGACGTCACGCTCTTCAGCGCGTTATCGATCGTGCTGATCGCCGACATGGCCAGCGACACCGTCGACACTTTGACGGCGCTGATGCCCAATTCCGTCGTCTTGGCGCCGCTCAACGCGATAGTCAGCGTCTGGCTGGTCAGCGCCCCGGCTTGGAGCGTGACCGTCTGGGGAGCGCTCAACAGCTTCAAGCCGTTGAACTCGGTGTCCGTCGCGATGTCGTCGATCTGCTGCAACAACTGCTGCACTTCCGAGTCGAGAGCCAGCCGGTTGTTGTCGCTCTGCGTGCCGTTGGCCGCCTCGACCGCCAACTCCCGAATGCGTTGCAGGATGTTGGTCGATTCGCTCAGCGCGCCTTCCGCGGTCTGGACAAGGCTGATGCCGTCCTGCGAGTTGCGCTGGGCGACCTCTGTGCCGCGCACGATCGACCGGAACCCTTCAGCGATCGCGAGCCCGGCGGCGTCGTCCGCGGCGCGGTTAATCCGCAACCCGCTGGATAGGCGTTCCAGGCTTTTGTTGAGTTCCTCGGTGGAGCGTCTCAAGACGCGGCTGGTGTTGATGGCGGGTACATTCGTGTTGATCCTGAGTCCCATACTCCTGTTCCTCCGTGAGTGGTTGGGCCGTGCATCCTTGCGCGGCGTTCCCTTACGACGCCCCGGTCTTTGACCGCCGGCGCCGCATCCCTAAAACTCGCGCGCCTCCTCCAACGCATCCCGGTTGCGGTCCGGAACGTGTCGGCCCATTTGGAGATCGCACGATGCCCTGGACGCCCATTACGTCCAGAGCCTTGCTTGGCTGGCCTAGCCGAAACCTACCCTCGGCGCGCTGCCCAAATCCCTGTGGGCACTTGCCTTGGAAGGTTCCCTCCAGCCGTCTTCAACTAGGTTCATTTCCGCTTACCTGTCCTTTTTATCGGCAACTTGAGCAAGAACTTTAGCCCTGAAAGAACTTTTTTTCGGCAAACCACAAACTCCCCATCCAGGAGTTCGACTTTTCCGCTCTTTACATCCGCGAGAAAGGCGAGGTTTTCTTTCTCGTGTAATGTTTCAACGTGCCATGTGGTATAATTTTGCACTGGGTAGGTAGACGTTCCGCGGATAGTCGCTGGGAACGAAATGCGGTCGCGGAACCAGCTTGCGAGGAGATGGCCATGCGGGTTGCGGTCGGGTTTTTCACGCTGTTCTGTCTTGGATTGCTCTGCACTGGATGCCCCACTCCGGGCGACTTCCGATTCACCAACGCCGATACCTCAACGGGTGGGCTCTTGGGTGGCATCCTCGCCTACGCGACGGGCGCAACGGAAGATACGCAAGGCGCGGCCACCAACGAGACCTCGCGCGAGGTGGTCGAACCCGATGTGATCCGGCGCGACGGGAGCATGCTGTATATCCTTAATCAGTATCGAGGCCTGACGCTGGTCGACCTCGACACAGGAAAGGTCGCCGCCCAAGTCCCGACCTACGGCTACCCCCGCGACCTGTATATTGCCGGGAATCATGCCTACGTGCTCGTGGGATACGCGAGCAGCTATCGGGCCGAGGGCAATCTCATCGTCTCGGACGTGGCTTCGCGCCTGTACGCCGTGGATCTAAGCGACCTAACGCATCCCGCGGTCCACCAGTTCGATCTCAACGGGGACCTGGTCGACAGCCGCCTGGTCGGCGATGTCCTGTACGCGGTGTGCGCGGAGTATCAGTATTACACGACCGGAGTGGCCGTGGCGAAAGAACAGACTTCGTCTTCATGGGTCACCAGTGTCAACATCGCCAACGAGACCGATATCCACAAAGTGGACGAGGTCTCGCTCGACGGATTCGGTTCGGTGATCCAAGCCACGAACAGCGCCATCTTCGTCGCCGCGCCCGATTGGTCGCGCAACAAGACCGCTATCACCTATGTGGATATCAGCGATCCCAACGGGGCGATTGCCGTTGCCGGCAGCATCGAGGTCGACGGGTACGTGCCGGATCAATACAAGATGGACGCATACCAGGGCGTGCTCCGCGTCGTCTCGAACGACTGGAATTGGAACTGGAATCGCGGACGTAAGAACATCGTCACGACGATCAGCCTGGCCGACCCGATGCATCTCGAAAAGCTGGGCGAAGTCGAACTGGTGGACGCGGCCGGCGAGAGCCTGTTCGCCACGCGCTTCGATGGACCGCGCGCGTACGTAGTGACGTTCCTGGTCAAGGACCCGCTGTTCGTCATCGACCTGTCGGACCCGGTCCATCCGACGGTAGCGGGCAAGCTCGAAGTGCCGGGATGGTCAACCCATATCGAGCCGCAGGGCAACCGTCTCATCGCGCTCGGCGTGGACGATACGGCGGGACGCCGCGTCTGCGTCACGATGTTCGATGTCACCGACCCGGCCCATCCCACGCAGGTCGGCGACCGCGTGACCTTCGGCGACGATTGGTCGTGGTCCAGCGCGTACTACGACGTCAAAGCTTTCACCGTGCTCGACGACGTGCTGATTGTGCCCTTCAGCGGATGGACCTCGAACGGCGGATACGAGCGGCTTCAATTCATCGGTTACGGAAACGACGGACTCACGGCGGGCGGTTATGTCGACGTGACCGGCTCCGTGCTGCGCTCGTTCGAGTACGAACCGAAGTACTACGGCGTCACGTCCGAGCAACTCGTGACAATCGACGGTTCGGACCTGGCGCATCCCGTTGTCGAAAAGACCCTAACGCTGGCGGAATACGTCAACGACTACTTCAAACTCAGCGAGACGGCGGACGCCGCGGTCATCGCCAACACGAGTTCGGGCAAGACGCTCGTCCGCACGCTCGACGCCGTGAACGACTCCCCCATGGGCGAGGCCGCCGTGGACATCGGAAGCCTCGCGAAGGCCTACGCGTATGGCCAGTCGGTCGTGCTGGTGGGCACGTATTGGGATAGTTCGACCTACGCTGCGTCCTACCGAGTGGCCAAAGTCGACTGCTCGAATCCGGAGACGCCCGTAGCCAGCGCGGTGCTGCCAGTGGACGTGACGCCGTTCTGGAGCTACTGGTACGGCTACTATGACTCCTACGGCGCCATGCCGATGGTCGCCGAAGCGTCGGACGCGGGAAATACCTCGCCGGACTCGGCCGGATCGAGCGGCACGAAGATGGCCTATGCGTACTGGTGGCCGTGGTGGACGCCGCAGAACACGACCTTCCTCGTGGGCGATGTCCTCGCGTTGCGCTGTTCGAGCGAGTCCTTCGACACGGTATTCGGCGGCGGCGTGCCGTATCAGGGCCTTGCCCTCGTGAATCTCCCGGACCTGGAATGGACGTCGACGGCAGGGCTTGGCTTCTCGGAGATCGTCAGCATGGATGCCGCCGGAAACAAGCTGTACATCGGCACGCAAGAGTATGCCGGTATGGATCTGTTGCGTCCGGTCTGCGCGAACTACCTGCGCGGATTCAATCCCGCCGCGCTGACCATGGGCCCGGCCGTGAATGTCCCCGGCACGTTCGTGCAATACGACCCCGCAAAGGGCTTGCTCGTCGTGCGCGACAACCAGTGGGATGGACTCTGGAACTATTCGTCAAGCCTGCGTTCGCTGCGCTGGAACGGCGGCGCCCAGATCGACCCGCTCGATAAGGTCGCTCTGCCCGATAACGTGGGCGTTATTCTCGGCCGCGGCTCGAGGATCTATTGCGACGCCCACACAGGCGGCTACGTCATCCCGATGGCCGAAGCGGCAAGTGCCGGCTCAACCTCGGGCGGAACGGTCAGCAGCGCGAAGGCGGACAATTCCGGCTACCGGATCTACGCCATCACGTTGGACGACGACGGCGGGTTGCAGGCGGGCGACGGCGTTTTGGTCACCAAAGACTGGGGCAATCTGCTCGATGCCAGCGGCGCAACCGCGCTCGTGACCGTCGGCAACGTCATCGCGACCTATGACTTCTCCGGCGAAGGCGCGCTCGAAGGGTTCTATGAAACCATGGGCTACCCGCTGTCAGTGCATTTCACGGACAGCGCCGCGTACGTCCCCTTGGGTTATACTGGATTCGCCAAGCTTGTGAGATAGCATTCGCGTACCCGCAATCGAGGATTTGAAAGCTCGTCCGCAATAAGGAGGGCACGGCAATGACACGTACAAAATTCGCGGCGGCGGTAACCCTTGCATTGCTTTGCAGCGCAGGCTTTGTCGGGTGTCCATGGGCAGTGAGGCCGACAGCGGCCTTCTCAGCGAATCCTGTTTCCGGAACCGCACCACTCGAAGTACACTTCTCGGATCTTTCCGGGCTTTCGGTGGACTTCAACTGGTGGCAAGCCGCGCCTATTCTGGCATGGAAATGGCAATTCGGTGACGGCGCATCGAGCCGCGAAACCAATCCGGTGCACACGTATACGAATCCCGGGACCTATACGGTCACGCTGAGAATCCTGACAGGCGCAGGAACCAGCGTTGCGACGCGCGAAGCCTACATCACCGTATCCGGCGAAGGCGAAGGCGAAGGCGAAGGCGAGGGCGAGGGCGAGGGCGAGGGCGAGGGTGAGGGTGAAGGCGAGGGCGAAGGTGAAGGTGAAGGCGAGGGCGAAGCGCCGTCGTTTACGAATGCGGACATCAACCTGAGTATGCGCGACGCCTACGAGGATGTGCCCAGCGCCGAGGGCGAGGGCGAGGGTGAGGGCGGCACGACAGCGACACGCGAGGTCACGGAACCCGATGTCATCCGGCGAGACGAGAACATCCTGTACATTCTCAATCAATACCGCGGCTTGACGATCGTGGATCTTGGCGATCCGCGCATCGTAGGTCCGATGGCCCCGGAGGCCAAGACCATCGCGCAGGTGCCGACGTACGGCTATCCGCGCGATCTGTACCTCGTCGGCGACCGCGCGTACGTGCTGGTCGGGTACGCGGGCAAGTATTCACAGGAAGGCAACACGATCCATTACGAGGTCGACTCGCGCGTGTACGTGCTCGATATATCGGACCCGGCGAAAGCCAAGATCCTTTCGAGTTACGATCTCGAGGGCGATTTCGTCGACAGCCGCCTCGTCGGCGACGTGCTCTACGCGGTGTGCTCGCGCTACACGGTGTCCTGGGAAGACGGCGGCGTAGTACCGATTGCCGCGGCCAAGGACAGCGCGTCGTCTTCGTGGGTGACCAGCATCAACGTGGCCGACCCGGACAACATCCAACGCGTCGATGACGTTTCGTTCGACGGCATGGGCAACATCATCCAGGCGACGAATTCCGCGATCTTCGTCGCCGCGCCCGATACGCAATGGTGGACGACCGGCCAGACGACGATCACGTATGTTGATATCAGCGATCCGAACGGCATCATGGCGGTGCGCGGGAACATCGCCGTCACGGGCCAGGTGGCGGATCGGTTCAAGATGGACGCGTATCAAGGCGTGCTGCGCGTGGTGTCCGGCGGATGGAATCCCGGCGACTTTCAGCGGCACGTGTACATCACCACGGTCGACCTGTCCGATCCGGATCATCTCACGCCACTCGGCGCAACGGAACTGGCAGCGGGGTCGAACGAGTCGCTGTTCGCTACGCGCTTCGACGGACCGCGCGGCTACATCGTCACGTATCTGCAGAAAGACCCGCTGTTCGTGGTCGATTTCTCCGATCCGAAGGAGCCGAAAGTTGCGGGCGAACTCATCGTGCCCGGCTACTCGACCCATATCGAGCCGCGTGGGAACCGCCTGATTGCGCTCGGTGTCGACGATACCGGCGGATGGCGCGTGGCCGTGAGTATGTATGACGTGACCGATCCCGCGAACCCGGTTCTGGTAGGCAATCGCGTGACCTTCGGTGAAAGCTGGGCGTGGTCGTATGCGTTCAGCGATGTCAAGGCGTTCACGGTGCTCGACGATCTCATCCTGGTTCCGTTCAGCGGATGGACCTCGGACTACGGCGGCTACGACCGCCTGCAATTCGTGTCCTACACGGAACACGGACTCGAAGCGCGCGGCTATGTCGACGTGGACGGGCAAGTGGTGCGATCGTTCGAGTATAACGGCCTGTACTACGGCGTCACGACGGAACAGCTCGCGACGATCAACGCGGCCGATCTTGCCTATCCGCTAGTCACGCACCGGCTGCCGCTGGCGGACTACATCGCGGACTACCTCGAGTTCGCATCGCCCGTCGCGCTGCCGAATCTCGCCGCCGAAATCGTCACGAGCTACGACACGGGCACGACGAAGCTGCGTGTCGTGAACGGCGCCGAGGAAACCCTGGGCGAGACGGCGTTCGACGTGGGCAGTTTCAGCAAGGCGTTCACCTACGGTTCGTCCATCGTCGCGATAGGTACGACCTACAGCTACGAATGGTTGCCGGAAGGCGGCTATAGATACGAGTCGTACTATACGGTCGCCCTGATCGATTGCGCGGATCCCGGCGCGCCCGCGGCGAAGACCTTCAAGGTCAAAGTCTCGCCGTACTGGAATTACTGGTGGTACGACTGGCGCTGGTACGGCTACATGGTCGACAAGAGCTACTACGTGCCCTGGTGGAGTTACTACTGGTGGACGCCGCAAGAAACCATGTTCCTGCTCGGCGACCGGCTCATCTTGCGTTGCACGGGCGAGACCTACGACGCGCAGTTTGGCGATGGAAAAGCCTACCAGGGCCTGGCTATCGTTTACCTTCCCACGCAGGAAGTGAGCACTATCGGGCTTGGCTACGACAACATCGTCTCGCTCGACGCGGCAGGGCCGAATCTTTACCTTGGCACTCAGGTGCAGGTCAAGGACGCCGTGGGCGATTCGCGCCCGCTTTGCGCGTACTACTTGCAGGAATTGGACGTGGCGAATCTAGCCATGGGACCGGCCTTCAACGTGCCCGGCGTGTTCCTCCAGTACAACCCGGCCACGGATCTCCTCGTGACGCGTGACGACCAATGGGGCGCGGACTGGAACCTCGCGCGAAGTCTTCGCACGCTGCGGTGGAACGCGCGCAGCGCGCCCCACCCCCTCGACCAGGCCGCGTTGCCCGCCACGGCGAATTCCGTTCTAGGCCGCGGCGCGCGCGTCTATGTGCAAGGCTACGAGGATGGCGTCACGCTTGGCGCGGCCTCGATTGGCGATGACGGCGCGATCGACGTCGGCGAGCCGGTTCTGGTCACGCACGAATGGGCTTCACTGATCGACGCGCACGGCACGAGCGCGTACGTCTCGATCGGAAACGCGGTCGCCCGTTACAATTTCTCCGGCGATCCCGAACTGACGGACCTAGTCGAGACCATGGGCTATCCGTCCTCGATGCGGTTCGGCCTGTTCGATGCCGTCGCCGTGCTCGGCTATTCCGGCATCGCCAAACTCCCGCTCTGAACCAACGCCCGATCGCCCGCCGCGCTCCGGTACATTCCGAGGCGCGGCATCTTTTTCTTCGCAAGTCTCCCTCGTGCTATTCTCCATGACAATCGGACGGCCGCGCGCAAGACCTCGTCCTTTCTGTCATTCTGAGCGAAGCGAGGAATCTCGCTCCAGACAGGCGTCTCGGCATTAACGAGATTCTTCGCTTCGCTCAGAATGACAGAGATCGCGGGCCAGCATGCAATGAGCTTCGACACTCGGCTGTCCTTTCACTTGCGCTCGACACGGACCGATTACGGAAGGAAAGGAAGAACGGAATGAAAGCGCCCATCGGGATTGGAGTATTGAGTTTCGCGCATGGCCACGTCGGCGCGTATGTCGACGTAATGAAGAGTTTCGACGACGTCACGCTGATCTCCGCGTACGACGATAGCGAACAACGCGGCAAAGCCGTGTGCGACGGCGCGGGCATGCGCTACACGCCACACGTCGAGGACGTGTTGAACGATCCAAACGTGCAGGCGGTCATGGTCGGCAGCGAAACGAGCCGCCACGCGGAACTCTGCGTCGCCGCGGCGCAAGCGGGCAAACACATCCTGTGCCAGAAGCCCATGGCGTTGTCACTCGCCGATTGCGACCGCATGATCGACGCGGCGGACAAGGCCGGCGTCATGCTGGCTATCGCGTTCCAGATGCGCCACGATCCCGCGAACATCAAGATGAAAGAGATCCTCGATTCGGGCGAACTCGGCAAGATCGCGGTCATCCGACGCAGGCATTGCATCGGCGTGTTGCTGAATGAGGGATTCGTCAACGGCCCGACTCACTGGCATATCGAGGCCGACAAGAACATGGGCATGTTCATGGACGACGCGACGCATCCCGCGGATTGGTTTCATTGGATGCTGGGCAAGCCCGTGAGCGTCATGGCCGAGATCGACAACGTCATCACGAACATCGCGCCCGATGACAACGGCGTGGCCGTCTTCCGGTTCGGACACGGCGAGATCGGCATCCTGTTCAACAGCTCGACGGTGATGGTCTCCGAAAACACAACCGAGATCTACGGCGAGAAAGGATGCATCATTCACAACTACGGCGATGCGCCCTCGTGCGACGTGCAGAAATGCCCCGAAGGCCCCGCGTTGAAAATGTTCAAGTACGGCGAACCCAACTGGCGCGACTTGGGCGTCCCGATCCCGCCGGGCCATGGCCACCGTATCCGCGCCGTCCCGCGCCCGTGGGTCGATTGCCTGAAGAACGAAACCCCGCCCGTCGTCGACGGACGCACCGGGCGCGTTGCGGTCGAGATGATCCTCGGCGCGTATCAGTCCGCACGCGAAGGCAGACGTATTACGCTCTAACGCGGTGGGCTTCACCCCGAACCGTTCTTGCTCTTGCTCTTGCTCTTGCTCTTGCTCGTGCTCGTGCTCGTGCTCGTGCTCGTGATCGTGCTCGTAATCGAAAGCCAAGTGGACACACGCGCGATCGAGGCACTGTCGGATCGCCATCGCGAGAATGTAAATATCTTTGAACGGCACATATTAATGCATCGATTACGATTAAGAGCAAGAGCAAGAAATAGGATCCGCTACATGAGGCCGCACGCATGAAAGTCCTGACCGAGGAGCAACTCAAGAAACTGCACGCGTCGTCCCTGGCTGTTCTGGACGACGTAGGCGTGCACGTGCCGCATCCGGACATCCTTGACCGCTTCGAGGGCGCGGGCGCGCGCGTCGAACGCGACGCGGAACGCGTCCGAATCCCCGCCGATGTCGTCGAACGATGTCTGCGCGACTGCGGCAAACAATTCACAATCTACGGGCGCGACCGCGCGCGCACGGCCGAGTTCGGCGCCGGCAAGCGCAACTACAACTCCGTGGCCGGCGAGGCGCTGTGGGTGGATGACGCCTTCACAGAGCGCCGCTACGCTACGCTGGACGACGTGCGGACCGCAGCCCGCCTGGGCGATGCGCTGCCCGCCATCAACGTCGTTGGCGCAATGGCCGACGCGCAGGACATCCCGCCGGAATGCCGGTGCGTCTATGGCGCGGCCGAACTCCTCAAAAACACCACGAAACCGATCACGTTCTGGTTCCATGACCGCGCGTCCGCGCGATTCGTGCTCGACCTGTTCGCCATCGTCGCGGGAAGCGAACGCGAGGCCATCGAGAAACCGTTCGGCTATCCCTTCCTTGAACCGATTAGCCCGCTGCGATTCCCGCGCAATGGCGTCGACCTGCTCTTCGAGACCTCCCGCTTCAACCTCCCCGTGCCCATCGGCCCGATGGCGCAAGTCGGCGCGACAGGTCCCGGCACGCTTGCAGGCACGCTCGTGCAGGAGAACGCGGAGATCCTCGCGGGCATCTGCATCACGCAATTGATCCGTCCGGGCATGCCGGTGTGTTACGGCGGCATCCCGCACGCCTTCGACATGCGCACGACGCAGTTGATCTTCGCCGGTCCCGAACAGGCGTTGATGGCCGTGGCCATGACCCAGATGGGCAAGTTCTACGGCCTGCCCGTGTACATCAACGTCGGCCTGACCGACAGCAAGATCCCAGACGCGCAAGCTGGACTCGAAGCCGGCATGACGCTCCTGTGCGGAGCGATGGCCGGCGCCGACATCTTTGGCCATCTCGGCATCTGCGGCGTCGACCTCGGCACGTCGCTGACGATGCTGCTCATGCAACACGAGATCATCGGGTTCGTCGAACGCATCCTCCGCGGCATCGAGTTCGACGACGAAACCCTCGGGCTTGACGTGATCAGCAAGGTCGGCCCGCACGGCAACTACCTCGCCGAAGAGCATACCTTCAATCATTTCCGTTCCGAACTATGGTTCCCCGCGCTGCTCGATCGAAACTACTGGGAAGGCTGGCTCGGCCTCGAACACAAGGACATGATGAGCCGCTGCCGCGCGGAAAAGGACAGGCTTCTGCGCGAGCATACGCCGACGCCGTTGCCGGACGATATCCAGCGCGACGTTGACACATTGCTGGGCGACGCGCGGAAACACCTCGCGTCTGGATCGTGAAGGCGGCCTCAGCGTTCCCCGGTCTTTCTATGCGGCTCTGTCCTTTCTTGCTCTTGCTCTTACTCTTGCTCGTGCTCGTAATCGACCGAAGATCGAACGGCTGTAGCGTTAACAGAACAGCCTTTTCCCGGAGGTTCTGACCACTGCCAATACTCGGCCGCGAGTAACTCGATTACGAGCACGATTACGAGCAAGAGCAAGAGCAAGAAAAGACGAAGCCACATAGGAACTGGGGAGCACTGAGCAATTGCCGGGGCTATGCCGGTGTTGCTATGCTACCATGTAAGCGCGAGACAACGACAGGAGACGTATCATGGCTTTGAAGGTGGGCGTGGTTGGAATGCGGGGTATTGGGTCGCAGCATGCGGATTGCCACTTGAACGATCCGCTCTCGGACTTGGTCGCGGTTTGCGACGTGGTCAAGGAGCGCGCCGATGCCGAGGCGGCGAAGCGCAATGTCAAAGCCTACTACTCGCTCACCGAGATGCTGAAGAACGAGCCGGACCTCGAAATGGTCGATGTCACCACGGGCGGCTTCGAGAACGGTAGCTGGCACTACGAGCCGGCCATGGAAGCCATGGAAGCGGGCAAAGCGGTCCTCGTCGAGAAACCGTTGTCCAACAACGTGGGCGAAGCGCGCCAGATGGTCGCGAAGTCCGCCGAAAAGAACGTCTATCTCGGCTGCAACCTGAACCACTATTTCACGCCGCCCGCCGAAAAGGCGAAGGAATACATGGACAAGGGCGAAGTCGGCGAGATTCTGTATTGCCTGCACAAAATGGGGTTCTCCTCCGGTGAAGATGCGTACAGTCCCACCGCCTCGTCGCGATTCAAAGGCTTCCCCTACGCGCATCTCAAGGCGTTCATGTCGCATCCGTTCAGCGTGATGCGCTACTTCTGCGGCGACGTCACCCACGTCCAGGCCTTCGTGAACCGCCCCGGATTCCGCAGGCGCGCGAGCGACGTCATGCTGTCGACCGTGAGCATCCACGTGCGGTTCGCCAACGACGCGGCCGGGTATTTGCTCAGCCAGCGCGGCGACGGCGCCTACGGGCTCGGCGGATGGTGGAGCCTCGAAGTCGCGGGCACGAAGGGCACGTTCTGCATCGAGAACTGCATCGAGAAGGTCACGTACTGGCCCGCGACCCAGAGCGATCAACCCGTCGTGACCAGTTCGGGCATCACCGATTTCGGCCAGACCTTCCCGCGGCGCATCCACGCCTTCGTCGAAGACGTGACCAACAAAGTCCCGCGCGAGAGCCTCCGCGCGTCGGGCCGCGACGCCCTCGCGGCGCTCGAGTACACGTGGGCCGTGATGGAATCCTACGAGCAGGGCGGCGCCCTCGTGCGGCCGCACCCGCTGCCGCCATTGCACGGCGATCCCTGCACTCTGCTCGACTGAGTCTTTGCGCCATAGTCGTGGTTGTGGTTTTGCCTTGCAGCTTGACCATTTTGCCTCGCGAAGTCTGCCACGATGAAGAGCCTATGGATTCGCCGTTGACAATCATGGTGGATTCGGATGGTGGCACTGTGTTGAGATTACAGACCCGTAGGATTCGCAAAAGGATCTGCGCAAGCGCCTCCAAGCGAAAGGCGACGCCCAATGCTGACACGGTTACAGATACGAAACTTTAAGAGCCTTCGCGATGTGGATGTTGAGCTTGGCAAGAACGTTGTCTTTATCGGCCCAAACAACTCCGGGAAGACGACGGCTCTACAAGCCCTCTCGCTCTGGGAAACCGGGCTGCGCCGATGGAATGAAAAACGGCAGGGAAAGGACTCTCCCGAGAAGCGTCCCGGCGTTAGCATCAATCGAAGAGACCTCATTGCGTTACCAGTCCCCGATGCACACCTGCTGTGGCGCGATTTGCGTGTCCGGAATGTGAAGGGGCGAGGCAAAGCGCTCAGTACCGAGAACATCCTCATAGAGATTACCGTGGACGGCGTGACAGAAGGAAAGCCGTGGTCGTGTGGATTCGAGTTCGATTTCGCCAATGACGAGTCGTTCTACTGCCGGCCACTCCGTCTCGGATCAGGCAAAGAAACCTTGCGAATGCCTGTTCCTCCCGAAGCGCTCGGCGTCCGTACGGCATTCCTCCCGCCGATGTCCGGTCTAGCCGCCACGGAACCTAAGTGGGAGTCTGGCCGTATCAACGTCCTGATCGGTGAAGGTCAGACTGCGCAGGTCTTGCGGAACCTGTGTTTCCAAACCGCCTCCAAAAAACCCCGCAACGATTGGGACCAACTGTGCGCACACATTCAAACCATGTTCGGCGTCAGGCTGCTTCCACCAGTACATATCGTCGATCGTGGCGAAATCGTCATGGAATATGAAGGCTACAACGAGATCCGCTTGGACCTCTCTTCCTCGGGACGGGGCCTGCAACAAACGCTCCTGTTACTGGCCCATCTGTATGCCAATCCCCAGACTGTACTGCTACTCGACGAACCAGATGCGCATCTCGAGATACTCCGGCAACGGGAGATCTACAAGGTCATCACGGACATTGCCGCCCAGCAAGGCTCCCAGATCATCGCCGCCAGTCATTCCGAGGTGGTGTTGAACGAAGCCGCGGATCGAGACATTGTAATGGCGTTTGTTGGAAGACCCCATCGCATTGACGATCGCGGCTCGCAAGTGCTCAAAGCCCTGAAGGAGATTGGATTCGAACAGTATTACCAAGCCGAGCAAACCGGCTGGGTCCTCTATCTCGAAGGCGCCACCGACTTAGCCATTCTTCAGGCATTTGCCCGAAAGCTGAGCCACCCCGCCGCGCACTGGCTCGATGCGCCGTTTGTGCATTACGTGGCCAATCAGCCACAGAAGGCGCGGGACCATTTCTATGGACTGCGCGAGGCCAAGAATGACCTCGTCGGTATTGCGCTCTTTGACCATCTTGACAAAGCACTGCCGATAGAGACGCCGCTGACCGAACTTATGTGGAATAGAAGGGAAATCGAGAACTACATCTACACGGAACGATCCCTGCTCTCCTTTGCGCGACAGGGACAGACCGACGACCTGTTCGCGGCGGCCGAGGCCGAGGCCCGCGCAGAGGCTATGAAGGAAATCATCGGACGGATGAAGGAAAGTATGGCCGTCCTGAAAAAGCCCAACCCCTGGTCACCCGACCTCAAGGCTACCGACGAATTCCTTGACCCGCTGTTTGCCAATTACGCCGAAAGACTCAAGTTGCCCGGTCTCTTCCGAAAGAGCGACTATCACGAGATGACCATATTTCTGAATGCAGACGAAATTGACTCCGAGATCAGCGAAAAACTGGATGCCATTGTGAGCGTGGCTTCGCGCGCACATCCTCGGATGGAAGGCTGACTGTGCCGGGAAAAGAGTAAGAGAAGCCGATTCTCGCGGTAGCCGTAGAACACGGGGCTAAGCGACTGGGCATGGCTGCGCCGAGAGGTCGATTGCGATCGCGAGGATGAGAACAGGCCGCAAGGACACGCACGCTCTCTCTGAAATTCGAGTTACGAACAAGACATAGGCGCGGAAGGAGGATCGATGACCACTACCTTGTTCTTGAGCATGCTCGCGCTGAGCGCCGTCCAGGACATCATTCCGCCGGAGTCGTGGCTTCCGAAAGACTTCAAGTTGTGGAACGTAGTCTCGCCGTTCTTCCCGTCAGGTCCCTCGCCGAAACTGCCCATCGTGGTCGAGCCATTCGCCGAACACGTGCGCGTCCCCGTCGACGGCATCGACATCTCGGGAGCGACGGGGCTGCGCGTCGAGGCCGACGGCAAGGTGGTTCCTCTCAAGGATCCGAATCCCGTGATCGAGGGCGGTGTCGCTGTCAATGCATCGATCAAGGAAGGAGGCGTGACGTGGTACGCGACGGACAAGGGTCTGTATCGCGGCGAGGGATCGAAACTCGATCGCCACGAGTCGTACGGGGTCGACGGCCCGCTCGCCTCAAAAGTGACGTCGCTCGCGCTGGACTCGAAGGGCACGTTGTGGGTGGGAACGCCCATCGGCTTGAGCGCGAAGCGAACGGACAACACGTGGTCACATCTCCGCGGCAAGGACGGTTTGCCCGTTGAGGAGATTACCGCGCTCGCGATCGACGATAAGGATCGCCTGTGGATCGGCACGCCGCACGGCGCGATCCTGTACTTGCCGTACGGACAGGGACGGCAATGGTTCTATCGCGCTGGCAAGCGGTACCTTCCCGGCGACGCGGTCAAGGCCATTGCGCTGGCGCCGGGCGGATCGCCGGCGTATTTTCTGACGGACGCCGGCGTGGGCCAAATCGACACCGTAACGACCACGCTGTTCAAGAAGGCCGAGACGATCGAGCAGCGCGTCAACGAACGGCATCGGCGTCTCGGCATGGTTTCGGACTGCATGCTTAACGACGCCGAGAATCCCACGTCGCACACGATTGGTGACAACGACAATGATGGCCTTTGGACGGCGTATCACGTGGCGGCGATGTCGCTGTGTTACGGCGCAACCAAAGACGAGGCCGCGAAACGATCGGCCGCCGAGGGCATGCACGCGCTGTACATGCTCCAAAATGTCTCCGGCATCCCGGGGCTCGTGGCGCGAAGCGTGTTGCCCGCCGAGATCGGCAAGACCAAGGATGCGCAATGGCGTCCAACGGCGGACGGCACGATGTTTTGGAAGAGCGACACGTCAAGCGACGAGATCGACGGACACTATCTCGCCTTCTACTGCCACTACGAGCACATCGCCCAATACGATGAAGAAGAACGCAAGACGCTCGTCAAGCAAGCGCGCGCGCTCACCGACTACATTGTCGACAACGGCTACCGCTTGATGGACTGGAACGGCAAACGCACGCGCTGGGGGTTCTGGGACCCGAAGACATTGAACGGCAGCGCGATGGATTACGACGAGGCGGGCTTGAACAGCCTGCAAATGCTCTCGTTTCTCAAAGTCGCGCACTACGTGACGGGCGACAAGAAGTACGAGGAGCATTACCGCTCGCTCATCGCCGAACACAATTACCTGAGCAACGTCCTGCTCGAAAAGAAGACCTTTCCCGACACGGTCAATCATTCCGACGACCAACTCGGGTTCGTGGCGTGGTACCCCATCCTTCAACTCGAACGCGACCCGCGCATCCGGCACGCGCTCGCCGCGGCGGTCGCAAGGCACTACGAGGTCGTGAAGGACGAGCGGCCGAGTTTCTACGCGTTTGCGTTTGCCACGGTCGACCCGCGCGGGGTCGATCTCGAAGGAGCCATCGAAACCCTCAAAGAGATCCCGACGGACCGGCGGCTCTGGGGCGTGAGCAACAGCCACCGGGCCGATGTGACCTTCGCCACGCGCAAGAACCGGTTCAATGTCCCCGTTATCACGCGCGTCCTGCCTGCGGACGAACGGCAGTTCGTCAAATGGAACCGCGATCCTTACCTTCCCGACGATGCCGGCGACGGCCGCTACGAAGACGACGGCGCGGCGTATCTCCTCCCCTACTGGATGGGACGCTACCACGGGTTCATTACCGAATCGTCGCCACAATAAGACCAGAGATAGACGTAGCGGGGGTGGCGCGCGTTTGACAGGATCAGCGGCCAGCGTCATAATGAATCGTATTCTTGGGCTTGTTCGTGCCGATTCTTACCACCCCTTATGACCTCAGGCGGCTTCCTCAAGAGGACACGAATGATACCGACACCTGAGAAAGATCTGATTGACGAGATCCACGAACGCAGGACCAGGTTGTTGGCGCGTTTCGGCAACGATGTTGCGCGCTATGCAGCATATCTTCGTGAACGCGAACAGCGTCACAGCCATCGCGTCGTGGACCAAATCAAGATCGTCCGCGAGCAGCGCAAGGCCTAGATACCTCCGGCCGGGCTACGCTCCCGGCCCAAGAGCCTTCACGCTCTCGATGAGGTAATCCAGCGCCTCGGGGGTCTGGCGTGGGTTGATAGGCAGCGTCACGAGACGCTCGACGGCGGCTTCGGTCACGGGGAGCTGGCCGCGTTGGAACCCGCGCTGTTGGAACGCCTGCGTCCAATGCAGCGGCATGTAATGTGTGCCGACCTTGACGCCTCGCTCGTAAAGCATCGCATAGACGAAATCCTCTTTCGTCATGCCGTAGACGTCCGGGTCGATCTCGATGGGATACAGGTGGAACACGTGTTTGCACCCGGGCTGGACTTTCGGGAGTTTGAGGCCCGGCATGTCGCGCAACCCTGCGGTGAGCGTGGCGGCGTTGTCGATGCGGCGCTGGTTCATCGCGTCGAGTTTCTTCAACTGGACGCTGCCGACGGCCGCCTGGATATCCGTCATGCGGAAGTTGTAGCCGCAGTCGTCGAAATCCTGCCCCCAAAACCGCTTGCCCATCGGGAACCGCGACTCGTCGATCTGACAATACTTTGTGCTCTTGCCGTACACGCGCGCACAGTGCGAACGATACAGCGCGATGCGCTCGAATAGCGCCGGATCGTTCGTGGTCACGATGCCGCCCTCGCCGAGCGTCGACATGTTCTTCTGTTCATGGAAACTGAAGCAGCCCGTCGCGCCGAGCGCGCCCGACTTGACGCCTTTGTATTCCGCGCCGATCGCGTGGCATGCGTCCTCGACCACCGCAAACCCATGCTGTTTCGCGAGCGAGTTGATCGCATCCATATCGCAACACTGGCCGTACAGGTGCACCGGAAGCACGGCCTTCGTGTTCGGCCGAAGCTTCTCGGCCAGCTTGTTCGGATCGAGGTTGTACGTCTCCGGATCGATGTCGACAAAGTCGACCTCCGCGCCCAGTGTCACCGCGGCCGCCGCGGTCGCGATCCAGGTCAGCGGCGTCGTCAGCACGTGGTCGCCCGGCTGGATGTCCAAGGCTTTGAGCGAAAGAAACAAGGCCGCGGTCCCGTTGGTCACGACGCGCGCATGCGCGACGCCGCAATAGGCCGCGTATTCTTTTTCGAACTGGATACAGGCGTCGCCGCTGGTCGGCGCGTTCTTGCGCAACACGTCGATGACCGCTTGCTCTTCTTCCGTTCCGTATTCGCTGCCGAACTTGATCTCGAGGTCGAACTTCACTTTGGGACTGCTCACAACACGATACCTTTCTTGGTGCTCATCACCAGATCCAAACCATCCTCAAGGCCCTGCATCGGCGTCTTCAATACCGACCGGGCTTTGCCATTGTTCAACGAAACGTCCCGCGGCCGCGGAGCGCGGTCCGGCGACACGTTGGCATTCTTCACCACCACCAGCTTCCTGGGCAGGCCCAGCTTGTCCGCGATCCGCTGGGCCATCTCGAACCGCGTCATCCGGTCATTGCCCGAGAGATGCAGGTAGCCGGTGTAATCGTTCTCCGCAAGTTCGAGCAGCGACCGCGCGAGCGTGATCACGTCGAGCGGCGTGCGGATTTCGTTATCGGGGAACCCCACCTCGCGCCCCTCTTCCATCGCCGGGATCATCTTTGCAAGGAACGAATTCCCCGCGCCCAGCATCGGCAAGCCGACCACCAGCGATAGTCGTGTCACGACCCAATTCTGCCCGAGGCTCGATACGGCGCGCTCGGCGGCTACCTTCGTCTCGGCGTAGAAGTTAATCGCGTGCGGCGCGTTCGTTTCGTCGTAGAGGCCCTTCGTGCCGTCGAACACCGTGTCCGTCGACAGCACGATCATCCGCGTCCCGCATTCGCGGCACAGCGACGCGAGTTCCTCCGTGATGCCCACGTTGACGTTCCGCGCAATATCCTTGTTCGCCTCGCAAAAATCGATATCGGCCATCGCAGCGGCGTGTATCAACGCATCCGGCCGGATGGCGCGGAACTTCGCGCGCAACGCGTCGAAATCGAGCAGGTCCATCGTGTGCCACGTCATGCCTTCCTTCTCGACGAGTTGTTCGCCGAGCGAAAACGCATGCAGGTCCCACGAGGCGCGGGCCTGATGCACCACGCATCCCGCAACAAATCCGTCGCACCCGGTTACCATGAGTCGTTTGGCCATGTTCGAAGTCCCTTCCGATAGGAATCCACTTGATGAAAAGCACACAAAGCATATCAAACGCGCCAGCAAAAACGAAAGGGCAAAACTCTAAAACGTTGGCTGAGCGCAACACGGCATGACAGCGTGCGGCCTTCTGGGGTAGATTATGGGAAGTTAACGCGGCAGAGAGGAGAGGTGTCATGAGGACGAACCTGATTTGCCTTGCAGCTTTTCTGTGCATGGGAATGGCGGCCAAGAGTACGCTGGCGGCGCCAATCGCTTTAGAGAACCGCCTGGAACCGCTGGTCGACGATTATCTCATCGACTCGATGCAGGGCGTATCGCTGAAACTTCACACGCCGATCCCGCGCGACGTGGCGATTGTGTTCGACAAGCCGTGGGAAGGTAATGTCAGCGCGTATGCCACCGTGTTCCAAGATGGGGACGTGTTCCGGATGTACTACCGCGGGATGAACTACGATCCGGCCACGAACGCGAGCGGCGATGAGCGGGTGTGTTACGCGGAAAGTGTGGACGGCATCGTCTGGACGAAACCGGAGCTTGGCCTGTTCGAGTTCGAGGGATCGAAGGCGAACAATATCGTGTGGCAAGGCGGGGACTCGCACAATTTCGCGCCGTTCAAGGACACGAATCCGAACTGCGCGCCGGACGCGCGATACAAGGCGGTTGCCAGCGGCCCGGACCACGGCAAGCTGGTGCCCTTCAAGTCGCCGGATGGGCTTCACTGGTCGCTCATCCAGGAGGCGCCGGTGATCACGAAAGGCGCGTTCGACTCGCAGAACCTCGCGTTCTGGGATGCGGTGCGCGGCCACTACGTCGAGTTCCATCGCGGCAGCGAGACCGGCGTGCGCGACATCATGACGTCGACCTCGGACGATTTCCTCCATTGGACGGAGCCTCAATATCTCGACTACGGTTCGGCGCCCAAGGAACATCTCTACACCAACGCGATTACGACGTATCCGCGCGCGCCGCACATCTTCGTCGGCTTTCCGAAACGTTTCGAGCCGGACCGCGATCTGAAAGTGCACGCCAACCCGGGTGTGTCCGACGGCGTGTTCATGACGAGCCGCGACGGCACGCATTGGCATCGCTGGCTCGAAGCGCTAATTCGCCCCGGCCTCCAGAAATCGCGCTGGGTCAACCGCAACAACATGACCGCGTGGGGCGTCTTGATTACGAAACCGTTTCTTCCAGGCACGCCGGATGAGTTCTCGATCTACTCCAGTGAAGGCTATTACGTCGGCCCGTGCCAGCTTCGCCGTTTCACGGTACGCATGGACGGCTTCGTTTCGGTCAACGCGCCCGGCGCGGGCGGCGAATTCACGACGAAGCCGCTGACGTTCGGCGCAAAGCCGGACAACGCCGCGACAGAGCTAGTCATCAATTACTCGACCTCGGCCGCGGGCAGTATCCGTTGCGAAATCCAGGACGAAGCGGGCGCTCCCATCCCAGGCCGGACGCTCGACGATTGCGTCGAGATCTTCGGAGACGATATCGAACGCGCCGTAGCATGGAAGGACGGGACGAACCTGAGCGACCTGGCGGGCAAGGCTATCCGGCTGCGTTTCGTGATGAAAGACGCGGACCTCTACGCGATCCGGTTCTAGCCCTCGATCTTCACAAACCCATGGTGTCATTGCGAGGAGGGCCTTCAGCCCGACGAAGCAATCCCCAGGTCTTCTGTGTACGACAGGCCGGGAGATTGCTTCGTCGGGCTGAAGGCCCTCCTCGCAATGACTCGATATAGGTTAGTGGCAAGGTGTGGTGCGTTCCGCTTCGCTGCACGCACCCTACCGATCTACCAGTCTCTTCTATGCGAATTTCAGAAGGTGGTAGTTCTTCTTGCCTTTGCGCAGGACAGCGATGTGCGTCGAGCACAGGCACTGCTCGGTCAGCTTCATGTCGTAACCGTCGACGCGCTGGTTGTTGAGGTACAGGCCGCCGTTGTCGATCAGGCGGCGCACCTCGCCCTTGCTCTTGAACGCGCCGCATTCGACGAGCACGTCGACCAGCAACCGGTCCCCCGCGAGCGCCGCGCGATCGAGGTGATTCGAGGGCACTTCGCTGAACACATCTTCGAGCGTCGCGTCGTCGAGTCCCGTGAGTTCGCCACCGAACATGGCTTCGGTCGCGCGGACCGCGTTCTCGAGCGCGGCCGGGCCGTGCACGAGTAGCGTGACCTCAGCGGCGAGTTTGCGATGCGCCACGCGTTTCTCGGGTTCCTCCGCGAGCGAACGCTCGCACTCGGCGATTTCCTCGTGCGGGAGGAACGTGAAGAAACGCAGCCATCGCGGCACGTCGGCGTCGGCCTGGTTGATCCAGAACTGGTAGAAGCGGTACGGCGAAGTCCGCGCAGGGTCGAGCCAAGTATTTCCCGACTCGCTCTTGCCGAACTTCGATCCGTCGCTCTTCGTCACCAGCGGCACCGTAAGCCCGTATGCGGAATCGTCGCGCAAGCGGCGGATGAGGTCCATCCCCGCGACGATGTTTCCCCACTGGTCACTGCCGCCGATCTGGAGCCGGCAGTTCTGGTGATCGAACAGATGCAGAAAATCGTACGCCTGCAACAGGCTGTATGAGAATTCCGTGAACGACATGCCGTGGTCGCGGTCGTTGACGCGCTGGCGCACGGACTCTTTCGCCATCATCACGTTGATCGAGAAATGCTTGCCGATGTCGCGCAGGAAATCCACGAGCGGCAGCGCGCACAGCCAGTCGCCGTTGTTGACCATGACCGCGGCCGTATCGCCCTCGAAACTCAGGAAACGCGCGAGCTGCGCACGGATGCCTTCGAGGTTGATCTGGACTTGTTCCTTGGTGAGCAATTGGCGTTCCTGCGTCTTGCCGCTCGGATCGCCGATCAGGCCGGTCCCGCCACCGACCAGCGCCACGGGCCGATGGCCTCCGCGCTGAAGATGCGCCATGGCCATGATCGGCAACAGGCTTCCGATGTGCAGACTGTCCGCCGTCGGATCGAACCCGCAGTAAAACGTAAACCGTTCCTTGTTCAATAACGCGCCGAGGTCGTCATGCGTCACCTGATTGACGAACCCTCGCCACGTGAGTTCTTCGAATAACGTCATCGTTGTACTCCCTCTGTATCGTAAAGGCAGCGCGCAAGCGCAATGAACCGTCAAAGGCGCTATGAAATCGATGAGGCAGGGATCAGGCCTGATACAACCGGCAGGCGCACCCGGCGCCTGCGCTGCACGCTCCTCTCCGAACGAAGTTCGGGAATCGAGGCTCTGTTCTATGGGTCCTGATCATGGCTCGATGGTATCACAGCAGCGGGATGCGCCGCAAACTCGTAACGCTAGCGCTACGAACTCTTGCCGCGTCTCGCACGCCCCAAAACCGTCTTCCCACTTCTTGCAGTTTTGTCGATTCGCTGTCAACGATTCTATTGACATTTGGGGGGGACATCCTTCACACTACTAACCATGGAGGAATGCGTTCCGCCCTGTTTGGCGAGTGCCCTGTTCATAAATGAGCCGCGTAGGAGGGGTTGTCTCTATGTTGCGCGTTTCCGGTAGCCGGTGTAAAGCCGCACTCCTGGTGTCTGTAGTCCTCGCGACGGCGCTGTTCCTGGGAGGTTGTCCGATATCGGACACCGTCCCGCCGGACGCGTCGTTCGATGGCAAACCGGCCACGGGAGCGCCGCCGCTGAAAGTTCAATTCACGGACACGTCAAAGCCAGGCACGTCGCCGATCGTGAGCTGGCTTTGGGAGTTCGGCGACGGCACGACGAGCACCGAGCGTAATCCCAGCCACACGTATTACGAATCCGG
Source organism: uncultured Nitrospiraceae bacterium (assembly GCA_964402555.1). Taxonomy (GTDB): domain Bacteria; phylum Hydrogenedentota; class Hydrogenedentia; order Hydrogenedentales; family SLHB01; genus CAYOCT01. The sequence goes on along the minus strand of CAYOCT010000006.1, from coordinate 36,489 downwards.
TTCATACACCGTTTCGTTGACCGTCACGACGGTCGTGCAACCGGCGAGCCGTGTGAGCGTGCCGAACGCGGTCGTCCTCACCGAAGCGACCACCGTGATGCCGGTGGATGCCGCCGGTGGCGCTGTCGAGGCGCAAGGCGCGCGGCTGGTCGTCCCGCAGAACGCGTTTTCGAAACAAGTGATTGTCGGCATGGCCGCGAACGACGGCGAAGTGCCCGTCGACACGTCGAGCGGCGAGCGACTGGTCTCGACGATCTACGGCATTCAGCACGATCAGGACGACCTGTTCGTCGACGTGCGCGCGCCGATGTATCTCGAAATCCCGTTCATCTCGAAGATGGTCCCCGCGGTCGATCGCAATGGCGCAAAGATCCAAATCATCGCGCGGCAAGAGAACGGTCTGACCATCCCCATCCTCGGCGAAGTCGTGGGGTCGATGCTGGTGGCCTCGCTCTCGGGGCTGCCGCATCGCGCGTCGTACGGCGTCGTGTATCGTCCGGGCTTTGTCATCGAGAATATCCCCGTCGACGACATCGTGTTCAAGAGCGCCAAGAACGCCACCGGCTACGTGTGGCAGGGCGAGTCGTGGCGCATCGGCTACACCAACGACACGCTACAAGCGTTGACGGCATTGCGCATTGGAACGCTTAACACGCAAGAGCAATACGATCGCCGCGACTTCGGCGCGCCGCAACTCGCCGACACGTTGAGCGACGTGCGGTCGCTCGTGCGCGAAGTGCACAACTACTACCTGCTCGCCGGTTTCATGAGCCCGGCGCTGCTCGCGTCGCCCACGAAGGAATTCACGATTATCCTTCACGCGCTGAACGACCCGCCGAGTTCGTCGTACGCCATGGCAACCGACGTCGCGTTCGCGCGTTCGGCCTACGGCGCCATCGTGATCGACCCGGCGCAGTTGATTGCCATTAGCAAACGCAACACGGTGCTGACACCGATCGACCTGATCCAACTGGGCGCATTCGGTTCGCTCCCCTTTAGCCAGGACGAGATCGAAACCGCGGTCTTGGCCGACCGCCATCAGGAACTCGATTTCTCCCACGCGTTCGCCGAGGAACTGTACCGGACGATCTTCCGCGGTTACGAGTTCCCCAAATTCACGCAACTGAGCGCGCTGGATTTGGACTCGAACGGGAACGCGCGGATGATCCCGTATTACCAGGGCTTCGAGGACGGCATTGCCGCGTTCCTCGGCCAGGCGGCGTGGCTGCTCCACAACACCGACACCGCAAGGCCGGAAGACACCAAGGCCCAGTCGCTCGGGTTCAACATGTACTCGACCTTCTGGGAACCGCTCCTGTCACCGTACTCGCATTCGATTCCCGGCTACTCGTACGCAACCCAGGACTTCGTAGCCTACCTCTTCCGGCGCTTCGACCAGGATTTTGGCGCGACGCCGCTGCCCAAGACCTTCGCCTTTATCGCCGACTCGTATGAGGGCGTGCTCGAACTCATGCGCGCTCGCGAAAGCGCTCCGGGCGTCGAGGACTACGCCGACGCGCTGGCCCAGTCGCATATCGCGTGCGACCTCGCCGTGCAGAAAACCTTCAACACGACGCTCGCCGACGTGTATTGGGACTATGTCCGCAGCCGCGCATATGAGAACAGCGACCAGGGGCAGCTTCGCCCGACGGACCTCATCCGCCAGCCGTTCGCGTTCGACGAGGATCGCTTCAACGACGCGACCATGACCGAGCACATGTTCACGCGCAACAACGAAACCTACGAGTTCTCGTACAACACCGAACCCGACCTCTTCCGCGACGTCCCCCCGCTCTCGACGCGGGCCATGCTCCTGACCGCGGCGGGCGTCTCCGGCGACGTGACCATCTCGGTGAACTCGTTCGCATGGGTGCCTGATATCAACGGCAATTCCGTCCGCGTCAAGGTCTACGTCGACGGCCAGGACGGCATTGAGCTCACGCCCTCACGGGCTCAGGTTACGTTAAAGGGCCTTGGCGCGTCGGAGAACTTCCTGCGTGCCGTGATCCTGCTCAGCAACGTAACGAACGACCGCTTCTACGACGTGCTCGTATCCGCCACGATCAAGGCAGGCGCGATCGAAGGCCCGTCCGGCCTGCTGGGCGGCCAGGTCACCGACGCGTACACCGCCGCCGTGATTCCCGGCGTGCAGGTCGTCGTGCGCGAGGTCGTCTCGGGAGTCGCGGGCAAGACGCTCGGAACGACCACGACCGACAGCAGCGGCATCTATTTCTTCACGCAACTGCCCGTGGGTGACGTAGAAGTCACCTTCACTAAGAGCGGGTACGCCACGCGCAAGGTCTCGAGCACCATCGTCCAGGGCGCGGCCGTGATTGTCAGCGTGGCGCTAAGCCCAGGCTGATGATGCCATGAGCTGCGATTGCGCGACGCCGGACGAACCGGCCCGTGCGTCTCGAACAGGGTTGCTCTTCATTGCGCTGGCCGTGGCGGCGGGCGCTGTGCTTGTCGCGCGCTGGGCCGGAGCAACCGAATGGACCGGCACGTTCGCGGCCTACTTCTTCGCGATTATCCTTAGCGCAGTCCCCTACGTTCTCTTGGGCGCATGGCTCAGCGGCTTCCTAGAGGTCTATTTGCCGCCGACGCTCCTGGTGGGCGTCACGAAGCGTCTGGGCCTCTGGGGCATCCCCGCGATGGCGCTCGCGGCGCCGCTGTTCCCCATTTGCGAATGCGGGGTCGTGTCGGTAATCCGCGGGCTGCTTCGCAAAGGTCTGCCGCTGCACTACGCATTGACCTACCTGCTGGCCGCGCCGATCGTTAATCCCATCGTCCTGCTCAGCACCTACATGGCATTCCAGAGCACACGCTACGCCCTATGCCGCGGGGTAGGCGGATTGTTTGTCGCCATCGGCATCGGCCTCGTCTTCTCGCGCGTGAACCCCGAGCGCGCGCTGCTGCCCGGCTTCCTGAAGAACACCGCATGCGGAGACTGCTGCGACGAGGAAGAACCCACGGTTCGCGGCCGCGCGGACTCGATGCTCTTGGTCGCGCACCACGCGCGCGTGGACCTTCTCGAAATGCTGCCCTACTTCATGGCGGGCGTGTTCGTGGCGAGCGCCATGAAGACCTCCCTGGGCGACTACGTGCTGTCGCTCGCGGGGACCTATCCTCTAGCCGGGCCGGCCATCATGATGGCGATGGCGTTTGTGTTGAGCCTGTGTTCCGAGGCCGACGCCTTCCCCGCCGCGAGCTTCACCGGCTTCTCGATCGTCGCGCACATGGGCTTCCTCGTGCTTGGCCCGATGCTCGACATCAAGTTGCTGCTCATGTATCGCACCGTGTTCAAGACGTGGTTCATCGTCCTGTTTGCCGTGTCGATTGTCGGCGGCGTGGCGGCGTACCTCGCGCTGTTGGAACTCTTCCTATGAGCAAGTGGACGCACTTCGATACGAGGGCTGCGTGGCCGCCCGGACACGAACAAATCCGCGTGCTCGGATGGGTGGCCTTCTTCGCGCTCATGCTGGGCGGCGGGTACGCGGGCAGTTACCTGGCCGGTTGGAATATCGCCGTACTTGCGGCAGGGGCCGCGCTGGCCGCGCTGCTCCTGATCGCTGGGCTCTTTCTGGAAACGCGGCTGCCCCTGCGCGGCTCGGGACCGGGACCGTGGATTGAGACCTTGTGCCATTTCCTGCCCGCGATCCTGTTCGTCGCGATAGGCCCCACAAGCCCGAGCGTGAGCACGATGCGGCACGCGGCCTTCATGGCTTACACGCAACACGCGCAGGGCGATCTTCCGGCCGCGCAGCCCGACGCCAAAGGCTATCTGTCCGTTTCGATTCTCGACCTCCATGTCGGCAAGGATCGTTACAACAACGAAGCCATCGAAGTGCTGGGCCGCGTGCACGTCCTCACGGACAAGGACCAGGAGACGCTGCCCGAGGCCGCGAAACCGATGCAGATACGCGCGACGCTCTACCGGTATGCCATCACGTGCTGCGTCGCCGATGCCATTCCACTCAGCGCGATACTCGAAGGAGTAGACGTGCGCACGCTCAAGGACGACGCGTGGTACAAGGTGCGCGGCCGAGCGCGCTTTGTGGAACAAGGCGTGGATGTGCCCCTCATTCACGTGGATTCCCTCGAACTCATTCCCGAACCCGCGGGCCCTTATCTGAACGCGACAGAGAGCCTCTTCGCTGGGTAGGCGAGTCCCCCACTCCCAGTCGCCTTCCTCCCGCGTGTCGCCAGCCAGCCCGTCCCGGAGCGTGCAATGCCGGACCTCAGGTACTCAGTACGCGCACGAGGAATAGGCATCTGGCGCGGTGTGTTGCAAGAGACATAACACTACGGAGTGCGGTAGTCGGGCTTTGGGACAGGACGGCGGGACTCAGTGTGTGCCAGCCCCGCTCGATACGAAGGAGAGGAGGCGCGTCGTGCGGGTTTACTCCATTCTGGCAGGCATTGGGATCGGCATCGTTGGACTTCCGTGTTGGGGCGCCTCGGACTTCCAGTGGACCTTTGGCAGCTCCGGCATATCGAGCTATACCCTGAACAGCGTTTCATCGACGCGTGTGTTCGACGGGCCTGTCGGAAGCGCCAATCCCACCTTGAATCTTATCGTAGGGAATCGCTACGAAGTTACCGTGGTCGATAGCAGCGTGCATCCGCTCCAGATCGTAGCCCTTGGCGCCACCGCGGCAACCGACACGGTGCTGCTCGGCATGGGTTCGGTAGTGGGCAGTTTCGAAAGTGACCCGGATGTGTCATGGCAGGACGATGGCGCCCTCTCGAACGGCAAGATCACCTTTACCATGACGCCTGGATTGGCGGCGGCCATGCGGGCTTCGGCACATACCCCGGGATACCGTTGCCAGATCCATTCGTCGGCCATGCGCGGAAGCTTCACGCTCATTGGAGAACCGATAGCGGATCCGATTGCGGAACGCATTCCCATGGGCACGCAGGTGGTAGAACTCTTGACCGTTGCGGAGGGCTTCGTCTCCCCGCTAGGGGCCGATTTTCAACGAGACACAAGCGGACGCATGTTCGTGTATGATCAGACGGGCCAAGTGTGGATTGTCGAGAATGGCAGCCGCCTCCCCGTGCCTTTGTTGGATCTCAGCGCACGGCTCGTAGCAATCCAATCGGGCTATGACGAGCGCGGCCTGCTTGGATTTGCGCTTCACCCCCTGTTTCCGTCCGTGCCCAAGGTATACACGTACACGTCGGAACCCACAGGCGCGCCGGCGGACTTTACCGTGTCGATGTCGGGTGCTCCCGATCATCAGAATGTCATCGCGGAATGGACGCTCGACGCCGGCAACACGGACATAGTCGACCCCTCTTCCAGGAGAGAACTGCTTCGGATCGATCATCCGCAATTTAACCACGATGGCGGCTCGATCCGCTTCGGACCAGACGGCTACCTTTACTTCGGCCTTGGCGACGGTGGCAATGGAGACGACACCGGGGACGGGCACGGCACGAACGGCAACGGGCAGAATCCGAACACGGTTCAAGGGTCCATTATGCGCATCGACGTGGACGGCCATAGCAGCGCCAACGGCCAGTACGGTATCCCGCCGGACAACCCGTTTCTTAGCGGTCCCGGGCTTGCAGAAATCTACGCGTACGGGCTGCGCAACCCCTACTCGTTCTCCTTCGATCCCGGAACGGGCTTCCTGTACCTCGGCGATGTGGGCCAGAACAACATCGAGGAAGTGGACAAGATCACTTTGGGCGGCAACTTTGGATGGCGGGTGAGAGAGGGTTCGTTCTTCTTCAATCCCAACGGAGACAGCAGCGGCTTCGTGACAAACGAGCCGGTCGTCGACCCCGTGCCGCCCAATCTAATCGACCCGGTTGCCCAGTACGATCATGACGACGGCAGCGCCATCATTGGCGGTTGCGTGTACCGTGGATCCGCGATTCCCGCGATGCAGGGCGTCTATGTCTTCGGCGACTTGGGATCGCGTTTCGACGTGCCTTCGGGACGATTGTTCTACCTGGAAGGTACCAGCCAGGTAAAGGAATTGCAGATTGGCAATCCCAATCGGTCTTTGGGTCTCTGGCTGAAAGGCTTTGCCCAGGACACGCACGGAGACGTCTATGCGTTCGGGTCTGAGTCCGTTGGACCATCCGGAACCACCGGCAAGGTCGTCAAGATAGTGCCGGTTCAGGATTCGGGATCATGCACGGATGAGGATGCCGACGGGCTGTGCGACGACGAGGAACTGACGGTTTACCACACGAATCCTCACCTGCTGGATACGGACGATGACGGTGTCAGCGACGGGATGGAAGTGACGTTCGGGAGCGATCCTCTGAACCCAAACGATACGCCTGCTCTTCCCGGCCTCGGCTTCGTTGGCAGCATGGTCCTGGCGGCTCTGTTGGTTACGGCCAGCCTGCGCAGGACCTCCGCGGAAGTTAGCAGATAGGACGTCAGCGCCGTCTTCCGCCTTGTCCGGCGCCGACGGCGCGGCCGATGTTCGCGATGCGCGCGTGAAGACATGCGCGGCAATCGTCCGAGGTCTCGTCGATGCACGCCTTGGCGGGATAGATCTCGTAGAGCTTTCGGTACTTCGTGGGAGTCAGATTCGGCATCACGATGTTCGCGCCCCGTTTGAGTCCGAGTTCGCGTCCGCTGGTTTTGTTAATAGTCGCGAGCGCGGTGGTGCTGGGGATGTTCGCCTGCGGACACGCCAGCCGGGTCAAGGCGACGGTCTTGTACGTCATGAGTTCGCTGTTCGGGACTTGCTCTTCGGCCGGGATTGGGCGCACCCATTCGCCTTGCCCAAGCGGCGTGGCGGGATGCGAAATATACGGCCCTACGCCGATCATGTCGAGATCGAGATCCTGGAACGTGCAGATATCGCTCGCTAAGACCTCATAGGTCTGGCCGGGGATGCCCACCATCACGCCGCTGCCTGCTTCGTATCCAAGTTCGCGGAGTTTCCGCAGGATCGCGATCCGATCGGAGATCTTGCCGGCGTGCGATGGATGAATGAGCCGGTAGAGTTCCGGGTCGGAGGTCTCGAAGCGCAACAGATACCGGTCGGCGCCCGCTTCTCGCCAGATCTCGAAGTCGCGATCAGGGCGCTCGCCGAGGCTAAGCGTCACCGCAAGCGGCGTCTCGGCCTTGATGCGGCGCACAATGTCCGCGAGCCATTCGGTCTCGATGCCGTAATCCTCGCCCCCCTGCATGACCACCGTGCCGTATCCGTATTGCACGGCAAGCCGCGCGCATTCAAGGATCTCGTCGGCGCTCAGACGGTAGCGTTCGACCGATTTGTTATCCGCGCGCAGGCCGCAGTAGCCGCAGAGGCGGCAACAGTAATTCGAGATCTCGATCAGGCCTCGCAGATGCACCTCATCGCCGACGTATTCCTTGCGCGTGGCATTGGCCTTGCGCCACAGCGACTCGAGGCGTTTCGTATCGGTCTCGCGCAGCCAGTCCAGTATAGTCTGTTTATCCAGCATCCTAGTCCGTCAATTCAGCGTTGTGTGTCGTGTCCGTGAACGCGAGTGTCATTGCGAGCGAAGCGAAGCAATCCCCCTAGTTCCAATGCGTGGGGCCGAGTGAGATTGCTTCGCTTCGCTCGCAATGACACAGATCCCGTTTCGCCGGCCAAAGGCCAATGTCTATCATAGTCATTCACTATATTCGTTTACCATCCTATCGATCACTTGAGCGCTACCGCGATTTGCGCGGCCACGATACACAGATTGCCGAGCGCGTGCAGCGCGATCGGCACGGCCAGCGATCCGCTCTTCAAAAACGCCCACGCGAGGATAAACCCCGCGATCAGATTGTCTGGCGAGGCGACGCCCGCCACGACATGCAGTGCGCCGAACGCGATGCCGCTGAGTACGATCGCGGGAACGGGGCCCAACACGGCAACGGCCGCGACGCACAGGACAAAGCGATACACGGTCTCTTCGAGGAGCGGCGCGTTGATGCACGCGAAGTAGAACCATTTTGGCATCTCCGCGAGCGGACACGATCCGAGACTGAAGGGCTTGCCTTGGAAGCGATAGACGGCGAAGGCCGAAAGGAGAACCGTGAGCATGATCAGGCCGATGACCAGTGTCGCTTTGATCCAGTAAGCGTACCCCTGGACGGGCCGAAGCGTCAGCCCCAGCGAGGGCGAGTCCCATTGGCAGCGCGAGCCGTATACGGCCACGGCCACAAACAAGAACCCTAATCGGTATGGCGTCATATACTGCGCGAAATGGGTCAGCATCAAATCGGCGGCGACGATTGCCGCGGCAACACTTCCCACGATGACGCGCGATGCCGCAGGCTGTTTCAATGCCTGTCCGATGGGCGTCTGCATGGCTCTATGCCCCGCTGCCTGCGCGCCAGTTTCGGTACGCGTCGAGCGCCGCGGGAAACGGTTCGAGCGCGCGCTCGAAAATGCCGAGGCTGTACGCGATGGCCAGGCCGTAGTTGGTAAACGCCACACCCGCCTGCCGACATCGCATGATACGGCTCAGCATCTCGCGGCGGTTCGTGGTACACGCGCCGCAATGCACGACCAGCTTGTACGACGCGAGGTTTTCCGGGAAATCGTGGCCCTGGACGTGCGTAAACTCGAGTTTGCCGCCGACGTATTGCGTCAGCCAGCGCGGAATCTTCACGCGCCCGATGTCCTCGCCGATCGGATGATGGCTGCACGCCTCGGCAATGAGAACGCGGTCGCCGGTCTTCAACGCGTCGATAGCCAGCGTGCCCATGACCTGCGTCATGAGGTCGCCGCGGAATCGCGAAAACAGGATCGAGAAGCTTGTCAGCGGCACGCTGGTTGGCGTGTCCGCGGCCACTTTGAGAAAGGCCTGCGAATCGGTCACGACCAGTTTCGGCGGGCGCTTCAGGTTCTCGAGGGCGGCGCGGAGTTCGCGCTCCTTGACGACCATGCAATACGCGTCGCTGTCAAGCAGGTCGCGAATGGACTGCACCTGCGGCATGATGAGGCGTCCCTTCGGCGCTTCCTTGTCGATCGGCACCACGAGGATAGCCATTTCGCCGGCGCCGACCAGATCGCCGAGTATCGCGGGATTGTTGACGAACTCGTCCGGGGCGTTGTCGAGAAGCGCCTGGCGGAATTCGAGGATGCCTGTACCCGCCACCGCCGCGGTGCGCACGGTCGGAATACCCTTGGACGCCAGCAGGTCGACCATTTCGGCCTCGGGCTGACAGGCATCGATCTTGTTGAACACGACGATCGCGGGCGTCTTGCGCGCTTCGAGTTCCCCGAGGATCGCGTCCTCGAACTCACCCCACTGCCCCGCCTCGGCGACAAGCACCCCGAGGTCCGTCCGCTCGAAAACCTGCCGCGTCTTCTGTACGCGCAGTTCGCCCAACGCGCCGGTGTCGTCGATACCCGCCGTGTCGATGAACAAAACCGGCCCGAGCGGGAGCAACTCCATGGGTTTCTCAACGGGATCGGTCGTCGTACCGGCATGCTCCGAAACAATCGAAACATTCTGCCGAGTGATGGCGTTGAGCAGGCTCGATTTGCCCGCGTTACGCCGTCCGAAAAACGCTATGTGGAGCCTGAACCCCTTGGGCGCCGCTTGGAAACTCACGAATCGCTACCTCATGACCGACGACCCGCAGACGAGTTCCGTGCGGGTACTTTCCGGAAAGGACCAACCGGCGCTCACGATAGTGGTTCCCCACGGCTCAAATCAACTCAGGAAAACTGTCTAACCACCGACGAACACCGATAAACACCGATTGTTTGCGTTCGCAGGGAAAGGTCAATTCGCTTCGGGCGAGTACATCCCTCATCCCTCATCCCTCATCCCTCATCCCTCATCCTTCATCCTTCATCCTTCATCCCTCATCCTTCATCCCTCATCCTTCATCCTTTGCTAATTATCATTTATCGTTCAGACTTTAGACTTTCTCTTCTTCTCGTCCCCGGACGCGGCTCTGCCGTTCCCGGCCATCGGTGTGTATCGGTGTTCATCGGTGGTTCCAAGCGAAAGAAAGGCGCGCCTGATGCCTTATCGGGCGCGCCTCACTCTTGCATTCTAACAGGGGTTACTCTTCGGACTCCGGCGACTTTCCGGTCACGCGTTCGTATTCGAGCGGGTGGCGTTCCTTGAAGTCCTCGACGGTGATGTGGCCCGTGATCCAGGACCAATTCATCGGGTACGTCTGCGGGTCGAAAATCATGTAGTACAGGTGCCACACGATAATCGTGAGCACGGCCAGCCACGCCTCGTAGAAGTGGATCAAGGCGACAATATCGAGCGCGAGTTTCGGCAAGAACTTGAGGAAGACATTGACGAACCACATCGAGAACCCCGTGATGATCATCAACAGCGTACCCCACCACATGCCCCAGTACTCGAACTTCTCGATGTAACTGTAGCGATCGAAAAGCGGCGGGCGGCTGAAGAGGCCCACGATGTATCCCAGGTTGTGGAATACGTCCTTGAGGTCCTTGAACGTCATCATCAAGCTGCCCAGTTCTTTGCGCCCCTTGCGCGTACCCAGCAGATACGCCGCGTTGACGACCGCCAGCACGACCAGCACGACTGCGGCAATGCGGTGTACGACGCCGCGCGCCGCCAGGCCCGCGTCACCGTGGAATATCGCCTGGGCCCACCACGTCTCGGGATAGCGCAACGCGAACCCGGACACCGCCAGCGCCGTAAACGAAATCGTCAGCACGAGGTGTCCGATGGTCATGCCCGTCGGGAAGCGCCGGTACGTGCCTTCGCCGCCGAGTTCTTCCTTGAACTTGATGGCCGCGCGGCGCGCCATGACCAGCGTGTTATGCAGGGTCATGCCGCCGATGACCATGATAATCATAATGATGTACACGAGCCGTACAATACCGAGGGCCTTCTGGCCCGGATCGGTCGGCATGATATGCACCGCGCCCACCGCGAAATTCGGCCCGGCGTTCTGATGGCACTTGCCGCACGTTTGGGGAAGGTTCTTCGGATTGACCGACGACTCCGGATCGGACGGCGGCAGCACCTTGTGCCACTCGTGGCAGCTTGCGCAACTCGCCACGATATCCGAACCCGCCGCGCCGGCCAGCCCGTGGTAACTGTCCATATAGCTCGCCTGGCGTCCGGTTTCGATGCCGTACCGGCTCATGATAGTCTCGTTATCGTGGCACCGCACACACGTCGCCTTCACGACCTGGTGCCGGTTTACCTTCGAGCCGGGTTGATCGGGCGCCTCGATATCATGCTCGCCATGGCAGCCGACGCACGTCGGCGCATCGCGAATCCCCGCCTCGAGCGCCTTGCCGTGGATGCCTTGCATGAAATCGGCCAGCGGTTGCGGATGGCACTTGCCGCACGTCTGCGGGATATTCTTCCGATACACGGATGAGGCCGGGTTGTCAGCCCGCTGAAGGTCATGCGCGCCGTGGCAGTTCGAACACGCTGCCGCGTCCTTGTTACCCTTGAGAATCGCCTGCGAGTGCACGCTCTTGAGGTAGCTCTGCGAAGGATTCATGACCGAGATCATGTGGCTCTTGACGAGCGAAGGATCCGAATGGCACTTGCCGCAGGTAGCCGGCTGATTCTTAGGATTGACCATCGACAGGGGATCGGCCACGCGCCGGATGTCGTGCACGCCATGGCAATTGTCACATGAGGCGGCTCCGTGGGCGCCACGCTTGAGGGCTTGGCCGTGGAGGCTTTTGTCGTAGACCTCCGATTCCGTGTGGCATGAACCGCAATTGACGGGCTTGGGATCCTTGCCGTGCGGCAACGATTCGATATCGGAGTGGCATGACACGCACTGATCCGAGCCATGCACCGATCCCTTGAACGCTTCCTCGTCCACGTACAGGGAGGACGTCGTGCCATCGTCGAGCGTCTTGCTCAATTCGGGATTGGAGTGGCACTTCATGCACTCGGCGTTTTCCTGGCCGTAGGCCTGGAACGCCGCGGCGCACACGCACAAAGCCAGCAGACCCCACGCTCTTGCAGACATAACCGGCATAGTTCTAACTCCCTTGTTATACATCGCGCGGAAGCGTGGCACGCAAAATCGCTCGCGGCCTAGCGGTAACCGAATACCATTGACCACAGGATGAACGCAACCAAGCTGAACCCCGTAATTAGAGCCAGCGTCCCGAAGATCGTGGCCCAGAACCTGAATTCCTTGGGCGCCGGCGGGATCAGGTGTTTCTCGAGTTCGCCGCTCGCCTGCAGCTCCTCGTACAGGCGCGGCCGCTCGTGCTCCAGTTCCTCCACGGGGATCCGGCCCGTAAACATCGCCATGTCCATCGGGAACTTCTCCGGACGGAAATGCGTGTTAAAGAAATGGATTGTGAAGATGAAGCCTACCGCAAGCAGCGCCTCATCGCTGTGGATAATCGTGGCCAGGTTGATAAACCATCCCGGCAGGATATACGTGCAGAGTTCGGGGAACCACAGCATGAACCCGGTCGAACCGATGATCGCCACGCCCCAGAACACCGCGAAGTAGTCGAACTTCTCCCAGTACGTCCACATACCATACTTCGGACGCGGCCCGAGCCGCAGGAACCACTTGAACGTCTGGAACAGCTCGACCGCATCATGCGGGCCCGGCACCAGCGAGTTCGCGCCGAACAGCATCTGCAGCCAGGACTTGCCCGAGCGCCGCTTGCGCTGCACGACGACGCCCAGATGAATCGCGAACACGCAGATCATGATGACTGCGCACACGCGATGGATGGTGCCCATCGTCCGGAAGCCGCCGAGCACTTTCGACAACGCCAGCGCCCAAGGCATATACGAGAACTTCAGTGTCATCCCCGTGAGCGCAAGCCCGAAGAAACTCAGGATCAGCACGAAATGCATCTGCCGGATCACCGGGTCGAAGCGCTGGAACATCCGTGTATCGCCGCTCTCGGCAATGTGCGTCTTCTTCTTGCGCATCTCGCGGAACGAACGCGGCAGCCATGCCAGCGTGTGCAGCCCGAAGAACGCAAAGGTGCCCACCAGCAGCGCCGTCATACCCCAGAACGCCAAGAACAGGACCGGATACTTCTTCGGGTCATGGTGCGTCGCATGCGTAAGATAACCCGCGAACCGGCGGTGCGATCCCTCGTGGCACTTGCCGCACGTCTGCACGATGTTCTCGCGGCTGACATGCGAGCGCGGATCGGCGATGGCCAGCACGTCATGCGAGCCGTGGCAGTCGTAGCATTTGGCCGCAGAGGCCGTGCCCAGCTTCGAGACCTTGCCGTGGTACGTGTCGAAATACGTGTCGGCCACGTCGCGATGGCACTGGCCGCAGGTTTGCAGAATGTTCTGCTTGAATCGCTCTTCGTCGGTGCGCGAGATCGTGTGCGCCGTGTGGCACGTGCTGCACACCGGCAGCGGCTTGTCAGTCTTGGTCACGAGCGGTGAGTGGATGCTGGCGTCGAAAACCTTCTCGACGCCCTCGTGGCACTTCCCGCACGTCTGTGGAATGTTGGCCGGGTTCACGCTCGATGCGGGATCGCTGCTCGGCAACTCTTCGTGCGCCGTGTGGCAACTCGCGCACGTGGCCGTCACGGTCAGACCGCTTTCGAGCAGGCCCTTGCCGTGGATGCTCTGCGCGTAGTTCTTCACGATCTCCGTCTGCGTGCTGTGCAGGCGCTTCGCCGCCTTCTCGCCTTCCCGATGGCAGCGCCCGCAGAGGTCGGGAACGTTCTTCGGGAAGGTGGGGGAAGCCGGATCGGTCCGGGACTGCGTCGTATGCCCGGTGTGGCAATCCAGGCAGGCCGGCGCGTCGGGGTCGCCCGACGCCAGCAACTGGCCATGGATGCTGCGCTTGTGTTTTTCCACTTCATCCGCGTGGCAGATCGAGCAGTCGACTTTCGGAGCTACCGTCTCGCACGGCCGTTTGAGCGACGCGTTTGCGCCCGTATGGCATTGCGAACAGCGCTTGTCTTTGTGCGTGGAATGCGCAAGTTCGTCCTGGCTGACCGCCGGAAGCTGGCGCGACGCTCCCTGCACCGCCTGCGCGTGGCACGCCATGCAGTCCTTGTCGCTCACACCTTCATCGTAAAAGACCTTGCGCGCTTCATGCGGCTGATGGCAATCGACGCAAACCGGGACCTTCTCCGGTTCCTTTTCCCACAACTCGCCGTTGATCACCTTGCGATGCACGACTTCGATCAGGGCGTGGCACTTGCGGCAGGTCGCGACGACGTTGTCGCGGTTGATCGACGACTCGGGGTCGGTGTGCGGCAGCACGCGGTGCGCGGTGTGGCAGCTCGTGCAAACGGCGGTAACGGTCAAGCCTTTCTTCAACAGGCCTTCGCCGTGGATACTCTCCTCATAGTGCTCGATAATGTTGTGCTGCTCGATGTCGCGGGTCCGAGCGACCTTGCCGCTTTCCCCATGGCACGTCCCGCAGGTTTCCGGGATATGAATAGGATTGACCGAGGACTTCGGGTCGCTTGGCGCGCGGAGGTCATGGCGCCCGTGGCAATCGGCGCACGACGGAGCCAGCGGATCGCCCGCCGCCTGTTTCTGGCCGTGCAGGCTCTTCGCGTAGATGTCGGCTTCCGCTTCGTGGCATCCCGCGCAATTGACCTTTTTCAACCCCTCGGGATGCGGCACCTCGGTGATATCGCTGTGGCAGAACGTGCAGCCCATCGGCCCGTGCATCGAGCTGGCCACGACGTCGCGGTCCACATAGAGCGAGTGATCCGTGCCATCGGGATTCTTCTTCGAGAAGTCCTTATCGCCATGGCAGAAGTAGCAGTCTTCATCCTCGATGGCAAGGCACGGTTGTGCGATCGATGCGAGCAGCACCGCGCCAAGAGCTATGATCCACCGTGACCGCATATCGATCTCGCTCGCCGCCAAGGACACACACCATCCTCGATGGCATCGTTAGAAGAACTTTCCGAGAGACAGCAGAGTCGGAACCAAAGAGCGGTACTATACCGAAAGCGTCCCCGGAAAATCATCCGTGAAAACACCCCACTTTTTCGGGATTTACTGGGGGATTGTTCTCGTAGGTTTCCGAAGGGGAAACACCCCCACCCTGTCAGGCATTGCCGCCACACCACCCCTACAGAAGGTGGCTGCTCGCCTCTTGTACGTAGTTTTCACGGATGCACGAAATCGATATCATTTTTCTACCGGATGAAATACATTCTATGCTAAGCTATGCTAAGCGACTGGAAGGAGAACTGTGCTCATGCGTACATTAGGAGGGGGGCGAAAGATGTTCCCTGCGCGTGTCGTTGCCGGTCTGGGCGGCTTGGTCGTGTTTGTGGCCGTGTGTTCCATGGGCGCGCAAAGTTGCCAATCCATCGCGCCGGGCCAGCAAGTGGGCACGAAGGTGTGCCTCGAATGTCACAATGGCGATCTAGCGCCGGACGTGACCGAGTTCAAGGGCAGCCCCCACATGGCAGTCGGGTGTGAAGCATGCCATGGCCCGGGATACCTCCATGTTCGCAATGGCGGCCGCGGTGGACTCTTCATCGACGGTCTCACGCGCTACCGCATCGCGGGCGCACAGTACTTCTGCAATCGCTGCCACAAGGAAGAAGCCGATACCTACGTCCAGAGTGAGCATGCGAAGACGATCTACGTGTCGTGTCTCACGTGCCACAATGTCCACTCGAAAAAGACCCTCGTCAAGACCGACGAGGACAACGCGCTCTGCCTGAAATGCCACGGGGAGGAAAAGTTCCCGGACGACGCGGCCATCTCCGCGCACACGTTCCACGATGTCGATCCGGAAGGTACAGGCGCGAGCCGCTGTTCGTTCTGCCACATGCCGCCGCTCGATCGCGTCAAGCAGTTTGACGGGCCGCGGAGCCATTCCATGTGGCCCATTCCCCCAATCGCCTCGAACGAAGCCGCGGCGGCGGGCGTCAGCCCCGTCCCGCCGAACAGTTGCACCGGGATGCAGGGATGCCACGACGGCTCCGTAACCACGGCCCCGGTGTTCAATGTCGACGACCCACATGTCAACGCGCTGGTCCAAATCCTCTACAACCAGCGTTACGGCGGCGACGCAACAGAGATCGAATAGTAGCGAGTTTCAGCGGTTGTGAGAGGAGGGAGGTGTGCGCGTGAGACCCTTGCGATGGTATCCGTCCGGCGGGTGTGTTGTGGCCTTGGCCGTGATCGTAATGGCGGCGCTCTGGATGCCCATGAACGCGCGGGCGGCCGAAGGTTCGGATGCCGCGGACGCCAAAGCCGCGCCCGATGCGGCGGCGGACTCGGCGGAGAAGAAGGACGAAGCCCCGGCGGACACGAGCACCGGCAAGAAGCCTTGGATCCGCGGCACCTTCGAAGCCGGATTCGACAGCATCTGGGCCGATGGCGAATCGGACCTCAACATGGACCAATACCTCCGCGTCCAAGTCGATCCGCCCCAATGCGAAAAGCTTCACCTGCGCGCGTCGATCTGGATGCGCGAAGACCTCGACGGGGATGAGCCTGGATACAGCGCGTTGCGCGACATCAACGATGCGTATGGCCAGGATGTCCGCATCCGCCCGTTGTACCTGTACGCCCAACTCGACGACCTCTGGGGCCAATCGACCTTGCGCGTCGGACGCCAGCGGATCGTCGAAGGCGCCGCGTACAATCGTATCGACGGCATCTACTTCAAGCAAGAGCACGCGCGCTGGGACTGGTATGTCTTCGGCGGCGCGCGCGCATCCATTTATACGGACGCCAGCGATAACCTCGTCCTAGGAGGCGGCGTCTCGGTGCGGCCATTCGCAAAGACCCGTGTTGCGCTCGATGTGTACTACGGCGAAGAAGACCGCGGCCACGAAGTTGACACCGAAGCCTCGTACCTTGCCCAAGTCATGGGCCTGGATACACTGTTCCGGCGCGATGGGGACCAGCACGACACCTCGCTCGCGTTGAGCGTCTGGCAGAACGTCACGCCGAACCTGACCCTCTACGGACGGCTGGACTGGCATGACGGCAAAGGCGACGAACTCACCCTCAATGCAACCGGCAATATCGCCTGCCTCGACCTCATTTACGAAGTCATGTACCGCCGCCGCTTGAATTCCTTCGGCGATCGCGTCAACGACCTGACCGGCTTCTACAGCATCCTCGGCCCGCGGGAAGAAAACGACACGTACCTTCTCGCGTTGCACAAGCCTATCGTCAAGAAGATCATGCTCTCGCTCGAAACCGAGATCCACGAGGCCCACGGCCACGATTGGTCATCCGCCAACCGCGACTACGAACGGTATGCGGCGATCCTCTCGGCGGACCGCATCGTGTGGGACACCGACGCGAGCGTCTCGCTCGAACGGTGGTCCGTCGAAGGCGGCGAAGGCACGTGGGCCGTGACCGGCGAGGTCACGAAGCATTGGCGCAAGGTGGCCCTGACGGTCGGCGCCGATTATCAGCGCTACCAGGACCGCGTCGTGCTCTACGATCCCTCGGCCCGCGAACGGAACCAGACCTGGATCGACCTGCTTCCGAACGCGTACCAGGGCTATCAATCGCCCATGTACGTGTTCGACACGTACCGCGTGGAACTTCACGAGAACATCCATTCCGTGTTTGTCAAGACCAAGTGGAACATAACGAAGAATCAGGACCTGGTCGCCCGGGTGGCTTACGAAGAAGACAATGAGCCGGAATCCCCCTACTGGCGCGCCAAGCTCGCTTATACAATCCGCTTCTAACGAACGGGAGCACGCATCGAGGAGACCAAGGTGATGCTGCAGGTGGTTAAGACGCGAAAGAACTGGCTGGTAGTGGCGCTGTTGAGCGTCATGGTGGGCGCCTGTGTGACGCTGACCGGCACGCAGACCGGCGGGCATGTCGACCGCGGCCTCAAGTTCGTCCACAAGACGCACCCCGAGAAGGATCTGGCGTGCACCGACTGCCATGCCACGGACGCCGGCGATCCCCCGATCCCCAACCACGACGTGTGCGGCACCTGCCACGACGTGGACCCCAACTCCACGGATAAGAAATGCGATCAGTGCCATTCGAAGCCGGAACAGGGAATCGTTCCGCGCGTCAAAGCCCTGTCTCCCGAAGTGAAGTTCGCCCATAAGCCGCATCTCGACAAAGAAGTCGCCTGCGACAAGTGCCACGCCGATCCCGATTCGGGCGCGCTGCCCAAGGGCAATGCCATGGCCACGTGCATGAACTGCCACGCCACGGTGCGTCCCGAAATGACCGAATGCTCGGTGTGCCACTCCGAACTCTCGAAAGAGACCCGGCCCAAGTTCCGCGGCAAGACCCGTATCGCGCACGATGCGCCGCAAGTCTGGGAAACCACCCACGGGTTCGAGTCCAAGATCGACCCGAAGTACTGCGCCATCTGCCACGACAAAGAGGCTTCTTGCGAGGAATGCCATCGCAAGAATCCGCCCTCGAACCATACGATATCGTGGCGGCGCAAGAGCCATGGCCTCCGTGCGACGTGGGACCGCGATAAGTGCGCCGTCTGCCACGAGGAAGAGTTCTGCATCAAGTGCCACCAGAACACCAAGCCGTCCAGCCATCGAGCCGGATGGGTTCAGGAACCCATCTTCACGCACTGCATCGAATGCCATTTCCCGGCCAATCAATCCGGTTGCACCGTGTGCCACGAGGAAGTCGACCACGAAGACGCGCCACCTTCCCCGCATGACGCCGGGTTCCCGCCCAACTGCAAAGCATGCCATCCGGGCGGCAATCCCTACCGCGCCCCGCACCCGCTCAACAGCACCGTGCGCTGCGCCGTCTGCCATCAATAAGCATTTCGAAAACACGGCTGACTCGGTTGGGCCGTGCGGCAAGCAAAGGCATTGTCGTGCGGTAGGTAGGGTGTGCCTTCCTAAACCCGCTGCCGGTTCATTGTACCCCCCTTCACCCATATTGGGCGGAACGACAAGCAGGCGAATTCGCGCTGGGATCGCGCTAGGAGCGTGAAGGAAAGTCGCAAGGGACATGCGAGTGCTCGCAACGCCTGTCATTCTGAGAGCTTGTGAAGAAATGACAAGGCACCGCGGTTTTCTTTGTCAGCTCCGCCCTTCCTGTCATCCTGAGAGCCTGTGAAGAAATATCAAAGTCTTGCGCTTTCCTTTGTCGGCTCCGTCCTTCCTGTCATCCTGAGCGCAGCGAAGGATCTCGCTATGTGCATAGGCCTCTGATGCTTATGAGATCCTTCGCTGCGCTCAGGATGACAGGCAATACGTAGTCATGAGGCAAAGCGCCCGCGTTTCGCAGTTTCTTCACAAGCTCTGCGCGGCGCGAGGAATCCCATGACGGTCAGACTTCAGCCTGAAGAGAAATTCTTCGCGCCGCTCAAAACGACAGGAAAGGACGAAGGGTAATAGTAGAAGGCCCGGTGCTGAGGGGATCTCTCACCCCCTCTCGGAACGGCGCGCGCTTGCCGACCGGGGGATAGACAGACGTAAGCCGGAGCAACTTTTCTCGCAATCCGGCACCCAGAGTTCACGAATGACGTTGTTTGGCGTTTCCGTCTCTATTCGACACCCAACTTGCTAAGCGTCTCGGGATCCGTTTCATCCCAGGCGAGCACGTTGTGGCACGTGGTGCAGTCCTGGCCAATCGACTTGCCATCTTCGGTCTGCATGGAGTCGTCATGGCAGCGGAAGCATCCGGGGGATTGTTCGTGGCCGAGGTTATTGGGATGGACACCCCAAGTCACGTCCATGTCCGGGAAGACGTTCCGGCTATAGATGGCCTGGACCTCTTTCACGGCGGCGTCGATGCGGTCTTTGCCTGAAGTGGCGAGATCCGCGTACTTCTCCTGGTAGAACGCGTGAATGGCCTTGTCGATCTGATCGAGGTCGCCATGCGTACCCTTGGCTTCGGTGAGTACGTCGACCGCGGTCTTCTTGATGAACGGCAGCGTGGTATCGATACGGCCCGCCGCCATAGATTCGTCGACGGCCTGGGCCGGCAGTTTGAAGATGTGGGTCGGCCGGTTATGGCAGTCGATGCAGTCCATGACGCGCTCTTCCGCGTGGGCAAGTTCATCGGGGGTGTACTTGTCCTTCGGCGCCTGATAGGTGACGGACGTGCCATCGCCCTTGTCGACGCGCACCTTGGCAATCTTCTGGCGTTGCTTATCGACCGCGTAATACGTGTGCTTGTGGTCCGGGCTGATGTGCCAGCTATGAATGCCCTTCTGGGAATGGCCGCCGCCGATGTGCATTTGGATGACGGTCGTAGCTTTCGTGTTGGATTCGTCGTCCTGATACTTGGGAATGACCTTCAAGCGGTCGCCAGTGAACTTCTCGGGCCAATGGCACTGTTCGCACGTATCGCGCGAAGGCCGCAGATTCTCGACCGGCGTCGGGATCGGTTTCGGGTAGGTGTTGAACGTGACGGCTAGCACCTGGCTGAGGCCGGACATTTTGGATTTGACGAACCATGGCGCGCCGGGTCCGATATGGCATTCGACGCATTCCACGCGGCTGTGCGGCGAGTTGCTGTAGGCCACAAATTCCGGCTGCATCACCGTATGGCAGGTCTGTCCGCAGAAGGGCACGGAATCCATATACACGACGCCTTGGTACGTGACCGCGACAAGGATAATGACGTTGATGATGGTGAGAGCCGCGACGATGGCGGTAACGCGGCGGATGTGCTGATTGTTGAAATCGAGTACGGGAAAGGGAAGCGTCGGCAGCGGTACCTCGGGCATCCCGAGACGCTTGCGGCGGTGTTCCTTGAACGTTTCCCAATACGCGCCTATGGGAATGATGAGCAGGCCGCCTACAAAGACCGCGGGAAGCACCATAAACGCCATGATGCCGAGATAGGGCGAATCGGTCATCACGAAAAAGCCCATAACCAGGAAGCCCCCGAGCAGCACCGCCGCCACCGTGGTGATGATCGAGCCGAGCAGGGTGATCCAATTACGGGCGAACAACGTCATGGCTGCCGCAAGCCACTTACCGGAACCGAGGGGCATGTCCCGCACTCCTTAATCGTAAACGATACAGACAAGCAGCAAACCGGGGCAAGCCTCTAGACCTGCCCCGGCTGGAATTCATGTGACTGCGTAACTAAGCGACGATGGACACTTACTTCTTGTTCGGGTTCTTGTGGGCGATCGTCTCGGAAGCGGCCTTGAAGTCGAACGCCTTGGCCGTCGGGCTTTCCGAATTGTGGCAGGTCTTGCAGGTGGCTTCGTCGCCCTTCTTGATCGCGGCAGAAGGATTCGCGCTCTTATCGCCGGACTTGAACTTCTTGGCGGCGGCGATGTGGAGAGACGCGGGGCCGTGGCAGCTTTCGCACTGGATGCCGTCTTCCTTCATGATCTTTTCGGGAACGCCCTTGGCAGCGTCATACCCGGTGACATGGCACTTCAGGCATTCGGGAGCCTCGGCGGCGGGCTTGGTAACGCCCTTCTTCGTGGCCGCTTCTTTGGCGGCATCCGTGGAAAGGGTCGCGAAAGCGGTCGCGTGCTTCGAGGCCTTCCACTTCGCCCAAGGTTCGCCTTCGTCTTTCTTGTTGTGACAGATCTTGCACTGGGAGTTACCCACATAGGTAGCGTCTTCGGCATACGCGCTCAGCGCGAAGGCCAGAGCCACCGACAGAACTACTGCCGCCATGAGAACTACCGATTTTCCAGAACGCATCATTCTCTTCTCCTTGTTGTAGGGGGTTGTTCCTTCTCGAACTTCCCGCAGCACACACTACCAACACCTTTGGTCACCGACAATTGGACGCCCAAGACGGTGCGCTTATTCAAACAAAGCCTTGTGATTTTACGGCGTTTCTTCCCCCCGGCGCATCCGTCAAAAACACCGATCTACAGCCACGGCCTCAAGAGTGAGGCCACGGTGTGGGGAAACGCCCGTAGGGCTATTTGCCGCCTTCTTTGGGGGCCTCGGGCTTGGGGGCCTCGGGCTTAGGGACCTCGCCCAGAATGGGCATCGGGCCTGTCAGCGTGCCCGGCGCAGTCTGGGTGAAGACGCGGTTGTCATCATGGCAGGTGCCACACTCGGGGGGCTTGCTCAGGCCGTTGACGTGGCATCCACGGCACTCGATATCGCTGTGGGCTTCGTTCAGCATCAAGCCCGCGCGCACGTGGTCAAATTTCTCGGGGAACCAGTCCTTGCCATGGCACGTATCGCAGTCTTTCGACAGTCCTTTGAAGACGCCTTCCTGCTTGTGGCACTTGTTGCACGCAACGTTCACGTGATACGACTTCAGCATGAACGAACTGCGCTCCGCGTGATTGAATCCCTTGGATTCCTCCTTCATGTGACAGGAATCGCATTTGTCAGAGACATCGTGGCACTGTTCGCAGTCCTCGTGAGGATCCTTGCGAAGATGCTTCTGCGGGCCTGCCCCGTCGTGGCAGCGGTTGCAGTTCTCTTTGCGATGGCATTCCACGCATCGATGGCCGTACAAGTCGACGTGCTGCTTGTGATGGAAGGTCACCATCGTGCCATCTTCGAGGTTGGGCGTCGGATAGATAAGCTTAGTGGGCACCTCGACGTTGGGGTGCAGGCGCCCTGTGATGTCGCCGGCGTCGACAACCTCTTCGATCTTCTTGGTGGGATCGCGTTTGGCGTGGCAGACCGAGCAGTCGGTCTCGTGGCTCCATTCACGATGGCAGCCAAGGCACTGGCGATGATAGGCGCCTTTCAGACCGGGCTTCTGGAGGTTATCCGAGGCCCCTGTTACGGGATGGCACTTCTCGCACCGCTCCCCCTTGCCCGTTTCGCTGTGATGATGGCAGACGCCGCACCCGAACGACATAGTCTCCATCGCGGCGTGAAGTTTGTGCGGAAACACGACGGGTACATAGATATCCGAAAGCTTGTCGAGAATAAAGACGTCCGGCGCGGCGGCATCGCTCTGGGGTTTGACGGCGTCAGGGGCTCTGCCGTACCGCGTGCAACGGCGCGGCAGCAGGTCGTCGTTACCGGGCTTTTCCGAGTAATGACAATCCGAGCATTCACCGGTCATGCCCTGATTGGGCATGGTCTTCTGTTCTTCGCCGGACGCGACACCTGCCGCCAACACCAGCAGGAGAGCGGCAATGACAAGCTTACGATAGGGCATAAGGTTCACTTTCCGTCGCAAGCGGTCCCTCGTCGGGCACTTCGACTTCGCAGGTTTCCGCTTCATGCTCCAAGGGCAGCACCGGAAAAATGGTCACCACTACCCGATACACAAACACCAAGGCCGCAATCAAGCTGACCGTAATCATCATCTCGCTGGCGCTGGGGAAGTAACGATGGGCGGCATACGGAGGATTGTACGCGACCAGAAACACGTTGACCCTATTGAGCGCGACCCCGCCGATCACCAGAGAGCACGCGGTGAACAGCCAGCGCGGCGAACGGCGCACCCGGTCAAAGAGCAGAAGCGCGAAGGGAAGCGCCACCCCGAGGCCGATTTCCGCCATAAACGCATAGCGCACGGTGCCGCCCGAGAGCAGGTGGACGTAGCTCCCGCGGATCATCATGTCCGAGATCTTCGCCGCGCCGTAAACGCCCAGGAAGATCAGGATCAGTCTGCTCAGCGACGAGAGCAGGTGCATCTCCGGCTTTCGCTTGAAAAGCCACGACGCCAAGATCGACTCGAAGATGACCATGGGAAACCCGACGGCCATCGCGGACAGCAAGAACAGCAGCGGCAGGATGGGCGTGTACCAAAGGGGATGCACTTTGTAGGGCGCGATGAGCATCAAGGCGCCCAGCGAGGACTGGTGCATGCACGACAACACGACGCCCGCGATGATGAACAGGAACATCACTTTGCCCAAGAGGGTTTGGGCCAGCCGCAGCACGCCGTCGACCAGGCCGTTCAAACGGCTCAAAGGTCCCGGCAACGCCACGCGGCCCACGAAGCGCTCGCAGACGATCGGGGCGAATTCGAAATACAGCACATGCAGGTAGACCATGACGCACATGCCCACCTCGAACAGCACCGAATTCCCCTGCCACATGGTGGGCCAGGCGGGATGCCACACGTTGTAATAACGTCCGAGGTCCATCAGAAGGCCTAAGACCACAAACGTGTAGCCCAGCAATGCCGTAAGGAGCGCGGGACGCACAAGGGGTTCGTAACGGTGCCGGCCAAAGATGTGGGCAAGCGCCGCCGTAGTGAATCCGCCCGCGGCCAAGGCAACGCCCGTGGCCACATCGAGAGCAATCCAGATACCCCAGGGATACTGGTTGTTCAGGTTCGTCGTGGCGCTCAGCCCGAATATCAGGCGAATCGCCGCCACACCCGCTCCCGCGGCCATGATGGCCATCAGGCCGAACACCCCCCGCGTAAAGAACTTTCTCGGCAGCGGCGCGGCAGTCGTCGTGTGCGCGCTCATGACTCAGGGTCCTCGGCAGGCTCTTCCTTGGCGAACGTATTCATCGCCGCGCCCAGCAACCCAAACAACAACAGCGGCGGAATCCCGAACTTGAATACGCTATGCTGAATCGACTCCGTCAGTTCGGGAACCGGCTTGTCGTCCAAGTCCAACAACCCGAATTCCGCGGCCGGCCGCGACGTGAGGTAAAGCCACGACGTGCCCCCGACCTCGTGCTCGCCGTAGATGTGGTCATGATACTTGTCCGGGCTCGCCGCGATCTTCTCCCGCGCCAGCGTCAGCAGTTCGCTCCGCTTCGCGTACGTCAGGCACATCGGCGGGCAAATCGCCGCGCACGCCGGGATCGTGCCGTCGCGCTGCACCCGTTCGAAGCAGAACGTGCACTTGCGAACCCGCGGCGTCAACGCATCGTCGTATTCGTAGGCCGGCACCTGGAACGGACACGCCACCATGCAGTACCGGCAGCCGATGCATTTCCACGCGTCATACGTCACCGCCCCGTTTGGCTTCCGCTGCAGCGCACCGACGATACACGCCGAAACGCACGCCGGACGGAGGCAATGCATGCACTGGCTCTTCACCGAGGTCGGCTTGCCCGAGCCGCTTGGGTTCGCATACTGATTCACGACCGTAAAGGCGTTGGCTTCCATACGCCGCGGCGTAGCGAACACCGACGTGTCCTCGTACGCCTCAAGCGGCAGGTCGGTGAGGCCGTTGGCCTGCGAGCACGCCCACTCGCACTTTCGGCACCCGATACACTCGGTCGTGTCCACCAGCATTCCCATCGAGTCGCCGGAGGGAGTGGATTCGGAGGAGCTTGCGAAAGCGGGGATAGCGGTGGCCATGGCGCCCATGCTCGCCGCACAAAGGAACTGACGTCTATCCAACTTCATAGGACTTCTATCGCATCCGATCACTGCTTTGGGGAACGAACACAGTTCCCTTAGATGGTCTCTTCGCATCCGAAAAGACATCATGAGTGTAGCTCAGCGGCTCGGAAACGGCATCAGGAGAAAGGACCTGTTCCCCTACCCCCTCATACGTGAAAATCCCCCATCCCACTCCGAGAAAACCACCGAAAAGCAGGGACCGAGTCGCTTTTCGGCACTTGCGAAAAACAGGGACTGACACGCCTTTCGGCAGTTTGAAAAGCGTGTTTGTCCCTGCTTTTCGCTGCTTTTCGCCCAAGCCAGCCCTACGTCTTGAGCAACCCGTTGTCAATAGCGAAACGCACAAGTTCGGCGCGGCTCTTCAAACCGAGTTTGCCCATGATGTTGTTGCGATGCGTCTCCACCGTGCGGTCGGAGATAAAGAGCTGCTTGCCCACCTCGGCGTTGGTATGTCCGAGGGCCAGCAGGCGGCAGACCTCCTGCTCGCGCTGAGTAAGCACGCCGAGCCGGTTGGGATCGTTCGACGCGGGCTTGCCCACGTAAGGCGAAATGACCAAGTTCGCAAGCGCGGGATCGATATAACAATCGCCGCGATACGCCGCCCGGATCGCGTGCACCAACTCCGTCCCCGTCGACTTCTTCAGCACATAGCCGCGCACCCCAATCCGCAGCATCTCTTGCAGATAGTATTCGTCCTCGTGCATCGTCAGGATCACAATTGCAAGGGACGGCCGCTTGCGTAGCGCCTCTTCGGCCACCCGCGGACCCGGAAGGCCCGGCATGCTGATATCGAGCAACAACACGTCCGCCGCGGCATCGTCCAGCAACCGCAAGGTATCTACCCCGGACCCCGATTCATTGACGACTCGGAAATCCTTCTCTTTTTCGAGCAACGCCCGCAGGCCGCTACGGAACACGGCATGGTCGTCCGCAAGCATGATTCGGATCGCCATGGCAGGTCTTCTCCTGAAGTTACATTGTTAGCGGAATTCTTACACGCAACGTGGTGCCTTTTCCAGGTTTCGAGTCAACCATGAGGTCGCCTCCCACCAAGGCGGCCCGTTCCTTCATGCCTACCAGGCCTAGCGGGGGAGGTTTGCGGGCGCTCCGTTCCATCGACGCCACGTCGAACCCTTTGCCGTTATCTTCGAGGATCAGGCTGACTTCCTGGTCTTGACGCAAGAGAATGATGCTTGCCTGCGTCGCTTCGGCATGCCGGATGATATTGGTAATGCCTTCCTGCGCAATGCGGTACAAGGTAATCTCGACACTGTCAGGCATGCGTGTAGCGCTTCGCAACGGCACGCACTGGTAATCGATCGGGAAATCGACCCGCTGGCCGACTTCTTCCACGTATCGCGCAAGCGCCAGATCCAGGCCGTAATCATCCAGTATCGAGGGGCGCGCGTGCCAGGCAAGCCTTCGCACCTCGTCGATGATGGCGCGGACTTCCTGTTTGAGCTGCAAGCATCGCGGCCGAAATTCGGGATGTTCGTTGCCCGCCGACTCGATGGTGAGCAGCACGTTGGAGAGCGACTGGCCGAGTTGGTCGTGAAGCTCGCGCGCGACGCTCTTTCGTTCCTCTTCCTGCGCCTGCACGATCTGGCCGATCAGCGATTGCCGGGCCTCTTCTTTCTCGTGGACCTCGCGCCGGAAGGTTTCGAGGCCTTCGGCCATCTTGTTAAAAGCCATCGCAAGCTGGCCAATCTCGTCCGAGGAGAAAACCTCCGCCCGGGCCGAAAAGTCCTCCTGGCGGAGCTGATTCGTCGTCTGCAGAAGGCTATGGATGGGGCGGACCAGGACGTACGCGAGGCCGAGCGCCAAGGACAACGAAACGGCGAGGCACAATGCGAGGCTCCACACGAGCGAACGCGTGATGGAGGCGATCTCGCGCACGATAACCTTGTCGCCCACACCGAGCCGGACCGAGCCCAAAGGCTTGTCGCTGATCGGCACAGTCGCTTCGAGAATCAGCCCGCCCCTACGCGCAAAGGCCTTGATATGCTTATTATTGTCAATCAGGCGCGTGGGGACCTCGAGCAGGTCGGAGGGGATCTCGGTCGGCGAGAGCGCGGCATGGCACGCGGCACACAAGTCGCCTTGCTTCACGAGATCGGACGGGGCTTCTTTCGGAAACGTGAAGCCGTGGGAAAGGATGTTCCCGTGGGGATCCTGGACGACGATATATCGGATATCGGGGAAGGCGCTCATGGTCTGCCCGAGCGCGGCATCGATAGAGGGGACGTCGCTCTCCTCGACTCGGGACTCGAGCCGCGTCGCAAGGGAAGTGGCTACGGACAGAGCGGTTTCGCCGTGTACTTTATAATGCGTCTGGTACATGCCGACCTGGATTTGATAGAAGGCGACGCCTCCGAAAAGGGCCGTGACCATCAATCCGATGCCCAGCACTTTCACAAAGATCGGGACAGAAAAACA
This sequence comes from uncultured Nitrospiraceae bacterium, assembly GCA_964402555.1. Classification (GTDB taxonomy): domain Bacteria; phylum Hydrogenedentota; class Hydrogenedentia; order Hydrogenedentales; family SLHB01; genus CAYOCT01. Next base: position 8,946 of record CAYOCT010000006.1, on the reverse strand, counting down.
TGCCCACAAGGCGGATGTGACAAATCCGCGGATGGCGGCAATCAGTTTGCTCAGTTTGTCTGACATGAAACGTCGATGCCGAAAGCCCCGTTCATACTTCCGACCAAAAGGTCCGGTTTATTCCCTGAATGTAGCGCCTAAAGGCCTTCGATGTCAATTCGGCACAAAACACTATGCATCCCGGAGCCGGATGTACTACAATCCCTGTGTTGAACGAAGGCCGTTGGAACGGAGAGGGTCCAGCCGTATGACAAAGCTCGGTTTGCGGATCGCACTGTGTTTATTGGCTTTTCTCATGATCGTGCAGACGGCATGGGCCGATTCGCCTACCGTTATCTCGTTCCCGGAACGCTCTGCGAAATGGGTCCGCGTCGTACTATCGGCGACGAATTCCGGCGGCCAAGTGTGCCTGGATGAACTTGAGGTCTACGGGAAAACACCGGATAAGAATCTCGCTCTTATCCGGGATGGGGCGAAGGCGACGGCCTCGTCATGCATCGCGGGCTATGCAATCCACACGGTCGATCACCTGAATGACGGCGAATATGGCAATGCGAAGAGTTGGGTCGCTGCCGGGAACGGCATCGAATGGGCTCAAATTGAACTGCCGTCGAGAACCTCTATCGGTAAAGTGGTGTTTTCACGCGACCGAACCGGCGGGTTCTCGGATCGGATCGCCACGAGCTACGAAGTGTTCGTTTCAAAGGATGGCAAGACGTGGGACTCGGTGAAGAAGGTGCGGGACAAAGCGGCCGTCTCCGGACTCGAGGCCATCCCCCCGACCCCTCCCCCACTCGATCCGCTACGCGCGACCGCGGACAACGATACGCTGCGATACGCGTTTCTCGCTGAAGAACACGCTTGGTTGAAGACGTATGGGCGCGCGGATATCAGTCCTGCGCTGGTCCCGTACAACGGGCGCGTGAAGGAGTATCCGCGCCATGTGGGCGATGACCGCGTGCCATTGCCGCGCCTCGTTTCGTCGCCGAAATGCGATGTCACGGTGAACGATCCATGCTGGAGCGAAGCGTCGCAGGGCACAGTCCGGGTCGCCTACCCGTACGATTTCGACGCAGGCCCGCTGGTCACGTCGCGCGTTCGCGCGGGGTGGCGCGGCAAAGACCTGTTCCTGGCCATCGAGCAAGACCGCTGGCTGAGCGCGCATTTGGCGGTGGTGTCGAGCGAAGACGGGCAAGGCGCAGGGGTCATCGTCGCTTCGGACAAGGGTCTGACGTTCACGCAATTCGCGGGCAAGGGACAGATCGACAAAAGTATCCCCATCGAAGGCGCATGGGATCGCGCGCAAGGACGCCTCGAAGCGCGGTTGCCCCTCGACCTGTTTCCCGAGTGCCGCACCGTCGGCCTTCGCATCGGCCTGGGCATGGGCGGCAAACACACGGGCAGCACGGGACGCCCGGTTCATTTCGCGTTCTCGACCTGGAGTGTCGCGCAGGAAGGTTCGGGAACGGACAAGGAATTCCGCGTGCGCCTCGACGCATCGTCGAAGACGCGCCTATCGCTCAACGCGCCCGGCATGGAAGGGGGCATCGTGTTGAAGCCGGGTACGCCCGTGACGGTTACGTTGCCGGCCGAGTCAAGCCCGATAGGTCCGCGCTACGACCTCACACTCGACGACGGATCGGACAAGCCCTACGCATTGTCTCTGTTCCGTTACGATCCCGCAAAACACGCGCTTGCGTTGCTGGAATCGATGATCGAGCGCTCCGAAGCAAATGGCATCGACGCCGCGCAGGCACGCGCGGAGCTTGCCGCGATGCGCGAACGCCATGCCGAGTTGATGGCCGCGGACACGCCGGACCTCATGGCCGAACGCGAAGCGTTCCTGCGCGTGCGCGAAGCCAAACGCGCGCTGCTTCTGCGCGACCCGGCGCTGGCGCCGATGGCGAAACTGCTCTTCGTCAAACGCCAGCCGTTCCAGCCTTCGCACAATTACAGCGACTATTTCGACGCGCCGTTCCGGCCGGGCGGCGGTGTGTTCACGATCGACGTGCCGCACGATGGCGGCCGCTTCGCGCCCGAGGCCGCAACGCTGACCCAACTCTTCGACGCCAAGGACGGCATCGCGCGCAATCCCGCCGCGAGCTACGACGCCCGCACGGTCTATTTCGGCTACCGCCCTTCGGAACCCGGCTACTATCACGTGATGGCGATGGACGCGAGCGGAGGCAGTCTCCGGCAATTGACCGATGGCCCTTTCCACGACTTCTGGCCGTGCCCTTTGCCGGACGGCGATCTAGCGTTCATCTCGACGCGCTGCATCTCACGCGTGTTCTGCTGGCGGCCACAGTCGTCGGTGCTGTTCCGCATGGATACCGATGGCGGCCACATCGTGCCCGTGTCGCTCTCGAATCTGACCGAATGGGCGCCGTCGGTCATGAACGACGGGCGCATCTTGTGGACGCGATGGGAGTATCAGGACAAGGGCGCGGATTTCGGCCACACCCTGTGGTCGATCCGGCCCGACGGCACCTTCCCGGAAATGATCTTCGGCAACGACATCATTCAGCCGAACGGCTACGCGAACGGGAGGGAAGTGCCCGATACGCGCGAGATCTGTTGCACGCTGATCTCCCACTTTGGCGATCTCAATGGGCCTATCGCGCTGCTTGACGTCGATCAGGGGCGCTTCAATCCGAAGGCGATTACGTGCCTCACTCCCGAGGTGCCATGGCCCGGCGCGCCGCCGATGGAGGAGTGTTTCCGCGAGGCGTATCCAATCGCGCGCGATTACTTCCTCTGCTCGCACGCGCCGCGCGACCGTTTCTGCCTCTATCTGATTGATCGGTTTGGCAACCGCGAACTCATCTACAGCGATCCGACCATCTCGAGCATGTGCCCGACGCCCATGGAGGCGCGCCCGGTTCCTCCGGTGATCGGCGGGCCGGCCAACAATGGCGAGTCACAAGGCGAGTTCATGCTCGCGGATGTCTATAACGGACTCGAACCCGAGGTCCCGCGCGGGACGGTGAAGTACCTGCGCGTCGTCGAGGAAGTCCGCCACGATCTCGACCGGCTGGCCGACGGCGAATATCGCAAAGACCACGAAGCCTTCATGCAGTTCTACGCCTCGCCCGACGATATCGTAACCGGCCCGTTCGGCTGGCCGACCTATGTCGTCAAGGCGTCGCTCGGACTCGTTCCCGTCGAAGAAGACGGCTCGGCGCATTTCTACGCGCCCGCGGACAAGGTCCTCTATTTCGAGGCCCTCGACAAAGACTTCAACGAAGTCCAGCGCATGCGCAGCGTGATCCAGCTTCAACCGGGCGAGAAACGCAGTTGCGTCGGCTGCCACGAAAGCCGCCAGGCCGCGCCGTCGAGTCCACGGCGTCCGTTAGCGATGATGGCGCGAGCCATCGACCCGCCGTCATGGGGCGCGGAACCGTTCTCCTTCGAGAAGGTCGTGCAGCCTGTGCTCGACGCGAAGTGCGTGCAGTGCCACGATGCCAGCCATCCCGGACAGCTCGATTTCTCGGGAACGCTCGACGTCAACAGAGTGCCCGCGTCGTATCGAACGCTCATCACGAAGGGCCTCGTCCACTACCTCGATTGCGGCTGGAATTCCGGCGGTTGCGAGAAAGCCGCCCCCTTGACCTTCGGCAGTGTGAAGAGCAAGCTCTGGCAAACGCTCAATGCGGGACATCACGAGGTCGCGCTTACGCCCGATGAAACGCTCCGCATCAAGACCTGGATCGATCTCAATTGTCCCCTCTGGCCCGACTACACCGAGCGCAGCAAACGCCCCGGCGGGCCGGACAAAGTCGCGATGTCCAAGTAGCGATTGACGACCAGTTCGGCGGCATGAAGTGTTAAAGCACGGGAGAGATATGCGCTGTCCACCCTATGAACGACGGCCCGTTTCTTCCAATCCCCTCAGATACGTGAACTCTCCGCGTCCGCACAAGTATTGTACTGTCACTTATATGAGTAGGGTGTGTGCAGCGAAGCGAAACCCACCGGAAATAGCGAATCGGTGGGTTTCGCTTCGCTGCACCCATCCCACGTGTCGCAGATACGCGAACTCTCCGCGTCCGGATCGGCGTTGCGCTATCACGCACAGATCCTGGCCTGGACGGCCTTGATCAGTTCAAGCCGCGCAAGAAGCCTGCGACGCGTTCGCGCACGTCATTGCGGTGCGTGAAGATCGCCACGTGTTCCCCGCCTTCCACGGCAAACAACTCGGCCCCAGGGATACGTGACGCCAAGAGCTTGGCGTGTTGCGCAAACGGCACGAGCTTATCCAGCGTCCCGTGCACGACCAATGTCGGCGCCGCGATCTGTTCCAACGGGTAGCTGCACGATCGCGACACCGCGATGTCATTGCTTGTCCCGCACAGGCGTTCGCCTACCCGGTCAAACATCCCCACCGTCAACTCTTCCAGCAGCGGGCGCACCTCGGTATCCTGCAATACACGCGCAAGCACCGCCGGGTCCTCAATCGACCTGCGCAAATTCGCTTCAAAATTCCTCGCCGCATTCTTGCGCACCCTTCGCGCCACGGCCGGCCACCGCATCAGGACCTGCATCACGCGAAACGCAAACGGTATCCTGGAATGGACGACGTCGCCGCACGTCGAAATCAGGACCAGGCCCCGGCACCGCGCCGCATGCCGCATCGCGAAATGAAGGGCGCTTGGCCCGCCGCCCGAAACCGCCATCACAACAGCCTTTTCGATGTTCAGCGCGTCCAGAAGCGCCGCTAAAGCGTCCGCCTGTTCCTCGGGAGAACGCCCCACCGTGATCGGTGTCCCCAGATATCCGGGCCGCGACACCGCGACGTACCGATATCCCGTTCCCCCGACCGTCCGCGCCAGAATATCCGACTGATCGCAGCCGCCCATCGCTCCATGCAAGGCAAGCACCGCCGGACCGGCCCCGGATTCGAGATACTCGATCGGCCCCCGTCGCGTCTGTGCCACCAACGTCGCCTGATTCATCTTGCTCTCCTGCCCTTCCGTGTTACCACGCCCTGCGCGGGCGCGTCCTTGACAAACATCCGCATCAAGATCTCAACGTTCGGGACTGCACAATCGTCCCTATGCGTGGCTTTGTGAATACAAATACCTTTGATCGCCGTCCAGAACACCAGTGCCAGCATTTCCGGCGGGTCCCTGCGAAACTGCCCCTTCCGCTGTCCTTCCGCAAAGATCCGCGTCATCGTTTCATACGGAAACCGGTTGTGCTCGCGGATGACCGCCTTGGTCTCATCCGGGATCGCGTCCGATGCCGTCGCCTGCGCAATTAAGAGGTGATACAAGGCGGTGTCCTCATTCTGCGCCACGCCGTCCAGCAGCTTTTCGGCCGCCAAGCGCAACTTCTCCACCGGCGTAAGCGGAAGGCCCTCCAGCATCCGGCACGCTTCGTTCATCCGTTCAAACGCTTCCCGAATGAGCGTGGCGAAGATTTCCTCCTTGCTTGCGAAATAATGATAAACAAGTCCCTGCGACGCCCCTGCCGCCGCGACAATATCCGCGATCTTCGTGGCGAACACCCCGCGCGATGCAAACAGCCGCAACGACGCCGTCAGGATTTGTTCCCGCCGCACATCGCGCGCCGCTCGATTCATCTCTGCATTCCGTCCCATCCGGCCCTTCTTTCATTAACTGAACACTCAACCAATTATAACGCCACGACGAGTCCCTGTCAACCCATCTCCGGGCTTGCTACCTACAGGCCAAAACGCTTGACTTCTGCGATCCGTGCAGGAGTAGAATGGGCTCATTGTTTTAGAAGTGCTACCGGTGTGCTACGGATTTTCGTGTAGCAGGGGGAGTTTCCAACTGCGAAGAGCGACAGCGATCCCCCTGTCGGCATACGCCGAACCTAAGGGTGAAGACTTGAACGGCGCGCAGACTCCAGATGCGCAGATCATATGACCGGTAATCATGGGTATTGTTGGCGCAAGGTAGCGGATTTGTGAACATGGGACGCGGACAATGAGTCCGGTTTGCGGATTGAGCCAAAGATCTAGGCGCCTTGAGAACGGATAGGAGGAATTGGAATGAAAGCGGTAGGAATTCCCGCACTCGCAGCCATCTTCGGAATAGGACTATTTGCAGTTGTGTCTAGCGCCGCCTGGGCTACCACGGTTACGGTCGGCGTCGGAAGGGACTACGATACCATCCAGGGGGGCGTCAACGCGGGAGATGTTGTCGAGGTCTACCCAGGATATTACGATGAGAGCGTAACGATCGACAACAAGACTGTCACCATCACAGCCGTTAACGGCCCGCTGCTTACCAAGGTTATTGGCTCAGGCGATGGCTTTACAGTCACAAAGACAGGCAACGCGACGATCCAAGGGTTCAGCATTACCAAAGGCGCGAACGCTGTTGCATTCAGCGGCACATGTACGGTGTACAACTGCATTTTGACCGGAATCGGCGGGGCTGGCTATTCAAGGGTAGACTCCGGCGCGAGAGGCAGCATTGCCAACTGCCTTGTGATGGGGTGCGGCGGCTCTGGAATACAGTCAACTTGGTCTTTGCCGCAGCCAGTGATTGGGGTCAAGAATTGCATTATAGAGTTCAATAATGGATATGGCATACAGGAAAGTACAGTCTCCAGGAGCGAATCCAATATCGGAAGTAGCTATAACTGCTACTTCCAGAACCAGAACGGACACCGCTACATTGCGGACAAGGGTCCGGGCGATCTGGATGACACAAACCCGTTCTTTCGCGACGCCGATCATTTTGACTTCCGGCTGAGCGATTCGCCCGCCTCAACCTGTATCGACGCGGGCGACCCGGCGCCCGGAATGCAAGATCCGGACGGAACCCGAAGCGACATCGGTCTGTACGGCGGTCCCTATTGCGCGTCGTTTTGGTATGGGCCGCTGAACGCTCCGGCGGTGCGGGGCGTCGTTGCCAATCCCCCCGTCGTGCAGTATGGCGATACGTTCCGTATCGAAGGCACTGCCGAAATCCGATAGGGGGACTCGTAATGCGCCAAGCTTTTCTGTTCTGGTGTTGCGCGGGATTGGGACTTCTCGGAATGACGTTTGGGGCGCCTGCCATCGCCCAAGTTATCGTTGCGGCCGAGTACTACATTGACGTCGATCCTGGACAAGGCAACGGGGAACCGGTCGACGCAGCGGATGGTCTCTTTGATTCGGCTAACGAACAATTGGTGGTTCCGGCTGTGCCTACCTCAGACCTCACGATCGGCCCACATCAGATCTACGTCCGCGCGCAGGACAACAAAGGGAACTGGGGCAGTCCCTTTGTCATCTTGTTCGAGGTCGCTGGCGAACACGTTGTGGCATCCGCCAATTACTCGGTGGATGGCGGTGCGCCGCAGCCCCTGTCCGTGTTGATGGGCAAAGACGAAAGATATCACTTAGACTCGGCAGATATCTCGACTTCGGGTTGGTCTGAGGGAGAACATCAAATCGTCACGCGAGTGTTTGACGACCGGGGAAACTTCACGTCGAGCATGACGTGGGTAAATGTTTGGTATCCCCTTACGATTACTGGCGTAGGATATCAAGTCCGGCTTGCGGAATCTCCGGGGACGTCATGGCTCGTTGCGGCGGCGAACGATGGGGCGTTCGACAGCGCGCTGGAGCCTTTTATGTCGCCATTCTGCAATACGGGCCTCTTTCTGCCGCAAGATACGTACTATGCATTTGTGCGCGCCGTCGATTCGCGAGGCCGCGTGAGCGACGAATCCCGCTCTGCGAAGATCGCCGTAAGCGTGGTTCCAGCAGGAAGCGCCGGCGCCGTAGTGATCAACCCTTCCCCGGCGGACGCCCCATGGTCGTTTGTAGACGGCGTGCAGGAAACGCACTCCGGCGCCGGTCCGGCGACACTGTCCGGAGTCCCGGCAGGTTACATCACGCTGACCTGGGGTGAGATTGCCAATCTGACGGCGCCGCAGCCAAACCCGAGTTCCCAATCGCTCTATCAGAATGCCACTGTGTCATTTGCAGGGGCATACAGATGCATCCTAACCACGTCGGTCGTCAACGGCCACGGCGCACTCAGTCCTCCTACAGGCGGTCAAGACTATAGCGCCGTGGTTACGCTGGAGGCCACACCCGACGCAGGTTATCGAGTCAAGGCTTGGACCGGAACCGATAACGATTCGGCGACTGCAAACACGAATCACGTCACAATGACAGGCCCGAAGACCGTTACAATAGAGTTCGAGCAGGCGCCGGAGCAGTATACGCTTCACGTCACCACGCAGGGACAAGGCGCCGTGGTATTGAATCCGCCCGGTGGCGAGTATACAAACGGCACGAGCGTAACGGTTACGGCAACGGCGTCGAAGGGGTGGCGCTTCGATCACTGGACCGGCGATCTGACGGGCAAGGTCAACCCCGGGGTCGTTGCAATGAATGCCGACAAAGACGTTCAAGCGGATTTTCTCCGAACGGGGTGTTTCGGAGGGAACGCGGACCTGAAGTCTGGCCACAGAGGCGCGGGTTCAGGTGGAGACGTTGCGATGGTGCTGTCGGTGGGCATGACTCTGCTTCTTGCGAAGAGGAAGTACCCGAACCCGAAGTGCAAGTGCGGGAGGGAAAGCGCTGTTGAAATCCCGTAGTGATGGCAGCACAGTTCTGGGTCGTTGGACAAGCGGTGGGGAGGCTTTGTGGGCGGAGACTCGCTCGCGGAACCAGTCGCCGCCTGTTCTCCAAACTCGATCCCTGTTCGTCAAGAGGCCGTCTTCAGCAATGTGGTGACAGCCAAAGACCGTCCTAAGATCTACCGCGGCATTCCTACTATCAAGTTGTTGGCTCACGAAGCCTCTTCTTCACCTCGTCAGACGGCATACAGTTCTGACTTTCTCGTATCTTAAGTAGGTCCTGGTATTGAGGGGAAAGAGACGCCATGTCGCGTCAACTCGGTTAGCCTGACGGGTGTTTGGTAAACGTCCGGTAAACGGCGTTCCGCCGCGCGACGGTGCGACGGAGACGGGCGA